>JBGAJW010000031.1:0-57653 GCA_044224725.1 Flavobacteriales bacterium
ATACCCACCCTGGTCGGGGATCCCGCGATGGCGTTCTTCTCCGGTAGCGAGAACGCGCAGGGACGGATGATCTGGAACCCGGTCGATACCGTGACGGTGACGGTGGTGCCGGACTACGTCGAGGTCTACTACACGATCCCCTACCAACTGACCCCGAACGGCCTGAACTGGATCAACTGCGACCATTTCTACTCCTATCCGGACATTACACCGTTCTCGGCGACGATCCCGGACGGCCAACCCACGGACAGCACCCAGGTATGGCTCGCATTCCCCACGGAGAACGCCGTCACCCAGATCTGGAGTGTGAACGGGCAAACGTTCAGTACCGGAGGCGGGTATGAGGTGCCCGTGGGCATGCAGGTCGTTGTGGTGGGCCTGTACAAGAACGGAAGCGACTACTTCTCTTCGTTCACCAACGTGACGGTCACGGACAACATGAACGCGCCGATAACCTTCTCGCCGACCACACTCGCCCAATTCGAAGCGGCGGTGGACGCGCTCTGAGCGGTACACATGGCGTTTGGAAAGAGCTTCGGCCGATGGCCGGAGCTCTTTTCTTTGGACAAGCCCGCCGATGCGACCAGCACGCTCCACCCTTGTTCTGATCGCGGTGCTGTTGGCGAACGCGGCCGCTCTCCTGTCATTCCGGTATTTCATCACGGTGGACGGTCCGGTCCATGTGCTCCGCGCTTCACTGCTGGAGACACCGTGGAACAGCGTGGAGCACGCGGCCCATGGGATCACCTACGATGCCAAGGGGATCGGTAAAAGTCTGGGGGATCGGATCCTGAATGTCCTGCTGGTGTTCCGCTCTCCGGAGCAGGCGCATGACCTGTACGCGGCCCTGGTCCTCTGCGCCGTGGTGCTTTCAGCGGTGGCCTTCTCCCGTGTGCATGGCACGCGGATGGGCCTCGCGAGCCTGTGGCTCGCCCCCCTTTCGCTCCACGTGGTGGTGTTCATGGGCCTGTTCCATTTCCTCCTCGGCTCAGCGATCGCCTTCGCATCTGCGGCCTGGTGGAAATGGCGCGAGCAGGATCCCCTTTGGCGTTGGACCGGACTATTGGTGGGTGTGGTGCTCGCATGGTACACCCATCGTGGGGCCATGGTCATTCTGTGCATGCTCTTGGTGCCGGGCCTCGTCGTCGGTCTGCGCGCACAAGGAGGTCCGTTCCATCGCGTTGATCGTCGCTACCGGCCTTGGCTCCTGGGGTTCATGGTTATGCTCTTGGTAATGGGCACTTGGCGACTGTGGCCCGCCATGCGCAGCAACGCACAGCACATCGTGAGCGGAACTCCCCTGCCCCAGGAGGCGAACCCTCTTCGGCCATTGTTCCTGCTCGATCCGCATGAAGAGCAATGGATCCAAGGAGGCATCGGAGTCCTGCTCGTGGTCTCTTTCGTGGCCGCGATCCGGGTGCGGTGGCACATGGGCCGGAAATGGCTGTGGCACGATACACTCCTCGCAGGACTGTTCTTTCTCGCGCTCTTGGCCTCCTTTCATCGCGTGCTCGCGGTTCCCGAACTCCACATCGCCGAGCGGTGCCGCTGGCTGGTGTTCCTGTTCGTGGCGATCTGGCTGGCGGCCATCGCCGGGGCGCACGGTGGATGGACCGCGCGCGTGATCGGAGGAGCGGCCTTGTGCGCGCTTCCGTTGCACGTGGTGAGGCTGGTCCGTGCGGAAGCGGCACTTTCGCGTTTGCTCCCCGTTCACTTGGCGGCCATGGAAGCCGCTGGCGCACTCGGGCCGCGCAGTGTCGTATGGCCTGTGATCACCGAACCCGATCGGCTTTTGCAGCACTTGGAGGCCTTCGCGGCCATCCGGCATAAGGGCATCCTGATAGCTCCCGGCGAGCACGTCCATTTGGTGGTGCCGTTCAAACTATGGCTTCACGCTGGCTGGCTCTACACGGAAGATCCCGCATGGCTGGTCCGGCACTGGCGAAAAGGGATACCCCCGGAAGTGGATCAGGTCCTGTTCATGGGCAGGGGGGTCGAGCGCACAGCGCGTCAGCATCCATGGCCCACACTTCTGGGAGACCGCTTCCGGCCCAGCCTCGATAATGGCTACGCCCGGATCTACACGGCCGTCAAGGACTCCACGATGGGAGCTGCACACCCTGATGCGAGTACTCCGTGACCCCGAACGATGGAGCACACGGTCCGCATCCCACGAACCGTTCGCCGCGCATCGCGTTCGTCGGATGAACGTGATCCGATCCCGGTGAACGGTGGTTTGCACGAACTTGGACATGCCTCGCCATCTTCCGGTCCGGGCAGCGTGCCCATGGGGCGTGTCGTCTATGGATACCGACCACATTCCACGATCATGTACCGACATCTGGCCTTCTTCTTCGCAGCGAGTATGACGCTCTTCACCCAAGCGCAATCCACATACGGCTACACGTACGCCCCGGCCGGAGCACTGGCTTCGCAGTACCTGCTGCACCCGGCCTCTTATGGCACGAGCGGGCAGCTGATGCCTTTTGACATCGGGCAGGGCATCGCCGCGGTGAAGGTGGACGCTGCCGGAGAAGTGGCTTGGAGCAATGCCTTGGTCGCGTTCGACACCACCTTGCGGATGAGCATAACCTCATCCACGATCGGCCCGGGCGGCCACGCCCTGTTGGTCGGACCGGTGTACGCGTCGGGGTCAACGAGCACGAGCGAGATCGGCGTGATCGACTTCGGACCGGATGGTGTTCAACAATGGAGCGTGCGCATCGCGATCGACTCCCATCCGTTCGCGGTAGTGAACTTCATGCCTCCTCTGGTGACCACCACCACCAGCGGAGCCGTTCAGGTCGTCGTGCGGTATACGTTCGAAGCATCGGACCGGATCACCGTGCTCGCCCTCACACCGGAAGGCGCTCTTTCCTGGAGCAAAAGCTACCGCTTCTCCATGTCGGATGAGGACCGATGCTGGGCGGGAGCGATCGCCGCACCAATGGATGGCGGCAGCTTGATCGCGGGCAGCGCAGGTGACGATATCTGTCTCGTCCGCCTGGATGACAGTGGTGCGGAAGTGTGGGACCGGCGCATCTCCTTCGGGGACTTCCCGGAGGTCTATTCGGTGGTGACCACGAACGACAGCGGCTTTGTCATCGCTGGCAACCTGAACGATCTGGCCCCAGAGGTATTTGCCATGAAGGTGAGCGGAAGTGGCTCCGTGGAATGGCTGAAGCACTACGGGAATGCCGGCAACTCACGCGGCTTTTGGAACATGGTGACCGATGAAGAGGGGGCCATCTGGGCAGGCGCCTATTACTCGATCGGTGCGCGCCTTATGCATATGGGCCTTGACGGCGAGGTCCAAGGCGCATTTACCCTTACGGGTCTGTCCGATGTTTCGTGCGCCTATCCGTTCATATTGGAGGCGTTCAGCGACACGCTCACCGTCCTGTTCTCACGACAAACGGATTGTGACGTTCCACTACCCACAAGTGCCACGCTGTTGCGGTTCGCGGCCAGCTCCCTGGAACCCTGCCATCTGGCGCCAACCACCCTCTCAGCGGCTCCGGTTCCAGGATCCGCCTTGCTGGCCGTTACGACCTATGTGAACGACGAGACGGTGAGCTTGGTGCCCATGCCCATCAACGTGGAACAGGTCGCCACACCACGTACATCTGTCTGCGGAACAACGGCCATCACAACGCACGACATGGCCCACTTGGGCAGGCTGAGCGCATATCCATCACTCCTGTCATCGGGAGCTAGTTTCACGTTGACCTTCCCTTTGACCGGAACGCAGGAACTCCTGCTCCTGGATGACCTGGGGCGCGTTGTGGAACGGCTAGCCGTTCCTTCCAACACGGGCAGCATGGAAGTATCGACCTTGGGACTGCCGCAGGGATGTTACCACATCCAGGTGTCGAACGACCGAGGCATTCAGCACGCTACGGTGGTGGTGGAATGAGCAGCGGGACTAGTCCAACTTCAACACCGCCAGGAACGCCTCCTGCGGGATCTCCACGCTGCCCACTGAGCGCATCCGCTTCTTGCCTTCCTTCTGCTTCTCCAGCAGTTTCCGCTTGCGGCTGATATCACCGCCGTAGCACTTGGCGGTAACGTCCTTGCGCAGGGCCTTCACCGTTTCGCGCGCCACGATCTTCGCGCCGATGGCGGCCTGGATGGGGATGTCGAACTGCTGGCGCGGCAGCAGCTCTTTCAACTTGCTGCACATCTTCTTGCCGAGCTCGTGCGCGTGATCGCGGTGGATCAACGCGCTCAGGGCGTCCACCTTCTCACCGTTCAGCAGGATGTCCAATTTGATCAGGTCGCTCTCTTTTCTACCGATAGGATGATAGTCGAAGCTCGCATAGCCACGGGAGATGGACTTCAGCTTGTCGAAGAAATCGAATACGACTTCGCCCAAGGGCAACTCGAAGCTCAACTCCACGCGATCCGTGGTGAGATAGTTCTGCCCGATGAGGTTGCCGCGCTTCTCGATGCAGAGCGTCATGATGGCCCCGGTGTATTCGGCCTTGGTGAAGATCTGCGCCTTGATGTAAGGCTCTTCGATGGACTCGATGTGCATGACCTCCGGCAGCTCGCTGGGGTTGTGCACTTCGAGCGTATCGCCGTTGGTCTTCAGCACCGTGTAGCTCACGTTGGGCACGGTGGTGATCACGGTCATATTGAACTCACGCTCCAATCGCTCCTGGATGATCTCCATGTGCAAGAGCCCGAGGAACCCGCAGCGGAAACCGAAGCCGAGCGCGGCACTGCTCTCCGGCGTCCAGGTGAGGCTGGCGTCGTTGAGCTTCAGCTTCTCCATGGCGTCACGGAGCTCCTCGTACTCATCGGTATCCACCGGGAAGATGCCGGCCCACACCATGGGCTTCACGTCCTCGAAGCCGTGGATGGCCGCCTCGCAGGGGCGGTCCTGATGCGTGATGGTATCGCCCACCTTCACTTCACTGGCGGTTTTGATCCCGCTGATGATGTAGCCCACGTCGCCGGCGCGCACTTCGGGCTTCTGGCGCAGGTCCATCTTCAGCACGCCCACCTCGTCGGCGGCATAGGTGACACCGGTGTTGAAGAACTTCACCTTGTCGCCCTTGCGGATGGTGCCGTTCATCACGCGGTAGTAGGCGATGATGCCGCGGAAGCTGTTGAAGACACTGTCGAAGATGAGCGCCTGCAGCGGTGCGTTCGGGTCGCCTTTCGGGGCGGGAACACGCTCCACGATGGCTTCGAGGATCTTGTCCACGCCCAGGCCGGTCTTGCCGCTGGCGGCGAGGATGTCCTCATGCTTGCAGCCCACCAGGTCCACGATCTGGTCCTTCACTTCTTCGGGGTTGGCCGAAGGCAGGTCCATCTTGTTCAGGACGGGGATGATCGTGAGGTCGTGCTCCAGCGCCAGATACAGGTTGCTGATCGTCTGCGCCTGTATGCCTTGGGTGGCATCCACGATGAGGAGCGCGCCTTCGCACGCGGCGATGGAGCGGCTCACCTCGTAGCTGAAGTCCACGTGGCCGGGCGTATCGATCAGGTTCAGGATGTACTTCTCCCCGTTCTGGGAATAGTCCATCTGGATGGCCTTGCTCTTGATGGTGATGCCGCGCTCGCGCTCCAGGTCCATGTCGTCCAAGGCCTGGTTGGTCATATCGCGGTCCGCGATGGTGCCGGTCATCTGCAACAGGCGGTCGGCCAGGGTGCTCTTGCCGTGGTCGATGTGGGCGATGATGCAGAAGTTGCGGATGTTCTTCATGGAATGAGGGCGGGCCAATAGCCGGGTACGCTGAAGGGCGTTTTCGCGAAAGGGCCGCGAAGGTAGCGGACCCCCGCCGGGTTATGGGTTCTCCTCCGGGATAGGATCAACCCTGGCTTACCAGCCGCACGCGACCACCTGAGGCCGCGACCCCAAGACCCGAGAAGTCCGGACCTCCCACCAGACCCCGCCATCCTGATCCTGGGCGAAGGCCTCGCCGCGTCCGGCGCGGCCTTCACCGTATTTTTGGGACGGAGAGGCAAGCGGGCAGGCAACTTCCCTATGCCCGATCGCATCATTACCCCGCAGGATGGCCATGACGGACGAACAGTTGGTAGCCGGATGCCTGAAGGGCGACCCTGTGGCGCAGAAGGACTTGTACAAGTCCTATGCGCGCAAGATGATGAGCATCTGCATGCGCTACGCGAACGACCGGGAACAAGCCCAGGACATCCTGCAGGACGGGTTCGTGAAGGTGTTCACCAAAATGGACCACTTCCGGGCCGATGGTCCCTTGGGCGGATGGATCGCGCGCACCATGGTGAATACGGCCTTGGACCACATACGCCGGAACAAGCCGTACGACCACAGCTTGGACCTGACCGAAGCCGAGCACCTGCACGCGGAAGATGAGCATGTGATGAGCGCCATGAGCACGGACGAGCTGATGGAGATCATCCAGTCCCTGCCTCCGGGCTACCGCACGGTGTTCAACCTGTTCGCCATTGAAGGTTATCCCCACAAGGACATCGGGGAGATGCTGGGCATCAGTGAGAACACGAGCAAATCGCAATTCATGAAAGCGCGGGCCTACCTGCGCAAGCTGCTTCCTAAGGAGGCGGCCGACATCTATGGCAACCACGAATGAAGGACCCCTTGTTCGATAACCTCGCCGAGCGCTTCGCGGGCCACGAAATGGACGTGGACCCCGGAACGTGGAACGCCATCAGCGGGCAGCTCGCGGTGGCCAGCGGCAGCAGTTTGGGCGGGCTGCTGAAAGAGAAGTTCGCCGGGCATGAAGCGCCGGTGGATGCACAGGTGTGGACGAACATCAGCTCGCAAATAGGTCATGGCGCAGCAGCAGGTGCTGGCAGCGCGGCCGGATGGTGGGCAGCGGGCATCGCCGCTACGCTCGTCGCCGGTGGACTCCTGTTCTACGACCTTTCGGGAGAACCAGCTGAAACCGACCGTGCTGAACAAGTCGAGGTCATCGCTCCGGTTGTCCCGGAACCACAGCCGTCAAACGCAGGCGCCACGACCATTCCTGTGGCAACAGTGACCGCTGAAGCGAACACCGCCTCCGTCAGCGCTGCCACGAACATCCCGAAGAACGGATCGCACACTACTGGCGCCGTAGCCGACCCTCGTACTGAAGCCAAGCATTCGACATCCACCTCCCCCAAGGAGAAGCCGATCGGCCCACCGACGGAAGAAGGCAAGCAAACGGTCAACGCGGTTCTACAGGACGTCGTGGACAATTACGTGACCAGTCCCGTCGTGGTAGCCACCGAGAAGGTCGTACCCCCGCCCACGCGAACGGAAATGCCGAGTCCGACCGTGCATGTGGAGCATGAGGAGGTCGTTCCTGAGGAACCCGCAGACGATGAACCGGAGCTGCCACAAGCCGTGCCCGCACCTGCCCTTTCGGTGATGATCCCCACGGCCTTCAGCCCCAACGGCGATGGTGTGAACGATGAATTGGCCGTTGCTGTGCAGAACTACCAAAAGGCGACTGTGCGCATCTTCTCGGCCAGCAGCAACGCCTTGGTGTTCAGCGCGGATAATCTTGAGGCCAAATGGAACGGGCGGATGATGAACAGCGGGCAGCTTTGCGAGCCCGGGATGTACTTCTACGCCTTGGAAGTGACCGATGCGGACGGAAAGACCTGGAGCAAGGGCGAGGTCGTACGATTGTTCCAACGGTAATGTCATGAGCGCCTTCAGGAGAACCCTGCCGCTGATCGTGCTGGGCCTGATGGCGGCCCCGGCCATAGCGCAGCAATACTTGGGGTATCCCAGCTATGCGGAATGGAAGGCGGCGACTTACGGAGTGACCCTCGGACGTCCGAGACCCTCGGCCGTGCCGCAGCCCCAACTTAGGGGTGGCGCGGAAACGTGTGATTGCTGGCATGAGCCGGATGGCTCCTACACGACCATCAACAACAACAGCGAATGGAGCGCCAGCGGTTTCAACAGCACCGATGACGGAAGCTATGGTCCGATCGTGCTCCCATTTCAATTCTACCTCTACGGCCAACTTTGGAACACGGCGTACATAAACATCAACGGCAACGTGTCCTTCGGAACCTACTTGGGGGGCTTCACGGCGAACGGCTTTCCGCTCGCCGGAACCACACTGGTCGCACCCTTTTGGGCCGACGTGGATCTGGGAGGCTTCTGCGCAGGCTGCAATGTGGTCCAGTACAAGGTGACTCCGACCGCGCTGTATGTGAATTGGACGAACGTTGGCTACTTCAGCTCCGAGACCGACCTGCTCAACACCTTCCAGCTGATCATCACGGACGGCACGGATCCGGTAGTGCCCAACGAGGCGAACGTGTCCTTTTGCTATAAAGACATGCAATGGACCACGGGGGCGGCCAATTCGGGTGTTGGTGGCTTCGGTGGCAATCCGGCAAACGTGGGTGCCAACCAGGGCAACGGCATCGACTACATCCAGTTCGGGCGTTTCGACCATGCGGGCGCGGACTACGACGGTCCCTTTGGTGCGGCCGATGGTGTGAGTTTCCTCGACAACCAATATTTCTCCTTCTCCACGGACATCACCCTGGCCAATGTGCCACCGGTGATCACCGGGCAATCAGTGTGCGACACGCTGGTGCTCTGCGTGAACGAGCCCTCCATCCTGCAGGTCACCTTCCTTTCGCCCGAACCGGACCAGACCACGGTGCCGGATGTGAGCGCCCCGACATTGGCCGGGTTGAGCGTGCTCAGTTCGACTTCCGGAGTGAACGCGGACATCACGGTAGAGATCACGCCTACGCTGGCTGATGTGGGGTACCATACCATCACCTTTACCGGAACGGACAATGGCACACCGTCGATCACATCCACGCTGAACGTGGTGCTGCTGGTGCAAACCGCTGCGGACATGGAACCCGGTTCCGCCAACGTGTGTGACAACGGCGACCCTGTGGACCTTTACTCACTGATCGGTGGCACACCAGCCCCCGGCGGTGATTGGACCGACCCGAACGGCAACGCGCACACCGGCACCTTCCTGCCAGGCGAAGACCCGGATGGTGTGTACTTCTACGAGATCGGTGCGGGTGGCAACTGCCCCAACTCCGCCGAAGTGACCATGGCCACCACCTTGCACGTGGAAGCGGGAACCGACGTGGACGATGCCGCCTATTGCAGCGATCATGACCCCGTGGCCCTGTTCCCTTTGCTCGGGAGCAACGCGGATGTGGGCGGATCCTGGCTGGCACCGAACGGCGGGATATTCTCCGGGACCCTGCAGCCCGGCACGGACACCGATGGGGATTACGCCTACATCGTTTCCGGCAACGGACCTTGCCCGAATGACACGGCCTTGGTAGACATACGGCTGGAAGATGCCGTGGATGCGGGCAGTGACGCGGGGATCGCCCTGTGCGCGGACGCCAGCCCGCTGACCATGGTCAATGCGCTGAACGGCAACCCGGACGTGGGCGGGACCTGGGCAGCACCGGGGAACGTGGCTTTCGGGGACATCTTCAACGCGGGCACTGATGCCGCAGGCGATTACATCTACTCGGTGAGCGCCGTGCTCCCGTGCATCGGGGCAAGTAGTACGTTGAGCATCGCCATCGACCCCTTGCCCCAAGCCGGGGAGGATGACAGCTTGGTCATTTGTGCCAATGGCAACGTGACGGACCTGTTCCTCGTGCTGGGCGGCGACCCCGATGCAGGAGGTGCCTGGACCGACCCGCTTGGGAACGGCCACCCATCATCCCTTGAACCCGCGCAGGACACCTCAGGCATTTACACCTACGTGGTGCAGGGGCCGAACACCTGCCAGCACTTGAGCGATAGCGCCTTCCTGGCCATCACCATCAACCCCTTGCCGATCATCACCTTCACGGTGGAACCGGACAGTGGTTGCGATCCCTTGGCGGTGAAATTCACCAATACGACGGACCCGGTGTTCCTCGATGGCAACTGCCAATGGGACCTCGGCGATGGCGCGTCCGGCCTGAACGCCTGCGATACGCTCGTGCACGAGTATCTGGAACCGGGCTGGTACAACGTGACCTTGGAAGTGACCACACCTCAAGGCTGCACGGACCACTTCACCCTGCAAGGCGCTGTGCTCGTGGATCCTGCGCCCACGGCGGACTTCATATGGACGCCGGACTTGGGGACCTGGGAGAACAGCACCCTGCTCTTCACAGCGGAAGACCCGCACGCTTCCGTATTCGCGTGGGACTTCCGCGGGGTGGACAGCAGTGATCAACGACAGGCGGCGCATGCCTTTCCGGACATCTTCAGCGGGGAATACGAGGTGTGCCTGAAGGTGGCGGACCGCTATGGTTGTGCGGATTCGCTCTGCCAGACCGTCACCGTGTCCATTCCTTTGCTCTACACCCCGAACGCCTTCACCCCGGACGGCAACGGATTCAACGAGGTCTTCCTGCCCGTGGCCAGCGGCATGGTCGTGGAAGACCATGAATTGATGATCTTCGACCGCTGGGGACAACGGGTATTCGATAGCACCGACCCCTCCGAAGGCTGGAACGGCGCGCTGAACAACAGCGGCGAACTATTGCCGACGGGGGTATACAATTGGCGGCTCATCGAACGGCCCATCGGTTCCTCGGACAAGAAGGATTGGTTCGGTACGGTGACATTGCTCAGATGAGGTCAGAACGGTAAGAACACATGCACATGAGAACGCGACTGCAACGCTTCTGCTCGGCCACCGCACTGGTGGTAGCGGCCACTGCGATGAACGCCCAGAGCACGGTGCTCAGCGTGGAGGAGTACCAACAGATGAAAACCGCGGGGACGTTGCCCTCGGCTTACACCGTGCGCTACTCCACCCTGCCGGTGCAAGGCGTTAAGCCCGCCAATGGCAAACCCCACAGCGGTGGCCAACCCAAGGGGGGCGGATCGAACGGCTTCTGTAATTGCTGGATCGAGCCCGATAACGACTATACCCTGGCCATGGGTCCGAATGACGATTTCAGTTCGGCCCTGATCAACCTGCCCTTCGATTTCAATCTGTACGGCGTTCCGTACAACACGTGCTACGTCAACAACAACGGTAACGTCTCTTTCGGAACGCCTTATGGAACCTATAGCGCGGACCCCTTCCCGACGGCCGGTTTTTCGATGTTGGCACCGTTCTGGGCGGACGTGGATACTCGTGGCGAGGACGGCAATGGGTTGAATGGCGGAACCGTCAAGTACAAGATCACCCCCACGGCGATGTATGTGAATTGGACGGAGGTGGGTTACTTCTCTGCTCAAACCGACAAACACAACACCTTCCAGCTCATCTTCACGGATGGTACGGACCCGGTGATCGGCGTTGGCAACAACGTGGCCTTCTGCTACAAGGACATGCAATGGACCACGGGCTCGGCCAGTCAAGGCGTGGGCGGTTTCGGAGGCATCCCATCCACGGTCGGAGCCAACGAAGGGAACGGGACTGATTTCATCCAATTCACACGGAACGACCACGAGGGCTTGGATTACGACGGTCCGTTCGGCAATGCTGACGGTGTGAGCTGGTTGGACTACAAGAGCTTCCGCTTCACGACGGCGGTGACCACGCAGAATATCCCCCCCATCATCAACTCGAACTTCCTCTGCGACACGGTGGAGGTCTGCATGGGCGAGCTGGTGGACTTCAACGTAACTTTCCTCACCCCGGAGGGCGACCAGTCGATCATCTCGACCTCGGCAACGGCACCAACGATAGACAACTTCGCGAGCACGGTGACCAACAACGGTACGAACGCCACGATCAACGTACAGTTCATTCCCTTGCTCGCCGATACCGGGTTCCATGTGGTGACCTTCACCGGTCAGGACAATGGCGCGGACTCCTTGGAGAGCACGGTGTCCATCGTACTGGCTGTGTACTATACGCCTGCTCCACCCCCCGTGATCACAGGGGACACCATCGCCTGTGAAGGCCAAGGCGTGGTGCTCAATGCGGGCAGCGGATACGACGATTACATCTGGACCAATGGCTACTTCGGACCGACCGTTCTCGTAGGTCCTGGATCCTACATGTGCCTGGCCACTTCAGGCAACTGCCGTCTGGCCTCCAACGAGATCACCATCTACGGAGTACCCAATCCGGAGCCGGACATTACCGGGCAGCTCTTCAGTTGCGGTGGTACACCTGCGACCTTGGGCACGGATGAGGATTACCCGCAATACCAATGGTCCAACGGAAGCACGGCGGATGGCATCACGGTGGGCACCGGTTCGTACTTCGTTACCGTGACCGATGCCAATGGATGTTCCGCCAACTCGGACACGGTGAACGTGGTGAGCGCGAATGACCCGGTGGCAAGCATCGGCAGCAACAGCCCTTCAAATGTGTTCCCTCCATCGTCAGTTACGTACTACGATATCAGCACGATCGACGGCAGTACCATCGTCAGCTCCTCTTGGTACATCGATTCCGTGCCAGTGGCCGGCAGTGATTCCATCTCCTTCCTGTTCGATACCCCGGGCACTTACACCGTCATGCTCACTGTGACCACGGCCGATGGCTGCACCTCCACCATCACCTATCAACAGATCGTCGTGCCCTTGGAGATCGAGGTCCCGAACGTCTTCAGCCCGAACGGGGATGGGCAGAACGATGCCTTGGTATTCACTGGCGCGGAGTACTATCCGGGCAACAAACTCAGCGTGTACAACCGCTGGGGCCAGCCGATCTATGAGGCCACCAGCTACCGGAACACCTGGAGGGCCCCCGATGTGGCGGAAGGCACCTACTTCTACGTGCTGAAGCTGCCGAACGGGAAAGAATACACCGGCCATGTGACCTTGCTGCGCTGACCGTTCCGCTCCAACGAGCAGTGCATGAACGCCCCGGTGCCGCATGGTACCGGGGCGTTCGCTTTCGAAGCCGTGTGAGGGTACTTTCGCGCCCTGCCGCAAAAGGCGGATCACCGATGAAGGTCATCGACCATTTGAAGAACGCGAAGGGGACATTGCTGTCCTTCGAGATCCTGCCCCCCCTGAAGGGCAAGGACATCCGATCGATCTATGAAGGCATCGATCCCCTGCTGGAGTTCAAGCCGAGCTTCATCAATGTGACCTACCACCGGGAGGAGGTGATCTACAAGGAGCGCGGCCACGGGCTGTTGCAGAAGATCCGCTTGCGCAAGCGGCCGGGTACGGTAGGCATCTGCGCGATGATCAAGGCCAAGTACGACATCGATACGGTGCCGCATCTGATCTGCGGGGGCTTCAGCCGCGAGGACACGGAGGACGCGCTCATCGAATTGAACTTCCTGGGCATTGACAACGTGCTGGCCCTGCGCGGTGACGCGATCAAGAGCGAACCGCAGTTCATCCCTGAACGCGACGGCCATGCGCACGCCGAGGACCTGATCCACCAGATCGCCGGGCTGAACAAGGGCAAATACCTGTACGAAGAGGAGATGGAAGCAGCGCCTACCGACCTCTGCGTGGGCGCGGCCTGTTATCCTGAGAAGCATCAGGAGGCCCTGAACCTGAGCACCGACATCGCCTACCTGAAACGCAAGGTGGACGCTGGTGCGGAGTACCTGGTGACGCAGATGTTCTTCGACAACACGAAGTACTTCCGGTTCGTCGATCTCTGCCGGAGCGAAGGCATCAACGTGCCGATCCTCCCGGGGCTCAAGCCGCTGACCACCTTGAAGCACATCGCCTTCATCCCGAAGACCTTCTCCATCGATCTGCCGGACGCCTTCGCACGCGACCTGATGGCCTGCAAGACCGATGCGGACGTGAAGCGCGTCGGCATCGCATGGAGCACGCAGCAAGCGAAGGAGCTGAAGGCGGCCGGTGTACCCTGCCTGCACTTCTACACCATGGGCAAGAGCGAGGCGGTACGTTCCATCGTTTCGCAGGTTTTTTGAATGTGACACAGGCATCCTTGCCCGTGCATGGGCTAACTTTCTCTCGATGAGAACAATCCTTCTGGTGTCCGCACTCGCGTGTGGTACCGCGATGCACGCCCAGCTCGGCTACGATCACGCCGTATTCGAGGAAACACGCTGCGGGCACCAGCACATGCACCCCGGCATGCTGCGCAGCGATGCCGTTCCCTCGCGCGGGTACGATATGAAGTACGTGCGCGCCGAATGGGCGGTAGACCCGAACGTGCGCACGATCACCGGCACGGTGACATTGTACTTCCTGGCGACCGCACCGCTCAACGAACTGGTCATGGACCTGAGCGATACCCTGCTGCTCGATGCCGCGAACTACCACGGATCCCCGGTAGCGGCCACACAGGAGAGCGGGGACCTGCTCACCATCCCGTTCGGATTGGAAGTACCCACCGGAACGCTCGACTCCGTGATGGTGGCCTACCACGGCGTTCCGCGGGGCGATGTCGGCTTCGGCAGCTTCGCCATCGGTCAACAACCGGACAGCAGCGCGGCCTTGTGGACCTTGAGCGAACCATATGGCGCGAAGGAGTGGTGGCCGTGCAAGCAGGACCTGAACGACAAGATCGATTCAGCAGACATCTACATCACCACACCGTCAGCGTACCGCGCGGGCTCGAACGGGCTGCTGGTCTCGGAGGTCGTGGACGGCGGCAACACGACCTACCACTGGAGGCACCGTTATCCCATCGCGTGCTACCTCATCTCCATGGCGGTCGCGGACTACATCGTGTACACGCGTGACATCGTGATCGGTACGGATACCATACCGATGCTCACGTACTCCTGGCATGACAACCCGGGCATGGCGGATGCGAACGCAGGGGACGTCGTCGGGCAGATGACGCTCTACAGCCAACTCTTCGGCCTGTACCCGTTCGCGAACGAGAAATACGGCCACGCGCAGTTCGGATGGGGCGGCGGTATGGAGCACCAGACCATGACCAGCATGGGCGGTTGGAGCTACGAGCTTTCGGCGCATGAGCTGGCGCACCAGTGGTTCGGCGACAAGGTGACCTGCGGCAGCTGGGCGGACATCTGGTTGAACGAGGGATTCGCCACCTACCTCCAAGGAATGTGCTATGAGGCCAACGCCCCTGAATACTGGCGCGGGTACAAAGCGGGCAAGATCGAAAGTGTGGTATCGGAGCCCGGCGGGAGCGTCTTCTGCACGGACACCACGGACATCGGGCGCGTCTTCAGCGGGCGGCTCACCTACAACAAAGGCGCTATGGTGCTCCACATGCTTCGCTGGGTCTGCGGTGACTCGGCGTGGTTCCAAGGCATCCGTGACTACTTGAACGACCCGCTGCTCGCGTACGGCAGCGCGCGCACATCCGACCTTCAAGCGCACCTCGAAACAACGAGCGGTCTGGACCTGGACGGCTTCATGGCCGATTGGTTCACGGGTGAAGGATACCCGACCTATACGCTTCCTTGGACACAGGCGCAGGACGGTACGGTTTCACTTACCCTGTTCCAGAGCCCCTCGCATCCTTCAGTAGATTTCTTCGAACTGCCGGTGCCCGTGCGCTTCAAGAACGCGGACATGGACACAACGGTGGTGCTGGACCACTCGGTCAACGGTCAGTCCTTCGATTTCACACTGCCCTTCATGGCGGACAGCGCGTTCCTAGATCCGGACCTGCGCATCGTGAGCGGACAGAACATCGTGACGCGCGTGGCGGACCTCTCAGCGGAAAGCACGGCATTGGTACTGTATCCGAACCCCGCCAGCACAACACTCTTCATCCGAAGAAACGCATCACACGGAAACGCGGCGATCTCGGTGATGGATGAACTGGGGCGGGTCGTGCTCCGTGCGCAGACTTCAATGACCGGCGATATGACGCTCGACATCGGGAAACTGCCCACCGGCTGCTACGTCCTTTCGCTGGACGAGGAGGGGCGGTCCATCCGCTCGCGCTTCGTCAAAGAATGATCAGCGGAGGGTGGTACCGACCGCCCCGTACCAGGGGTGTACCTCGTATTTCAGCTGCCCGGCACGCACGAAGGGGTCGGCCTTGAGGTAGCCTTCCACTTCCTCCCGGGTCTCGCAGTCATAGAGCAACAAGCCGCGCCAATCGCCCTTGTCCCCGAACGGCCCGGCCACTTGGATCAGCCCGCGTTCGGCTTGTTCGCTTTGATGGGCCAAATGCGCTTTCAATGTCGCAGCGGAAGTGGCGCTGTCCAGCGGGGCAGCATCACCCTTCGTGTAGAGCACGAACCAGTACTGCTTCATGTGGTAGGTGCTATCGGCGATGGTGACATCGAAGGTGCGCTGGGCACTGGCAACCGCCACGAAAGCGCATGCGATGAGAAGTGCGGGAAGTCTCATGGTCACTGTTGTCGGGCTTGGTTCAGGATGGAAGCGATGAAAGCGGACTTGCCTTGGGTAAAAGCGGCGCGGTCCTGTGGATAGGCTTCCAGCAGTTCCAGCTTCAGTCGCTCATAGCGCTGCGCGTCTTGTGGATGGGTCCGGAGAAAGTCGCGGAAAAGGACCCGGTCCTCGCTGGCCGCATCGGGCTCCACCATGTGGATGTGAGCGGTGCGTTGTCCTGCCGCGTTCCGCCCGATGAACCAGGCGTAGAACGGCACCTGCTCGCCCATGGTGGGCCGCCAGATGTACTCGTAGCCGAGGTCGTTCATGATGGGTACCACCTCCCGACGAACACGATCGAGGCTGGTGACCTCCACCTGCATGTCGATGATGGGCTTTGCGCTCATACCGGGAACGGATGTGCTGCCGATGTGAGAAATGCGCGTCCAGATGTCCGGCGGCAATGAGCGCTTCAACAAGTCCTCCAAGGCGAGATAGCGCTCCGGCCATGAGGGATCATAGGGCACCACGGTGATGGGTTCCCGAACGAGACTCTCTATACGCTGATGATCGATCATAGGCTGCCGGAATACACGTTGAAACGGTCACCGCGAAGAAAACCGATCAGCAGCAACCCGCTTTCCCGCGCGAGCTGCACGGCCAGCGATGAAGGGGCACCCACCGCCGCCATTGCGGGGATACCGGCAACGATGCACTTCTGAACGAGTTCGAAACCGGCACGGCCGCTGACGAGGAGGACCCTGGTGTCGGTCGTCGGTCGCCGGTTGTCCGGCTGCATGAGGACAGCTCCGACAACCTTGTCGACGGCGTTGTGACGGCCGACATCCTCGCGCAGGACCAGCAATTCGCCTTGTTCGTTGAAGAGCGCTGCAGCATGTATCCCACCGGTGTGCTTGAAGACGGTCTGTCCGGCGCGCATGCGTTCAGGCAAGGACGTGATCAACGCGTGATCGAACTTCGGTGGCTTGCCCAGCGGTCGGGAGCATTGCGTATGCACCGCTTCGATGCTCGACTTTCCGCAGACGCCACAGCTGCTGGTGGTGTAGAAGTTCCGCTGCCACTTGGCCGGATCGACGATGACCGAAGGATGCAGCTCGGCCCGCACCACATTGCCGCGCTCCTCCTCTTTCACGTTCTCGCACGGCACCACCCGCACCACTTGTCCGGGATCGCTGATCAGCCCTTCCGTGAAAAGGAAGCCCAACGTGAGCTCCTCATCATTCCCGGTCGTGCGCATGGTCACACTGAGGCGGAACTCTTTCCGGTCATCCAGCGGTCCATGGCCGAGGCGGATCTCCAGTGGCTCCTCGGTCACGAGGATATCGTCAGCCGCTGAAGCGGAGCCGTTCTCGACGCGGGTGATGCTGATGGGCGCGACGGGTGTGCGCATGGATACATCCCGCATCGCGGGAACGCAAGGTATCGCCTAGCCCGTCCGTCGCCAGCAAGTGACCAGGTGATCGTCCACCATACCGCAGGCTTGCATGAACGCATACACGATGGTGGTACCGACGAATTTGAACCCGTGCTTCTTCAGGTCCTTGCTCATGGCATCGCTTTCTGGCGAAGAGGCGGGAATCTGCCCCATGCTTGAGCGGTTGTTGACGATGGTCTTGTGGTCCACATGCTTCCAGAGGAAGTCACGGAACGAACCCTTGCCGCCCTCCATGATCTTCAGGTAGGCCTGCGCGTTCCCGATGGACGCCAGCACCTTGGCGCGGTTGCGGATGATCCCGGGGTCGTTCAACAGGCGGGCGATGTCCTTTTCCCCGTAGCGCGCGATCTTCTTGGCATCCCAGTCGTGGTAGGCATTCGCGTAACTCTCTGATCGGATGAGGATCGTGTACCAACTGAGGCCCGCTTGGGCCCCGTCAAGGATCAGCTTGGCGAAGAGGCGTTGATCATCCCGCTCAGGCCTGCCCCAGACGGTATCGTGGTACTTCTTGTAGATGTCGTCCTTCATGCACCAGCCACAGCGGACCAGTTCCTTCTTTGCCATGATGCGTTTTCCGTCAAGGTGTGGGCCTCAAGGTAACTTGCGGTCGTGTTGAAGCCGCTCACCGACCGTCACAGCCGCACGCACCGCAGCCTGCGCATCAGCGTCGTGGACAAGTGCGACCTGCGCTGCACCTACTGCATGCCGGAGGACCAGCACTTCCTGAAGCGGGAAGAGCTGATGACGCGGGAAGAGATCTCTGTTATCGCGAAGATGTTCGTGGAGCGCTACGGCATCACGAAGATCCGGCTGACGGGCGGTGAGCCGCTGGTGCGACCGGATGCGGTGGACATCGTGCGCGACATGTCACAACTCGGCGTATCGCTGGGACTCACAACCAATGCGATGACGCTCGACCGACACCTCGACGGATTGATCGACGCCGGCCTGAAGAACATCAACATCAGCTTGGACACCTTCGATGCGGAGCGTTTCAAAAAGATCACACGGCGCAATGGCTTCGACAAGGTGCACGGGAACATCCTGCTCGCCTTGCAGCGCGGGATGCGCGTGAAGGTGAACATGGTGGTGATGCGCGGGGTGAACGACGACGAGCTCTTACGCTTCGTGGAATTCACCCGTGACCACGAGGTGCATGTCCGTTTCATCGAGTTCATGCCCTTCGCCGGCAATCATTGGGGAAGGGAACGCGTGTACACTTACGCCGAGATGCTCGGGCACATCGGCAGCATCCACACCATCGAGAAGTTGAACGACGATGCGCACAGCACGGCGAAAGCGTACCGCGTGAAGGACTGGAAAGGCACCTTCGCCGTGATCAGCACCGTGACCGAACCCTTCTGCGGCGATTGCGATCGCCTGCGACTTACAGCAGAAGGGAAGATGCGCAACTGCCTGTTCACGCGGGAAGAGACCGATCTGCTCTCGGCGCTGCGGCGCGGCGAGGACATCGCACCATTGATCGAAATGAACGTGCTGGCTAAGCATGCGATGCTCGGCGGATTACCGCTCTTCAAACCGGAGAAGCAGGAAGAAGTGTTGCACGACCTGAGCGAGCGCCCGATGGTGAGCATCGGCGGATAGGCATACGTCACAAGACCTGGCAACAACGTATCGTCATCGCGAGCTCGGCCGTGAGGAACGAACGGGCGACGAAGCGATCCAAGGTCGGTAAATGGATCGCTTCGTCGGGGACTCCTCGCGATGACGATGGGATGTGATGTCGCGAAGGTGATTGGAACAAGTGCAGACCGCGCAAAGCCCTGACCGGGACTCAGCTCTCCTGGTCGTAGTAGATCTTGTAGAACTTGCGACCGTTCTCGTCCACGCCCTGCTCGATCCGGTTGCGATCGCCGTGGATGTAGATGTGGAAGTTCTTGTCCAGCTTCAGCACGCTCTTGAAGATGCGTGCTTGGCGTTTTACGGCGTGCGCTGAGATCTCGAAGTTGTCCGCCAATTCGACGTTGTTCTCCGTCTGGAACCGGTCGCTGTACTGATTGAACGACCTGATCGCGCCTTCCTCGGCGAAGACCTCCTGGGTGAACTCTTCGCGGTCGAACTCCGAGTGGCTTTTGAAGTACTGCACCGAACGGTTCAGCAGATCGATCTGATCTGCCTTGGCCACGGTGAAATCCTGTGGCATCTGCTGCGTGATGAACGATTTCGTCAGCTCCAGCAGGTTGCTCCTGCTGTTCACATGGTCATGCTTGGGTTTATGGTCGATGAAGTCCTTCTGCCAGTACTGCGTGCTATCGTTGTTGTCGATCACGAACAGCGTTGGCGCTTCCTCCGTGAAGACCACCAGCACGGCCTTGTTCGGTTTGTTGTTGCCGAGCCCGCGCTTCATGCTCAGCTCGATGAGGCCGCTGGCGGTCCTGCTCTCGATGAAAACCTCCTTCTCATCGAACTTGTAAATGCCCACGGCCTCATGCGTCGCAGCGCCGATCTGTACGCCGGTGAACTTGGCCACGAAGAGGTCGCCACCGTTGATGTTGTGGTGTTGCGAGACATCGATCAGGTGCTTGGCGATGGCCTCTGAGCACTTCAAGAGGTCCTTGCCTTCGCCGATCTCCAGGCAGAGGCCGTGCAGCACATTGTACTCCAAGGAGACCGCATGCGTGAACTCCGTGGTGAAGGCCATGTTGGCGAAGGGCTTCAGGAAGAGCTTGCGCAGGAACTCCTGTTCCTCTTCGCCTTTCAGCACGACTGTGAAGTCGCTGAACACGCTGGGTGTATCTCCCGAACCGATACGGTGCAATGCGAACTCTTCGACCTGCGCCTCCTTCCCGATCACCATGGGGGCAAAGAACGCCAATGAAGATGCACCGCAAAGACGCAAAGAGCGCCAAGAAAGTGGTAGAGCCTGGGCCCGTGATCGAACATCTCCTGCACCATCATCGGCTTCCCTGCCAATTGCTATTCAGGCAATCCATGCACGACACGCCGAATTCCATCCCGGACCAGCTTTTCGTTGAAATTGACCAACAGTCCCAGCCTGCATCCCGTCAGTTTCAGATAGGTCAGCATCTGGGCGATATGGATCGGATGAAGCTCATCGACCGACTTTGCTTCGATGATAACCTTGCGTTCGATCCAGATATCTATCCTGTACCCCGCATCCAGCCGCACACCTTTGTAGACCAGTGGCAATGCCACCTGTTGCTCCACCTGCAAGCCTCGCCCCGAAAGCTCGAATACCAAACAATGCTCATAGCTTGACTCCAGCAGGCCGGGACCCAGCTCGCGATGTACTTCGATCATGGCATCCACCACAATGCGAGCGATCTCGTTCTCCGTCATCGCATATCCCTTTGCGTTCTTGGCGTCTTTGCGGTGAATTCAAAGACCATGTCTGAACGCATGCTCCTGCACCTTGATCACATGCAGCACGAAGGGGAACAACGCGTCCATCGTTTCCTGCGCGCCGCGCGTTGAGCCGGGCAAGGTGATCACCAGCGTGCGGTCGATCATGCCTGCCACGCCTCGGCTCATCATGGCCCAGGGCATGCGTTCCTGGCCATAGGCTCGCGCGACTTCCATGATGCCGGGGATGTCCCGCTCCAGGATCGGTGCGATGGCTTCGCGGGTACTGTCCCGTGGTGAAAGTCCGGTGCCGCCGGTAGTGAGGATGAGGTCGTAGTTCTCCATGGCCCAGGTCTTCACTTGCACGGCGATCACATCCGGCTCGTCAGCAACGACCATCTGCGCCGCGACTTCCACACCGAGCTTCTTCAAGCGCTCGATGATCGCCGCACCGGCCTTGTCCTCCTTCCTGCCGGCCGCCACACTGTCGCTGATGATGAGTACAGCGGCACGCGGTGTCTTGTCGAAGCTGTCCTTCCAATCGCTCTTGCCACCCTTCTTCTCCACCAAGCGGATGCGCTCGATGCTGATGCCCTTATCGATGGGCTTGAGCATATCGTAGATCGTGAGCGCCGCAACGCTCGCCCCGTGCATCGCCTCCACCTCGACGCCCGTGCGGTAAATGGTCCTCACCTTGACGGTGACGACAATTGACAGGTCACGCACATCGAACGTCAGCGCTGCGGATTCCACGGGTAGCGGATGACAATCCGGGATCATGTCCGATGTGCGCTTGATGCCGAATAGACCAGCGACACGCGCGGCTTCGAGCACATCGCCCTTCGGTACGCGCTTCTCTTTCACTGCGGTAATGGTCTCCGGCAGGCTAACGGAGACGGTCGCTTCGGCCGTGGCCTCGCGGAGCGTGGTGGGCTTGTGGGTGATATCGATCATCGGAGGAACGGAGAAGACCACAGAGGCACGAAGGCACAGAGGGCACGGAGCATGATCATGAGTTCTGCTTCCAAAGGTGTGATTCGTCCGAGAGGATCTCCTTACCGAAGATCGGTAGGCGCTTCTTCACTTCATCGGTGACGAAGGCTACGGCCTCGCGCGCATGTTGCCGATGCGGCGCACTGGCGAAGACCATGAAGCACAATTCCCCGGCTTTGATGACACCTTGACTGTGGTGGACATGCAGGCAGGTCATCTGCGGCCAGCGCGCGAAGGCTTCTTCACGGATGACGGTCATCTGCTCATTGGCCATGTCACGGTACGCGGTGTATTCGATCGCGACCGTTCGTTGTTGGTTGTCGGTACCCGGTTGTTGGTCTGCGCGCACCTGCCCGAGGAAGATCTCATGCCCGCCGATGTCGGTGCGCGTGGCGTGCTTGGCGATGCTCTCGGCGATGAAGGATGTGGGGATCGCACCTTCCACGAAGATGTCGCGCTTACGATGGGTCCTCTTTTCGGTCATCCTCCTGCGAAAGGTGGCAAAAGCGCGATCTCTTCGGTTCCGGCAAGTGGCACGTCATCGTTCACCACACGGCGATCCACGGCCAGCGCATAGCTCATCCGTTCCAACCCGGGAATGCGTTGCTCCAGCTCACGCTTCAGGGCATGGGTGGAAGGGGCGGTCACTTCGACCTCCGTCGCACCCGCCTTCTCGGCGATCATCCCGAACAAGAGTGCCCTCATCGCGCTCAAAGGTCGGTCGGGGCGTTCACGTTCTTGAAGAGATCCTTGGGCCAACCTTCTTCGCCGGGCACCAGTTCGAAGTAGCGGGTGTGCACACGGCCCAAAGCGTCGCTCATCTTCAAGCGGTCAGCGGCGATGTTCCGTTCGAAAAGGTCGATCGCGTGGCGGTGATAGGCCGCAGCGAGGGGTTCAATGAAGCCATCATGCCTCGGAACCACGGCATCCACATCACCGATCAGCTCGTTCTTCAAATGGATGAGCAAACGATCATTGATGTTCGGCAGGTCGCAGGCGAGCACCAGGATCCGCACGTACCGCGCGTGCTTGAGCGCCGTGACCAGTCCGCCCAGTGGACCTTTGCCCGGGCTGTCGTCCGGCAGAACGGTCGCGTGTTCCGGCGTGTACTTCCCTGGATCACCGATCACCAGTACCTCCTTGGCGTGCGGCCGCAACAGTTCGATCGCTCGGTCCAGCAGCGTGATGCCGTCCACTTCGATCAACGCCTTGTCCTGGCCCATGCGCGAACTCTGTCCGCCCGCGAGCACCACACCGGTCCATTGGCGGTCGTTCATCGGGGCAGGTAGTGTACCTCGATCGGTTCACCCACATGCCATGTGCGTTTGTCCGAGGGCAGGTACGCGAGCGCATCCGCATCGATGAGCGAGCGTAGCATGTGCGAACCTTCGTCCGCGAGCAACGTGACCTTGCCGCTCTCCACACGGGCCGCGCGGAACTCCGCCCGGTCTCCTTTCACCGATACAGTATGCGCGACAGGGACATGATCGGCCCTCGGCCAAGGATCCGTAGCACCTTGCATGGCCCGCAGGAAAGGCAGCACGTACTCCCAGTAGAGGACCATGACCGCGCGCGGGTTGCCGGGCAGGCCGAAGACCGATTTGCCGTTGATGGTGGCGAAGAGCATGGGTTTGCCCGGCTTCTGCGACACGCCGTGGAAATGGATCTCCGCGCCCATTTTCCGCAATACGACTTCAATGCGATCGTGGTCACCAACGGATACGCCGCCCGTGGTGATGATCACATCCGCCTCCACGGCCTGCTTGATCGCCGTTTCGATATCCGCGTCATCGTCAGCGGCGCTGAACGCGCCATCATCATCCACTTCACAGAGTTCCTTGCGCAATGCGGCGAAGAGCATCCATTCGTTACTGCTGAAGATGCGGCCCTCACGCGGTGAACCCTCCTCGATGAACTCGTTCCCGGTGCGCACCACGGCCACCCAAGGTTTGAAGGAGACCTCCACTTCCTCAATGCCCCCGGAGGCGATGATCCCGATGGATGCGGGACCGAGCCGTTCACCCGTGCGCGCGAGCAGCTCTCCTTCGGTGAACTGCTCACCCTTGCGGCGGATGTTCGCTCCCGGCATCGGTAGTTCGTGCAAGCACTGGATCATGCTGGCCTCGCGAACGGCATGTTCCTGCATGAGCACGCGCTCCGTTCCTGCAGGTATTTGAGCACCGGTGAAAATGCGTGCGCAGTGGCCTGGGAGCAACATTCCCTCCATCCTCTGCCCGGCGGCGATCGAGGCGACAGGCATCCATTCCGGGCCTTCGCCGCACAAGGCCCAACCATCCACCGCGCTCATGTCGAACATCGGGTACGGCACGAGACTCTTCACATCGGCGGCCAAGTGATGGTCCTGTGCGAGGTCCAGCACCTGCGGCGTGAACGGCAATGGGCGCACATGCTCCATCATGATCCGCTTGGCCTCCTCCACGCCGATCATGGCCACCAGAGTTTGACGCAGGCGAACAGGAGCACAACGCCCAAGGCTTGGCGCAAGCGCGGCGGTTGCATGCGGCGGGCACCGATGTACGCACCGGCAAGTCCCGCACAGAGCGCAACGGCTACCCAACTGAACAAGTGAACATCGATGACGGCCGCAAGCTCCGGCGTACCCGCGAGACCGGCCGCGCTGTTCACCAGAATGAAGAGTGCTGAGGTACACGCGGTGACCTTCGTGTCCGCCCATCGCATGAGCAGCAGGACGGGACTGAGCAGGATACCACCACCGATACTGATGAGCCCGGAGATGAAGCCGAGCGCGGCACCGATCACCAAGGCAAGGACCAACGGAACCTGTCGCTCTACCGTGCCGTTCGTACCGAAGAAGCCGAGGAGCCGCACCACGGCGAGCAAAAGGCAAACGGCCAGGATGCGCTTGTACATCAACGGATCGATCCCGACCTGTGCGCCGAGCCAAGCCATCGGAACGGATGCGAGCGCGAAGGGCCAGAACAACTGCCAGCGGAAATGATCCGCACGGGCATACTGCGCGAAGGCGATCCCACTGACCACGAGGTTGATCATCAGCGCGGAGGGGCGGGCGACGATCAGCGGGATCCCCGCCAGCGCCATGAGCGCGAGGTAGCCGCTCGCGCCACCGTGCCCCACCATGGCGTAGGCGAATGCCACAACGGCGATCAGGCCGAGGAAGAGCAGCTCGTTCATGTCTTCAAGGGCGGCGCGATCTCCATCCAAGCGTTCGCACCCCCGTCGTACTGTTCGACACGTCCGTTCTCCGGATGCGCGTTGTTGAGCAGCTCGCGGATCCGCCAGGCCATGCGCTTCGCGACTTCCTCCAGAACCCGGATGGGCACATGCCGCATATCACAGCCGTCCTGCTCTTCGCCAAGCCGTCCGCTGAAGAGGTCTGGAAGGGACAAGGCATCATTCGCGCCCTCGCCGTGCAGCACGATCACCTGTCCTTGCTTCCCGTGGACGGCCCCGCTCACGAGCGCGACACCGTAGTCCCCGCACACCTTGTCGATGAGCCTGCGTGCATGCGCATCGTCGGTGCAATCCGCAACGATGTCGTGCATGGCGATGATCCCTTCGGCGTTCTCCGGTGCGAGGAAATGATCACGTGCTTCGATGAGCGGGGTGACCGGGGCGTTGCGTGCCCATGCGGCGGCCACGTCCACTTTCGGGCGGCCGATGTCCACCACAGCATAGAGTTCCTGCCGATCGAGGTTCTTCTCCTCCACGCGATCGCCATCCACCAGGGTGATCATGGTGAAGGGCATGCGCAACAAACGCGGGAGCAGGGCGGAGCCGATGGCCCCGACGCCGATCAACGCTAGGCGGATATCAGGATGCGTGGGTTGGACCGGGTTCGACACGCGGTCCAAGATACCCCGGTGCGGTTGCCCGGGGTAAAGGTTCTCCCTATTGCTCGAGGTAGGTCACGTCGAACGTGCCAGAGACGCTCTTCGCAGGGCTGCCGTCAGCGGAGGCCAACTGCGCGGTGATCGAACCTTTGATGTGGTTTCCGCCCTCATTGTGCGACGAGACGGTAATGGAGCCGGGCGCATCGTTGGTGCTCTCGTAGGCGACGCCCCCGACGATGAGCAACAGGTGGTTGGTGTCCTGCGTGGAGGCATGGGTGCCCACGGTCAGCTCATCCAGTTGGATGGCCAGGCTTCCTGTGGTGACGTTCATGCCGCCGAACATGAGCTGGCCATCGGCCAGGTTGCCGATCAACGAGGTGCTGAAGCAGGTCTCGGCACCGTCCACGTCCGCTTGCAGGCGCATCCCGTCGATGCCGCAGATGTCGATCGGCAGATCCGGGGTGACCTTGTCATCATCCTTTACACAGGAGCTGGTGGTGACCAATGCGACGAGGAGGAGGCAGAGTGCGGGTGTCTTCATGGTGCGGCAGTGTGGCCGCTCATACGGAAAGCCGCACCGAAAGGATAGGCCACCGGAAAAGCAGCGGCCCCGCCTCCTGAAAGGAAGCGGGGCCGCGTGAACTGTTCCGCTATCAGCGCACCACGACGCGGCTCACGATGAGGCCGTCGGCGTGACGTACGCGCAGGGTGTATTCGCCACGGGCCAGGCCGCTCACGTCCAAGGTGGCGATGCCTTTCACCGTGCGGTGCTCGGCGCTCACGATGCGACCGGTCACATCCAAGAGGTCCATATCCACCTCACCGGCGATCGTGCCGAAGTCGATGTTCAGCAGCGCGCTCGTGGGCACGGGGTAGACCGAGAAGCCGGAAACGCTGGCATCATGGATGCCTTGCGGTGCTACTTGCACGACCACTTCGATACGGGTGCTCGCGCAAGAGGTCTCCGGGCGCTGCACTTCCCAATCGTAGAAGAAGTAGTAGTACTCCAGCGCGTTGCCGCCCTGCACCGTGGTTCCGGTGATGCTGCCGAGCCCACCGAGATCGAAGGGGTAGGCTGGGTTGCTGCCGTTGCCATCGCGCCAGCATCCGGGGTTCTGCGTGGAGAAGCGGAAGCCGTAGGGACCACCGGCAGGAACGCTGAAGTTCACATCCACGCGGCTCTCACCGGCGGGAATATCGAAGGTGCCCGAAGCGATGACGGAACCACCCGCCATGTCGACCACTTCGATGCCGCGCGCACCGGCCACATCGGCGTACACCTTCACACTCTTCACGATCATAGCCTCTGCGGCGTTGAACAAGAGGTGATAGGTGCTGTTGCTGATATCACCGATGGTGGTCTGGTCCACGGGTCCGCCGTAGTAGATCTCGCCTCCCGAAACGTTGCGATCGGCGCACCAGTACGATGTGGTGTTGAAGAGCGCCGGGGTCGTGAACGTGTTTCCGGTACCGAGCTGTGTTCCGCCATCTGCGGCATCATACCAGGCCACGTTGGTGCCGGTAGCGCTCAGGTCGGCGGTTGCCCCGTAGGCGATGCTGGTCCCGCTGGCGGCAGGCGCATCTGGCGCGTCCTGCACGGCGATGGTAACGGCTTCGCTCACCCACTGCTGGCAAGCACCGTTCACCGTAACGGAGTACGTACCGCTGGCGTTCACGGAAATGCTCTGCGTCTCCACCTCTGTACTCCAGACGTTGCCGGTGAGGGCGCTGGAAGTGAGGGTGACAGGGCCGTCCGTTTCACAGAAGCTGAGCGGTCCGTCCACGGTGATGCTCGGGGTCTCGTCCGGGTTCTCCACGATGGTGACGACCGCTTCGCCGGGGCACTCGCTGCCGTTGTCCAATACCACGCTCCACGTACCGCCTCCGGGCACGGTGATGCTCGGGCCGGTGCTGCCGTCGCTCCAGGTGGGCGTGTAGCCACTGATGGAAGGAGCGAACAGGGTGATGGCCGGATCGCCTTGGCACCAGATCATGTCACCATCGCTGGTGATGCTCACATCAGGTGAGGTGCAACCACCTTCTACCACCGTGATGTTCTGGTCCGCGCTGACGTTGGTGAAGGTCTGCTCCTCCCCGCTGGGGAAACGCACCACCATGATGGGGATCACCGTGTTGGGCCCCAGGCCGAAGTGACAGGTGAAGGTGTTGGTGATGCCATAACTCTCACCGGCATGCACTTCGCGGATCATGGTGCCCCACGGACCGGTGATGGTCACACGGCCACCGACCGCATCGCGATTGCTCACGGTGCCTTCCAAGTTCACGTTCAGGAAGTGGTTGCCGTTCGGCGTGTTCATCCACAGCTTGTCCGGGAAGCCGGGATCGCCATCCACATAACCGTCGCCATAGGTGGCGTACACGTCCTCGAAGCCGTCATTGTTGAAGTCGCCGAAGGCGAAGCTGTGCATCTCCTTGCTGGCGGGGAACACGTTGTCCACCTTGCTGAAGGTGCCGTCACCGTGGCCCTTGAAGTAGAAGTGCGTGCTGCCGGTAACGATGTCCAAGTGCGTGTCGTTGTCCAGATCACGGAAGAGGCCTTGCAGGAAGAAACCGGTGTAGAGGAGTCCGCTGCCTTCGGTCACGTTCGTGTAGTGCCCGGTGCCATCGTTCTGGAAGAGCATCAGCGTGGAGCTGTGCGTGGTCTGGAACATGTCGAGGTCCCCATCATTGTCGTAATCACCGAAGTCTGTGGTCCACACCTGTTCACGGTTCTGTGCGCCATAGTCGGCGGCGAGGTCGGAGTAGTGACCTGTGCCATCATTCACGAACAAGCGGTCCCAACGACGGCAATCGTCCGAGCTGTTCACGCCTTGGCGGCAGTGGCTGATGTGCAGGTCGATGTCGCCGTCATTGTCGAAATCGGTGCAGGTGCTGCCGTAGTTGCCGCTCATGTCGCCGGAGGTACCGGAACAGGCGGTGGTCCAATCGATGAAGTTGCCGTCATACACGGGTACACCGCTTCCATTGGTGATCCAGATGTTGTTCGGTCCCACGTCGTTGCAGGCGTACACGTCCACACGGCCGTCGTTGTCGAAGTCGGCCATGCTCATGGCCTGGGTGAAGATCCCCGGACCGTCCAGGTCGGTCAGCGTGAAGACGCCGCGCGCGGTGATGTTCAGGAAGCGGGTGGTGCCAACGCCGCTGCAGATGTCCTTGTGGCCATCGTTGTTCAGGTCGGCCATGGCCCAACCCCACTCGTTGTCGTTGGGTTCCACCACGCCGTAGTCGAAGGTGACGAAGCTGTGGTCCGGGTTCTGGTAAAGGATGTAGACATGCCGGCTCATGTCGAGCTGGATGACGTCGTCCAAGCCGTCGCCGTCCATATCGGCTACGGCCACGCAGGCCGCGCCATGGGAGTCATGGCCGAGGTTCACGCTGGCGTCCGAGAACACCGCTTGGGCCATGGCCGCGGATCCCGCGAGCGCAGCAATGACCAGTGAGTAGGATCTATTCATGATGAGGGACAGGGGTTTCGATTCGTTGAACAGGTTCGGGTTGCCTTGCAGGCGCCCGAAAGTAGCCGATAGCAGGGTGCGCCCCCGGCCATAGGCACCACGAAAGCGCGCACTCTCGTTTTCCTGCCCTGCGGAAAGTCGAGCACCTTGGATACCTGTCGTGCCGATCAACGCGGAAGCGCTTCCCCGACGATCAACGGGGATCGCCCGACGAATCGTTCAGGGGCTCTGATGGGACCTGGTCCCAGACCGCTCCCTGCCTGCGGATGCTCTCGTCATGAACGGTGTTCATGAAGGCCTGCACGAAGGCTGCACTGAGACCGAGGCGCTGCCCCAGGGCCTGTTGCCTGCGCATGATGCGCTCCCAACGTTCCGGTTGCAGGATGGCCACGTTGTGCGCCTGTTTGAACTCCCCGATGCGTTCGGCGATGTCCATCCGGCTGGCCAACTTCTGGGCGATCTCCTCATCCAGCTGGTCGATCAGGTCGCGCAGGCTCTGGAGCTGATCGCCGATGTGCGCTCCGGGCACGGCTTCGCGGGCGATCAGGCTGTCCAGAAGCACACGCAGCGCGGGCGGTGCGATCTGTTGCTGCGCATCGCTGCGGGCATTGGCCGGATCGGTGTGCGTCTCGATCATCAGCCCGCTGAAGTTCAGATCCAAGGCCTGCTGTGCGATCTCCGCCAGCTTGTCCGGATGGCCGGCGATGTGGCTCGGGTCACAGACCAGTTCCAAGTGCGGGAACGCCGCTTTCAGCCGGATGGGGAATTCCCACATCGGGCTGTTGCGGTAGGGCGTGCGTTCGAACCAGCTGAAGCCGCGGTGAATGGCCGCGAGCCGGGTGATGCCTGAGGAAGCGAGCCGCTCAATGGCCCCCACCCACAATTGCAGGTCGGGATTGATCGGGTTCTTCACAAAGACGGGGATGTCCACGCCCTTCAACGCATCGGCGATGGCCTGCACGCTGAAGGGGTTCGGTGTGGTACGCGCACCGATCCAGAGCATATCGATACCCGCCTTCAGGGCCGACTCCACATGTTCGGGGGTGGCCACTTCGGTCATCACCAACAAGCCGGTTTCCTCCTTCACCCTGCGCAGCCATGGCAGAGCGTCATCGCCCACGCCCTCGAAGCCACCGGGTCGTGTGCGGGGTTTCCAGACGCCCGCGCGGAAGGCTTTCACCTGCGGAGCCTCGGCCACAATGGACCGCGCCGTGGAAAGCACTTGCTCATCGCTTTCGGCACTGCATGGACCGGCGATGATGAGCGGACGATCCAGCCCGAGCCGCCAGTGGGCGAACGGAAGCACGGGGAGCTGGGCTACGGGTGGCACGGCAGGGCCTTCGCACTGGTGCGCTTCGGCCTACAAGGCGCTAAAGTAGAAGCACGGACGTGGGGACGACTTGTACTGGTTGAAGTGGGGTCACCACTTGAGCGTCACCTTTCCGATGGACCGCCCACTCTCCAACAACGTGTGCGCATCGGCTAGCCGATCGGCGGAGAAGGGCTCATGCACCTTCGGCTTCAACCAACCCTCGTTGTTCGCTTGCACCGTGCCGCGCAGACATTCGGCGAGCACATCGGGCCGGTGTTCCCCCACGCGCAGCATGTTCACGCCGATCAAACTGCGGCTGCGCATCATCAGGAAGATGGGCACCACCAGGCCCATGCGCCATACGAAGCGCAGCGCACCGAGGAAACCGTCGCCGCGTTGCGCACCGCCGTACATCACGAGCGTTCCGCAATCACCGAGCAGGGCCATGTCCTTCTTGAAGGAAGATCCGGCCACGGCGTTGAAGGAGACGTCGAGTCGCTTGCCGTTCAATAGCGAGCGTACCTCCTGCGCATAGTCCACGCGCGACCGGTCGATGGTGTGCTGCGCCCCGAGCGATCGCAGCAGGTCCATCTTCGATCCCCCGCTCGCCACGGCGAACACTTCGCAACCGCGATGCACGGCCAGTTGCACGAGCAGATTCCCCACACCACCCGCGGCGCTATGGATGAGCACGCGCTGTCCGGCACGCAACGGATATGCGATCATGGCCATGTACCAGGCCGTGACGCCTTGTGTGGTGAGCGCGCAAGCTTCGCCCAAGCCGAGCCCCTCGGGCACCTCAACGATCGCACGATGGTCCGTAGCGACCATGTTCGCGTATCCTCCGAACCGCGTGATCGCCGCCACGCGCTTGCCCAGCAGTTCCCGCGGCACACCGTCCCCGTGTCCCACCACCCTTCCCACATTCTCGTACCCGATCACGCACGGCGGTGGTGGCGCTTCGCGGTACAGGCCCTTGCGCGCCATCACATCGGCGTAGTTCAGGCCGAAGCCCTCGCTGCGGATGAGCACATGTCCCTTCGCGGGAACGGGATCGGGCACGTCGCGCAAGGTGAACGCGCGCTCCGGAGTCGCATGGCGTTCGAGCACCCAGGCCTTCATGTGGCAAAGGTCGAACAGATGTCCTGGTCCTGATCGGCCTATCCCCGATATTCGCGAACGATGGCCATCACCCTGCATCCGACAGGCAAGACCCGCATCATCGTCGCGGACGCCCAGGAACTCGTGGCGGATGGGCTGCGCTATCGCTTGGCTGATGCAGCGGACCTTCACATCATCGCACATGTGGGCACGGGCAAGGAGCTCTTGGACTTGTTGAAGGAAAAGCCCGCGGATCTGGTGCTGCTCGATGTTTCGTTGCCGGGTATGGACGGCATCGACACCGCGCGCATGCTGCGCAGGAAACACCCCGATGTGAAGGTGCTGGCACATTCGATGCTGGACGGCATCGAGTACGTGAACAGCATGTTCATCGAAGGCGCATCCGGCTATCTGTTGAAGAACTCCGCCAAAGCCCATCTGCTGGAAGCCATCCGCGCGGTGATGCACGGCCAGCGTTACCTGAGCGAAACCGTTCGCAGGAGCGTCGAGAAGGGTTACAAGTTCACGAAAAAACGTCCCGAGGGCGAGTACATCGGGCTGACGGAACGGGAGCGGGAGATCATCCGCATGATCGCACAGGAGCGCACCAACGACGAGATCGCCACGGCCCTGCATGTGAGCACCGACACGGTGAAGACGCACCGCAAGAACCTCATGACCAAGTTGAACGTGCGCAGCGCGGCCGGGCTGGTGAGGTACGCGGTGGACCGGTGTTGGACGTAAGAGCGCTGTTGGCCATCGGCTACTGGCCGCTGGCTCTTCTGCGCGTCCTTGTCGTCCGTCACGCTGGGCGAGCCCATCCTCAGCGCTGGAGCTGTCGACGCGCGCAGAGCGGCCAGTAGCCAGAGGCCAAGAGCCAATGGCGCGCTCGATTCACTCTTTGTGGGTATTGTGGTGGCTGCCCTGCCGGGAGACTTTTGGCATGTCGATGACCAAGATCCCCACCGCCATGAAAACCCGGAAACTCTTCAGCGTTGAAGCCGCACTGCTCACCGCGCTGCTCGCCCTGCTGGGCATAGCCGCGATGGCCGCCCCAGTGAGCACCAAAGAGGAGGTCATCATCAGCGGTCAGTTGCATGCCGACGACCAGACACTGGCCGACGCGGTGGTCGTAGTGGAACTGGGCGACGAAGCCTGCCTGCGCAGCGAACTGAGCGCGAACGGTCGCTTCGAGTTCAAGGTGCCCGTCGGCAGCAAGGCCCGCCTGATCTTCCTGAAGCCCGGTTACCTCACCAAGGAAGTGGAGGTGGACACCAAGAACGCCTTGAACAGCGAGGAGGCGCGCAAGCTGAACAAGAAGGTGAAGTTCGACGTGGTGCTCGAAGAGCAACTGCAGCACATGAACGAGGTGTACATGGGACCCGTTGGTTACATCCACTTCGTGAACGGTACCGGCCTGATGCGCGTGCGCCATGACGAGCGGATGAAGCCTGTTGCGAAACCCGCCGATGGAGAAGAACTCGCGGTGAACCCTTGACCGCGACGAGCGCGCCCAGGTTCCGATGGGTATGCTCCCTTGGACAGGACCCTCGCAGGGATGCGGGGGTTCTGCCTTTACGGACGGGAACGAACGCCACCTTCTGCGCGCTGGAGAAACTCCGCGGCCTTCGCCTCATCCCCCATCATCCGATACGTCTCGGACACGTTCCGCAACCGCTGCGCATCATCCGGCTTGGCCTCCAACCCCTTCAAGAAGAACGACAACGCCCGTGGATAATCCTGCCGCTTGAATGCCGCCACACCCAGGTTGTCGGTCACGGACAAGTTGCTCGGGTCCAGGACATGTGCCTTCAGGAGATCCTCCTCCGCGAGCGCGGGTTGCTTCAGGTACACGGCATGGATCTCCCCCTTCAGCCGGAAGGCATCCGCATGGTCAGGCTTCATCGCGATCACACGGTCGAGCAATACAAGAGCTGAATCGGGGCGGCCCGTGCGCATGAGCGCGTCGGCCAGGAAGAGGCAGGGTTCGGTGGCCTTCGGGTCGAATCGGATCGCGGCGCGGAAGGCGCGTTCCGCACCCGAGAGGTCCTTTTCCTCACCCATTCTCCGGCCGATGAAAGCCAGGTTCTTCAATGCCACCTCTTCGGTACTGTCCTGTTCCAAGCAAGCGATGAAGTGGTCTGTGGCCGCGTGGTAGTCGGTGCGGTCCATGGCCAATCTGCCCAGCAGCCCCTGGGCCAGCTCATAGTCCGGATAGATGGCGAGGCCGCGTTCGAGATGCATCCGAGCGTCGCTGAGTTGCTGGTTCTTCTTGGCCTGGTCACGTGTTTTCCCGGCGGCTTCCACCAACAGCTTCGCGTACATCACATGGCAGCGGGCACTCCGTTCCGAAATGGTGACATCGTGCGCGAAGAGGGTGAGGTCGTCATGCCAATCGCGGTTGCGGCTGAAAGTCTGGGCAGCGAACCCGACAAGTACAAGCGCTATGAGTGACCGCGCGATGCCGACGGCGAGCGAAGAGCGAGCGCGTTCGAGCGCCCAAGCGAAGAGCGTGGCAAGCACCAGCGCGAACCCGACGGATGGCATGAAGAGGAAGCGCTCGTTCATCGGTGTGCCGAGGTTGATGAAGACGTTGCTCACCACCGAATACGTGATCACGGACCACAGCAGCCCAAAGCCCACCATGTTCCGTTCGCGCAGGCCCGCCATGCCAAGCGCACAAGCGGGGATCAACAGCAATGCGCCGGCGGTCGCGCGCGGATCGCCCCAACCCACGATGGGGATCATCGGCGGATAGTAGTCCGTCGTGAGCGGCCATGGGAACAAGAGCAATTTGATGTACCGGATGAAAATGAGCGCGGCCGTGGCGAGGTGATCGGAAACGGTCGCGCCGTGGAACGGGTTGGTGAGGAAGTCATCGACCCATGCGACCTGTGGCTCGGGTCCGAGCGCCACTGAACGCAACAGGAAATACCCGAATGCCGGAAGAAGCAATGCGCCGAATTGAACAGCGCAACGCTTCAGGTCCTTCGTGGTGTACCACACGACCAGCGGCACGATGGCCAGGAAGGTGATCGCGTTCTCCTTCGCGGTGAGCGCCAAGAAGAATGATAGACCACCGAGAAGCGTGTACCTCGTGCGGTGCTCATCGTTCCCCTTCGCTGCGAACCATGCCGTCAATAGCGCGAACAACATCGCAAGGATCTCATCCAGGCTCTTGATGTTCGCGACCACTTCGGCATGCACCGGATGAACCGCGTACAAGAGCGTTGCCAACAGTGGAACGTTCGCCCAGAAAGGCTTGCTACCGCATTCCGGGAATAGCTGTACGAGCAGCTTGAAGAGGAGCGCGCAGGTGAGCGCGTACAGCAGCACGTTCGTCAAGTGGCCGAGAAACGGATTGTTCCCCGCGATGGCGTACTGCACGGCGAACACGCTATGCGAAAGAGGTCTGTATCGACCGCCGGTTTCCACACCGCCTTGGCCGAGATAACCGACGAACACATCATTGGACCAGATCGCCGGAATTCCCGCGAAGCCCCGCTTGGTAAAGGTGTTCTGCGTGATGAGCAGGGTATCATCCAGCGCCCAACCGTTGGTGAGCGTGTTGGCGTTCAGCACGAAGACGCCAAGAAAGATCCATAGCGCCCAGCGCATCCTGCTGGCGGACCCCGGTGTCTTCCCTTTTCCGTCCGCCATAGTTTGCCTGTTCCCAAAAGTAGAAGAGGGTGCGATGTGGACCCCACACCCGACCCTCTTCCCCATAAGGGCGCTATTCTCCGGCCATCACGCATGTCCGCAGAAAAAGCAACGGAACGCGCTCAGGCCATGCGCCGCGCGACCTCGTCCCAGTTCACCACGTTCCACCAGTTGGCCACGTACTCGTTGCGCTTGTTCTGGTATTTCAGGTAGTACGCGTGTTCCCAAACGTCGAGGCAGAGGAGCGGCGTGCCTTTCAGTTCGCTCACGTCCATCAGCGGATTGTCCTGGTTCGGTGTGGAACCGATGATCAGCTTACCGTCCTGCGCCACCAGCCATGCCCAGCCGCTGCCGAAACGCTTCATACCCGCATCCACGAATTTTTCCTTGAAAGCATCGAAACTGCCGAACGCGGCGTTGATGGCATCGGCCACTTTGCCGGTCGGCGCACCACTGCCCGGTTTCATCACCTGCCAGAACATGTTGTGGTTCCAGGCGCCACCGCCGTTGTTGCGTGCTTTGGCGCTGTACTTCGAGACGTTAGCGAAGAACTCCTTCTCGGAAGTGGCCGCGATGCTCTCCGCTGCGATGGCCTCCTGCACATTCTTCACGTAGGCCGCGTGGTGCTTGGTGTAGTGGATCTCCATAGTCATCTTGTCGATGGAAGGCTCCAAGGCTTCGTACCCATAAGGCAAGGGGACCTGCGCGAAGGTCAGTGCCGTGGCGGTCGGGGGATGTGCGGTAGTTGGCATGGTCGGAAAGGTGTTGGTTGATGAGGAATGATGCCGTTCATGCGCCAAGACGGGTGCCGCGATGAGCGTTCCCGCGATCACTTGGAAAGAACGGACAAGGAACTCTTTGCGGTCGATCGGGTCCATGGTGCGTGAGGGTTGTACCAAAGGTATCGTCGCGTATGGGCGAACATGCCGACTTATGTCAGTTTCCGCATGAGCGACCCGGTGATAAGCGACAGGCAGGAACCTGAGCCCCTGCTTGCCTGTTCCAGCATCGCTCACCGTTTGAACGTTGATCGTCGCTGGCTTGACCGACATGCTGCGAGTCTCGTGCCGATCGAGCCTTGCGAAAAGGATCTTCCGTGCATCCTTCGCCCCGCTTGATCAAATGTGCAACCGGTCGAACGCGATGTCCGCACCTTCCCTGCAATGATCGTGGTGCCCGCTCCACGATCCGCATTCCACATTGTGGCGGCCACACCCTAACGACCAAGGATCGCCTGCGCCGCGTGATGGCCCATGGCGAAACAACCTTGCAGCAGAAACCCGCCTGTGGGCGCATCCCAGTCCACCATTTCGCCGAGGGCGAAGAGCTTCGGATAGCGTTTGAACGAAAAATCCGGTGACAATTCTTCGGTGCGGATGCCACCCACGGTGGAGATGGCTTCCTCGATCGGTCGCAAGGCTGCAACCGGCACATGCAGTTCCTTGATGTCCTGCGCCAGTGCGAAGGGCGAGAAGAAGCGCTCTTTGGTGGTGAAGGCCTTGAGCAGCGCGAAGGTCGCTCGGTCCAGGTTCAAGGCTTCGGCGTAGTTCTTCGGCTCCTTGCCCGCGATCTTGTCCAGCAGTTGCTCGGTGGTGTTGTTCGGCTTCAGGTCGATGCGCAGAACGGCAGGTGCGTTGCTGTTCAATGCATCGCGGAGCGCAGGAACAACCGGATAGATCGCATTGCCTTCAAGCCCCTGCACTGTGATGGTCGCCTCTCCGAAGCTGGAGCGCTCCCCGGCTTGGATGCGCACATTCTTCAACGGCTTGCCCGCATGCGCTTGCGCGAAGGCTTCCGGCCACGCGACTTCCACACCGCAATTGGAAGCGCCGAAGGGAAAGGCCTCAATACCGAGCGCCTTGAACAGTTCCGGCCATGTGCCCGTGGAACCAGTGACGGACCAAGACGCACCGCCCAAGGCGAAGAGCGTGTGATCAGCTTGAATGCTCACTCGCGTTCCTTCACGCTCGATGAGGACATTCTCCTCCGCATCGAAGCCGACGAAGGTGTGCTCCAAATGGAAGTGCACACCACGTTCGACCAATCGCGCGCGCAACGCGTTCAGCACGTCGATGGGTTTGATGCCCTTTGTTGGGAACACGCGTCCGCTGGTGCCGACGTAGGTTGCAATGCCCATCTCAAGGAGCCAATTGCGCATCGCTGTAGAACCGAACCCCGCGAGCGCTTTATCCAAAAAGCCGGACGGCGTGTACATCGCTGCGAGCTCCGCACCATCCACGCTATTCGTGAGATTGAAGCCGCCTTGCCCGGCAACGAGGAACTTGCGACCAACGGCCTTGCCTTGCTCGTAGAGGTGGACCTCACACGTCGGTGCGAGCACATCGGCGGCGATCAGCCCGGCGGGGCCGCCACCGATGAGGGCGATGTGCCTACGGTCCATTCGGCGAGGCTTCTAAGGACACTCGGGCAGGAGGAATACAGTACCGCAAGGTGGCTCGTTGCAGTTCGTTTCCAGCACGAACCTGCATTGGTCCTTCATAAGCCAGGATCGATGCTCGCTGTTCCCATCACAATAACGGAACATCATGGCAGGTATATGATACAACGATGAACTCGTCTCAATGACCGTCATGCTTCCATCAATACAACGGAAATAGTAGCGGTCTGTATTCACGTCAAGCGCGCTTGTGGGTCGCCCAAGGTCCTGTGCGATATCATCTCCTTCGACAGGCACACTTTCATTCCCGATGACTACAAGTACGCTATCCCATGCGAAGGGCGTCACTGTGGAAAGGTCGAATGTGACGCTGCTCTGTGACCGGATTAAGTCCTCTTGACCTCGTGCGATCGAATCGAAGAGGTCGCCTTCAAAATCCGAACAGCCTGTGCTAAGGATGGCCGCGAATGACAAGAGTGTTCCTTTCCACATCTGAGTGGATGCCGAAAAAAGAGCGCTACTTGAACGCCGCCAACCCCGTCACCTCCATACCGGTGATGAGCAGGTGGATGTCGTGCGTGCCTTCGTAAGTGACCACGCTTTCGAGGTTCATCATGTGGCGCATGATGGGGTACTCGTTGGTGATGCCCATGCCGCCGAGGATCTGGCGGGCTTCGCGGGCGATCGTGAGGGCGAGCATCACGTTGTTGCGTTTGGCCATGCTGATCTGGACGGTAGTGGCGCGGCCTTCGCTGCGCAGTACCCCGAGGCGCCAGGTGAGCAGTTGCGCCTTGGTGATCTCGGTGATCATCTCAGCCAGTTTCTTCTGCGTGAGCTGGAAGCCACCGATGGGCTTGCCGAACTGCACGCGCTGCTTGCTGTAGCGCAGAGCGGTGTCGTAGCACTCCATGGCCACACCGAGCGTGCCCCATGCGATGCCGTAACGTGCGCTGTCGAGGCAGCCCATGGGCGCGCCCAAGCCGTTCTTGTTCGGCAACAGGTTCGCTTTCGGCACCTTCACATTGTCGAACACCAGTTCACCGGTAGGGCTCGCACGAAGCGAAAGCTTACCGTGCGTAGTGGGCGTAGTGAAGCCCTCCATGCCACGCTCCACGATAAGTCCATGTATGCGGCCCTCTGTATTCTCTGCTTTGGCCCAAACGATGGCGAGGTCGGCGAAGGGTGAATTGCTGATCCACATCTTGGCGCCGTTCAGCAGGTAGTGGTCGCCCTTGTCCTGGAACACGGTGACCATGCCGCCGGGGTTGCTGCCGAAATCGGGCTCGGTGAGGCCGAAGCAGCCGATCTTCTTGCCCTGCACCATGTCCGGCAACCATTTCTTCTTCTGCTCTTCGCTGCCATACTTCCAGATGGGGTACATGGCCAATGAACCCTGCACGCTGCACAAACTGCGCAACCCGCTGTCGCAGCGTTCGATCTCCTGCATGATCAAGCCGTAGCTGATCTGGTCCAAGCCGGGGCCCCCGTATTCCGCTGGCACGAACGGACCGAAGGCACCGATGTCAGCCAAGCCCGGGATGATGTCTTTGCTGAAGGTCGCGTTCTCGAAGCGCTCCTCAATGATCGGCTTCAGGTGCTTGCTGACGTGCTTGCGCGCCGTATCGCGGATCAACTTCTGCTCCTCGGTGAGCAGTTCGTCCACCAAGTAGTGGTCATGCGCTTGGAACTGGTCGGTAGCGGCGGACTTCTTCGGGGCGGTACTTGTGGTAGTGCTCATCTGTTCGTTTGCTATGCGGGGTCCGCCTGCGCCTCAGTGATCAAAAGCGCCACTTTTTCACAGGCTTCGGCGGACGAAGGGTGCAAAAGTAGGCGGCGGTCCTCGGGTTCTACACCTTCCCCGATCCGACCTTCGCGGCGCATGCCGGAAACACTTCGCGCCACCGACCCATTGGCCGGGGATTGGATCCTGCTGGTGATGCTGGCGGCCTTGGGCTTGTTGGGCTGGATCAACCTGGTATCGCCGAAAAAGTGGCGGCTGCTCACGCGGTCCTTCTTCTCCTTCCGGCTCGGGCGGCAGAGCCTGCGCGATGAGCTCGACCTCCAGGACCGCACGCTCATCGGTCTGGCGGTGATGGCCTCGGCGGCGCTGGCCTTGTTCGGCTACCAGTTCACCGTGCTCGTGGCGCATCTGCCTCCCGGCATAGGTCTGTGGGCGAAGCTGTTCGGCTCCTTTCTCCTCCTACTGGTGATCCAAGTGTTGCTGGTGCGGTTGGCAGGGCGGCTGTTCGGCGTGGACGGGGGGCTGTCTGAATATCTCTACACCTTGCTGCTGCTCCACGTCGCACTGGGGGTGGCCTTACTACCGGTCACCGCCTCCATCGCTTGGCCGCATGACGTGACGACCTCAATAGCACGGCCGGACGAAATGCTCTGGCGTACCTGGGGCTTGCGGATCGGCCTCGGACTGGTGGTTCTGGTCACCGCTTTCCGGTGGATCCGGGCCGCGGTTCTCGGGCTGGGTGAGGGGGTCCCTCTGCGCTACGTTTTCATTTACCTTTGCGCGCTTGAAATTTTGCCCGTAGCCCTCGCCTGCCAGCAGGCCCTGCGGTACCTCCCTGATCCGTCCCACCCCCTCTAAGCCGAGCGGCCTTGAAGCCCAAGACCATTCTTGTCACGCAGCCCGCGCCAACGGACGATAAGAACCCGTATGCGGACCTGGCGAAGAAGTTCAGCTTGAAGATCGACTTCAAGCCCTTCATCAAGATCGAGCCCGTGGCCGGCCAGGACTTCCGGCAGGAGCGCATCAACATCCTTGATTACTCCGCCATCGTGCTCACCAGCCGCAACGCGGTGGACCACTTCTTCCGCATGTGCAAGGAGGTGCGGGTGGCCGTTCCGGAAACGATGAAGTACTTCTGCGTGAGCGAGAGCGTGGCGTACTACGTGCAGAAGTACATCGTATACCGCAAGCGCAAAGTGTTCATCGGCAAGCAGAGCTTCGGCGACCTGATGGACGTGATCAAGAAGCACAAGGACGAGAAGTACCTGGTGCCCTGCAGCGACATTCAGAAAGGCGAGATCCCCCTGCTGCTGGACAAGGCGGGTGTGAAGTACACGAACGCCGTGTTCTACCGCACGGTGGCCGCCGACCTGAGCGACCTGAAAGACATCACATACGACATGCTGGTATTCTTCAGTCCGGGCGGCATCGAGAGTCTGAAGAAGAACTTCCCGAAGTTCAAGCAGAACGGAACGGTGATGGCCGCTTTCGGCCCCACTACCTCCAAGGCCGTCCGCGATGCCGGTTTCCGGCTGGACATCGAGGCACCACTGCCCGAAGCACCCAGCATGACCGGGGCCATCGAGCTCTACATGAAGAAGGCCGCCAAGGAGGCGAAGAAGAAGTAGTTCAGGCCCGGCTGTGCCCGCCGGATCGATCGGCCGTCAGCGCGAAGGCCCCGCGCGAACCGCAACGCAGAAAACCGTTGACCCCGCGTTCCGTGACCGCCCCGAAGGCCCGTGCTACTTTCCGCAAGCATGAGCGGCTCACCGGCCGCGATGCGATCAACGCCGTGGTGAAACAAGGGGCAGCGCTGAACGACAAGCCCTTCCGACTGGTGGGCCGCATCGGGCCGCTGGATTCCACCGCCCCGGCCCAGGTAGCCTTCGCCATCCCCAAGCGCCACGTGAAGAAGGCCACGGACCGCAACTACATCCGCCGCTTGATGCGCGAGGCCTATCGCTTGGAAAAGGAGCGTTGGTACGAACCGCTGCGCGCCGCAGGTGTACAATGCGCGTGGCTCGTCATCTACCAATCTTCACAGCCCTTGGCCTTCACCGAGGTGCGGCAAAGACTTTGCGGCCTCATGGATCGTTGGTTGTTGGAATACCTCCCGAAAACGAAGGCCCATTCATGATCGCGCGGTTGCTCATCGGTCTCGTACGAGTGTATCAGTACACGCTATCCCCCTTGCTTCCGGGTTCCTGCCGGTACACGCCGAGCTGCAGCCACTATGGGGTCGAAGCCTTGCGGAAACACGGCGCATGGCGCGGGGGAAAGCTCACGCTGAAGCGCTTCCTGTCGTGCAACCCGTGGGGCGGCCATGGATACGACCCGGTGCCATGAGCATACCGATCCCGTCTGTCGATCGTCGCACTTCCCACAAGCCCTGCTTGGAGAAATTGGCAAATACCAACATCTCGAAGCACCTCTTCGTCGCGAGCTTTGTCATCAGTCGGACAACGGGCTTCGGCCCCGAACGTCAGTAATCTTGTCCCCAGCACTCCCCCGCACATGAAGTTCACACGCATCACCTGGAAGCAGTTCGCGATCGCCGGAGCCATCGGCACCGGTGCGGGCCTCGGCTTGGCCGCTGGCGACAACTACTTCGAGATCGGCAAGAACCTGGAGATCTTCAACGAGCTGTACAAGGAGCTCAACATCTACTACGTGGATGAGACGAACCCGGGCGAGTTGATGACCACGGGCATCGATGCCATGCTGGAGAGCCTCGATCCGTACACGCAGTTCATCGCCGAGAGCGACATGGAGGACTACCGCTTCCAGACCACCGGGCAATACGGCGGTATCGGGGCGATGATCGGCAAGAAGGCTGAAGGCATCATGGTGAGCGAACCCTACGAGGGTTCACCTGCACAGAAGAACGGTATCCGCGCGGGTGATGCGATCCTGGAAGTTGACGGCCGCTCCACCAAAGACCTGAACACGGAGGACGTGAGCAAGATGCTGAAGGGGCAGGCCGGCACGCAGGTGAAGATCCTGACCAGTCGCAACGGCAAGGCCCCCGAACTGAAAACGATCACGCGCGAAGAGATCAAGATCCCGGACGTGCCTTACAAGGGCTTCGTGGACGAAGCGAACAAGGTGGGCTACCTGAAATTGAACAGTTTTACCCAGACGGCGGGACAGGAGGTGCGCAACGCGGTGAAGGAACTGAAGGACCAGGGCTCCACGAAGGTGATCCTCGACCTGCGCGGCAACGGCGGCGGTCTCCTGCGTGAAGCGGTGAACATCGTGAACCTCTTCGTTCCGAAGGGCGAAACGGTGGTGGAGACCAAGGGCAAGATGGCCGACTGGGACAAGACCTACAAGACCTTGAGCGAGCCCTTGGACGCGAGCATGCGCTTGGTCATTCTCACCGATACGGGCAGCGCTAGTGCCAGCGAGATCGTGAGCGGCGCCATCCAGGACCTGGACCGCGGCGTGATCATGGGCCAGCGCACCTACGGAAAGGGCCTCGTGCAACAGACGCGCGACCTGTTCTACAACAGCAAACTGAAAGTGACCGTGGCCAAGTACTACATCCCGAGCGGGCGCTGCATCCAGAAGCTGGACTACGCGCAGCACGACAGCACGGGCCACGCCATCGTGAAGGCGGATTCGCTGTTGCGCGATTTCAAGACCCGCAGCGGACGCCCGGTGATCGACGGTCGCGGTATCACACCGGACGTGCTGGTGGAGGAGCCGGAAATGCCGAAAGTGGTAGGCGGCCTCTACACTTCGGACGTCTTCTTCGACTTCGCGAACAATTACTACTGGACGCACGACAGCATCCCCGCTGCGGACAAGTTCACCATCACCGATCAGATCTGGAACGACTTCACCACGTTCGTGAAGGGTCGCAAGGTCGAATACCGCACGGAGAGCAACGATGCACTGAAGGACCTCGAGGAAGCCGCCAAGCGCGAGCGCTATTACGATCATGCCAAAGCGGCGATCGATGCGTTGCGTGGCGAGCTCAATCCGGACCGTACCGAAGAGCTGCAACGCTTCCGCCCGGAGATCCAGCGCGTACTGCTGAGCGAGATCGTGGGGCGCTACTACTACACCACAGGCCAGGCGAAGGCGATGCTCGCTTCGGACCCGCTGGTGAAACGAGCCATCGAAGTGCTGAACGGCGCTGAATACGATGGCATACTGACCGGTACCATCAAGCCGCGCAACTGATCCTGCCGACTGGCCGGCGATCGATGTTCGGACCAAGCGATCGCTTCAGGCAGGTGCACGTGAGCGCACTGGCACTGGCGGCCATCATGCTGCCGTGGAGCGAGTATCTGCTGAGCAACGCGCAGTTCCTGCTCATCGGCAATTGGCTCGTGGAGGGCATCGTCCGGAAAGACCTCGCGGGGCGTTTCAAACGGGCGTTCACGCATCCGGCAGGGCTCGTCTTCCTCTCCTTCTTCGGGCTGCACGCGGTCGGCCTGCTCTGGACGGAGGACATGGCCTGGGGTCTCGACCTGTGCCGGATACTGTTGCCTGTGTTGGCCTTCACGCCCATCCTCGTCTCCACACCACCCCTCAATGCGCACGAACTGCGCATCATTCTCCTGCTCGGTGCATGGAGCACGGTTGCCAGCACACTGGTGTGCCTTGCGATGAAGTACGATGTGATCGGCCAAGGCGGCTACCGCGAACTCTCCGTCTTCATCAGCCACATCCGGCTCGGGCTGCTGTTGTGCTTCAGCATAGCCGTATTCGTGCTGATGCGCGGACGAATGCCGTGGTCGCTCTTCGCGCACGGGTTGGCCGTGGGTTGGTGCGTGTTCTTCCTCGATCGGCTCGGCAGCCTTGCGGGTCTCGCCATCCTGGCGCTCATGGGTGCGTACGGACTCTGGCGCTGGACCTCCTCCAGGAAACCGGTCATACGTTGGGCTGTACGCTCCATCCTCGTGTTGGCACCTCTGGCCGCCGGTGTGTACATCAACTGGTGCGTGCGCGAGTTCTTCCGTGAAGACGGTACCGACCTGGCCCGGCTGGATGAGCGGAGCGCAGGCGGGGAAGCCTACTACCATGACCGCGAGCAACCCTTGCGCGAGAATGGCCATTACGTGTGGATCAACGTGGCCGATGGCGAGCTGCAACGCGCATGGCGAAGACGCAGCACAAGGCCTTACCTGCATGTGGACGCCAAAGGTCAGCCCCTCCGTCACACGCTCATCCGCTACATGGCGAGCATGGGCCTGCGCAAGGACTCGATCGGTGCCTTGTCACTGACGGACGAGGATGTACGGCGCATCGAGAGCGGTGTTCCCAGTGTGGTCGCCGGCCGCCGCGATCCTATACGCGCACGCATCGACCAGGTACTTTACGAATGGGACCACTACCGCGCGAAGGGGGATGCCAGCGGACATTCCGTGGCGATGCGCTACGAGTTCCTGCGCACGGGCTGGTCCATCGCGAAGGCGAACGCCCTTTTCGGGGTGGGTACAGGGGATACGCGTCCGGCCTTCGCGGCGGAATACGACCGGCGGCACAGTCCTTTGGGAGGAAACTGGCGCAGGCGGGCGCACAACGAATACCTTACGTTGTGGATCAGCTTCGGTGTCCTCGGCCTGTTGTGGGGCCTGTTCAGCTGGGTGTGGCCCGCGTGGCGTACAGGGGCGTTCCAACGACCGCTGTTCGTCTGTTGGGCCATCATCTTCGCGGTCTCGTGCGTGAGTGAAGACACCATCGAGACGCAGATGGGCGCGACGTTCTTCGCGTTCTTCTACACGCTGCTGGTCTTCGCCTGGCCGGTCAGCGCTCCAGAAGATCGATCACCCGTTGTGGGCTGATCCGCCGGATGCAGTCGCATTCCGATCCGCTCGCGCACTTCGCACATAACGGGTCGTACACCAGCGCATGGGCATCACGGCCGATGGGTGCCCAACGCGCAGGCAGGATGGGACGACGCATGCTGAACAGCCCGATGCTTCGCACACCGCTGGCCGCCGCCAGATGCAAGGGGCCGGTGCTCGCCGAAACGAAGCCATCGCAAGCGCCGATCAGCTCCATCAATCGCACGAGGTCCAGCTTCCCACCGGTATCCGTCAGGTGCGGCGCGTCAAGTGGCAGGTGCTCCCGATAGCGCTCCGCTTCCTCGGCCGTACCTGTGATCAGGCAGTGGTAGCGCGACGGATCGAGCGCGCGGATCAAGGCTGCGAAGTTCTCCGGTCCCCAACCCACGCCGCTGCCGAGCAATGGATGGAGCACTACGTTCTTCACGCCCGACCGCAGCAAGGCGCGCGTACCCGCTGATGGCTCCGGGGCGGTGTAGCCGATGTGCGGGACGAGCTCATTCATACCTGCTGGCATTGGCAGACCGAACGGCTCGAGCAGTTTGATGTTCAGTTGCGCCTCGTGCAGGTCACTGCGCTTGCGGCTGAAGTCCACGCGCTCGTTGCAGGTGAACCAATTCCACCAACGGTGACTGGTCCCGATCCTGCGGGGAATGCCCGCCGCTTTCGCCCACCGCGCCACGGATCGGTGCGGGAAGACATGCACGATGGCATCCGCCCGGACCATTCTCAATTCGAGATGGGCCGTGCTCTCCCCGGCCCGTACAAGATCCTCCAAGGTGATGATGCGGTCCACATGCGCGCACCGTTCCCACACCGCACGCGTGTACTCCTTGGCGATCACCACCAAACGCGTGGACGGTGCGTGCTTCTTCAACCAGCCCGCCGTGGTCATCGTCACCACCGCGTCGCCCAAGGCGTCCGGACGCGAGAGGATCACCGTGCCGGGAACATTCATGGTCGTTGCGCTCGCAGCGCGCGGAGTTTCCGGTATTTCAACCATGTGGCATACGCGCTGATGCGTGCGATGGTGAAGCCACGACCGCCATCGAGGAATCCGAGGCGCAGCAGGTAGTCCCCTATGAACTTCGCCACCGGACTGAAGAGGCGCTTCAGCAAGGGCGCACCCTTGCCCAGGTCCAAGTAGGCCTTCGCCGCAATCGTCGTGAAGTACTCCACCTGCCGGTAGTGGTCGTCGATGCTGTTGTAGCTGTAGTGGAGGATGTCACCGGGAAGATGGGCGATGCGCGCGCCGGCATACAGCTCGTACCTGTCATGTGGATTGACTCCGGTCCAACGGCCTTTGCGGCTGTCCCACAAGCGCAGTTTGGTATCCGGATACCAACCACCATGGCGTATCCAGCCGCCACAGTAGTTGGTCAATCGGTTCATCGTATATCCGTCCGCTGTTGGCGCCGCCATCACCTCGTTGATGGAACGTGCGAGACGTTCATCCAACGCCTCATCGGCGTCGAGGGAGAGCACCCAAGGATTCTTCGCATGCGTGATCGCCCTGTTCTTCTGTTCGATATGCCCGTCGAAAGCGTGTTGGAGAAAACGCGCGCCGTGCTCCTTCGCGATGGCTTCCGTGCGGTCCGTACTGAAGGAGTCGAGCACAACCACGTCATCCGCGATGCCCTTCACCGAAGCGAGGCAGCGGCCGATATTGCGCTCCTCGTTCTTGGTGATGATGACGACACTCAGTTCCATGGGTGGCGGCGGCAAGGTAGAAGCGGAGGCCCCGCCACCGTTGCGCGGTGGCGGGGCCTTGAACGCCGTGCCTAGATGCCGGACTAGTCGTGCGACACCTCGAACTTGCCACGGGCGACCTCGCCGTTGTCGTTCGACACACGGAAGAAATACAGGCCGTTGGCGAGCGCGGCGATGTTCAGTTGGGCGCGTTGCTGGTCCACTTTCTGGCGCAGGACCGCCTTTCCGGTATTGTCCATTACCTCGATAAAGGCGGGTTTCCCCTGTACCATGGGAACATCGAAGGTGATGACATTGCTGGCGGGGTTCGGGAAGAAGCGCGCACCGTTCAATCCGTTCTCCGCCAGGCCGGAAGCACCGACGATGGTGACGCAATAGTCCTCCGTTTCACCGTATCCGAAGCCATCCTCGCAGCCATCGGCCACAGGCTGGTTGAACTTCATGATCACGCGCATGCGTGAGCCGCCCAGTGGCGACCCGACAGGTACGATGAGGTCCCCCGTGACTTCGGTCTGCGATTCCGTTCCGAGGAACACGCGCTCACCCGGCGCCTCGAACTGACCATCCAGGTCAAGGTCGATCCACACGGAGAAATTCTCATCGAAGGGCCCACCGTTGAAACCCGGGGTAAGGAAGATGGTGTAGGGTGTACCGACTTCCAGTGTGGTTCCCTGCTCCGGGAAGGCCGCATAGCCTTCGTTCGGGCCGCTGGCGTTATCGATGGTATTGATCCGGACGCGATCGATCCATTCCTCGGCGGCATTATCGCCCGCGCTCGGACAGAAGGCAATATCCGTGCAAACGCCGCACCCCGGAACGACCACGACAGTGGATGTGCCCCAATCCGTGGTGGTCGTGCCATCACACGTTGTGCGCATCTGGATCTCGTAGGTGTTGCAGCCGACCAGGCCGGTGAGTGTCTGCGTCGGAGACATGATCCCCGTCACTTCGGTCCAGTCGTTCGCGCCTTCGATGCTGTAGCGCAGGTCGTAGCTGATGGCCACGAGTACGTCCGTCCATCCGACGTTCACCGTGCTGCTGTCCACGACCTCGGCCACGATACCGCCCGGTGCCGAGCAGCATCCTTCACTGGTGAAGACATAGGACGAACCGAAGCCGCTGGTCTCACCATCGCAGAGGCCTTCCACCTGGAATTCATACGGGGTACACAACTGCACGTCGCCGACGGAGACCGAGGTGGTACCGACATCGGGCACCGTGATCCAATCCACACTTCCCTCCGGACGGTAGCGCACGTTGAAGGTGGTGGAGGCGGTGCTGCTCCAATAGAAGGTCGCGGTGCCCAAGCCGTCGTTCGTGGCGTTCAAGTTGTACGGCGCGGGGCATGAACCGCAGTTCGACATGATCCACTCCAAACTGTTGTTGCTGTTCACGCGACCGCCGGTAACGCAGTTGCCCGGCAGGTTGCCCACTTGTTCCACACCGTTGAACAAGGCCTGCCGCACGTACAATGCGCCTTCACGCGGGTCCGCGTTCACCAGGTCCATCATGCTTGAGCACGGTGCGCTATAAAGCAGCCCGATGATACCCGCGGTGAGCGGGCTGGCGAACGATGTTCCGCTCGCGGCCCCCGTACCGCCACCGATCTGCGTGGTGAATACCTGGTCGCCGGGAGCACCCACATCGATGGTGGTGGCGCCGTATCCGCTGAAGGTGCGGATATCCTGCGCATTGGTGGCCGTCACGCTCACCATGAAATCGCTCTCGCAACCCGTGGGCATGTCGTCCACCTGGTCAATGTCCACGTTGTTGTTGGCCGTTGCGCCGCAGTTGAGGATGCCCGCGGTGCCGAGCGTATCGTACAGGGCGCACCAGATCGGGTACTGCGTATGGTCCGCATTGTCGATGCCCCAGCTGGCGTTGGTGGCCACCACGAAGGCTCCCTGCTCACCATCGGTCGTATTGTAGAGACGGCGCATGATGAGGGGGTAGGTATAGCTCTCCACGACGGCATCCTCGGCGATACCAGCGCGCGTCACCACCATCATCTTCACGTCCCAGTTGGCACCGGCCACTTGGCTGCCGTTGTTGCCTTGCGCCCCGATCATGCCGGCCACTTCAGTACCGTGCGCGCCGCCATAAACGGCATCGTTGGTACCCGCCGGGTTCCATCCTTGGAAGTCATCCACATAGCCGTTCCCATCATCGTCCGTGCCGTTGCCGGGAATTTCCAGGTGGTTGAACCACGCGTTGTCGATGAGGTCCGGATGCGGCAGATCGGCGTTCTCAACGATGCACACGACGATCGTATCCCCCGTGGCCGTTACACCACCGGTGGTGATGTCCCAAGCGGCCTGGCTGTCGATGTTGTTGTGTTGCCATTGATCGGCGAACTCGTCGTCATTCGGGATGGCTCGGTCGCGTATGATGTGGTTGTTCTGAGCGAAACGGACACCGGCGTGCATCTCCACATGCCGCTTCACGACGGCTTGCGAAAGGGCCGTATTGTCGAAGCGGAACAGCCAGGCGCGCATCGGAGCGCTCACCTCCTTCGCCACGCGCAGGCCGGTGGGTTGGCCATCGACATAGGCCAGGTCATGCACGACGGCTTCGGCCGAAACACCGGGCTCGAGCATGAGCAGGATATCACCGGGGACGAATTCGGCCTCTTGGGCGAAGGCGAACGCTCCGGTAACAAGCGCACTGGACAGCACCAGCGCTCGGGAAAGAATAGAAAGGGTCATGCTTCGTGCGCCGTAGCGCGTTTTACTTGCCTTAGCACTGCGAATGCCAGGCGTAGGCGTAGGTTTCTGGAAGGATCCTCCTTCGTCCCGAACTGTCGGAACTTCGGCGGACGAAGTGCGAATGTAGCGGGACGCCCCGTGGGAAAGACGGGGTTTCTGACCGGTCCGTGGCCCAAGAACGGGCGGGATTGGAGGGCTGCTGATAAAGATCGGAGGGCCAGCCTACCAATGCAGCAACACCCATTCGATCACCAGCCAAAGAACGAAGCTGATAGCGACGATCCAGTTGAAGACCCGTTGGCTGGATATCACCAGAACGATGATGGTCACAATGGCCGCATGAACAAGACCGTACACCAGTGTGATGTAGTAGGCAACGGTCAGCACACCGTTGGAGGGTCCGCTTCCGATCAGGTTGAGTGCCTCTACCAAACAGAATTGCGCCACCATCGGCATGGCGTAGAGCAAGAGAATATTGACGGGCTTGTACGAGCGGAAGGCCATTCGGTGGGCAAAAGGCAGCCGTAGTAAAACTCTCAGCCTTGCACGTACACGCGCTTCACCCGCTGGCTGATCCCGGTGAGCACTTCGTACGGAATGGTGCCCATGGCCTCCGCGACTTCTGTCACCGGGTGCTGGGCGTCGAACACCACGGCCAAGTCCCCGACCGCGCATGCGATACCTGTAACGTCCACCATGCACATGTCCATGCACACGTTGCCGATGAGGGGTGCTCGCTGGTTGTTCACCCATACACAACCAGCCCCATTGCCGAGCCTACGGGAAAATCCGTCCGCATAACCGATCGGCAGGGTGGCAATGGTGCGGGGACCTGTCACCACCCCACGGCGATTGTAGCCCACGGTGTCGCCGTTGTTCAGTTGTTTCAACTGCGCGATGGGCGTGCGCAGCGACACGGTATGCATCAGCTGCTTCGTTTCAGCGGCGCTCGCGCCGATGCCGTGGAGCCCGATGCCCACGCGCACCATGTCGAAATGCGCCTGCGGCCAGCGCGCGATGCCTGCTGAATTGGCCATGTGCCAGAGCGGCTTGTAGCCGAGTACTTCACCGATAGCCGTCGCCATGCGCGTGAACGATGCGATCTGTTCGCGCGTGAATTCGTCCTGGGCGGCATCCTCGCTCGCCACCATGTGCGAAAGGATAAGCCGAGGCGGTGCATGCCCGTGTCGAGCTTGATGTGGACCGGCGGCGCATCGGGCATCCGTGCAGCGGACGTGATGGCCTCTTGCAGTGAGCGCTGGTCGTACACCTCGGCCTCCAAACGGAAGCGGTGCAGCGTTTCCATGGCCACCGGCTCGGGGTTCATCACCATGATGGGCATGCTGATGCCGTGCGACCGGAGCTCGATACCCTCATCCGCGTACGCCACGCCCAGATAGTGGACACGCTCATGCTCGAACAGCCTTGCCAGCTCCAAGGCACCGGAACCATAGCCGAAGGCCTTCACCATGGCCATGGTGCGCACCCCGGGTGCGAGCTGAGCGCGGTAATGATTGAGGTTGTGGCGGATGGCTTCGAGGTCGATCTCGAGCTGCGTTCCGTGAACCTGTTGCTGCCAGCGCTCCACGACACGCTCGAGGCCGAAGTGGCGCGCTCCCTTCACCAGGACGACCGATCCGTTGAGATCCTTCGGCTCCTCGGAGGCGAGCATCGTCTCCACGTCGGGGTAGGATCGCGCATTCGGATCGAACAAATGACGGTGCGCGCTCATCGCCGGGCCGATACCGATCAGCTGCCGCACACCTGCCTGCCCCAGCGCCTGCGCCAGCTCGACGTAAACGGAGACGTCGCGCGCACTCTCCGGCACATCGCTCAACACGAGCGCCAATGATCGTCCATGCGCCACGCGCCGCAAGTGGTCGAGCGCCGAACGGAGGGACGTCCTGTCCAGACTGTAGCTATCATCGATCAGTGTGATGCCGTGCGCGCCCTGCAATGTGCGCATGCGCATGTCCACCGGTACCAATTGCGAGAGCCGTTCGCGGATCCAATCCGGGGTGCGGCCCAGATGCGTGCAGACGGCGATGCAGGTGATGGCGTTCTCGATGCTGGCCTTGTCATCGAACGGGATCAGGTAAGTGGCCCGCACGCCAGCATGCTCCACATCAATGTCGCACGCACCGCCGCGTACATGCGTTCCATACACCTCCATGAATGCGCGGGCCTCCAGCACCACATCGGCATGCGTGAACAACCGGCGCTTCTCCCGCTCCTTCAGCACGCGATCCCCGCCGAAACCTTCGTCATGCGCATCACCGATGTTGGTGAGCACACCGATCGTCGGCCGGATGATGGGCTCCAGCTTTTCCATCTCACCGGGTTTGCTGATGCCCGCTTCGAAAATGCCGAGCGTATGTTCTGATCCCATCCTCAGTACGCTCAATGGCACGCCCACCTGACTGTTCCAACTGCCTGGACTGCGCACGATGTTCTCCTCATGGTGGAGCATCTGCCAGAGCCACTCCTTCACGATCGTCTTGCCATTGCTGCCCGTGATGCCGATGACCGGGATCTTGAACTGGGAGCGGTGCCACGCGGCTAAGCGTTGGAGCGCAACGAGCGTGTCCTCCACAAGAATGGCATTCACGCCCTCGACATCCGCACTGCGCTTCTCCCGCACCAAGAAGTCGCGTACACCTTGGCGACGCAATTCGGCGATGTGGTCGTGGCCATCATGCCGCGGTCCGGTCAATGCGATGAAGAGAGCTCCTGACGACGTATCCGCATGCCGCGAATCGATGATCGCGCGGTCGATGTCGGTCTCCACTCCGGCGCCCATCACGAGCTTTCCGCCCACCGCCTCGGCTATGGTGGCCATGGAGTAGTGGAAGCCGCTCATCCTTTGGCGGCTTGCTGCGCGGCAACCGCGTCGTCAAAACAGCCCCGGCACAAGGGCTCATAGCTGTCCGTTTCGCCCAGTACGACCAGTTCCGTGTTCGCCGTTGTGCGGTGGCTGAAGGTCGCCAGGTCGCCACAGCGCATGCAGATCGCATGGACCTTGGTAACGAACTCGGCCATCGCCATCAGTTGCGGCATGGGACCGAACGGACGGCCTTGGAAATCCATGTCGAGCCCGGCGATGATGACGCGTACGCCTTGCCCCGCCAACTGCACGCACACGGCGGGCAGGCCATCATCGAAGAATTGCGCCTCATCGATGCCCACCACTTCGATATCCCCGGCGAGCAGGAGCAGGTTGCTGCTGCTGGGCACGGGCGTGCTGCGTATGGTGGTGCCCACATGGCTCACCACATTTGTCTCGTCGTAGCGCGTGTCGATGCCTGGCTTGAAGATCTCGACCTTCTGCTTGGCGAACTCGGCGCGGCGCAGGCGGCGGATGAGTTCCTCGGTCTTCCCGCTGAACATGCTGCCGCAGATCACTTCCACCCAGCCCTTGCGATGCGTGCGGCTGGCGGTGCGTTCGAGGAACATCAGGCTGGCTGGCTGGGCGAAGGGCGCGGTAAGGCGCGAAAATAGGCGCCGCCGGGGCTGGTCTCCGCCGTTCACCGGGCATTGTCGATAGGCGCTTGTCCGAGGACGCGTAGCAGCAGGGCCATCGCGTAGTTTCGGCCGGAAGATGAGCGAAGCCAACCCGACCGAGCGCATGCACTTGCTGTGGGACAGCGTGCGGAATGCGTTACGCGACCTCGACGCCGGCAAACTGGACCTCGACGGACTGGACCGCGCGAGCGCCGATGCGCAGGCCCTCTATGAACGGCTGATCGTCTTGCGGCACAAGGCGCGTGAAGCCAAGCGCGTGGCCGATAGCGCCCCGCCCGTGGCGAAGGAGCCGCCGCCGGTGATCGCCCCACCGGAGCTTCCCAGCCTGCGATTGGACACACGGCCGACGGAAGTCGCCATCCGACAGACCTCGTTGATCGACGCCATCGCGGAAACGGAAACGCCACCGGCCCCGAAGGCTCCCGTTCCTCCACCCGCACCATCACCACCAGCCCCCGTGAAAGCGGTTCGCGAAGACGAGCCCATCAAACCGCCGACCTCGGATGGTGCCACGCCACCAAAGGTGAAGCCGCCCAAACCAGTGGAGAAACCGGTAAAGGGGCCATCGCTCGCGGACAAATTGGAAAGCGCTCCTGTGGCCGACCTGCACAAGGCCATTGCCCTGAGTCAGAAATTCTGGTTCGTGGCCGAGCTGTTCGGTGGGCAGCGCGAGCGTTACGAGAAAGCGGTGGATGCCATCAATGCGTTGCGCTCCGTGGAGGACGCCCGCGCGTTCATCGCGACGGAGATCATCGCCAAAGCGACACGCCCACCTGCTGAGGATGCGCTCCAAGCGTTCAAGGAACTGGTGGACCGGCGATTCAAATAACCCAGCGGCACGAAAGATGGAACGCACCGGCATGCTCCGCACCGTGTCTCCCCTCTTCGCTGGCTTGTTCTTGCTCTCCTGCTCCATCGCGCAGCCGTTGGCTTCGGTGAAAGAGAAGGCACGCGGCTATGTGAACACGCTCGCCGGACCGGACATGCACGGCCGCGGTTACGTGAAGGAGGGCGACAAGCTCGCTTCGGACTGGGTGGCGCAGCAGTTCGACCGTATCGGGCTAGAAAAGTTGAAGGACCAGCGCTTCGAGCCGTTCACCTTCGCGGTGAACACCTTCCCGGACAGCGTGCGCGTGAGCATCGATGGCAAACCGCTCGTTCCCGGTGTTGACTTCCTCGTGGATCCCGCGAGTGGTCTTTCCGTCGGCGAGTTCAACATCGTACACCTCGTCGTTGATGATCTTCTTTCACCGGAACGCAAAGCGCTCACGATGGGCGTGGTCACCGGCAATGCGGCGTACTTGGACTTTCCGCCAACGACCAACCGCGACACGCTCGGGCTCTACTACGCCTTTGAAGAAGAGGTCGCGCGCTACGCCCCGATCATCCGGAAGGCGCACGGCAAATTGACCTGGAGTGTCGCTGAAGAGCACAAGCGCAACGCCATCGTGGAAGTGAAGCCGGAGTTCCTGACGGACAGTTCCCGCACCATCGAGCTCCGTGTGCGCAACACCTTCATCCCCCGTCATCCGGCGCGCAACGTCTTCGGCGTGGTGGAGGCGAAGGGCGGGAGCAAGGACTGGATCATCGTTTCCGCGCACTACGATCACTTGGGGCACATGGGCCCGGACGTGCTCTTTCCCGGCGCGAACGACAACGCCAGCGGCATGAGCATGCTGCTGTGCCTGGCCGAAGAGATCAAGCAACATCCGCTGAAGAAGAACGTGCTCTTCATCGCCTTCGCTGGGGAAGAGGCCGGATTGCAGGGTAGTCGCTGGTGTGTTACCGACCGGCCGATCGACTTTTCACACATCAGCATGATGGTGAACCTGGACCTGAACGGGACGGGCGAAGAGGGCATCACCGTGGTGAACAGCACCGCGCAACAGAAGTTCTTCGACAAGCTCACGGAGATCAACAAGAAGGACAACCTCCTCGTGAACGTGAAGCCGCGCAGCCCGGCGTGCAACAGCGATCACTGCCCCTTCGTGGAGAAGGGCGTTCCGGCGGTCTTCATCTACACCATGGGCGGTATCAGTGCATACCACGATGTGTTCGACAGGCCTGAAACACTGCCACTGACGGAGTTCGACGACCTGTACCGCTTGCTGGCCGCGGCGCTGAAGACCATCTGATGGCTTCCGGCAAGCTCATCCTCGTGCCGACGCCCATCGGCAATCTGGAAGACATCACATTGCGGGCTATACGCGTGCTCGGCGAAGTGGATGCGGTGATCGCGGAGGACACGCGCGTGAGCGGACGCTTGTTGCAGCACCTCGGCATCAGCAAGCCTTTCATTCCCTTCCACGCGCATAACGAGCATCATGTGCTGGAGAACGTTGTTTCACGCCTTCAGCAGGGCGGCGTGTTCGCGCTCGTGAGCGATGCGGGTACGCCAGCGATCAGCGACCCCGGATTCCTGCTCGTGAGGGCCTGTGTGAAAGCCGGTATCGCCGTGGAGACATTGCCGGGCCCGACGGCCTTCGTACCCGCCTTGGTGAACAGTGGCCTGCCCTGCGACCGGTTCACCTTCGAGGGGTTTCTGCCGGTGAAGAAGGGGCGACAGACCCGCCTGAATGAGCTGAAGACCGAGACGCGCACGATGATCTTCTACGAGAGCCCGCACCGCATCGTGCGCACGCTCAAGGATCTGGTGGAAGCCTTCGGCGGGGATCGCCCAGCGAGCGTATCCCGTGAACTCACCAAGGTGTACGAGGAGAACGCTCAAGGGAAGCTCACGGAACTCGTCGCGCACTTCGGCGCCAAAGAGCCGAAAGGGGAATTCGTCGTGGTGGTGGGCGGCGCGGAGGCCTAGAGCCAACCCTTCTCCAACACCTCCCGCGCATGGTAGGTGATGATGAGATCGGCACCTGCCCGCACGAAGGCGTTCAGGTTCTCCATGGTCATCAAGCGCTCATCGACCAGTCCCGCTGCAGCAGCTGTCTTCACCATGCTGTACTCGGCGCTCACGTTGTAACAGGCGAGCGGCAGGTCGGTCCGCTGGCGTAGTTGTGAGATGATGTCGAGGTACGCGAGCGCGGGCTTCACCATCAGGATGTCCGCGCCTTCCTGTTCATCGAGCAGGGCTTCGCGCATGGCTTCGCGGCCATTGCGCGCGTCCATCTGGTAAGAGCGACGGTCACCGAAGCCCGGGGCCGATCCCGCCGCTTCACGGAAGGGACCGTAGTAGGCCGAAGCGAACTTGACGGCGTAGCTCATCAACGCGGTGTTCGTGAAGCCCTCGTCATCGAGCCCTTTGCGCATCGCACCGATGCGGCCGTCCATCATGTCGCTCGGCGCTACCATGTCCGCACCGGCGTGGGCGTGGGCAAGGGCCATCTTCACCAACCGTTCCACGCTCGCATCATTCACCACATGATGGTCGTGAACGATGCCGCAATGCCCGTGCGTGGTGTACGCGCACAAACAGACGTCCGTGATCACATACAGGTCTTCACCGAAGGCCTTCTTCAATTCCCGGATGGCGCTGGGTACGACACTTCGTTCGCTCCACGCGGCATCACCGTCTTCGCTCTTGGGCTCTTGCACGCCGAAGAGCAACACCTTGTTGATGCCGAGTTTCAAGCCCACCTCCACATCCTTGAGCAGTTCATCCACCGTGAAGTGGGAGATGCCGGGCATGGCGGCGATGGGATCCTTCCCGCCCATACCCGGTTTCACGAAGTAGGGATAGATGAACTGGTCGGCGTGTACGCGCGTTTCCGCGATGGCATCACGGATGATGGCGTTCTTGCGCAGGCGTTTCATTGCTGGCCCAAGGGATGATGGCATCGGCGCCGCTGAGTTCGCGGATACGGTGCGCGGTGCTGGTGCCCATGGCGATACGGTGCGCGAAGGTGTGGAGTGGCTTCACCCCGTGCAATGCGCTCGCGTGCTCCGGACTGGTCACGATCACGATATCCGCCTCGGGCGTTCGCGCGGAACCCACAGGACGCATGCGATACACCGACAAGTCGATGACACTGGCTTCCGGCATCGCCTTCTGCACGGTACGCAAGCCGACCTCCGCGCCCGGGAAAAGCACGCGCTGGGTGGAGAAGCGTGCGGCGTACTCCGCAGCGATGGTCGGGGTATCCGGACCATCCCCGATGTAAGCGACATCCGCTCCATGCTTGCGCAGCTCTTCGGCCGTACCGCTACCGATGGCATCGCAACGCGCAGCGTTCAGGTCGCCACCGCCCCGCACGAAATAGCGCACGGCATTGCGCGAGGTGAAGAAGAGCCGATCGAACTCAGCAGGCAATGTGAACGACAGCGCCTCCGCTACGAGCAGTTGCTGCCCGCTGAGCGGGATCCCATGCGCGCCCAATGCGCGGGCCAGCAAACCATCCGGCTCGTGTTCCCGGGTGATGAGCACACGCAGCGCGCGGGGCATCCGCTGCAATCGTTCGACCGTCTCGGTCGCCAATGCATTGGCGTCGCTGCCTACCAAATGGATCCG
>JBGAJW010000032.1:0-56119 GCA_044224725.1 Flavobacteriales bacterium
TTGCCGGCAACACGCTCCTGTTTCAAGCCGTGGGTGCTGTTCAGTTTGTTCAGCATCGGCATGCCGTCCGCCGTGGCGAAGTCGGCATTGTTCACCACAGCGGCGAAAGCGGGATCGTTGTGCGCTTCCACGCACATGTGCGCGTTCACGCAACAGACATAGGAGGAACGCCGATCGGCACCGAACTCCGCGAAGCGTTCGACGTGCTCGGCGAACGTGCCTGTGGAAAGGTCAACGCCGAGCGTGCGCTTTTTGGGAAGGGCCTCCATCAAGCTGGCACGGCTGGTTTCAGGCGCACGTCTTTCAGGGTGTGGGCGATGATGCGGTCGCTGCCGTTCTCGTACCAGGTGATGGTCTCATCCACGGCCTTTTCCAACGAGAAGGGCGCTTCGCCGAGCGCGGCGATCGTGCGGTCCATCGGTGTGATGTAATCGCTCGTCATGCTGCGGTACCGGCCGGTGGTGATCGGAAAGGGGATGCGCACCGCAGCGAGGATATCCCCGGCGAACGCGATGCTCCGAACCAGCCAAGCGGGGATGTAGCGGACCGGCTTTCCCGTCAGGCGGCGCGAGATGGCCTCTACCCAGATGCGCAGATCGATAGGCTGGTCACCCACATAGAAGACCTTGCCGTTCACGTGTTCCTTGGGGAGTGTGAGCATGCGCTCGATCTGCCACACCACGTTGCCCACGTAGCCGTAGGAGCGGATCACCTTCTTGTCGCTCGGATGGAAGTACAGCCCCTTCTTCATCACCTTGAACATGATGTCGCGGTAACGCAGGCTGAACGGTCCCCAGATCGTGGTAGGCCGGATGATCGTCCATGCGCAAGCGAGGCCGGCCCCGCGCGTAGCGATCTCATTACGTCGCTTGGTCTCGCCGTAGATGGTGAAGGGTTTGAAGTCGAGGTCGTGCTCGGGCTGATATCCCGCTTCGCAGACGAACTGGGTGCTGGTGATGATGAGCCGTTCGATCGATGGCGTGCTTTTCACCACGCGCAGCACGCGTTCCGTTCCGATGTCGTTCTGCTGGTATGCGAGGATATCAGCGTCATCAGTATCCGCGCGCGCGGCGAGGTGGACGACATGCGTGGGCTTGAACGCGTGGAAGCGCTCGCCCATGCGCTTCTCGTCCATGATGTCGCACTCCTTCCACCACCGCTTGTGTTCAGGGTTCAGCGGCGGGTTCCAGTCCAAGTTGACCAGCTCCACGCCTTTGGCGATGAAGTGCGCCATCAGGTTGGTTCCGATGAATCCGGATCCTCCGGTAACGAGCAGTCGCATGTTCTCCATCACTTTTCGTGCACGCTCGCCAATGCGTTCTCCATGTTGCGGCGGAAGCGTTCCAACGTGAATCGCTCCTCAAAGATGCGGCGTCCCTCGAGGCCCATGCGTTGTCTCAGCCCCGGATCGTTGACCAGGCGCATCAGCTTGTCCGCAACGGCTCCCGGATCCTTGATCGGGACGGTGAAGCCGTTCACCCCGTCCTCGGCTACGGAGGGTATGCCCCTCCAATCGGTGGTGACCACGGGTTTGGCGAATTGCATGGCCTCAGCGAGCACGAGCCCGAAACTTTCCGCCTCGAAGTAGCTGGGGAAGCAGAAGATGTCACACCCGGCGAAATGCGCCCACTTCTCCTGGTCGCGTTTCACGCCGAGAAAGCGCACGCGGTCCCCGAGCCCATGGTCTTCCACGAAAGTTCCGATGTCGTGTTGGAAGGTCGGGTCTCCCCACTTGCCCATGAGTTCGAGCCGCACGTTCGCGCCTTGGGAAACGATGCGTTGGAATGCGTTCAACAGGACACCCACGCCTTTGCTGGGGATGAGCACGCCGCAGAAAAGGATCGTGAGCGGAGTTCCGGGGGCGGCGGTTATTTCCGGCACGCTTCCGCGCATATCGGGCAGGCCGTTCGGCACTACAATGCTCTTGCGGGCACCGAGGGCGATCCCGTCTTCCGGGTTCTGCGGTGCGGTACGGATGGCCAGCGCTGGCTTGCGGTACGCCATATTGAACAGCGGCCTGAAAATGGCCGGCAGTTGCGGTGCGAAGGCGGAAACACCGCCGGCATGGAAATGGAAGACGGTCTCGCGGAAGACCCAGCGCACGGCGTTCAGCAGGATGATATCCCGCAGAACGGGTACTTTGTTCGGTCCGCTGGGCGGGTAGTACAGTATCGGAGTTCCGTAACGGAAGCGGGCGTACCAGATGCGCACGATGGTGGTGAACAGGATCCAGAGCTTGCGTACGGCGAATTTGCCGACGCTCTCCATGTCCTCGGAGAAGGCCAAGCGCACATGGAAGAGCCGGACCTTGGTGTACGTGCCGTTCAGCAGTGCCTCGATCATCACCGCTTGCCCACCGAACGGCGGCGGCGTTTGGCCGACGACGAGTACGCGCAATGGAGCGGTTGCCACGGAAGCGAAACTATCTGTGCGTGTAGCGGATCAACGCAAGCGAAGCACGTCTTGCCAACGATCTACCAATAGCAAGCGCCTTCCACCACGCTGGCGTGCTCAGGCCGTTCGTTGTCGCTCGGGCGCACCCAGTATTCGTTGCGCAACGGATGGTTCTCCCATCGCGCGCCCATGATGCCGAAAAGCAATTGCGTGGCACCGCCGATATGCACGGCTTTGCGGCCCATGCGCTTGGCGTGCGCGGCGAGCGGGAAGCCGTACGCACCGCACCCGATGATGGCCACATCCCAGGTCATCTCGCTCATGCGGTCCTCCATGTACTTCAACGCCTCGAACCAGTTCTTGAAGGACGTGGGGTTGCCGGCCACGGTCTGTACCGCACGTATGGTCTTCAACTCGAAGGGAGGCAACACTCGGGGGTCCTTGAAGATCTTCTCTCGATGCTCGAACTGGCTCAGGATCGTGCGCTCGAACGGATGTACGACGAGCACCGTTTTCCCTTCCAGCACTTCGCTCCAAGGGTTCGCGGCGAGGAAGGGCTCCAGATCAGGCAGTTCCACCTTGAACGCATGGGCGAGTTCCTTGGAGAACCACAGTTCCTCCCGGCGCCATGAGCCAAGGATGTCCACCTGTTTCATGTCCTCCAGCATGCGCTCACCGAACTTCACTGACAGGTCAAGGTCCGGGGGGAAGAAGCCGCTGAGCTGGTACATGTTCTGGATGTACTCCGGATCGTAACCGTAGCTGGGGATGCCGCCCGTGATGAAGCGGAAGTGGTTGTACAGCGAGGGTTTGTGATCCGCCTTGTGCCCGAGGTAGCCGATGAGCGAATTCAATTCCGTGCTCCCGAACCGGCAGATCATGCTGGGTTTGGCTGCCAGCAGCTCTTGCTTGATACGATCACTCCCGGCTTGGCCTCGCACTTGGGCGAGGCCATAACTGAAGCCGAACTTGGAGCTGTTCGGGAAGGCCCGGCAATATCCACTGCGGGCTTTGTTGAGGTAGTAGAGCGTGCGGGTACTGGGAAGCATGGGGCGGCGTGGTACGCTTCGGGAGGCCTGAGGGTTCGCTGGACGAAACTCCGATCTGCAGGCCGCGAATGTACCTCCGGGTCCAAGCCCTCGAACGGTCCCACGGCGGCATCCGGCCCTTCATCGAAGTGGATCACAGGCTTCGTCGAATATGTCGAACGGAGGCTTGACGCGGAGGGTTGAAGGCTCAAAACCAACGAACGGATGCGGCTCTTCGATACTCTTCGTCAGTGGGTGGCACGTACGGGCATTCTGATCCCATTGGCCTTTGCGGTCGTGGGTGTGCAAGCGACCACGTACTACGTGTCACCCACAGGCAATGACGCCAACAACGGCACATCACAGAGTTCCCCTTGGCAGACCATAGATCGTGTGAACCAGAGCACGTACAGCATCCAACCCGGTGACCAGATCCTCTTCCAGCGTGGTGGACTATACCGTGGGGAGATCATCTGGGGCACCTCGGGTACGCCCGCGGCTCCTGTCACCTATGGCGCGTACGGTACGGGTGCCGATCCCATCATCGATGGTTCGCGCATCGTGACGAATTGGGTCCAACACAGCGGCAACGTGTGGAAGGCCCAAGTGGGTACGCAGGTCGACCAAGTGTACGTGGGCGGCACGCGCTCCATACTGGCTCGTACACCGAATACGGGTTGGTACCGCAACGATCAGGGCAGCGGTACTTCGATGCACAGCAACAGCCTGACCGAACCGAACGGGTTCTGGACCGGCACCCGCTGTGTACTGCGCAACACGGCCAGCAGTATCGATACGCTCCGTGTGACCGGCTTCAACAATGGTACGCTCACTTTCCAGTACCAGCCGATCAACGGCAACATGGGCACGGACGATTGGGGTTTCTACCTGGAAAAACGACTCGACCTGTTGGATGCCCCGAACGAATGGTTCTATGAGCCAACGAGCGGCTATCTCTATCTGCAAGCACCCGGCAATGCGAACCCCAACAACATCACCGTGGAAGCCTGCACAGCGTGGACAGGTCTCTGGTGCTATCCGGGCCGGCACGACATGGTGGCGGATCACCTCCAATTCCGGCACCAACGGAACGCGGGCGTGCGCGTGGACGACGCGAGCTACGTCACCGTTCAGAACTGCACCATGGAGGATTCCTACCACGGCATCCGCAGTTATGGCCATCACAACCTCTTCTCGCACAACACGATCCGCCGCACACTGGCCACTGGCTGTTTGATGATCGATCACAACTCGGTATTCGAGTACAACGACCTGGAGGACATCGCCACCATCGCGGGTGAAGGAGAGAGCGGCTGGGGTTACTTCGGGATCCGGGGCATCGGCGTGGACAACATCATCCGCGGCAACCGCTTCGAGAACATCGGCTACATCGCCATCGTCGCGGACGCCAACCACCTGATCGAGAAGAACGTCATCCACCACTACCTCACCACATTGAACGATGGTGGCGCGATCGCCTTCGATGAGACGAACGGTCTGACGATCCAGGACAACATCATGTACGATGCGGTGTGCAACCTGGACGGTTCCTCCACGGTGATGCCACACTACCAACCGCTCGGTCTGGGCATCTACTTCGGTACGCTCAGCAATGAGAATGTCATCGTACGGCGCAACACCGTGGCCAACCTTTCCGGTGTAGGGATCAACGTGGACCACAACATGAACTCGCACGGATACCAGATCAAGGACAACACGGTCTTCAATTGCGGCATCGGGATGTCCATCAGCGATTTTTCCAACAGCAACGGCCCGAACGCGTCCTATCCCTACTATGTGGCGAACTATGATGATGTCTACTCGGGCAACATCATCTACGGCCTGAACAAGGATCAGCTCACCCTGCGCTTCTACAATTGCTACAGCCCGCTGCCCACGGACTTCGGCACGTACACGAACAACCGCTACTTCAATCCATACAACGAGATGGGCATCTTCGTTTTCAGCTTCCAAGCTGGCCAGTATTACTGGAGCTTGGAGCGCTGGCAGGCGGAGAAAGGCGAAGAGGCAGGCAGCACGCGCAGCCCACTGCGACTGAACGAATGGACCACGGTGAGTGAGCTCTCCGGGAACCAGATCACGAGCGGTGATTTCACCAATGGTGTATCGACATGGGCGTCGAGCGTATGGCCCACCAACGCGCAGATCACGCAGAACACCGGGCACTTGGACAATGGCTGCATGAAGGTGAACCTGCCCGACAATTCCGTCTACAGCAGTTGCTCATTGCGCAATCCCGAATGGTTCGCACTGCAGAACGGCCAGAACGACTGGTACCGGCTCGATCTCTCGTTGCAGAGTGAAGAGGAAGGCTACCTGCTTGCAGGAATCAAAGGCCAATCACAGATGCAGAACCCGTACACGCTGTACGAGCGCCTGCTGCCTTTCGGCCCGGAACGCCGCGACCTGAGCCTCTACTTCCAGTCCTCCAGTGCGGAGCAGGCCCAGCTCATGTTGTTGAACCAGTGGACCGAACCGATGTACTACATCGACAACGTCCAGTTGCACAAGGTGCAGGTGCAGGCCGCCGATCCGCTCGAAAAGCAGATGGTCCTCATCAACGACCTGAATGCGGACCGGACCTTCGATCTCCAAGGCTGCTGGAGCGATGTGAACGGCCAGTATTTCTCCGGGAGCATCACCCTGCAGGCGTTCAAGTCCAAAGTGCTTGTGCGTGAGGACGATGCCCTTTGTGGTCTCAGCATGGCGGTCGAAGACCAATCGATCTCCAGCGGCCGTTCGAATGTGTATCCCAACCCGGTCAAGGCCGGTGGCCGGTTGAACTTCAACGCGCCGATTTCCGGACTTGTCTCCCTCGTGAGCGTGAGCGGACAGGTGGCCGCGAACGAGTTCCTGCCGCCGGGTTCCATGGGCATGGAATTGCCGAGCGGATTGGAGAAAGGCGTGTACGCGCTAAGAACGACGACTGCCGGACATGCGGTAGAGCGGGTCGTGATCGAGTAAGGGTCGAGTGTTCCAGAACGGAAGGTCCGGGGCTCATCCCTCGGACTTTCCCCTTTCCGGGGTCAGGGCCGTGCGATGACGCGCGCCGGATTGCCCACTGCGACATGTCGCGCAGGAACGTCCTTCAGTACCACGGCCCCGGCCCCGATGGCGCAATCATCGCCGATGGTGATGGGCCCGATGATCACGGCGTTGGCGCCCACGTCCACGCGATCGCCGAAGATGGGAGCGCGGCTGTAGGTGCCGTCCTTCAACTTCTTGTTGCCGATGGTGGTGCTGTTGCGCACGGTGCAGCCGCTGCCGAAGACCGTTCCGTCGTTGATGATGAGCGCTTGGCCGTGATCGATACGGAAGCCGGGGCCCACGCGCGTCTTCCATGGCAGTTCGATGCACAGGAACCACTCCACGAAAACGCGATAGAAAATCAGGTAGGGAAGGCCGATGATGAAGGAGATGATGTTCTGGCGCAACAGATGGGCGATGCGGAAGAGCGTCATCACGAGCAGCCCTTTCGGGTTGTTGCGGTTGGCGTGGAAGTCCTGGAATATGTTGAAGGGGCTCGCCATCATTTCTTGCTCGCCAAAGGTGCCACGAACTGGTTGAACCACAGTTTGCCCTGGGCCGGGATGTAGAGCGCGATCTTCACCAGTCGGCTCATCAGGCGATGGCCGAGGCCGAGGCCCAGATCACGGCTGATGGCGTCGCCTTCTTTCAATCCCTTGCTGAGCGGGATCGTCGCGCTGGCACCACCGACGCTGAAGTGCGCGAGCACGGCGTGTACTTGCAGGAACATGGAGGGGTTCTCCAGCCAGGCACGCAAGGTCCAGTGGTGGTCACCGCCCACGCGGAAGGCCGTGTTGAACGGGCGGCCCTCGTAGAACGACCGCCGCACGAAAAAGCTCGGATGGTTCAGTACCATTTCCCAGTGCTTCAGCAGGAAGCCGTTCGGTTTCGGGTGCTTCACCTTGCTCGTGCCGTTCGGATAGTGGATCAGGATGTCGCCATGCACGATATTGACATCACGCTTCCCCGCTGCGGCCATGGCGAGTGCTACCGCGTTCTCGGGGTACCAATCGTCCGCGTTGATGAGCCCGATCCATTCCCCGGTGCAGAGCGCGATGCCCTTGTTCATCGCGTCGTAGATGCCCTTGTCCTTGGTGCTCTGCCAGAAGTCGATACGCTCTTCGTACTTCCGGATGATGTCGAGCGTGCCATCGGTACTACCGCCGTCCATGATGATGTACTCGATGCGCGGATGCGATTGTGCGAGGACGCTTTGGATCGTGCGTTCGAGGGTTGCCGCACCGTTCCAGACCACGGTCACGATGCTCACGAGCGGCTCCGTGCCCGGGGCAGGAGACCGGCCGTGTGTGCGGCGGCCTCCGACAAGTGAACCGGTCAGTTCAGCCATGACCCGTCGAGTGCTTTTCGTTTGCCGGTGACGGCGGAAGGCTTGATGCAGAGCGGTGCCATCAGGGCGAAGAGGAGCAGCCAGCCGATGTAGTAGCTGTAGCCCGAAATATCGATCTGCCAGTCGAACATCAGGTAGCACACCGCGGCGAAGAGCGGTGCCATGGCGGTACGTCGCTGGTATTCCGACCGGTAGTTCTTGAACACTTGCCAGTAGAGCATGTACATGAGCAGTACGCCGACGATGCCCTGATCCACGAGGATCTCCAGCCAAGCGCTGTGCATGTGCAGGTTGTAGCTCTTGCTCTCACCCCACATCTTGGCCACGTGCTCCAGCATACGCAGTCGGTATTGGCCGTTGTACCCGTTGCCGAAGATCAATCCCGGACCGCCATGGGTCGCCCAATCGAAGGCGCTCTCCCAGATGTAGGTGCGGCCATTGAACGTGGTCACGTCCTTCTTGTCCACGCGTGAGAGGATCGCGACGAAGAAGGGCAGGGAGAGGATCTCGTAGATGAGCAATGCGAAGCTCATCATCAGCGGCATGGTGAGGAGGGAGATGGTAAAGAGCCCTTTGGCCGCTTTGATGCCCTTGGTGAGGAAGAGCACCACGAAGAGGAAGAAGATCATGAACGACAGGCGGCTGTTCACGCTCATGATGATGGCCATGTTGAACAGGAAGAGCAGGATCACACCGGAGAAGCGCAGCGGCTTGCGCTGGAAGTCGTTCATGTAGAACAACAGCATCAGGTTGATCACCGCCAGCAGGTGGGCGGCCTCATAGATGCCGAGCACGAAGGGGAAGCTCGCGCGTCCCTCGAAGCTGTGCATCTTGTTGTGCAGACCGGCGCCCATGCCCAGGATGTTCACGCCTTCCAGGAGCAGAAGGCCCCGGAGGATCATCGACGCCCAATCGAAATCGTCGCGGTCCTTGTTGTACACCTGCACCACCACCGCGGCAAGGAAAGGCACGGCGAACTGGATGCCCATCACGGCGGCATTCGCCGGCTTCAACACGGGGCTGTGGTAGTGCATGCCCAGGAACAGCGACCCGATGATGGATGCCAGAGCCGCGCAACACAGCCAGAAGTTCCGGTTGATCGCGGGGGTGAAGCCCTGGCGGTACAGCACATCGATAACGTAGAAGAAGAGGATCAGCAGGAACGGGATCGTGGTGATGAAGAGCCCGCTGGACCACTTGCCGCCCGGCAGGAACATGACGTACGTGCCGAGGCCATAGACCGGGAACCCCAGTGTGTACAGGGCGTTCACCAGTTTGGTCTTGGAGATCACGGCGACAGGTCGATCAGTGCAGCCCGAGCTTGCGTTGCAGGTCGCCGAGGAAGGGCGTTACGGCCTTGTCGATCTTCTGCGGAAGGATGCTCTTCACGATGTTCTTGAACTTCCGCAATCGGCTCGGCTCGATGTACTTCTCGAAGTAGGCCAGGTCGCGCCGGTTGTCCACCACCATGAATTTCGGGTGTACCAGTGGGAATGCCATTTCCCCGACATCGTCCTTGTTGCGGGGGTCGATGTCATTGCCCGTGTGCGTGCTGGCCTCCCCGAAGCCGATGTTGCGGATCAGGTTCACCGTGGGGATCACGTTCACCATGCCGTGCATCCAGCGGCCGTAGTCGAGCTGGAAATCCCATGAATGGATCTTGCCGTTCCAACTCGCTTCGAGCAGGCCATACGCCTCATCGCGCTCGCCATTGCTGAGGAAATGACCGTCCAGCAGTCCGCTGTCACGCAGGGCGGGCCAGTCCTTCATGTGCAGGTCGTACTTCTTCCACATCCTTCGCCAAGCGGCCCAGCCCCAGTAGGCGCCGTAGCCGTGGGAGCTGTAGTAGTAGCTGTCATCGTTGGCGTTCACCCATTCGGTCATGAGGTTGTTGCCCATGATCGTCCAGACACGCTCGTCATGACGGAAATGTTCCAGCATCTCCTGGGCGAAGCGGAACCAGGAAGGGACAGGCAGGCAATCGTCCTCCAGGATGATGCCCTCTTCCTCATGCTCGAAGAACCAATCGATGGCCGCGGGCGGTCCGAAGCGGACGCTCTGGTTCTTCTCGCTGAAGCGTGTCTTGAATTCGCAGGGCCAGTCCACCAGCTTGGCGAGCGACCGCACCTGCTCGACGGCTTCGGCTTCTCCGGCACGATCCGGCCGTGCACCATCGCATGCGAAATAGAAACGCGGCGGACGTGCCGCGCGGATGGCCTCGATCACCGCCTTCGATTCCTCGTAGCGCTTGAAGCCTATGAAGAGGACAGCGGTCCGGTTGGTGTAGGTATCGTTGGAACTCATGCGTTGTAGGCGTTGGCCTTGGCGGAAGAGGGCCTCGGATCGTTGCTGAACGTGTTGACCTGATTGTTGCGGTAGTAGAGTGTGAAGTGCCGCAGCATGCTCACCGCGTTGCGCGCCACCATGCTCGGCGGAGCGAACTCGTCCACGAAGCGGTAAAGGAACAGCTGCATGCGGTTCCTGTACCGGATGCTCACATCCTGCGCGAGGTTGCCGAAGCGGTCATGCGGAAGGATCTCGATGAGGCCGGCGGCATGGGCCGTGGGTAGCAGCATGTTGCTGCCATGCACCCCGATAACGATGTGGCTCTTCGCGTACGCGCGGCACCACGCGAGCTCGACGTCCTTGTTCATGCGGGTGGTGCGAAGGTCTTCCGCGAGGCCATCGAAGCCGCCGGAGGGAGCGAGGCCGACGACGGTGAAGCTCACCTCCGGCACCTCGGCCCGGATGCGGCGCATGCTCTTGCGGATCAAGGTGGATTGCCGCCGGACGAACCATTGGCCCAGGCTCTTCTTCAGGCCCAGACCGCCGAGCGCGCGGTAGCAGAACTTGCCGAAAGGTGTTGCGAACCACAGCCTGTCCGTACGTGCGACGAAGGTGATGTGCGGCGGCCGCGCGGTGAATTCGGTAAGCTTGAACGGCGCGATGCCCGTGAAACGCTCGAAGTCGATGTCCGCGAAATCGGGATGGCCCCATGCACGGGCGAGCTGGACTTCCTCATATCGGGGCAGCTGTTGCTGCACGAAGCGGTCGATGCACGGATGCCATGCGCGCGCTTGCGAGAGCTTCTGGTCCACCACCCACGCTTCGGTCACGCCCTTCGGGATCAGCCACTCGAACATCTTCGGGATCAGCAGCACGAGCCCGTATCCCTTGTAGTGATCGAGGTAGTGTTGGGCGTTGTACAGCTTCAAGAGCACATGGCCGTACAGGTGGTCGAGCAGGTTCAGCACGATCACCTTCTTGTGCTCGCCGAACACCTTGCGTTCGATGGGAAAGTCGAAGGTCGTCGGGGTGGCATACTCGGGATAGGTGATCCACGGTTCCGCGTTCGGGTGCAGGACCCTTTTCGTTCTCTCCTCGAAGGCGAGCTGCAGGTCCGTTTGGAACCCGACCGGCAGATCGCGCAGGTATTCGCTACCGCATTTCGCGCAGCGGTAGTCCGCCAGCACCTGTATGCCGATGAACAGGTTCCTCCGCGCTTCGGGCCTTGGTGTTCCGCACACTGGGCACGCGAAATCGTTGAAGCATGCGGGCGTCAGCGGAACGAGGTTCCGGTCAGCCAATGCCGGACCGGGCCCATGGTCCGCGTCGATGCGCCACTTGAAGTCGGGGCCGTATGTACGTGTGTCGCTCATGGTCATCGGGCGTAACGCACGTGCCAGAATGAGGTGATGGCGTGGATGGTGTACCGCAGGTTCGGGCGGGCCTGCTTGTAGAAAAGGTCCAGGAGGAAATTGCTGATGAAGAAGGAGATGATCATCGCCCAGATCGCGCCTTTGCTCTGGTAGAGGGGTATCAGCAGCCAGTTGAGCCCGATGTTGCAGAGCGCACCCACCACGCTCATGACGAGCGAGTAGCGGAACAGGCTCTCGTTTGTGATGAAGCTCATCTTGGCCACGCCCATGTTGGTGAAGAAAAGGCGGATCGCGAAAAGGGAAAGCAGATAGCCGGCCGGCCGGTATTCTTCGCCGAAGAAAAGCACCATGAACGGTTCCGCGAGGAAGTAGAGCGGGATGGCGGTGACCAGGAACATCACGAACATCAGGCGGTACTGGTTCACGATGCGCAGGACGTAGAGTTCATGGTTCTCCTGACGGGCGCGCGTGATCGCCGGGGCGAGTGAGGCCACTACGATGCTGGGCAAGAAGCCGAGGGACTCGATCATCTTCAGGGCTGCGCTGTACTGGCCCACTTCCGCATTGGCGCCGGCTTCTCCCAGCGTGCCGCGGAGCAGGTCGCCGATCAGCACCTGGTCCACTTTCGCCTGCACGTACAGGGCGAGCCCGAACACCACCAGCGGCCAGGATTGCTTGAGCAGGTCCACGGCGATCGCCTTGTCGTAGCGCCAATCGCGCCAATGCGGGCCGTAGTTGCGGTAGGCCACGAGGTATCCGCCGCTCAGTGTTCCCATTTCCACGAAGTAGGCACAGGCGAAGAGGATCAGTGCGAGGTCGTTCGTGCCGTCGGCCGGTTTGGGCACGAGCAGCACGATGCCGATCTTGAACGCTGCGCTCACCAATGCCTGGACGATGTTCACCTGCGCCACGATGCGCCCCTTCACCTGCGAGTGGAAGTAGGGCTCGCACACGGTAATGGGTTTCAGGAATTCAGCACCACCGATCAGCATGACCATGCCGAGCTTCAGGCCGTCCATGCCTTTGAGGAAGGCGAGCGCACCGACGATGACGAACAACAAGGCCGCACCTCCGAGCTTGATAAAGGCCGCCGTACCGAGGATGCGGTCGCGTTTGCCCGGGTCGCGCACCAGGTCGCGGGCCACGATATCGTCCAGACCCATGGAGGTAAGGGTGAGGAAGATGCCCACGAAGGCGCTCGCGTAGTTCAGTTCGCCGAAGAGCGACGGGCCGAGGTAACGGGTGATGAAGATGCTGGAGACGAGTACGGCCGCCAGCCTCACCACGCGATCGACGAACAACCACGAGGTGTTGCGCAGGTAGCGTTGGAACCCTTCGTTCTTCAGCATGCGTGGCCGGACCTACTTCGTGTAGTACCCGTAGCCGTCGCCATACCCTTGACCCGCCTTCACGTCGTTGAGGATCACGTTCATGTGGGCCATCTTGCCATCACGGAACAACTCGTTCACGCCGCGCAGCATCTGACGGCGCGTGTGGCCTTGGCGCACCACGTAGAGCGTCACGTCCACATGCCCCATGATGATCTTGAACTCGCTGACCAGTCCCATCGGGGAAGCGTCCACGATGATGGAATCATAGCGGGAGCGGGCTTCCTTGAAGAGCTCGGCCATGCGCGGCGATTCCACGAGCTCCAAGGGGTTCGGCGGGATAGGTCCGGCGGTGATCACGTCCAGCCCTTGGATCCCGCTGCGGCGGATAGCCCCGTCCATGGTGCATTCGCCGATGAGGTAGGTGCTGAGGCCCGGTGCGTCGGGAAGTTCCAGGTATTCGTGAACACGTGGGCGCCGCATATCGGCGTCGATCAGCAGGGTGCGTTTGCCGCTGAGGGTGATCACCGTGGCGAGGTTGATCGAGCAGAAGGTCTTGCCCTCGCCGCTGGAACTGCTGGTCATGCCCACAACCTGTCGCGCGGTATTGGCGTTCAGGTATTGCAGGTTGATCCGCGCGGTGCGGAAGCTCTCGGCCAGCAGGCTCTTCGGTTCGTCCGGTGTGATGCGTTTGCGTTTGCTGTTGGGGATCGTGGCCAGGATGGGGATGGCGGTCAAGCGCTTCAACTCATCGAGGTCCGTGATCTTGTCGTTTAGGAAATCGAGCAGCAGGATGAAGAGGAGCGGGATGATGAGGCCGATCGCGAAGGCCCCGCCGAGCACGACCTTCTTGTCCGGTGCGATAGGAGCGGGGCTTTCAGCGCGCGCCGCATCTACCACGGTCTTGTCCACCTGGTCGCTGTTCACCGCGATCTGCGCCTCGTAGGATTTCTCCAAGAGGTAGTTGTGGATGCCTTCCGTCAATTGATAGGTTCTCGCGGCATTCTGTCGTCGGCCTTCCTGTACAGGCAAGGCGTATAACTGACCTCTCATCGCAGCGATCCGGCTCTGTTTGGTTCTGAGCTCACCTTCCGTTTGGACGACGAGAGATTGCGCGCTCTGGATGATCTGTTCACGCCCGGTCTGAACGGTTCTGCGCAATGCGATAATCGGTGGGGTGGGCGTAACGACGGTCAATTCATCCGACCGGAGTTTGGACACGTCCTGGTTGTACTTATCGATCAGGTTGTTCAGGCTTGGAGCGTCAAGACCTTGAGCTGCGATCGTACTGGGCCTTCCCCCGACCTCGGCGCTCATGGTGCTGATCAGGCTATTCAGGTTGGAAAGTTTGGTGGAAAGCCGTCCCTCCTCATCCTGGAGTCGGAAGAGCTCCTGATTGATGGCTCCGCTCTGACTGGCGGCATCACCCATGGTCCCCCCCGCTTGAGCTGTTTGCAAAGCGGTTTGGGCTTGCTGCAGTTGCTGGCCACTCCGCTTGATCGTCTCATCGATGAACGCGATCGTCGCCTCGCCTTTTTGGTTGTTCTTGGCCTGCTCGTTTTCGATGTAAGTGGCCATCAGCGCATCCAAGAACTTCTTCTGCTTGTTGATCACCTCACCGCTGGTGTTCAGGATAACGATGTTGCTCTCCTCGCTCATCGGGCTCACGGACGTGGCTCCCTGCCATTGGCGGAGGAGCTCATCGATGGGGTTCAGGATGAAGAAGAAGTCGCTCTTGGGATTCATCGTGCGGTTCTTCTGCAACTCGATGGAGAAGGTGAGGAACTCGTTCTTGAAGGGCTGGCCGATGGCCACGGTCTCATCGATGCTCACCTTGGGTACGAACTTGTCAGCGACGATCTGGTTGGTGCGGAGGTCATAGAGCCGCACGTTCTTCGACGCGACCTTCACGCGCCAAGTACCGCCAAGTGTATCCACTTTGATGTGGACGCTGACGCCGCACATCTGCAGGATGCTGCTGTCCAGCTTCACGATGAAGGGCGGGGCGTCGTACACCTCCTTGGTGAGGAAGTTGTTCGTTTCGAAATAGCCGATGCCGAAGTCGAGCTTTTTCAGCGTGGCGGTCATGTTGCTCACGGACTTGATCATGGTGATCTCGTCCTCGAGCTCCGCGTCCGTTTTCAGGTAACCGGAGCCCTTGAGGAACTCCTCCTTCGTACCTCCGAAACTGGAACGGCGCCCCTCGCTCATGCGGAGCACGGCCGTTACGCGGTAGGCCTTGGGCGTGGTCTTGATGTAGGCCGCGCCCCCCGCCACGGCGATGCTGATGGTGATGAGGAAGAGCCACCACTTCCTCAGGATCTTCGTGAAGATCGCTTTCAGGTCGATGGTGTCCTGTGCTCCGGTCTGGCTCATTGGTTGCCTTGATTGATCACCGTGACCACGAGCGCGGCTGCGCTCACGGCGGAGAAGAGGATGCCGAGCAGCTCCAGGTTCATACGGCTGGGGCGAGCCTTCAACGTGGGCACGTACACCACGTCGTTCGGTAACAGGTAGTAGTACTCGCTGCTGGCCACGTTGGCTTTGCCGAGATCGACGTAGAGGGCCTGTGTCCCCTGGTCGCTCTGGCGCAGCAGCGTCACATGGCGCTTGTCCGCGTATTCCTTGGGGCCACCGGCGCGTGCCAGCGCATCGAGCAGGGTGATCTGGTTGTTGTAGATGAAGTAGCTGCCGGGCGTGTTCACCTCGCCGAGCACGCTCACACGGAAGCTCACCATCTTCAGGATGACCGTGGCGTTGGTGAAGTAGTCGTTGATCTTGCGCTGCACCAGGTCCTGCGCCTCGCTCATGGTAAGGCCCTGCAACTTCAGGCGGCCCACGGTAGGCAGTTGCACGCTTCCGGTCTTGTCCACGCTGAATCCGTTCACGTACAGGGCGGCATCACTGAGGGCGGTACCGTTGCCGCTTTCGATGTTGAAGAGGCGGCTGGTGGCATCATCGAGCCCCAGTACGCGTATGCTCATCACATCGTTCACCTGGATGCGGTACTCGAAGCGCGAATTGGGGAAAAGCTTGGCCGTATTGCTCAGGGCAGGGTCCTGCAGGTAGTTGATGTTCTTGCGGCCCACGCAGGAGGCGAGGGTGGCCATGGCCAGAAAGGCGGCGATCGGGGTGGTCAGCTTCATTCGGAGTCGGGTAAGCGGCGTCCGGAACAAGCATGAACGCGGGAAGGGCGCGATCGTTGCGGCATCCGGAAAATGAAGGCGAAAGATAGCCGGGGCATCAGGCCCTTATCCGGCCGGTTGACCAGTCGATCAACAGGTCGTGTTGAACGAGTTGGACGTGATGTTGGGCTTGTGCGCCGGAGTGGCTGACCAATGAAAAGCCCTCTGCGACGATCCGGATGCCGGTCATGGGTAGCCCGTAGGAAGCCGAAGCGACGATCCGAAGGATCGGCGCGTTCGGCTATTCACCGAAGGGCGGAAACGATCCCGGCGCGTGCCGGGGCTTTCCGTTGTAGCCCGTAGGAAGCCGTAGCGAAGATCCGAAGGATCGGCGCGTTCGGCTATTCCCCTGCCGGCTGAAAGCAAGAGGCCCCGGCAAACGCCGGGGCCTCGCTTGTAGCCCGTAGGGGAATCGAACCCCTGTTTCATCCGTGAAAGGGACGCGTCCTAACCCCTAGACGAACGGGCCATCATGTAAACCCTCTTTCGAAAGCCTTCGCCAAGGCTTCGGCTTTTGAAAGCGGGGCGCAAATGTAATCCTCTCTTTCTTCGGTGCAAATGCAATGCGCCCTTGGCTACTGGCCGTGGCAGTAGGCGCTACGGAGCGGCCGAACAGCAGCACTTCGGCCGGAGGGGCATTCAGGAAAGGTCCTCCACATCCGCTTGGAAGCGGAAACCGAGGCGTTTGCCGGTGCTGATCTGCATGTTGGCGTTCAGCTCGTTCACCTCGCTCACGGTCACTTGGTTCACCTGGTCATAAGGTGGGGTGAGCAGGTCGAAGTCGAGCACGTACAGGATGGCGGAGTGCAACACTTCCTTGAGCTTGGCCGGATCGATGGTGTTGTTCTCCAGATCATTGTAGAGGAAGCCGAGTTGCCGCTTGCCCTGCACGAAGAAGCGGCCGTCCTTGTTCAGGAATAGGCGGGCCACGAGGTAGCCCAGATCGCGCTCACGGTTGTACTTGAAGGAGTCGCTGAGGAAGTTGTACATGTTGATGACCCCGAAGTAGCCGCGCAGTTCATCCTCCGTCATGTAGCTGGTCTTCCACAGGCTGTGCGCTTGGTCCAGCTTGAAGACATTCGTGTGCATGTGGAAGATGATGGTGTCCCCGGCCACCTTCAGTTCGCAGGCCATCTCGCCCTTGTCCGTGTACTTCACGGTGATGCGCTTGTCCGTCGTGGCCATGGCCGCCTCCAGGTCATTCGCCACATCCTGTACGGCGGTCTTCAGTTGGTTGAAGAGCAGGGTAGTCTGTGCGTATACATCCTGCTTCATGCCGCTCTTGGTGCGCAGCATGTTCAGGATCATGTCGCGCGGCTCCTGCGGCGCGTCTTCGGATGTGACTTTACGCTTCTTCATCTAGTAGGCACGGGCGAAGATGACACGTTGCGCGCTCGGTTTGCCGGTGACCATGCACTGGCCGGGCACGCGTTCTCCCTGTAAAGGAATGCAACGGATCGTTGCCTTGGTCTCCTGCTTCACCCGCTCCTCGGTCTCGGCGGTTCCGTCCCAATGGGCCAGCAGGAATCCGCCCTTCTCGATCTCCGTCTTGAACTCCTCGTAGCTGTCCACAGCGCGCGTGCCGTTCTCGCGCATGGCGAGGGCCTTCTGGTACAGGTTGTCCTGTATGGCGCTCAGGAGGTGCTCGATCTTCTCGGCGATGTCGGTGACCTGCATCACCTGCTTTTCCAGTGTGTCGCGACGGGCCACTTCCACGGTTCCGTTCTCCATGTCGCGCGGCCCCACGGCGATGCGCACGGGGTAGCCCTTGAACTCGTACTCGGCGAACTTCCAGCCCGGTTTCTTCTTGTCGTCGTCGTCGAATTTCACGGTGATGCCCTTCGCTCGCAGGGCTTCCAGCGTCGGCTTGATGTACTCGCGCAGGGCGTTCAGCTGCTCCTCGTTCTTGGCGATGGGCACGATGACCACTTGGCAGGGTGCGAGCTTCGGTGGCAGCACCAGGCCGTTATCGTCGCTGTGCGTCATGATGAGCGCCCCGACCAGGCGCGTGCTCACGCCCCAGCTGGTGGCCCACACGAGTTCCTGCTTGTTCTCCTTGTTGGTAAAAACCACGTCGAAGGCCTTGGCGAAGTTCTGCCCGAGGAAGTGGGAGGTTCCCGCTTGCAGGGCCTTGCCGTCCTGCATCATGGCTTCGATGCAATAGGTGTCTTCCGCCCCGGCGAAGCGCTCGCTGGCGGTCTTCACGCCTTTGATCACGGGAATGGCCATCCATTCCTCGGCGAAAGTGGCGTACACATCGAGCATGCGGCGTGTCTCCTCCACGGCTTCCTCCTTGGTGGCGTGGGCGGTGTGGCCTTCCTGCCAGAGGAATTCAGCGGTGCGCAGGAAGAGGCGGGTGCGCATTTCCCAGCGTACCACGTTCGCCCATTGGTTGATGAGCAGGGGCAGGTCGCGGTAGCTCTTGATCCAGCCACGGTAGGTGTTCCAGATGATGGTCTCGCTGGTGGGGCGGATGATGAGCTCTTCTTCGAGCTTAGCCTCCGGGTCCACCACCACGCCATGCACGGGGTCGCTCTTCAGGCGGTAGTGCGTCACAACGGCGCACTCCTTCGCGAAGCCTTCCACGTGGCTGGCCTCCTTGGCCAAGTAGCTCTTCGGGATGAAGAGCGGGAAGTAGGCGTTCACGTGGCCCGTGTCCTTGAACATGCGGTCCAAGGCCCCCTGCATCTTCTCCCAAATGGCGTAGCCGTGCGGCTTGATCACCATGCAGCCGCGCACATCGCTGTGCTCGGCCATGTCGGCCTTCAATACAAGGTCATTGTACCATTGCGCATAGTCCTGCGCCCGCTTTGTCAACTGATCGCTCATCCGGTTCCTCCGTGGTATTAGCTTTGATGGAGGGAACGCAAGGATACACTGAACCCGCCGTTGAACTTCCGACCAGGCAACCAGTCCCACCGAACGCCATGAGAACCATGAGCCACCTCTTTCCGAGCTTTGTCCGCAAGAGCATTGGTGCGGGCGCGTTGGCCCTGCTGATGACCGCTTGCGGCACCATGCAGGAGACCGTGCAAGTGCGCGATGATGTGTATGACATCCCGGATCGCACCGTGGTGGCCTCGGTGGATCCAGTGCCGGAGACGGCACCGGCGAGCAGCTACGACGATTACTACAATGCCGATCAGGCAGCGCAGTATCAGCAGGGCAGCTATTACGACCGCACCTACAATGACCCGGCCTGGTACAATCGGGACCGTTTCGGCTTCGGCTACAACAGCAGCCCTTGGGGCAGTTCGTGGAACATGAGTTACGGCATGGGCTGGGGCAACAACACCTGGTACAACAGCCCTACCGGCATGTACAACCCCTACTGGGGCAACAGTTGGCAGAGCGGATACGGGTACTACAGCCCCTGGAACGGCGGCATGTATGACCCGTGGAACAGCGGTTGGGGCGGCGGCTACGGCTGCGGCTACAATTGGGGCTGGAACAGTCCGTACGGCTGGGGCAACAACTGGGGCTACGGGTATAACCCATACGGCTATGGTGGATATGGCGGCTATGGGTACTACGGAGGGTATGGTGGGTACGGCGGTTATGGCTGGCAGGGCGGTGACTACGGCGTAACCCCCATCCGGGCTCACCGTCCATCCATCACAGGAGGTGGCGGAGGCACGAACATGCAGTCGAACCCGCGTTCGGCGCGGAGCAACAACATCGGATTGATGCGTCCGACCACCACGCGTCAACCTGCACGCACTGAGCGGCCTGTGCAGTTCGATACCACACGTCCGGCGGTGACCCGTGAACGCAACGACCAGGGTCAGCAACCGGTGCAGAAGGAGCGCAAAGAGCACAAGGAGCGGCCTGTTCGCACGCGGGAACGGAACCCCGATCCATCGCCGAGCTTCGATCGCGGCGGAGGGGGCGGCGGCGGTGGAAGCCGTGGCGGCGGTGGAGGTGGCGGCGGCAATTCCCCCAGCCCCCGACCACGCCGCTGAGATCCAGCATGAACAACGTACGGACACCACTGGCCGCTTGCGCGCTCGCGCTAGGCATGTCGGCTCTTGCCCAGAACGAAGAGGACGCCCTCCGTTATTCGAACATCGGCCCCGGTGGAACAGCACGGAGTTGGGCGCTGGCCGGTGCGTTCGGTGCGGTAGGGGCCGATCCGGTCTCGGGAAGCATCAACCCTGCGGGCTTCGGGCTGTACAACGCGTCGGAGCTTTCGATGACCCTCGGCTTCGAGGTGAACAATGCCGACGCCACGCATTACGGCACCAAGGCCACGGCGGGGCAGCAGCGCATGTCCGTGAACAACATGGCCTTGGCCCTGAACTACCCGAACCCGAACGGCGGCGATTGGCGCGGCGGCACATTCGGCATCACCTACGATCGGCAAGCCAGCTATTACTGGAAAGAACTCGCCCAAGGCGACCGTGTGCCGAGCACCATCCTGCAGCGCTTCGTGAACGAGGCGAACGGTACCCCCTATTCGGACCTCGAAGGCGGTGCATTCCCCTTCACCAGCGGCCTCGCGTGGTACGCCTACGGCATGGATACGGTGCCCGGCACCACCGATCAGTACACGCCCGGCATTCCTTTCGGCAGCGACACGAAGCAGGAGCACAGCATCGACGCTACCGGCCGGTTGAGCACGACGAACTTCTTCTACGGGAACAACTACAAGGACAAGCTCTACGTCGGTCTGGCATTGGGTCTGGTGGGGGTTCGCTACGAGCGCTACACCAAACACACGGAGACCTCGCTCGATGAGAGCATCGACCTGAAGACGGTACTGTACAAGGAGGATCTGATCACCACGGGCAACGGCATCGACGTGAAGCTTGGTGTGATCGGCCGGGTGAGCGACCGCGTGCGGCTCGGCGCCTCCTTCCATACGCCGATGTGGCTGCTTTTGAACGATTCCTACAACTACGCCATGATCACCTCGTTCCGTGCGGGGGACGGTTTCAAGCAGGAGTCCGATCCCGGCACCTTCAGTTACCGGGTGATCACCCCATGGCGCGCCACGGCGAGCGGCGTGTACCAAGCGGGCAAGCACGGGCTCGTGAGCGTGGACTACACCTTCACCGACTTCCGGAACGCGCGACTGCGGTCCAGCCGCGAGTATCGGGACGTGTACGATTTCGCCTTGGAGAACGACACGGTGAAGACGAGCTTCGTCGCCGCGCACAGTTTGCGCGTGGGCACGGAGTGGCGCTCCGGAAATTGGTACTTCCGCGGCGGTTGGGCCTACCAGCCCGATCCGTACAGCGACAAGGATGCCCGCCACGGCACGGCGTACAAGCAGTACAGCGGTGGCATCGGTTACCGCACAACGCACTACAGCGTCGACCTCGCAGCGGTGTACGGCATGCGGGATGGCAAGTACTTCCAGTATCCGTCCTCGCTCGTGAAGGCCACGGACGCGGCCTATTCGGACTTCCGCACCTTCATCACCTTCGCGCTGCGGCCCTAGGTCACCGCAGGTTACTCGTAGAGGACCCTGTGCAGCAATTCGCCCGTTCCTGTCGTCAACAACTGGTGCCCTAGCGGGACCTCATGCACCTTGATCACATCCGGTGCGAAAGCCGCCAGCTTGTGCCCGAGCCGTGACTTGATCACCGAGTCGAACTCCCCGAAGATCATGTCCAGGCGGATGCCGTGCTCGCGCAGGTTCGCCACCACATCGAAGAGGTCCACTTCGAGTTGGCGGTAGCTCAGCCAGACATCATGCAGCAGCTCGCGCTTCGGTCGCGTGTCCGTTTGCCCGATGATGAAGCGGTGCATCTTGTCGCGCAGCAGGCCCGTACGCTTCAGCGCATGTGCGATGCCGTGCACACGCTTCGGGTGTGTGATGAACGAGCGGTAGCGCGCGCGGCCCCAAGGCGATGAAGCGAGCGCACGATACCACGGACGCGGTTTCAATCCGTCCGGCGCGATGAGGATGGCCCGGGAGATGCGTTCGGGCATCGTTTCCAACAAGCTCAATGCTACGCGGCCGCCGAGGGAAAAGCCCAGGAGGGTGACCTTCTCCGCGTCGATGTGTTCGGCGAAGGCGGTGAAGTAGTCGCGCAGTTCAGCAGGGGTGAAGGGCTGCTCGGCGCGTTCCGAAGAGGTGGGGCTTTCCCCGTGGAAGGGCAGGTCGAAGGCATGGATCGTGAAGCGATCACCGAGCGCCCGCTCGAAGACGGCGAAGTCCTGGCCCGTGCGCCCGAAGCCGTGGAAGGCGAGCACCACGCGCGGGCCATGTCCGAACGAGCTGGCGTGCAGCGAAAGACCGGCGTGCGTGAAGATCACGGGGCGAAGGTCCGAACTCCAACGGGGATCGTTCTTGCGAACCGGGACACAGCGTGCTCGAGCGTATTTGACCATAGAACTTGTCCGTGAGCGATAGGGCCGCGAAGCGACGGGGCCATCGTATCCGGGACCTATCACAGGTTTGCGTAGCGTTGGAGGATCCCGCCTGCACAGGCCCGTGGTCCGGGACATGTACCGGAGCATAGGGCGCAAGTCGCTTACCGGCCGTCGAAGACCTTTTCACGTGCCATGCACGAAGCCCCCTGCCATGAACGGCAGAGGGCTTCGCTCGGAAATAGCTGGGCTAGTGCTGGACGATCAGCTTGAGAACGCGGTGATCATCGTTGCGCGTGGCGATCAGGTAGTACGCGCCATCGGCCAGTTCGTGCAGGTCCAATGCGGTGCGTTTGCCGTTCACCGTGAACATGGGATGCACCTGGCGGCCCGTGCCATCGTGGACCGTGACGCTCATGGCCGTGCGATCATCGCCCGGCAGCAATTGGAACAGGCCATTGCTCGGATTGGGCTGAACGCTCAGCCATTCTTCCTCCGCGCTATTGGACGTTACACCCACCGAGCCGATCACATCGATCGTGAGGCAGTTCTCCAAGGGGCAGGCTCCCACGAAGGCCGTTACACAAAGCTGCACGGGTCCCAACACACTGCCGGACGTGACCGTCAATACGAAGGTCGAGGTGTTGTCGCTGCTCCAGGTAGTGGGCAGTTCCCAGCTGTACGCCGTGGCGCCGGGTACGGGATCGATGTAGTACGTGTTGGTGGAATACGGTTCGATCGTTCCATTGCCGATCACTGCGCCCACCTGGAGGGGGGCACCGGTGCAGGTGCAGTCCAAGTTCCACTGGTCGCTGTTCGTGCACGCATCGCCATCATCGCAGGCGGATCCCGGAACGGCAGTACCTCCGGGCACACCGGCGCAATCCAGGGGCAGGCCGATGCAGGCGCAGCCGGATGTCCAGGCATCGTTGCCGGTGTTCGCATCGCCATCGTCGCAGGCGGTACCTGGCTGCGCGCTTCCGCCGGGAACGCCTAGGCAGTCATTGGGCAGCAGACCGGCGCACACGCAGTCGTTGTTGTACACATCATCCGTGGTCTGTGCATTGCCATCATCGCAGCCCGTGCCGGGAAGCGCAGCGCCTCCCGGAACGTTATTGCAGTCGATGGGCTGACCGGAGCACACGCAATCGTTGCCGAAGACATCGGCGCCGGTGGCCTCGTTGCCATCGTTGCAGGCAAAGCCCGGCAGCGCATTTCCACCTGCATTGCCGTTGCAATCGATCGTCTCGCCCACGCATTGGCAGAACGCGTTGAACACGTCGTTCCCGGTGTCGGGATCACCGTCGTCGCACGTGGTACCGGGCTGGGCCGATCCGCCCGGAACACCTTGGCAATCCTCAGCCGACAATGTGCCCAGGCACACGCATGATGCGGTGACCACGTCGTTCACCGTGGCCGGGTTCAGGTCGTTGCAGGACGCACCGGGCAACACAAGACCGCCAGCGATGCCGTTACAGTCCAATTGAAGACCGGCACAGATGCAGTTCGCGGTGTAGGCATCAAGACCTGTCCCGGGGTCTCCGTCGTCGCAGAGGGTACCGGGTTGGGCCGGACCACCGGCCACACCGTTGCAATCCGTGGTCAACGTGCCCGCGCACAGGCAGAAGCTGTTGTAAACATCGTTCGAGCTCAGGGCATTGTCATCGTCGCAAGTCTCCCCAGGAAGGGCGTTCCCGCCGGGCACACCCGCGCAATCGAAGTGTTCTCCGGCACATACGCAGTTGTTCCCGTACACATCGTTTCCGGTCTCAGGGTCCGCATCATCGCAGGGCGCACCCGGCAGAGCGTTACCGTTCACGTTGCCCAAGCAGTCCAAGGGATCGCCAATGCAGTTGCAACCAGCATCGTACAGGTCGTTCGTAGTAGAAGAATTGCCATCATCGCAGAAACCACCGGGCTGTGCATCCCCCCCCGGTATACCTGCACAGTCGAGGATGTACCCTGCACAGACACAGTTCGCATCATAGTGATCGGCACCGGTGTTCGCGTTGCCGTCATCGCATCCGCTGCCGGGTTGGGCCTGTCCGTTGATCGCACCGAGGCAATCGATCGGCGGTCCGGCCGAAATGGTGATCGCATAGTCCTCGGTCTCACCATAGAAATACGGGTAGCACGCATCCAAAGGCAAGGGTTCATCCTCCGACTGGAAGGGCCATGTACAGCGCACACGAAGGCGTGTTGCACCGACCGCCGCTGTGTTGGGTACCGTGAACGTGATGTCCGTGGGCGCGAAGGATCCCGGCGATGAGAATTCGCCGATCTTCTCGTCCTGGGAGAAGATCTTGTCGTTGTTCAGGTCGATCCAGGCCGCGTAGTGGTCGCCGGAGTAGGATCCGGAGGTGATGGTGAGCATGTAATTGCCGCCGCTCGCCAAGGTGGTGCTGAACTGACCGGTGAGGTCCACATAGGAGTCGCCGTCCAGACCACCGCTGTTCGTGTTGTTGATGTCGCCGAGTTGAACGCCATCGATCAGGTCTCCTCCGGAGGTCACCGCATTATCCGTCGGGTCGCAATAGACCACCGGGTTGTTGTTACCGTAGTGTGCGGTCAGATGCACCAGCGATCGTATGCTCGGCTCGCACAACGAGTAGAGGTAGAACTGGATGTCGTCGTAGTTCAATACCCCGCCCACCGGTGTCAGCACCAGGTTCACCGTCAGGCATTCACCGGCAGCAAGGTCAACATCGGCTCCGTTGTCGTTGCCGTTCACCTGGTTGCCGAACAGCGTGAAGATGCCACCCTCGGTGTTCGATGAGTTCACATATTTGATGTAGTACGTGCGGTCGAGCGGGCCGTCGTTGCAGAGGATCAACGGGAAGATCACGTTGGATCCGATGGTGGCGTTCTCGATCACCATTGAAGTTTGCCCGGGAGATCCGACGCTGAGCGTGGGTTGGTCCAGCGGAGTTCCGCCTTCGTACGGACAGCTCGTGCGCGAAACGGCGGAATCCAGCTCGAATGCGAAGGTGCCGAAGTACGGGTCCTTTCGCACTTGAACGTAGAAGTAGTCGTCGTGGTCGTCGTCCTGGAAGGTGTAGCCGAGGGAGTTCGTGGTGGTGTTGGATTGCGATTGCCCCTGGCCGTATTCGGTGCGCAAGGCGATCTCGCTGCCCCCGCTCACGCCGCTGCCCCCGATCTCGGCTGCGTATTCGGTCGAGATGGCGGCATCGAGGTATACGCTATAGGTGATGCTGTGCGAAGCGCTGGTGGTGGCCGTGTACTCTTGGTTGTCTGCCGCGCCACCTCCGTTCCAAGCGACAGGCGCGCCAACGGCAGGGCCCGTGGTCCTGACCTCATCGTTCAAGGCCAATGTTTGGATCCACACGTTGCGTTGGTTGATCGCATCCCGGAGGGCCGTGCTTCCCGGAGGCAATTGCGCGATCACGTTGTCCAGGTCGGGCAATACCGTGTTGCGGATCTGGTATTCGGTGTAGAAGTAGCTGCTCATCACGCCAACGGGTTCCATCACGAACTTGATGCTCTTCTGGATCGTGCCGCAGCCTGTGGCCGTGATCGTGCGCATGAACCCGTACCGATAACGGATCGCACTTCCGAAGAACACATCATCCGGCTCTCCTTGTTGGCTTGTCGAAACCGTGGATGACGCCGTGAAGCACATGGTATATTCATCGTTGCTGTTCTCCGTCTGGCCGGCCGTTGCGTTCACCCCTGCTTCAGCGTACACGCTGTAGTCGGTCGACATGCCGAAGAACCCGACCGATCCTTCGCAGCCCACCTTGGCTTTGCCCCAAACGTTCGCGGAAGTGTCCGAACTCACCGAATACGTTCTTCCCGAGCATACTTCCTGGGAAGTGCTCAGGGTGCTGTAGCTCTGGTCCCCCGGAGGGTCGTGCAGCACGCACACAGGCGCCTGTGGGGTTACGAACTCGTGCGGATCATTGATCCGGGAGCCGACGAAGATCACTTTGAACCGGATGGAACCCATGGTCCAACCGCCCGCCATGAAATTCATGGTGACGTGCCGCACACCGTTGGTGCTCCAGGCATCCCCCAATTCATGCACAATGAAGAAGTCCCCGGTGTACCGTGCGGTGTTCTCGTCCAGACTGACGACCGATTGCGATACCACCGCAGCGCTGACCGGAATGTGGTCGATGTTCAATAGCCACGAAGGGTATGGCCAACCGCCATTGCTCCCGCCACCTGGACCTTGGGTCTTGGGATAGTCCACCACCACATGCACCGGGATCGGCGCACTCTGCACATAGCTCCCAGGCGCGCTTGCGGGCACCACGAAGTAGTAGGGTGGAGCTTGCGAATCGTCCACTGGGAAATCGTGGGGTACATCCCAGCGCATGGTGGAGAACCGGTGGTCGACACAACCCGGAGTGCCCGCCGTATTGACCATCAACGTCGCCGAGAATCCGTCGGTGAGGTCATCGTTGTAAACGGTGCCGTATTGCTGTGCCATGGTGCTGCCCCATAGCGCGGAGAGCAGCAGGGATAGCGTTAGGTGTTTCCTCATCATCGTTGGTTTTGTGGTGACCACGAACTAAGGTCCCTTGAGCGGATCGGTGTTCATTGGTTCCAATGGATCACCACATCACCCCCTCATGATCCATTGGTTCCAATGGATCGTTCCCGTGCGTTGGGCCGCGGCCGTCCACGGCGATCTTCTTTGCGGCACCCTCAGTATGTTGCGTGACCTACACCAACGGATGTTCCGCCTCACGCGTATGGTCCTTCCGCTTCTGCTCGCCTTGTCCGGCCATGTGCACTCGCAGGACAGTCTGCCCACCGTGGACCTGCCCGCCGGGATCATCACGGTTGATGATGGCCTGCCACAAGGCATGGTGCGCGCGATCCTCCAGGACCGTGAAGGCTACATGTGGTTCGGTACGAAGGACGGTCTAGCGCGCAGCGATGGGTACTCTTTCACGGTGTTCCGGCATGATGCGCACGACAGCACCAGCATAGCGGCTGACCACGTCATCATGCTGTTCGAGGATGACCAGGGCTTCATCTGGGTGGGCCTTGATGCCGTGGGCATGGACCGGTACGATCCGCGCACGGGACAATTCAGCCGCGTTGAAGTGCGCGCACCGCGCGACGCGCCCCAGTATCCCTTGTTCCTCCACTTCATGGCCCAGGACACGTTGGGCCATCTGTACGTGACGGACAAGTGGGGTCAGCTGTATGCGGTGGAAGGCGCGCGGAACTCACGGCCGATGTTGGTGCGCCCGGATGAGGCCCTGCGCGCTCGGATACCGGCGGAGGAGGTCATGGACCTGTACGTTGAAGCGAACGGCGATCTCTGGATCCTGTATTACGAGGAGCTGGTGGCGGTACCGCATTCCGGCAACGGATGGGGGGAACCGGTGCATTTCGCACTGCCCGCCCATCGCCTGGGCGTGGACCGTATGGAGGATCGCTATTGCCTGCTTGTCGATGCGCCGAACGGACAGCTTTGGATGATCTGCGCGCGTGAGTTCCTCGGTTACGACCTCGCCACGAACACCTTGGGCGAGCGCATCGCCCTCCCGAGGGCCATCCGTGGGTTGGGCGGGTACACCATGGATGGCCGTGGCCGCTGGTGGGGAGGGGTGCGCGCTGGTCCGGGCCTCATGCGCATCGATCCGCGCGAACGACGGATGGAACTGGTGCAACTGGTGCCACAGAACCACAACATCGAATTACCCGATCTGATGTTGTCCTCCCGCTATGTGGACCGCTCCGGCAACCTGTGGTTCGGTTCCGGTGGGGCGGGTGCACTGAAGTACAGCCCCGGTACTGAGCGCTTCGCACGAGCACTGCACCATCACAGCCGATGGTTGATGGACCCGGATGGTCATGGGCGCTACGTGGTGGCACGGGAAGGGCAGGAGGTGGTGCATGGACCTTCCGGCCCCGGCACGCGCACGCCGGTGGGCCTTCACCCCAGTGGAGGCGACGAGATCAATTCCTGGGGAGCCACCATGGTGGATCCGCGCGGCGACTGGTGGGGGATCCTGGTGGACCCCACGTTCGATCGCCGCGACCTGTACCGCTTCTCCCCGTCCGAAGGAAGAACGCCCATGGGCTTGGGCCAGCAGACCTTTCCGCACGATCTGCTGCTCCGCGAAGGTGATACGATCATCCTGGCGTCCAGTAGCAAGGGCACCTTGCTCACGGATCAACTGCTGGTGTTCGATACCCGTTCCCAACGCGTGGTGGACACCCTGCCGCTGCCCACCCCGGTGCAGGAGAACGAGTACAAGAGCATCTCGCAAGCCTTGCGTGGTCCGGATGGTGCACTTTGGCTGGCCACCATCAACGGTTTGTACGCGCGATCACGCAGTGGCGAGTGGACAAGCTACCACGCTGCACCCTCGGACACCACCGCGTTGCCCGTGAACGTGCTATTCAGCATCTGTGAAGATCCGTTGGACCCATCGCGGTACCTGTGGGTGGGCACCAATGGCGGCGGTCTGGTGCGCTTGGACCGCAGCACCGGACGCTTCATGCGCATCGGTCTTGCACAAGGGTTGCCGAACCAGGTGGTGTACTCCTTGGTGCCGGATACGATGGGCGGCATCTGGATGGGCACCAACAACGGTCTCGCGCGCTACGATGTGCGCAACGGGGCCTTCCTCACGTTCACGCAAGCCGATGGGCTCGCCGGCAACGAGTTCAACCGGTACGGTGGTGTACGTGCGGACGATGGACGTTTGTTCTTCAGCGGCGTGGATGGGGTCACTTCTTTCCGACCGGAGGATGTCCTGAGCGTCGGATCACCCACACCCACCCGCATCACCGGACTCATGCTCGCTGACGTGCCTGTGCGAAGCGGGCGTTTCATCCTTCCCGGAAAGGACGGGCCGCTGCTTCCTGTTCCCATCGGGCGGATGAAGCGCATCGAGCTGCCCTACGATCAACGCATGATCACCTTCTCCTTCGCGTGCATGGACCACACGGCACCGGCGAAGAACCGTTTCCGTTTCAGGCTCGAAGGCTTCAACACCGCATGGATCGACAACGGCATTTCGCACGAAGCCACCTTCACCAACCTGGACCCCGGTACCTACACCTTCCGCGTGCAAGGCCGCAACAGCGCTGGCGTGTGGGATGAGCAAGGCGCTTCCATCGAACTGGTGATCACACCGCCGTGGTGGGGCACCTGGTGGTTCCGCGGTGGGTTGTTCGCGGTGTTCGGCGGCCTGATCTATGGCGTTTACCGCTACCGGTTGGCCGAGGCACTGCGCTTGGCGAACGTGCGCGACCGCATCGCACGTGACCTGCACGATGAGATCGGTTCTACCTTGAGCAGTGTGGCGCTCTTCAGCGAAGTGGCCCGCCGCGATGGTGATGAGCAGAAGCGCAACGCCATGCTGGAGCGCATCGGCGAAAGCACCAGCCGCATGGTGGAGAGCATGAACGACATCGTGTGGGCCGTGAACTCGCGCAACGACGACCTGCTGCACGTGACCCAGCGCATGCGCGAGTTCGCATCGCGCGTGGCGGAGGCGCGAGGCTTCGATACCGTGTTCGATTTCCCGGACCTCGAGGGCCGCAACCCGCTGAGCATGGTGCAGCGCAAGAACCTCTTCCTCATCTTCAAGGAAGCGGTGAGCAACGCGGCGAAGTATTCCGAATGCAAGCGGCTGCGCGTGTCCATGCACCTGGTAGGCGGCCGCGTGGAACTGCAGGTGCATGATGATGGCGTGGGCCTGCACAGCGGTGGAACGCTCGGTCAGCGCGGGGGAGGGAACGGGCTGGGCAACATGCAGGTGCGGGCGAAGGAGATCAACGGCGACGTTTCCGTTGTTTCCGCTCCGGGAGAAGGCACCACCGTGAAACTCACCTTCGCGACCTGAGGATCCATTGGAAGCAATGGATCCTCGCCGCGGGCCGTCCCTCTAGCTTTGACCCCATGCTCAAGGTGGCCATATTCGACGATAGTCGGGACCGCAGGGAAGGATTGGCCCTTTTGATCGGCACCTCGCCGAACATGAAGTGCGTGGGGGAGTTCGAGGATTGCCGCGATGTGGTGCGCCATGTGGCGGAATCCTCACCGGACGTGGTGCTCATGGACATCGACATGCCGCACGTGAACGGCATACAAGGCACGGAGCTGATCAAGCGCCAGTTCCCGCAGGTGCGTGTGCTGATGCAGACCGTTTTCGAGGACGAGGACAAGGTGCTGGCCGCCGTGCTGGCCGGGGCTGATGGCTACTTGCTGAAGCAGACCACGCCTGCCCGTTTGCTGGAGAGCCTGCAGGATGTGGCCGATGGTGGCTCGCCCATGTCACCCACGGTGGCGCGCAAGGTGCTCGCCTTCTTCAACAAGCGCGCACAGATCCCCGCAGCCAGGGATTTCGAGCTCAGCGATCGCGAGCTGGACATCCTGCGCGGACTGGTGGACGGACTCACCTACAAGATGATCGCGGCGAAGCACAACATCTCCTACGCCACGGTGAACTCCCACGTCACCCGGATCTACGACAAGTTGCACGTGAAGAGCGTGGCCGCTGCAGTGAGCCTGGCGCTGCGCGAAGGGTTGGTCTGACCCCGAGTTGCCCCAGAGCGATGGGGACGCGGAGCGTCGGAGCCATCGCGTCCGGGACCTATCACAAGGCTGGATGCGCGTTGAAAGGTCCCGGACGCGCAGGTCCCATCCCGCTAATGCGGGACCCGCGCTCCGGGACGCATCGGGTTTTCAGTCGTTATCCACGATCCGTGAGTGCCCCGGTCGCACAGCGGTACTTTCGCGGCCCGGATACCCTCCGGAATGCCCAAAGACAATTCCATCAAGTCCGTTCTCCTGATCGGGAGCGGCCCGATCGTGATCGGACAAGCCTGCGAATTCGATTACAGCGGCTCCCAGGCCAGCCGCTCCCTCCGCAACGAAGGCATCGAGGTCACGCTGATCAACAGCAACCCGGCCACCATCATGACCGACCCGGTCACGGCCGACAACGTGTACCTGAAGCCGCTCACCACCGAGAGCATCGAGGAGATCCTCAAGAAGCACAGAATCGACGCCGTGCTGCCCACCATGGGCGGACAGACCGCGCTGAACCTCGCCATCGAGTGCGAGAAGCTCGGCATCTGGCAGCAGTACGGTGTGCGCATGATCGGGGTGGACACCAAGGCCATCGACATCACCGAGAACCGCGAGCAGTTCCGCCTGCTGATGGAGCGCATCGGCGTGCCCATGGCGCCCAGCAAGACCGTCACCAGCTTCCTCGAAGGCAAGAAGGTGGCGCAGGAGTTCGGCTTCCCGCTGGTGATCCGCGCCAGCTACACGTTGGGCGGCGCCGGCGCCAGCTTCGTGAAGGACCCTGCCGAGTTCGACAAGCTGCTGAAGCACGGCCTGCAGATCAGCCCCATCCACGAGGTGATGATCGACAAGGCCCTGCTCGGCTGGAAGGAGTACGAGCTGGAGCTGCTGCGCGACAAGGACGACAACGTCACCATCATCTGCTCCATCGAGAACTTCGATCCGATGGGCATCCACACCGGCGACAGCATCACCGTGGCGCCGGCCATGACCCTCAGCGACCGCACCTACCAGCGCATGCGCACCGAGGCCATCAAGATGATGCGCGCCATCGGCGACTTCGCGGGCGGCTGCAACGTGCAGTTCGCGGTGAGCCCCGATGAGAAGGAGGAGATCTACGCCATCGAGATCAACCCGCGCGTGAGCCGTAGCAGCGCGCTCGCATCGAAGGCCACGGGTTACCCCATCGCCAAGATCGCCAGCAAGCTCGCCATCGGTTACCGCTTGGATGAGCTGGAGAACCCCATCACCGGCACCAGCGCCTTCTTCGAGCCCACGCTCGATTACGTGATCGTGAAAGTGCCGCGCTGGAACTTCGACAAGTTCGAGGGCGCCGACCGTCGCCTGGGCGTGCAGATGAAGAGCGTTGGCGAGACGATGGGCATCGGCCGCAGCTTCCAGGAAGCGCTGCAGAAGGCCTGTCAGAGCTTGGAGATCAAGCGCAACGGCCTGGGCGCCGACGGCAAGGAAACGCGCGATGCCAGCGTGCTCTTGGAAAGCCTCGCCAACCCCAGTTGGAGCCGACTCTTCCATGTGTACGATGCGATCAAGCTGGGCATTCCCTTCAGCAAGATCCACGAGCTCACCAAGATCGACCTCTGGTTCCTCAAGCAGATCGAGGACATGATCCTCACCGAGAAGGAGGTGGAGAAGTACACGCTCGACACCATCCCGCGCGATCTCCTTTTCGAAGCGAAACAGAAGGGCTACGCCGATCGACAGGTCGCGCATCTGCTGGGCTGCCTGGAGAGCCAGGTGTACAAGAAACGCAACGAGCTCGGCATCAAGCGCGTGTACAAGCTGGTGGACACCTGCGCCGGTGAGTTCCCCGCGAAGACGCCGTACTACTACAGCACCTTCGAGGAGGAGAACGAGAGCGTGCGCAGCGACCGCAAGAAGATCGTGGTGCTCGGCAGCGGCCCCAACCGCATCGGCCAGGGCATCGAGTTCGACTACAGCTGCGTGCACGGCGTGCTCGCGGCCAAGGAGCTCGGCTACGAGACCATCATGATCAACTGCAACCCGGAGACGGTGAGCACCGACTTCGACACGGCCGACAAGCTCTACTTCGAGCCCGTGTTCTGGGAGCACATCTACGACATCATCCAGCACGAGCAGCCCGAGGGCGTCATCGTGCAGCTCGGCGGGCAGACCGCGCTGAAGCTCGCCGAGAAGCTGGAGAAGTACGGCATCAAGATCATCGGCACCAGCTACGCCGCGCTGGACATGGCCGAGGACCGCGAGCGCTTCAGCTCACTGCTGCGCGACCTCCACATCCCGTACCCGCGCTTCGGTGCGGTGAACAACGCCGAGGAGGCCGTGAAGCTCAGCCGCGAGCTCGGCTTCCCGCTGCTGGTGCGCCCCAGCTACGTGCTCGGCGGCCAGAAGATGAAGATCGTGATCAACGAGGAGGAGCTCGTGGACCAGGTGCTCGACATCCTGCGCCTGATGCCCGACAACAAGATCCTCATCGATCACTTCCTCGATGGTGCCATCGAAGCGGAGAGCGATTCCATCTGCGACGGCGAGATGGTGCGCATCATCGGCATCATGGAGCACATCGAGCCCGCCGGCATCCACAGCGGCGACAGCAATGCGGTTTTGCCTCCTTTTGACCTCAGCGAAAAAGTGATCCAGCAGATCCGCGAGCACACGCACAAGATCGCGCTGGCGCTGAAGACCGTGGGCCTGGTGAACATCCAGTTCGCGATCAAGGATGAAGTGGTGTACGTGATCGAGGCCAACCCGCGCGCCAGCCGCACCGTGCCATTCATCGCCAAGGCCTACGGCGAGCCTTATGTGAACTGGGCCACCAAGGTGATGCTCGGCGCCAAGCTCAAGGACTTCCAGTTCAAACCCAGGTTGGACGGGTATGCCATCAAAGTGCCGGTGTTCTCGTTCGATAAGTTCCCGAACGTCGACAAGTCGCTCGGACCTGAAATGAAGTCGACGGGTGAGGCGATATACTTCATCAAGGATCTGAAGGATCCCTTCTTTAGACAGGTCTACGGGGAGAGGTCGATGTACCTGAGCAGGTAGGCCATTGGGACGTGCCCCTCGTAAAGCCTCGGGTCGCGCTTTCCCGTCCAAGTCCTCAACCGGATTACCGGCTTCCGGGCTTTCCCGTTCAATCGCTCACGCAGCACAGTGCAGCCGCCATGCGAGGCTGGATTGAATGGAACATCTATCTTTGCTTCAACCTGTAGCATCATGTGGAGATCCTTGCTCATGCCTTGTCTGATCGCGTATTCGACCTTGAATGCGCAGATCACCTTTCTGAAGACCTATGACTTCTCTTTTCGAGATGATGCCCGTCGAGGAGTGCTTACTTCTGATGGTGGGGCCATTTTTGTTGGAGGTACGTGCTGGCAGTTCAACGGCGATATGACTGATTCTTCCGACGTGTTCGCGGTGCGAACGGATGGGGAGGGGAATGTGCTTTGGTCACGCACTTATGGTTTCTCCGATAGTACCAGCGCGGGCTTCGACGTTACTGAGACACAGGACGGGGGATTTGTGATCTGTGGACTTGCGGAAGGAGTGAATTGGTGGGAGGATGGTCTGCTGATGAAGGTCGATGCGAACGGTGACGTTCTCTGGAGCCATATATACACCGGCACCTACTTCCGTAATGACAGGCTCTTTGGGGTTCAAGAGTTGCCAAATGGCGACTTGATCGCCACAGGATACATGTGCAAGCCTACCTCCAATAACCAGGCTTATCTCCTACGGACCAATGCACAGGGTCAAAAATTGTGGTCAACGAGCTTCGGCGGGAGCAATTCGAACCACGAGGCGGGCTTCAATGTCATGCTCACCGCTGATGGAGGTTTTGCAGTGTGTGGAGGCACCGTCTCCTTCGGCGCGCAGCTAGGTGATATTTGGATGGTGAAAACCGATTCTGTGGGCACCATTGAGTGGACCCGCACTGCTGGTGATCAGTTGGCAGATTCGGGGGCGGATGTGGTCGGCACGGAGGATGATGGGCTGCTTTGGCTAGGCAACACGGATTATTGCATCCTGGCTGTACGGACGGATTTGGATGGTGACACCCTTTGGACACGCACATATCGGGATTCCGCTGTGACCAATTCCATTCATGTCTTCGCAGCCGCTCGGGTACCCGATGGCGGATATCTACTTGCTGGGAGTGCGGCACCGGGGGACGCCTTCTTGCTTCGATTGGATGACAATGGCGACGTGCTGTGGGCACGTACGGTCACTGCTCCTGGCGTAGAGGGCATCGAGGCGGTGAGCTGCCTTCCCGGGGGTGGCTTCATGTTGTTCGGTTACTCGTATGTCAGCGGCACTGGTGCGCGCGATGCCATGCTGATGCGTGTTGATGCGTATGGCTACAGTGTCTGCGGTAACACCGATATCGTGATCAGCAACGACCCCGCGTTCAACCTTCAGATGTTCTCTCCTGTGCCGAACGTGTTCACTTCGGATCTCGAAACCATTCCCCAACTCACAGCCACCGTAGCAGGAAGTAGCACTGTTCAGTGTTTCTCTGTTGGAGTGAATGAGGAAGAGCGCGTCCAGGACCTTGTGATGTACCCGAACCCGACCAACGGCGTGGTGAGACTATCACTGGGCACCGACACAGGCAGCACGTTCGTCACCATTACGGATGCCATGGGCAGGTCCGTACTCACTCGTTCATTCAATGCGTCCAGCGGCTTGTCACTGGACCTTACTGGTCACGCTCCTGGTGTATACACCGTGGCCGCAACGCAAGGCGGCCAAAGGACCGTTGGCCTGTTGGTACTCGGTGTAGAGTAGCTGCGTAGTGGTGCGTGCCCTCTCGCCGCGCCGACGCCGAAGCGGCTATGGCCGCGTAGGAGACAAGGCCTACGGCGCGCCCAATGAACTGGGCCACCAAGGTGATGCTCGGCGCCAAGCTCAAGGACTTCCAGTTCAAACCCAGGTTGGACGGGTATGCCATCAAAGTGCCGGTGTTCTCGTTCGATAAGTTCCCGAACGTCGACAAGTCGCTCGGACCGGAAATGAAGTCGACGGGTGAAGCCATCTATTTCATCAAGGACCTGAAGGATCCGTTCTTTAGGCAGGTGTATGGGGAGCGGAGCATGTACTTGAGCAGGTAGGCCGATGGATCAAGAAACCCATCCGCTCGTTTGGATCTCAACGCCAGAACATCTGGCCCAGTTCGATCAGGTGAAAGCTGGAATGAGAACCTGGAAGACCTTTTTTCGCATCCAACAGGTCCCGAAGGAGTTTCCGCAGGTCCTGATGCAAGGCCATGCTTTCCCGATAATCTACACAAGTCGTGCGCAAGTGTCCTTGTTGCCCGATCGGCTGGTTTTTGAGCCGTGTTTGGCGGCAGCGAACGGGGTCTATTACAACGTGGAGTTACCACCGATAGGCGAGCTGCCGTACAAAGCGATCATCAGGTTGAACAGGTATCTCTCAGGAGACAATCGCTTCTGGCAACGCTGGGTCCGCCTCGAGTTAGATGCTAGGCCGACCGAAAAGGACATGCTGCTTGCCATAGGTGGAGCCGGTTTGGACATGACCAACATGCGCAAGCAAACTGATGAGCTTTACGATGAGATCGACAAGCGTATACCTTCGTTCTGGCAAGTTGCCGACGGATCAAACTAGGATGAACAACACCGGCGAGCGATCTACTATCAAGGACCTGAAGGATCCCTTCTTCCGGCAGGTGTATGGGGAACGTTCAATGTACCTGAGTCGATAGTGACGCAGACATGGCCAAGCGCGCTCGCGAATTGGATGTCGAGATCGACGAGTTGACCAACTCGATCAAAGAGGTCGCCAGCGGACGGGAGTTGCGAACGGAGGTCATCCGCGTGCTCTCCATCCATGCCCGGCAGATCAGGAAGAGCGACTGGTCCTTCGATTGGCATGTCGAGTTGAACACGCCCGGCCGCGAGGTGTACAAGCTCATCGCACGGGATGAGCCCGATCGCATCCAAGGTCTGCTCTGTGTGGAAGATGCTGGCGATCACGTGTTCGCGCACCTTCTGGAAAGCGCTCGTCCGAATCGCGGGAAAACGAAGCGGTATGCCGGTGTTCCTGGCAACCTCATGGCCTACGCCTGCCAACTCGCATTCGACAAGGGTTACCTCGGCTTCGTGGTCTTTGTTTCGAAGAACGCGTTGATAGCCCACTATGCCGAGACCTTGAAGGCACAGGTACTTCGTGGCAACCGCATGGTGTTGGACACGGCGGCAGCGCGTTATCTTGTGGACCGGTACTTCACAGAACGCTGACATGGGATACATAGCAGAACCCAAGGACGTGGACCTGGTGATCGCGGGCGGTAAGCTCACTGCCGAGGATCGCAGGCTTCTGCGCGCCATGATCGCGAAGCAGAAGGCGAAGCTGAAAACCGCGTCGCTTCGGGTGCGTGCGGTCAGCACACGTGCCAAGCGGGCACACAAGGCTTCACGACCGAAAGCCAAGGCATAGCTCTTCCAAGATGCTCGGTGCCAAGCTCAAGGACTTCCAGTTCAAGCCGCGGCTGGATGGGTATGCGATCAAAGTGCCCGTCTTCAGCTTCGACAAGTTCCCCAACGTGGACAAGAGCCTCGGGCCCGAGGCTGCCTTCGCGTCCCGCTTCGGCGCCCGAGGAATGAAGAGCACCGGCGAGCGATCTACTATCAAGGACCTGAAGGATCCATTCTTCAGGCAGGTGTATGGGGAACGGTCGATGTACTTGAGCCGGTAGTCTTTGTCCGCAGGATGGAGAAGGTCAAGACATACCGATCTGCGGACAACGTGATTAGCGTCATCGTTATTGGCTTCTTGGCTGTGCTATGGATGTTGTCCACTTTGTATCAGGGTCCGCTCAAGCAAGAGGATCTGATTCAGTTCAGGGGACTGGTTTCATCATCACCACGAGAGGAACGATCGGGGAAGACAGGGCGAACGGTTCGTGTGGATCTGGCCGGCGTCAAGAACACCTTCAGTTTGAACACTTATGCCTACAGTGCCTTGCCGCCAGAATTCGTAACCGAGGTGCACGTCGGTGATACAGTGATCTTGGGAATGAAGAAAGAAACGTATTACCGGCGAATTCTCGGGAAGGAAGAATGGAGCATGATGGGAGGAAAGTACATCGATGTGTTCACGGTGGCGACGCCTACTGCCTCATTCGTTACGGTCGATTCTTTCAACGCTGTAAAGGGGAGGGACCAATTGCTTGGCTGGTTGATAGGGCCGTTGGTATTAGCCTATCTAGCCTTCACATGGTTCACCAAACGCCGGTTGAACTTGAGCCGATAGCCGCAATGAAGAGCACCGGCGAGGCCATCTACTATGAAGGACCTGAAGGAGGAGCCTGCCCCGCACGTTGATGCGGGGTTCTTCAGTCAGGTGTATGGGGAGCGGAGTATGTACCTGAGCCGATGATCAAACGTCGACACCTGCTTTGGTTTGTAGGGCTCAGCATCGTCGGTGTCGCGATGTACGTTCTGTTCGTCCCCAAGAGGGCCGTCGTGGACCTGGGGCCTTCGAATGAGGATGTGATGAAGGCTTACGCGCTAGCATCTGATGTGGCGCGTGATTGGCATCGATCCGCGTTCCTGGGGGCATTGACCATCGCACGTAAAGGGAACGATCAGGTGAGGCTCAGTGGCCATTTCTACGGCAAGAGCCCTTTTCAACAGCACACGGATGTCCTCACCGTTGAGGTCGACATGGTCACCGACAAACTGATCAGGAGCGACGAAGGGAAGGGAGGTTTGGAGCCCAACTACGCCAATGCACGACCATTGCATATCGGCCTTGGTTCCGATTGGCGCGAGGTAGTGCGGTTGGCGGATGACGCCTATGGCAAAGGATTCCAACAACGCTTCACCGACGCTGAGTCCTTCATCGGGATCGAGGATGATCGTTGGTACGTGAGCTATGTGTCAGATTCCGCAGGCTTCCGGGTGAGCATGACCGTTTTCGATAGCAACTCCCATCCATCGATCGCCAACACGGTGCAGATCAATGACTCGGTCACGTTCAACAAGAATGGCCGAAATTCGTTGCCAGGATGAATACTGATCAGAGCACCGGCGAGCGGTCTACTATCAAGGACCTGAAGGATGAGCCTGCCCCGCGCTTTGATGCGGGGTTCTTCAGGCAGGTGTATGGGGAACGGTCGATGTACTTGAGCCGATGAGTTTTTTGGGCGTGCCCCCTCGCAAAAGCCTCGGGGTCGGGCCACCCGCTTCAAGTCCTCGCTCGATCCTCGCTCCGGGCTTTCCGCTCATGTCCCTCACGCGATTAGTAGTACCACGTGAGTACTGAATACACCTCCGAGCAACTGGACTTTCACAACCAGTTCTTGAACTTCGGAGGTCTATATCCTTATGCAGAAGGGATAGGCAACGGAAGCATGTATGCCGCGACGCGAAAGGGCTTCTACAATCGTCTCGATGTCTACAACTCTGCACTAGGAAGAACACTCGTGACACCGAGCTATGATTTCATAGCAAACGGCGTACTCAATGCGGTCGCTCGAACCGTTTCAGCCACCCACTATATCGGAGTCAACGCGGGAACGATGATTCTACTGAACGACCTTTTTTTGAGGATGATGTCCAGTCCGGTGGTGTTACCTCATATTGGAGATGCCGGTAAAGAGATCGGTGCGGAGAAGGTCTACAATCCGCAGCAAACCGATATGGGTATCTACGATTTGGTGAAGCCTCATGGGGAAGTTCTACTGCCCGTTAATCCATCACGGCAGTTGCATGCGGCGATGTTGGGTCGAACAGCGTTCAACTTCCTGGGCGATCATGAACTCGCTCACATCATATACGGGCATACGCGCTTTTGTCGTTCAAGCTATGGCATGAGCGCGCTTGAGGAAGCACAGGCGGTGAGTCCGAATGCTCTTGATCTGCAGACGCTCGAGATGGATGCTGACTGCTTCGCGGCCGAAAGAGCTGTGATGGACATCAAGATCTTCAACGAGAATCCTTCATGGATCTCAGATGCTCGAAGAGGGTTCTATTGCGATTGGAAGAGCGGCGTGTTCAACTGGATGTTTGCAGTTTACTCCCTCTTTAGGCTCTTTGGGTTCAGATGTTATTCTGCCTCTGAGTTACTCAGCTACACACATCCACCGATTGGAACGCGCATCCGGATGATGGCTTGGCGTGTGGGCGAGCTTGTCTCGGATAAGTTCAGTGCTGATGAGTTTTTCGGGATGCACCATGACGCGATCGAGGCGGTCGAGCGTGCTTTCAATGAGATATCGGAGACCAGCCTCAATCGGAATGCAATTGACTTTGCGTACTCCGATGAAGCAAGTGAGCACATGCATGTTATCTGGGAGAATTGGCGGGGAATAAGGCCAAGGCTTGAGCCGTATTCGGTAGGCGTCCTGGCACCGGCCCGTTGAGCAGCATTCAGACCACCGCAGGGTGTCCGCCGAACCCCCGCAGCGGTCTCCCAAGATTTGGCGGAGATTCTGCGGCCCTCAGTCCGTTAGTTTCGTTCCATGAAGCGGGTATTCGCCACTTTGCTTTCGGCAGTCGGCCTCTCTCGTCCTGATGCCAAGGGGCAAGACGTCCAGACCATTGATCCAAGCAAGATCCTCTACACGGTCCCGACGATTTCTGATGACTTGGCGCCTGTGGAGAAGGTGGAGCTTCCACTTGCTGACTCTGCGTTCACGCTCCACGAAGATGATTGGTGCCAGGTCGAGTTCTTCACTACGGCACGGTTGCCTGAGTTGCAGCGAATGCTCAAGGAGTACAAGGCCTTTGAGGCGAAGAACCGGACCTCATCAGGTTGGAAGAACGTCTATGTCCGTCGGATCGAACGGTCGCCGGTGTTAGCAGGAGGGGATGGGGTGGAGCGCCTTGGTGGTCTGCTGAAGGTGAATGCAGGTGATGCGCCTGTTCTCCATGCGACCGCTTCGCTTACGGGGCGCGTGACGAATGGCTTTTCCATGTCTCTTGGCGGAAACATCTGGCTTTATGGATATGCCTCGAATGAGGGGATCCCCATTCTCGCTGCGTCGGTCGGAGAGCATCCTGATGATCAGGTATTGACTACGGCTTTTGCCGTGCTCTGTCGTGAAGCGGGACTTGTCCTCGTGGATTGGAAGCAGCAGCTCCTGCTGACTGGCGTGGATGACAGAGGCAAGATCGAGGTTTGGCGGCCATAGGTCTTAGACCGCCTCCTTGTCGCAAGTGTTCCGATCGCGCAGCGCAGCAAGTGGTCGGGCCACTTGTGACTTTACAATGAACTTCGAAAGCCGCTCGGTTCCCGCTCGGCTCAGTATTTGGGAAGGACGAGGTTGCCGGGGGCGTTACGGACAGCGAGCAAGCCCACCATCTCGCGCAAGCGTCCACGCTCATGTGCATTTAACTACGGATGGGTCAGGCACAAGCGCGGACGCTCGCGCCAATATGGGGGCTGCCTAGAGCCCTAAGTACTTCTCGATACTGAAGCCAAAAGTTGGAAAAGTCATGTCATAGGTCTTTGGCTTGACGATGTAGGCATTCCCAGAGACTTCGACGGATGGATAGTCGATCGTTGTGGAGATCGACCGGTACTGTATGGACAGCAGCCATTGATCCAGGATGCGGAACTGCAAACCCCCTCCGATAGAGCGCGTACGCCAGCCGAGTGAGCCCAACAGAACAGGCCTCACCGTATTGTTGGTCCGGATACCGGTAGCAACAAAGGTCAAATTGGCATCCGTGCTCTTCAATGTGGTATCCACGCCGTAGGGTGGGAAGGAGCTGATATCGGTGTAGGACGTGTAGTAGTTGACGCTGGTGACCCCAAAGCCGATGGTGACAAAGTCACCGAGATGCCGTTGAACATAAATGGACCATGTGATCGAGTTGTCGAATACATGGCTACCAAAGAGCAGTGAAGCTCCGACATCATAGGCCGGGTGCCTCATCATCGTGGTCCGGGCTACGCTGTTCACGACATCCGTTGTGACCCGCTTCGTGAAGTACTCGCGCCGTCTAAGGAACATAAAGCCGGTATCGGTGATGATGTTTTTGCTCCATTTGAATTGGATGATCCCGGAACTATCAGACAGTGATGCATCGACGATATTCTTCCCGGACAAAAAGGCACCCCTTATTGCCGAATGAGAACGAGCATCAACCACTCGCACCCAACGGTCTGAAGCCTCTGCTGTAAGCCTCTGTTCTGGCCGATCTGGCGTTCGGGCGCTGACCGGTAGCAGTTCGACCTGTTCGAACTGAGGTGCTCCGCTTGAGTACGGTCTGTGGATCCTCACAACTATACTCGTATCCCGATATCCGTTCTTGCGGATGGAGTAGTGAAGTTCCGTTCCAACATCATCCTGGGTCAGACGCAGGAAACAGCGGCCATGGTCGTCCGAGGTTTCCTCGCCATTGTATGTTCCGATTGATACACCTTCGATGTGACCACGGTTCACCTTGTCTATGAACTCAAGTGCGAGTTGAACATCCTGCCCCGTTAAGCTAGAGACGGCGATACCGCCAGCCACCATAAGGAAGGTTCTCCGGGATGCGGTCTTTATTGTATGATAGCTGCTAATGGCTGTAAGCGTATTGATGACATATGTTGATCTGCCATGGTATCGGACAGTGTAACGTACAGCGACCATGGCTTGAAGCCGCTCTTTTCTGCTCGTGCTAAGACTCGAGAACGGGGGTCGCGCAACTTGGTACTACAAAGACAAACGAAGCCATTGACATCTGAGGTCGCTTGAAGGCCAAGCGCCGCGATATTGATGGCGGCGCCCTCAAGGCCCATCGCGTGTTGAGGCGCGGTTACCTGGGCCTTGAAGCACAGGGTTTTGGGAGTTATGGGAGGCGTAGGGTTCGAGGTGGGGGGGCGTAAGGGTGGACTCGCATTCTTTGAGGGATTAGCGGCAGACTCTTTGGCCCCAAGAGGCGTTGTGTAGTTGTTTATCGTGGTGCTCGTATTGTTTGTCACATTCGTTGGAACTACAAGGCTATCAGTCGAAGACTTCGCGGGTGTTTCCTCGCGTGCTGTTGGGCCGTAGGTCCAAATGATAAGAACGATCAGCAACAGTGCGATTCCTCCCGCTGCGACTATCCGAACTTTGACTTGGGGTGAACCGATGCTATCCGATGTGAGTTCGCGAGTCGAGGTCAGATCGCCCGTCACGTTCACTTGACCGGAAATGAAGAATGCCAAGGCACCGACACCGACTGAAGCGATCAAGCCCAAGAGAGCGAGTTTATAGCTGCTTAGCTCCTCTGGCCCCCAAGTGAGCCAGCCGATCAGGAAGAGGAAGGAAATCCCACCAAGGAGAATAGTCCCGATGAGCTTCACACTGATGGGACGTTGTTTCCTCAAGCGACCGGGATGGAGACCAGCGAATATATGGTTGCGTCTTTACGTGCGGCTATTCCCAATCATGCAACCGGTGCACGTGCCTTGAACCCGAGCTAGCGTCCACACTCTTGTTTTTGGCGAACTGCTCTACTTGCCACAAGCTAGCCAGGAGCCTCCCCTTTCCCCCCGCAGGGTCTCCGCCACGGGTCCTGCGTTCAGAGCAGTTGTGCTCAGGATCCACTTCGAGTTTACTTGCGAGATGTGAGGGTGGCCGAAGGCTATGGGCCTAGTAGCCTTTCCGCCTTCGGCGGCCTTTGTGCTCAAGGCCGGGCGCCTCGCCCGGATGGTTTTCGGTGCCTTCGGTTCCAAGGTGGCCGAAGGCCAGGAGGCCTTGAACTGCCGCAGGCTGCTCTCACCTCCTCTGCCTTACGCGCAGGAGCAGCCTTTGGCTTCCGCCTTTGGCGGCCTGGAGCCAGACCCCCCGGATCAATACCTGTAACCCCACCGCCTCCGGCGGCCTAGGACCGCAGAGAACAACCCGCGGTGGAAAACTCTGGTCATCCGCGATGCAATAAACGACCGGTCCGTACTTTCTTGGTGGTATGATGGTGCCCACCATGCCCTTGGAGGCCAAATTGGCCCATGCCCCATCTGGCGCGCGTCTTCCTTCAATGCCCCCATTTCGCGCGAGCGCCCATGGCAGATGAACATGATCGTTCCATTTCCCTTGGGGAGGGCGATCCGCTTTTGTTGCGGATATGGGCGGAGCTTGAGCTGGATCCTGAAACGTACGGGGTGCTGTATGATGAGAAGGAGGACGCGCGCCGGGACGCCCGGGAGCACCTGCTGGCCCGCATAAGCCCGCGCGAACTGGTCTTCATCGAATACGTGTGCCGGCATCCGGAGCGGACGGATGAGGAGATCATGAGCGCCCTGGGTTTGCGGGCCAGTACGATGCTGGCCTACTACGCTCATTTGGGCCGGAATTTCAACGTGCACAACAGTGGGCAACTAAGGCGGTGGGCTTTGAAGAACCATGTGGTGGACTCGCCTGAGGATGGAACGGAGAAAAAGTCGCCGGACCCGGGGTTCGATCCGTGGGTGAGGTGGTACTGACCAACCGGAGGTTGTGCCGATCCCTCGCACAGGAGACCACCGTAGTGTGGTTTCCCGATACTCCGCAGCGGTCACCCGCGCTCACGGAACTTTGCGAAGCGATAGCGTTCGCTCCTGGGCCGCCACCAGCCCTGCTGGTCCTTGCACACTACCGTCTCGCCGCCCCCCGGGTATCCTTGAGCCACGGATGCTTGTAGCCCGGTGTGCGCCTGCGCCCCGGATGCGCGTTCTCATAGCGTTGCTCGTCCAGCCGTTCCATCTGTTCGATCTGGTCGGGGAACAGTTTGCCGTGGTCAACGAAGGTGGTGAGTTGCACCACCTTGTCCTGCACTTCCCAACGGCCGGTGAGGTAGCCGTGGCGCACCCCGCAGCGGATCTCTCCGATGACGTCGCAACTCTCGATGCCCAGATCGATGTTCTCCTTGGCGAATTCCTTGAAGCGCTCGAGCTGGCCGACCGACTTGTTGAAACGGGCGAAGTACTGATCGAAGAGGTGGCCGGAGAAGTGGAAGGAGAGGCCTTCATCGCAGATACGCGCGGCGCGGATCTTCTTGTCCGCGCACCAGTACCACACGAAGAGGGCGATGGAAAGCACCTTCTTGGTGGGCCGCATCACCACCAGCCAGTTGTTGCCACCGTGCGAGCGGTATTCCACCAGATGCTCCTTGTCGCGCACGCGGGGATCCACCTTGCTCAGGCGCTGCATGCGGGCAATGGGGTCCTTCATCTTGTTCCACAGTGCGGGCAGGTCGTTGATGGCTTCTGCTACCACCTGGGCCGGGGACATGGTGTGGACGATCATGGCAGGATCATTTTCGGGCCTTGAACGGAGGATCGGAAAGGCGGGTTTCCGGGAACGAGCAACCGGAAACCCGAGAGAATACTTGCGCTATAGGCCAGTTCGTATGGGATCGTGACCAGTAGCCCTGCCGTGCAGAACGGCTGAACGCATGGTAGGCTGAACATGTGCTGGTCGCACTTGAAAGGGGGAGTGGACGTGATCCATGCGTGCCGGATGCCCATAAAGAAGAGCCGCATCCTGATGAACATGGGGGAGTAGTTCATGGTCATTCGAGCGGTTCAGGTGAACACGAGCTCGCGCTTCATCAACACGCGCCCCGTCTTCATGAACAAAGCGTGCATGGTGATGAAGACGTGCGCACACTTCATGAACATGCGGGGGATCTTCATCAAGTGGCGATCCATCATGATGAACAACGCATCGATCTTCATGAGCAACGCATGGATGATGATGAAAGGACGGCGCATGTTCATGAACACGTCGCTGATGTTCATGACAAGGCACACCCCGCAGAGCACGACCAGAAGTGCTAATGGCTGAAGATCAGTCCTTCCAGCGCAAGGCCGATCTTTATCTGGAAAGTATCCGTTGAAGGGGCCGCAGAAACCTGATGCCATGGCCCAACTGAAGAAGAACACCGCCCGCCTGCCGGATGAGGCGCTTGTGGCGCGAGCCGAGTTCGTGATCCGCGCGCTCACAGCCAACGTGAGTTTGTTCACATCACCGAACCCTTCCGTCGGGGTGCTCCGCGCTGCAACGGACCTGTTCCGCAACACGATGGTGGCCGCAGAGGATGGTGGTCGCAGCGCTCACCAGGCGAAGCGGGACGCGAAAGCGGCGCTGAAGTCGTGTCTGGACCAAGCGGCCACCTATGTGGCGAATGTCGCGAGCGGGAATGTCCAATTGATACTCGCTGGTGGCTATGAGGTGAAACTTCCGCGCGCACCGATCGGTCTCTTTCCGGCACCCGTGATCATCAGCGCGGCGAAAGGGCAGTACGAAGGCACTGTTGATCTGTTACTGGAGCGGATGAAAGGCGTGGTGTGCTACATGATCTACATGACGAGTGATGATCCGTCCAAGCCGAGCGCTCGCTGGCAGTACATGATGAGCACCACCCGCTGCCGGAACACCATCAGCGGGTTGGAGCGGTTCAAGCTGCACGCCTTCTGCGCCACGGCGATGGGAACAGCGGGGGAAAGCCCGCGCTGCATGCCGATGATGGGCCGCGCGGCCTGAGGCTTCGACAAGCTGAGCCTGACAGGCCCGCTACGTTCCGACATACTTCTTCAAGCGAAAGCCCCGCACCTCGGCGGGGCTTTTCGCATTCAGGCCGTGCCCTGTTCTTTACCTCTCTCAGGCCTTGCACGCGCTTTCGTGTTGCCCACGCCGTTCTGCAGCCCGCCTCTGGCGGTTCAGTGTTGTTGATATGTCAATGGGCAGAGGCCGACAATTCAAAGGCCACTCGTCGGAGCCGAGCGGCGGGGAGAACGACGAACGCAACCGTATCGGTTCGCGAACGTCATAAGTTCACTGACCGTTTGATGGAACGAACACCAACCCTGGTCCGGATGCTGTCCGTGTTGTTCATCGGCCTTGTGCCGATCCATCACTGCCGGGCTCAATTCGCAACGGCGGTATCACAGATCAGTGGTAGCAATGGTACGTTGGCGTTCGAGCCTTCGTTCGATCCGTTCGGCAACCTGTTCGTGACCGGGACCTTCCGGGGCACGTGCGATTTCGATCCGGGTGCGGGGTCTTATCCGGTCGTTGGGATCGGCTTGGACAACATTTGGGTGGCGCGTTACGGTACCGATCGCACACCCGATTGGGTGGCGAGGTTGGGCGGCGGTGCGTGGTTGGATCAGCCACGGGGGCTGGCCACCGGATCCTTGGGACAATGTGTGGTCGCTGGCATATTCCTCGACTCCGGTGACTTCGATCCCGGGCCGGGCATCAGTACGCTGAACGCTCTGGACGAGTCGGACATCTACGTGGCACAATTGGACTCCATGGGTTCGTTGGACTGGTTGATCCATCTGCCGGATTCATCCTATGACCAGGTCTGGGACGTCGGCATTGACAGCTACAACAATGTTTACATGACCGTTGGGGGCCTGGATTCCGTGGATCTGGATCCCGGGCCCGGGACCACATTGGCCTACTCGCCAAGCGGTGTCAATGGACTGGTCAAATACGACCAGAACGGGGCGTATGTGTGGAGCGCTTTGCTGCCTGTGGACTTTGAACAGTTGTTCATCGATGCCAATGACAACGTGCTGGCCGTGGGGGCGTTTTACGGGACCTTCGACCTGGATCCGGGAAGTGGGGTCACGCTCGTGGATGCGGCGGATGGCGAAATGCTCGTCGTGGAGTACGCGCCGAACGGTACCGTGAACTGGTACACACAGTTCGCGCAAACCGTTCCTGGCTCCTGGGGGCTACGTGTGGCCGATATCGAAAAGGACCAGAACGATGATCTGTTCATTACCGGTGCGCTCCTTGGTACAGGGGTGGACCTGGATCCCGGGCCGGGCCAGACCATGGTCGGTTCGAGCGACAACGGTGATGCGGATTGGTTCTGCATGAAGATGACCACCGCGGGCGGTTTCCAATGGGGTGTTGCGGGTGGCTCCACCTATAACGAGTACATCAGCGATCTGACCCTTACCACTTCCGGCTCGGTCCATCTCGCGGTGAGCTATGGAGGACCGCATGATGTGGATCCCGGCCCGGGTATCTGGATGGCGGCAACGCATGGTGCTCCAACCTTCGGTAGCAGCGATGATGATGCCCTGCTGCTGACCCTGTCCTCCTCGGGGGTGTTCGAGCAGGCGACCCCGATCTGGGCTTTGGGAGGGGTCTACTTCGCGGGAACGACTTGGGGCCCCATGGGAGAATTGATCGCTGTGGGGTACTTCAGCGATAGCCTCACGTTCGCGCCCCCGAACGGTACCGGTCTGCAGGCCAACGGACTCACGGATGTGTTCATCTGCGAACTGGACCCCGAGTTCCAAACAGGCCTATCCGAGATCGCCCACAACATGATCCTGGCTTATCCGAATCCAGCCACCAACGAAGCGTGTGTCCTTGGTTTGGACGGGCATCTGGTCACATGGCAACTTTACGACACGCGTGGTCGACTAGTCCTGGATGAAGCGGGACGATCACCCGGTTCTGACCGCATTGATGTCTCCCGGCTTGACCCAGGGAGTTACTTCCTTCGCGTGATAGGCTCTGGTGGTACGGTCTTGACCGGCAAGTTGATGGTAACGGCGACGCCTTAAGATCCAGAATGCCTCCCTCCTTACCGCAGTTGTTCCGATCGCCCCTCCTTGTCGCAACTCTTACACCACCGCAGGGCATCCTCCCAAACCTCCGCCGGGTCTGTCCGCAGTCCCGGCCTTGAGCCGGGATCGAGCGGACGACCCTGCGGAGGAAGGAGCCTCTCCTGGCTCAGGTGTGTCTTGAACGAGTAATTTGGCACCTATGGACACACGCCTCCTGCAGTTCTGCTTATGTACGGGTCTTTGCTTGAACACTCCGGCGCAAGGGCAAACGACCCTTGAATGGCAAAAGTGCCTGGGTGGAACGAACAATGAGATCGGACAATCCGTGTGCAATGCGCCGGATGGAGGACTCGTGATCGCGGGCTATTCGAATTCCACTGACGGTGATATCATCGGTGCACACACCGGTTCGGAAATATGGGTGGTGAAACTTGCCCATGACGGGTCTATCGATTGGCAGCGTCCCTTCGGTGGAAGTCTGGCCGACGAGGCGTACGCCATCCGACCCACAGCGGACGGGGGTTACATCGTGGCGGGGGCCTCCACCTCCACCAACGGTGATGCGACGATCAACCAAGGCGGCCAGGACGCTTGGGTGTTGAAACTGTCCGGGGCTGGCCTCTTGGAATGGCAACGGAGTCTCGGTGGAAGTGGGAATGATGTGGCGTATGCCGTGGCTCAGGCGACGGACGGGAACTACCTCGTCGCCGTGAAGTCCGCGTCCAACGACGGCGACGTAACGGGCAACCATGGCGGTACGGACAACTGGTTGGTGAAGTTGGACGCGTCCGGTTCCATCGTGTGGCAGAAGTGTCTCGGCGGAAGCGGGAGTGAAATTCCATACGCTATGGAACAAGCCAGCGATGGGAGTGTCATGCTTGCAGGGACCACTACTTCTGCAGATGGTGACGTGGTCGGTTCCCACGGAATGGATGACATGTGGGTGGTGAAGGTGGATGCGGCTGGGACACTCCTCTGGCAGAAATGCTTGGGCGGCTCCAACCAGGACCGGGCCTTATGCATCGCGCTGACATCCGATGGTGGCTACGTGGTGGGAGGATCCTCCGCTTCAGACGATGGGGATGTGGCTGGTGTACACGCACCGCCGAACCAGGACATGTGGATCGTGAAACTGGATGATGCCGGCAACATGGAGTGGCAGAAAGCCCTGGGTGGCTCCCTGTCGGATCAGGCGCTTTCGGTATACCAGCTCGCCGATGGTAGTTACATCGCGGGCGGATACGCGACCTCCGCGAACGGAGACATCATCGGCCACATCGGAGGCGTTGACATGTGGATCGTTCGTTTGGATGCCAGCGGAAACCTGGGCTGGCAGAATTCCTTCGGGTCCAGTTCGAACAATGAATGGTGCCGCTCGATGGCGATAGCGGAGGATGGGGGTTTCTTCCTGGCCGGTCATACCCAGTCGAACAGTGGACAGGTCATCGGCAATCACGGCAATGGAACGAACGACTACTGGGTGGTGAAGATGAGCCCGAGGTTCTGCAGCGCGCTCGGCTCCGTCTACCTCGACCTCAACAGCAACGGGATCCAGGACGGCACGGAAACCCCGATCGCCCACCACATGATCCAGGTGCCGGGAACGAACCACTTCACCTTCACCAACCAGAACGGCGCGTATCAATTGAACCTGCCGGATACGGGTTCCTTCGAGCTGCAACCCGCAGCGCTTGTGCACTTCGCGCCGGCGCCGACCGCGCACACCATACACTTCACGGCCTTCCAGCAAGCGAGCACCGGGAATGACTTCGCGTTCCAGCCCGTCGGTGCGGTGAACGACCTCAGCGTCGCCATCTCTCCCGCTTCCGTCGTGCGTCCCGGTAGGCAAGCGCACTACTTCGTCCATTTCCAGAACGCCGGCAACCTTGTTCTTGCCCCCACGATCATGGTGCGTCCGGAGCCCTTCATGACCTTCGTATCCGCTTCCAGTACACCGTCTTACACAGCCGCTGATTCGATCGCGTGGGTGTTTCCTCCCTTGGATCCCTTCCAGAGCGGGGATATCCACCTGACCTTCGCCGTAGACCCCTCGGCTGTTCTGGGGACGACCGTGAACACGCTGGCGAGGGTCTTTCCCACCACCGGGGATGCGGTACCTGAAGACAACGAGGACAGTTGGTCCCAGCTCATCATTGGTTCCTTCGATCCGAACGCCATTCACGTGGACCGGGAGACCGTTCTCCTTTCCGAACTCCCGAACGGTCCGGATCTGGAGTATGTGATCTTCTTCCAGAACACCGGTACGGATACGGCCTTCACGGTCCGCGTGAAGGATCCTCTACCGGAGAACGGGGAATCGACAAGCTTCCGGTTCCTCTCCGCTTCGCACCCGGTCGAGTTGCGTTACCAGGGCGTCGGCGACGTGATGTGGTTCGATCACGAGGATATCCTGCTGCCCGATAGCACCACGGATGAGCCGGCCAGCCATGGCTATATCCGGTACAAACTGAAACCCAAGTCCACTTTGGTCGCGGGCGATTCCGTACTGAATGAGGCCTCCATCTACTTCGATTTCAATCTGCCGGTGATCACGAACACGGCTGTAACGGAGATCACCGTGAGCACGCTGGTGAGCGATGAGGGACTGATCAGGGATCTTCATGCCTATCCCAACCCCACCAGGGGCAGCCTGATCATTCGCTCGGATGTCGGGATGCAGGGAACGAACTGGCAACTACTGGATCCACTCGGTCGTGTGCTGTTGCAAGGTGCGGTGCAGGGGCCCGTGTTGGAGTTGGACGTATCCGAACTGCCATCCGGCCTGTACACGATCGCCTTGAACCACGATGATGGGCGTTCAATGGTGCGGGTAATGGTCCGTTGATCCGAGTCGCTTCGTTGCCGGTGGTGTTCCCTCATCGTCGCAAGTGTTCCGCGCGGGCGGGCCACTTGTGATCTGATGGATGCCATGGCTTGTTCTCCGTCACGGCTGTTCGCCAGTCTGCGACCAGACCACTGCAGGGCGTTCCCCAAAACCTCCGCCAGGTAAGAGCGCTGCGTTTCAGACACCTTGGAAAGTCCGAGCTTCGGTGCGCAATGAGCGTGGTCTACGACACCATCGGCATCAACTACGCCGAACTGCGCAAGCCGGACCCTCGGATCGCGACCGTGATCCATGCCGCGTTGGGCCCGGCGCGCACGGTGCTGAATGTGGGTGCGGGTGCTGGTTCCTATGAGCCGGCGGACAAAGTCGTTACGGCCGTGGAGCCTTCCCTGGAGATGATCCGGCAACGACGCGCTGAGGCTGCGCCCGTGATCCAGGCAAGCGCGGAAGAGCTGCCCTTTGCTGATGGCGCGTTCGATGCGTCCATGGCCGTGCTTACCGTTCACCATTGGTCGGATCAGGGGAAGGGGCTACGCGAGTTGCGCCGCGTGACGCGTGGTCCGGTGGTGCTCCTCACCTATGATCCAGCGTTCCGCGGTTTCTGGTTGACCGACTACATCCCGGAACTGATCGCGTTGGATGAGGGCCGGATGCCGCCCATGGACGCATATGAGCAATGGCTTGGTCCGGTCACGATCACACCGGTCCCCATACCGCGTGACTGCACGGACGGGTTCCTTTGTGCGTACTGGCGCCGACCCGAGGTATACCTGGATGCGCGGATCCGTTCGGCGATCTCGTCCTTCTGGAAGATCGGGGATGTGTCAGCGGGGTTGGAACGCCTGGCGACGGATCTGCGCACCGGTGCGTGGCAGGAGCGATATGGCGAAGTGCTGGGAGCGGATGCGCTTGAACTGGGATATCGGTTGGTGGTGGGGTGCTGATCACGACACTTACGGATCGTCGCCTCTCTCGCACCTCATTATCGCAAGCGTTCCGCGGGGCGGCAAGGACGCGAGGGAGCGGGCCACTTGTGACCTGATGGATGCCTTGGCTTGATCATCGTTACGGCTGTTCGCCGGTCTCGCGCCTACGCCAAGGCTGCGGCGGAGGAACTGTGACCGGCCTCAAGAACGGCATGGATCGCGCTGCGGAAGAGGACACCGTGAAGGTTGGCTATGTGGAGCTTGCCGGGGATCACGTGTACTGCTCGGCACCAGCGATCGTGGGGAAGCCGGGGTTGTTGAGATTGGAGGAGCTTTGAGAGCGCAGTCACGGACGGCGCGTGAAGTCATCCTTGCGGAACGGGGTGGTCACAAGTGGTCCCGCCTGAGCGGTGGGATCACTTGTAGGGCGGGAACACTTGCGCCAATTGAGTACCGTGGGATCGGCGGTCAGGCGGAACAACCGCAGCTGCGACACGCCTGGTTCTTCGCGCTCGATCACCGTTTGATCACGGAACGCCGCATGCGCGCGCTTCTCGTGATCACCTCAAGCACATAACATCCGGAAGGCAGATCATGCACATCCAACTGTGCAGTACCTGACGAAGCGATGCCAACGGCCCGACCGCTCATGTCCGATAGCGATGCGCGTAGGATCGGCTCGTTCGTTGCGATGTGCAGGATGTCCTGAACGGGTACCGGATAAATGGTGAAATGCTCATTCCGGGTTCCAGCCACCGCTGTGGACAAGGTCCCCAACTTCACCACGAAGCCACTGGGCATGTGGTTGCCGTCGTACAGCGCATTGTTCGTCACGGTGCTTTGGCCCGGTCCTGGATCGAAGTCCATTGTTCCCCAGGCATAGCCGCCTATATAGATATTGCCGACCGCGTCGGCCACCGGTTGCCACGCCCAATTCCGTCCAGCATCGTCATCCGCCTCGTCATCCTGGTGGGTGATGAACCCGCCTGACACGAAGTTCCCCTGTGCGTCCAGCACGCTGAAAAAATTATGGTCAACAGCGCCGGGTGCTGGCGTGCTATCGGGTCCGGGATCCAGATCGATGTTACCATAGCCACGTCCGCTGATGATCGCATGGTCCGCTGCGTCCGTTGTTACCCACACCCCCTCGGTGGAGGATCCGGCGTCTCCGAACAGCTTGGCCCAGACCAGATCGCCTTGCGGGCTCAACTTCCACAGGAAAGGTGACGCTGCTGCGAACAGCTCGAATGTCCCCGCACCCGGATCGAAATCATACGGGCCGTTGAAACCAAGGAGCGTTCCTGAAACGATCACATTCCCCTCGCCATCAACGGCCAGGCCGAGTGCGTAGTCATGCGGCAGTTCCACCGCCCATGCTAGGTCGCCGGAAGGCTGCAACTTGATAACGAAGCGCTGGAGCGTGCTGGCATGGTAGTCCACGCCCGGATCGAGGTCCGCGGTACCCGTCTGCCATCCCGCCGCGATGAGGTTGTTGCCGGCGTCGACCGCTATATCCGTGATGAGCACATCAACCGTACCGTTGACCAGTCCGGCCCATACGTAGTTGCCGGCAGTATCCAGCTTCCAGATGAACCCGGCCGAGTTACCGGTAGGCGCCAGGGTATGGTCGCCCGGCCCCGGGTCGAAGTCAGCGTCGTCCTGAATGAAGCCACCGACGCAGATGTTGTCCGCACCATCGATCGCTACGCGTGTGTTCCACCCGGTATGGGCCAGATCGACCACCCAGAGCAGGTTGCCGCTCGGGTCCAACTTGCAGACGAAGGTGTTCCAGTTACCAGTGGATGTGCGGAGCGCTTGTGCAGGTGATGGATCGAAGTCGATCGTGCCCGCGAGTTTCCCGACGATGATGATGTTCCCGGTCGCATCGATGGCCATGTCCTCCGCACGGCAATAGCTCCCGTTGCTCACTTCCGCGAACGCGACGCACCATTGGTAGGCACCGTCGGCATCCAGTTTCCGCACGCAACCGCCGGTGATGTTCCCCGCCACCACGCCCGGTCCTGGATCCATGTCGTCACCGGCATACAGATCACCGCCGGTATACAGGTTGCCCGCTGGATCAACGGTCATGGTGAACATCCGGGGTTCATCAAGTGTGGGTTGGGACAGGACGAACCAGTCCAGCTGTTGTGCGGCTATGGGCGCGCTGCAAAGAGCCGATGCGCTCCAAACAGCGATGACCGTGATGCGTACAGGGATCCTCATGGTAACAGGTTCAGTATGGAACGGTGGCGATCCTATGCAATGTGGGGGTGTTCACCGTCACGCAAAAGGGTGACTATCAGGATCATTTTCAACAGGCCTGTGCGTGATCGAAGTGCATGTTCTCCCCCCAACCCGTGCTCGGGTGTCCCACCTGCCCTCGGGTACGAAGACTCCGGCGCCATGCCTCCGGCAGGCAAGCGCGGCTCAAGTGGGATGTCAAGGGTCTGCCGAGTGCCAAGTATCGCGGCCGCCTCAGGCGGTTTCATGGAATGGTGCGAAGACCACCACAACGCGGCCTCCCAAACCTCCTGAGCGATCTCCCGCTCATTCAGGCGTGCGGGATATCTTCACCTCATGCAGTGGAACATGGGCAGGGCATTGTCCATTTCGGGGATCGCATGGGGGCTCCTGTTCACAGGTGTGATGCTCCCTGTGGCGATGAGCGCACAGGACAGCCCTTCCTACAAAATGGAATTCGTCCGGTCGGCCATGGTACGCGCTGGTGACCAGTCCATGTTGGTAGCCGTGCTCAAGGTGACACCTACCGTTCCGGATTTCAAGTTGGTACTGAGCATGAGGTTGGGCTACGACATCGGCGATGGTGAACGATCGCTGGATGTCCAGCAAAATCCGGATATACGCTTCACGGTGTATGGCGCGGATGTGGAGAGCAAAAGCAAGAAGGTCTATGAGTTCGTGAAGGACAAGGTGGACCTGGACAGCGAGAAGGACATCTACCTGTTGCGCATCGATTTCCGCAACCTCACCGCTGAGCGTGTGAAGGACATGTGGTTGAAGTATGGCCTATGGGAAGGCGAGAACGATGAGATCCGGCATGAGCAGGAGTTCAGGTTCGCGGTTGAAGACCTGCGGTAGACCACCATGGATGCCCACCCGAACCTCCGCCGCGCGGTGCACGACGCACCTGTGACCACGCATGCCCATGGGCGTGGCCGAATGGCGCACACGACTGGTGGTTACCCTGCCCATGGGTTTTCGTGGTGCACTGCCCGGCTTGAAGGAGAGCGAACGAGCGCTCAGCGAATGACCGCCGACGAATTCCCGAACGCGGACAAAAGCCTGGGGCCCGGGATAGAGCGCGGCGGGCGAGCTACTATCAAGGCCCTGAGGGCTCCCTTGTTCCTGATCGTGATCGCTTGCCTGCTTCCAGGTTGTGGAGCACCTTCTGTTTGTCCGTGCGCCTACTATGCGCCGAATTGCTGCCTTTCGATCACAAACGAGTCGGGACTGGATCTGGAAGCCGTGGTCATTGAGTCCAGGAATGGCGCGAAGGCAAACGTTCCGATGTTGCACGCCGGGGCGGACACCAATTTGACACTTCAGGGCAAGGGCGAGGATACCTATAGGATCATGGCGTACACGCTGAACGGAGATACGATCAAGGGGAACGCCACGTACTATGAGGATGGCTATTGGATCGACAATCGCATACTGCGTGATACCATCGTGACCGAGGTGAAGCCTTAGGGGCCTTGCTTGCACCCGGCGGTCGCGTGTCGCGCGTGCGCAGGGTATGCACCCCGCCTCCGCAGTGGTGAGCGGGCACCCTTGCGGACGCTCCGCTAGTTGTTGTTCCCCTTCACGAGCCTCCAGTTGACATTCCGGTCGTCCACGAACGCGATGACACTGTAAGCTTCCCCTAAAGTCGGGCCAGTGATAACTGGAGGTCTCCGGGGCATTGTGGATCAGGGTTGGATGAGCACAGGCGGCCGGTAACCGAGTGCTTTGTGAGGACGAAGATGGTTGTAGTCGTACATCCACTCG
>JBGAJW010000033.1:0-55035 GCA_044224725.1 Flavobacteriales bacterium
AGGAATACCGCGATGAGGAAGGCGATGATCTGGTTGTCCGTGAGCGAAGACGCGAACACGCCGATAGCCGTGAAGCACGCCGCGAGGAAGAACAGGCCCAAGTAGCTACCCCAGGTTCCGCCGGTATCGATGTTCCACTCCGGAACGGAGAGCTGGCCAACGCTCCAGTAATAGACCAGCGTAGGGATGAGCGCCAGCAAGACCAGCAGCACCGCCGCCGCGTACTTCCCGAACACGAGCGTGAACTCACTGATCGGTTTGGTAAGAAGGAGTTCTAGCGTTCCTGCTCGCCTTTCCTCGCTGAAACTACGCATGGTGACCGCCGGCACGAGAAAGAGGAAGACCCAAGGCGCGAGGAAGAACAGTGGGCCGAGGTCCGCATAGCCAAGGTCCAGGATATTGTCCGGGAATACCCACAGGAACAGGCCTGTGATCAGCAGGAAGACCACGATAACGATGTGGCCGATGAGCGAGCCGAGGAAGCCCCGGACTTCTTTGCGGATGAGCGCGCGCATGCGTGAGGGCGGCCAAGGTAAGTTTGTCGAACCGGGGGGCTGAGGGCGCGCGAGGAACGGTATTCACAAGGATACGAGCGCTCGCGGCAGTGGTGGATTACCTTTGGAACATGACCACGAAAGCACCGAAGATCAGTAGAAGCAAGTTGCCGAGCAAAGAAGCTCAGGCCATGAGCCGTAATTTCAAGGAAGCCACGGATGCAGCGCGAAAGGCCGCATTCAAGAACCGCAAGACGGTTCTCACTGAACGCGACGGTTGGTTGGTGCGCATTAAGAAGGATGGATCGGTCTGGCGCCGGGTCAAACGAGTACGTGATGTGACCGAACTCGCGGCTTGATCCGAATGCCAGCTTCGCTCCGGATGCGCGTGTTTGCCGGACCGAACGGTTCTGGCAAGAGCACGATGTACCGTCATGTGCGCAACGCGAAAGTGAACGGTCGGAATATCGATTTCGGTGTGTACGTGAACCCCGATGAGGTCGCCAAGGCGTTTCGGGAAGAAGGTGCCATTGACCTGAACAGCTTGTTCCAGATTGAATCTGGTCGCGCTGACTTTGAGCGCTACCTGCCGAATACCACGCTCATTCCTACTAAGATCAGCCTGAAGGAAGTTTCCAAAGCAGTAGAATGGTCCGGGTCCAGGATCAGTCTTACCGACCGCCGGAACGTCGACCGTATCGCCCAACTTGTCACTCAGTTCATCTGTGACGAACTGCTCCGCAACAAGCGGAAATTCTCTTTCGAGACGGTCTTTAGCGATACGTCAAAGCTGAAGATCATGGACCGAGCGAACGATCTCGGATATAAGACCTATTTGTACTTCATCTCCACGGGCCATCCTGAGATCAACAGGGAACGCGTCAAGTTCCGGGTTGAGCAGGGTGGTCATGACGTGCCGTCGAAGACTATTTGGGACAGATACTTCCGATCACTAGGCCTGTTGGAGCCAGCGATCAAGCGGGCGTATCATGCATTTGTTTATGACAACACTGAAGAGAGCGTCATGTTCGCGGAGTATAAGATCCACAAGGCAGGGCCCTTCTGGCATTTCTACTGGGCGGACATACCGGACTGGTTCATCAAATACTACATGGATCGCTGCGGGTCGCAAGACATTGAGGACGCAGCCAAGTTCGCCCTCCATGCAAGAATATTGGGGGTTGGTCGGAACCCTGATCGAGGAGGATTGGGCCACCGCTGATTCAGGGTCCGGTTTGAGCCTCTGCGTTCCTCCGCGCACCTCGGCGTCTCCGCGTTTCTCTTCCCCTAGAACTCGATCATCGTCCGCCGGTGCTTCTTCACCGGCTTCTTCGGGATCTTCTCCAGATCGGTCTCGCAATAGTTCTTTCGCACGAACAAGGCATCCTTGTCCTTCAGGGCGGCGCTCGCGGCGAAGTCCTCGCAGGCCTTTTCCTTGTTCTTCAAGTGGTAGTAGCAATCACCACGGTAGTAGTGGGCGGCGGCGCGTTCGGCGGTATCGGCAGCGATGGCTTCGGTGAACTTGTCGATGGCCTCTTCATAGCGCTCGGCCTCGTAGAGCAGCACGCCCATGCTCATCATGCCGCCGGGGATCGAGGGCTTCAATTTCAACGCCGCATCGATATCCGCGAGCCCGGCTTCTTCCTGGTACAGTTCGCCCTTGGCCACGCCGCTCAGGTACAGGGCATCAGCATGGTCCGGCTTCAGCTTCACGGCCTTCTCCGCGTCCTTGCGGGCCGCTTCGCTGTTTCCGCCGAGGTATAAGGCGCAGGCGCGATTGTAGTAGCCGTCCGGGTCGGCCGGGTCGAGCTGGATGGCCTTTTCGCAGTCTTTCAGGGCGGTCTTCTGCATGCCCTTGCTGATGCGGAGCGCTGCTCGGCTGATGTAGAGCCGTGCATTGTTCGGGTCGAGCTGCTCGCTCATCTTGTAGTCCTCCAAGGCCGATTCAGCATTGTCCGCCCGCTGGTGCAGGTCGCCGCGCAGTTTGAAAGCCATGGCGTTACCGGGGTCCATTGCTATCGCGCGCTGAACGCTCGCCATCGCGCTGTCCAATTGCCCCGCTTTCGCGGCGGAGAGCGCGGCTTCGTACTCCTGCTTCGCCGGGGAAGCGCCGGGCTGGGCGAGGAGCAGCAGGGGAAGTACGAAGAGGAAGAAGGCGACGGCGGTTCTCATACGATGCGTGGTCAAGGCGGGTGCCCGACAACGCAAAGATGATCCCGTTTACCGCGCGCTGTCCATGCTGTGCTCCCGATCCACCGTCCAAGCAGCCGCGCGAGCGGTGAAGAGCTTCTTCACCACGGGCCAAACACCGGCGAAAACGTCCGAGGTCCGATAGGCCTCCAGATCAGCCGGGCTGTCCCATTCGCTGTAGGTGAAGAACACGCGCGGGTCTTCCAGATCGTGCAACAACTCCAGATGGCGACAGCCTGGGAACGCGATGATGCGGTGCCGCCAGCCATCGAACAGTTGCTGGAAAGTCGCGACCTCCTCCGGTCGGAAGGTCATCTTCACGACACGCACGATCATGCGTTGGCCACGCTTCGGAGCATACCGGTGAGTTCTACGCGCACAGGGTCCGCCACGCGCAAGCCGAGCAATTGTGCCGCGCCACCTCCGCCACCGGCCACGCCCTTGTTCACGGCGATCTCCAGATAGCCCGTGGCACCGAAGAAGGCCACGCGCTCACCTGCGGGCACGTCGCTGTAGGTATTGCTGATGACGCTGATGTCGTGCATGCTCCGCCCGAAGGTGATGCGGAAGGTGTGGGCTTTCACCAGTTCGTTGAAGTGGGTGCGTGTGATGTTGGTGACCACGTTGCCGTACGCATCGATGTGGATCACCGCGCCTTTGATCGCTTCAGTGAGCATCACCGGCCGGAAGCTCAATTGCTCGCGGGTGGTCACCACTTTACGGCCGATCGTTTCGGGTGTGCCGCCGCGCGCGATGTGGCAGGCGGCTTTCACGAAGACATTCTTGGTAGGGAAGGCCACATGGTCCGAATCGAGCATGATGGTGAGCTCGAACGCCTCGTGCGGACGACCGTCGAACAGGAGGGAGAAGATGCCGTTGTCCGCACCGATGAAATAGTGCCCGTCATGGCGCACCACGAGGTGCGGCGTATGCCCGTCGGCCTCGCTGTTCACACCGATGATGTGGATGGTGCCGCGCGGGAATTCCGGGTACGCGTTGCGCAGCACGAAGGCCGTATGCATGTTGTCGAACGGTGCGATATGGTGGCTGATGTCCACGATCAGCGACTCGGCGTGCTGGCTGAGGATCGCGCCCTTCACGGCCGCCACGTAGTGATCGCGCAGGCCCATGTCGGTGGTGAGGGTGATGATGGCCATACGCGCTGCCCGTGCGGTGATGGAACGATCGGGCGAGCGAAGGAAGCGGACGCGCTACCTTCGGCCTGTCGGAAAAACAGCGACGGATCAACAAGTCGTTGTTGAAGATCGATCAGCCGCGTGAGCGAACGGACCCTCCAGATCACCGAAACGGACCCAGTGGCCGTTTTCGGTCCCAATGACCAGCATCTGCGGATCGTCCGCGAGCACTTCCCGAAGTTGAACATCGTGGCCCGCGGCGACACCTTGAAAGTGATCGGCCCGGCGGAAGTGGTGGACGTGTTCTTCGAACGCTTCGGGCAGCTCATCGCGCATGTGGCGAAGTACAACGAGCTTCCGCGAAAGGTGCTGGACGACATCATGGGCAACGGGGACAACACCACCGAGTCCACGGAGGAAGCGGGAGTGCTCGTGCATGGCAACGCGGGCCTGCGGGTCAAGGCGCGCACGAAGAACCAGCAGCGCATGGTGGAGGCCATCGGTTCCACGGACATGATGTTCGCCATCGGGCCGGCCGGAACGGGCAAGACCTATACGGCGGTAGCGCTCGGGGTGAAGGCGTTGCGTGACCGGCAGGTCCGCAGGATCATTCTCACCCGCCCGGCTGTGGAAGCCGGAGAGAACCTTGGCTTCCTTCCGGGCGATCTGCGTGAGAAGCTGGACCCCTACCTGCAGCCGCTTTATGATGCGCTCAAGGACATGATCCCGGCCGCGCGGTTGTTGGAGTACATGGAGACCGGGGTGATCCAGATCGCGCCGCTCGCCTTCATGCGCGGCCGCACGCTCGATCATGCGTTCGTGATACTGGACGAGGCGCAGAACTCCACATTACCGCAGCTGAAGATGTTCCTCACGCGTATGGGCCGCAGCGCCAAGTTCGTGATCACCGGCGACGTTACCCAAGTGGATCTTCCTCGCCACCAGCGCAGCGGACTATTTCCCACCGTGGAGAAGCTCCGGGGCGTGGAGGGCATCTCCGTGATCGAGCTGGACGAGAAGGACGTGATCCGCCACGAACTGGTCACGCGCGTCCTCGCGGCCTTCAAGGACATTGAGCAAGAACTGATAGACGGCGAATGATGAGCACCATGACCGCGCTCCCCAATACGTTGATGCGTTCGGACCTGAAACTGGAAGGTCTTGCCGAAGTCTATCGCGGCAAGGTGCGCGACGTGTACCATCTTCAGGACGGGCGGACGCTGCTCGTGGCTAGCGACCGCATCAGTGCGTTCGATGTGGTGCTCCCTCGGGGCATCCCGCACAAAGGGCAGGTACTGAGCCAGGTGAGCTGGCATATGCTGGAAGCCACGCGGCAGGTCGCGCCGAACTGGGCTATCGCTTCGCCTGATCCGTGCGTGATCATCGGCCGCCGTGCAGAAACCGTGAAGGTGGAGATGGTGGTGCGCGGCTACTTGAGCGGCCATGCATGGCGGCAGTACCGCGATGGACATCGTGTGCTCTGCGGTGCCGAAATGCCGGAAGGATTGAAGGAGAGCGATGCGTTCCCGACGCCCATCATCACGCCGAGCACCAAGGCCGATGAGGGCCACGATGAGGACATCACGCCGGAGGAGATCCTGGAGCGTGGGCTGTGCACCGAAGCTGAATGGGACACCATGAGCCGCTACGCGCTCGCTCTCTTCGCGGAAGGCACGCGTCTCGCGAAGGACCGTGGGCTCATCCTCGTGGACACCAAGTACGAGTTCGGTCGCTCGGCTGATGGTATCGTACTGATCGACGAGATCCATACACCGGACAGCTCACGGTATTTCTATCTCGACGGCTATGCTGAACGGCAGGAGCGGGGCGAGGCACAGAAGCAGTTGAGCAAGGAGTTCGTGCGACAGTGGCTCATCGAGAACGGCTTCATGGGCAAGGAGGGACAGCAGGTGCCGGTAATGACCGACGCGTACGTGAAGAGCGTGAGCGACCGGTACATCGAGTTGTACGAGCGGATAACGGGCAAAGGCTTCGTTCCTGCGGATACCCGCGATGTGGAAGGCCGTATCCAACGAGCGCTCGACTCCTGCTTGGGGTGAAGGTTCAAGCGACTTTCCACTCCTCCAGATCCCAGTCGAGCAGCCGTTCCACCTTCTGGATATCCTCCTTGAACAGAGCCTGAAGTCGGCGTCGTATGTCCGTATCCAAGTCAGTGGAATAAGAGCCTGCGTTCAGTTCTGTCGGAGCGAAGCGGTAGGCTTCTGGTGAAGCCCCGATATGATCGAAGATCCGCATGAGCTGGCGCTCCGGTGCCTTCTTGAGATCCTCGTACTTGATGAAGAGCAGTTGATGCGGATCGAAAGTGCGCTGGAAGCGTTCGATCTGTTCGGAATAGAAACCCCGGCTCAGGTAGGAGAAGACCCGGTGTTGCCAGAGCGGGTCGATCTTCCGTTGTTCCAGTTCGGCCTGCACCGCGGACCGGAAATCACGGCTTTCATCGCCCCGGTTGAATTCCATGTTCCACTGCGAGAAAGCACGTTCAACGGGATCACGCAGCACGGCGATCAGCTTCATGTCCGGGTTGTACCGGTGGATGCGCTCACAGGCCGGCTTCCACCAGAGGTAGATGGGCGTGGTCTCTCCGTGAATGCGTTTCGCATCCGGGAAGTGCGCTTCGTAGGCCGCGTGGTCTGTCGGCTCATCGGCGAACACATCTTCATCGTCGAAGTAGTGCACCTCCTTCACATCGGCCATGCCGATGTCCGGATGCTGGCGCAAGTAATGGTCCAGCGCCGTTGTGCCGGCCTTCTGCGCACCGATGACCAGGAAGTTGACCTTGGGTGCGCTCATGACCGCGGTCAACGGATCGATATCGGGCTAGTCTCGGCCCACGCGGGCTTTGAGCTCCACAAGCAGGGATCCGAGCATCGCCCCCTTGTAGTCGTCCGTGTTCGAGGCGATGGCGGTGCTGACCTCTTTGATCCCGCGCAGCACGGCCTTCTCGGAGAGCAACTCCTGGTTCTCCAGCACGGTCAGGCACTCGAAGCACTCTTCGGCCGAGCCTTCCACCGCGCAGGTGATGAGCTTGTCCGTGTAGGGTGAAGCATCGAGCCCGGCGTTCCAGAAGGTGGCGATCACGGTCTTGCGAACGCTGCGCAGCGAGGGTTCATCCAGCGCACGGGCCAACTCCGCGGCCGCGTCCTTCACCTTCACCTCGTACAGCAGTTCGTGGATCTTCTGTTGCCGATGATGGTCCGTCGTTTTCGCCAACGCGTGCAGCAGTGGGTGGATGGCGCGCGCATCACCGCGCTCCTGCACGTAGGCGATCGCACCGAGCACCTTCGCGTCGTCGTCGCTCAACAATGCGGCGAAAGCCTGGTCAAGCAGGTTCTTTGGTCCTTCTGGCATGCGGATGCCGCCTTGCTTGGGCTTCGGCGGAGAAGGCGCGAAATTAGAGGGTGGTGAAACGCGAACGGCGGGCCATGGCCCGCCGTTCGCATCGTTTGTGCTCGTTCTCAGAAGCTCATATAGTTCTTCCGCCCGGGTGAGCGCTTGAACTTGTAGCTGAACTCGAACGCGAAGTAGCTGAAGTTGTCCGGCAGGCCGGGATTGCCACGGCGGCTGCTCCGATAGCTCTGCGTGCCATCGGTGCCCCACCCGGTGGGATCGCTGATGTAACGGGCCATGTACTGCGAAGTGCTGTCGGTGTAAACCTTTCCGATCTCATCGTAGGTCGCGTAGCGTTCGCTCACGTTGTCCAGCATATCGGTGAGGAACATGTAGTAGCTGAACTCGCAGCCGATGCTCATCCTGCGGGTGAGCATGTAGCGCACGCCACAGCCCATGGGGATACCGATGTGCCAAGGCTTCTGCGGGTCCTGGATCGTGCTGGATTTCCCACGTCCTCGCCCCTCGGTGATCCAACTGTAGAGGTCGGTCTCATACACACCGTCTTGCTCGACCACATTCCCGCTGGCCGAACCTCGCGGAGTGTCGCGGATGGTGCCGTCATCCCAGAAATAGTAACGGTTCGCCAGATCGGCTTCGCCGCGGAACAGATCCGCCTTCGGCCGACCGTAGTAGACCCCCAAGCCGAGATGGAAGTACATGAAGAACCGCTGCTTGAACAGGGGCGTGAACGGCTCGCGATAGGCGTTCAACACCACATGAGCGCTGGCCCCGATAAGATCATTACGGAAATTCAGTCCACGCTTGAAATTGTGCAACTCGATACCTGAAAGCCCCCCGGTGGGTTCCACCTCGTTGTAGCCGATCCGGAACCAGCTGAGCCGCGCCTCCATGGTAAGTGACCGGGTCACATAGCGCTTCGGGTTGTTGAAGAAGTCCCGGAAGGTGATGTTCATCGCCGGGCGGGTGCTGTTCCACTGTACTTGGCTGTCCCAGTTGCCAAGATCGCCATAGTACTGCGTAACACCCCCGGAGAGCCCGATCTCCAAGTTCCGTTGAGCTTGCGCCACTGGTACGATCAGCGAAAGGACAGCCCCGGAGAGTAAACGAAGGATCATACGGTCTGCGCCTTAGGATATGCCAAGATACGCAAGGAGACGGACCTTGGACCACAGGGTTGCCATCAACCGCGTTCTCCGAAGATGGCGGTACCCACCCGGACCATTGTACTGCCAGCTGCGATCGCCAGGTCCATATCGCCCGTCATGCCCATGCTCAATTCGCTGAACTGCCCGACAGGAAAGGGACCATTCGCTGCCAGTTCCTTGAAGAACCCGGCCAAAGCGGAGAATTCGCTCGCCACCTGCTTCCGGTCCTCGGTATTCGTGGCCATTCCCATCAGGCCACGGATGCGGAGCTGTGGCCAACGGCCTAGGAGGCCGGGCTGTTGAAGAAGTGTTCGCAACTCGTCCGGGCTGAAACCGTGCTTGGTTTCCTCTTGGGCGATGTGGACCTGGAGAAGGACATCCACCGGCTGGCCGAGGGTCTGCGCCCGTTTGTCCAGTTCATCCTGCAGTTTTTCGCTGTCGACGCCGTGGATGAGGTGCGCGATACCGGCCACGTGTTTCACGTTCGAGCGTTGCAGGTGCCCGATGAAATGCCACTCGATGTCCGGTGGAAGGGCAGGGTATTTGGCCTTGAGTTCCTGTGGGTAGTTCTCCCCGAAAGCCCGATGCCCGAAGTCGTACAGTGCGCGGATCTCCTCCACGGACCGGGTCTTGCTCACCGCGATGAGCTTCACATGCGAGGGTACCGCTGTCTTTACGCGATCGTACCGCTCTTTCAACGCTGCCACATCCATTCGATCGGCGAAGATGCGGGGGAAGACCGACTCGGCCCGATCAATCCTCCAACGAGTACACCGTGAGCCCGCTCCGGAGCTTGGGCTCGATGTAGGTGCTCTTCGGTGGCATGCATCCACCTCCGTCGGCCACGGCCTTGAGCTCCGCGAAACTGACCGGGCGCAGGTGGAACGCGGCGGCGGCCTCACCGCTCTTCACCATGCGTTCCAGTTCGTTCACACCGTAAGTGCCGGGCACGAACTTCACGTGCGGGTCCGTTCGCAGGTCGTGTATGCCCAGCACGGGATCCAGCACCTGGTCACTGAGCACGCTCGCATCGAGTTGATCGGCGGCTTCAGCATCACTGGTGGGAGCGGGCAATTGCAGCGCGTACCAACCCTTACGGGTACACACGTACACGATGCCATGGGGAGGGCCTGAAACAGGTGCGCCGTCCATGGCATTGAGTTGGCCGACTTCGCGCAGCGCTTCCAAGAATTCGTCGGTATCCATGCCGCCCAAACTCGTTACGGCGCGATCGAAGTTGCGGATATGGAGGTGTTCCTGTGGCACGATGAAGGCAAGGGACCAGGCCTTGGGATGGTCCGCGAACGCGCCGGTGCTTTCCGCGAGCCGGGCACTGCTGGCCAAGCGATGGTGGCCGTCGGCGATGTACAGTGCGTCGATGCGCTCGAACTGTTTCTGGATGGCGGCGATGATGCGCGGCTCGCTCACCGCCCACACCCGATGCCGAACCATGTCCGTTGTGCTGAAGTCGTAGGTCGGGCGAGCGTGCCAAATGCCCTCCATCGCCGCGTCAAGCTCGTGCGCACCGGGCGCGGCCAGCAATACCGGTTCAGCGTTGATGCCTGTGGCGTTCAGGTAATCCTTGAACAGTTCCTCGCGGTTCTGCAGGGTGTGCTCGTGCACCTTGATCTTGCCGCCGCGATAGTCGCCAACGCTGACGGCAGCGATGATGCCTCGCGACATCAGCCCTTTCCGGCTCTGTTCGTAGAGGTAGATGCAATCCTGCTCATCGCGCAGGTACCAGCCTTCGCCCACGAAATCGTTCCACTTGCGGCGCACGTTGGCGAAGCGCTGCTGGCGGCTCAAGTGCTCGTCGCGCCCGTGGTCAGGATGGATGACGTGCAGGAAGGAGTAGGGATTGCCGATGAGCTTGTCGCGCATCTTCTCCTCGGAGTAGCTCACGTAGGAGCGCGAGGCCACCAGATGCGCTTTGTCGGGCACGGGCCGCCACGCTCGGAACGGGCGCAGGCGGATCATGCCGGGTCGGCGGTCACCTTGTCGCGGAAGGCGATGATGAGGTCACAGAGCTCATCACCCACACGCCCTTGGGCCTCTGCCGTCGCAGCGCCGATGTGCGGTGTCAAACTGATGCGCGGATGGGAGAGGAGGTCGGCGCGCGGTTCGGGCTCATTGGTGAACACGTCCAACGCTGCGGCTTTTACGCGGCCATCGTTGAGCGCCTCCAACAACGCGGACTCATCGATGCTGCCGCCCCGTGCGGTATTGATGATGACCACGCCCGGCTTCACCTTCTTCAATTCTTCCGCGCCCACGAGTGGCTCCCCGTTGGCCTGTGCGGGTACGTGCAGGGAGATGGCATCGCTGTGCGCCAAGAGCTCGTCCAGCGAAACGAGTTTCACGCCTACGCGGATGGCGTGCCCGCCTACCTCCAGTTCGATGCTCTCGGCCGTTGCGTGGTTGTCCGCGTAGATCACCTTCATGCCCGCGCCCAGAGCGTAACGCGCGGTCCATTGACCGATACGCCCGAAGCCGATGATGCCGAGTGTTTTGCCGCGCACCTCGGTGCCCTTCTCGTATTCCTTCTTCAGTTCCTTGAAGCGCGTGCGGCCGTCCAAGGGCATGCTGCGGTTGGACAGATGCAGGTTGCGCATCATGCCGGTGAGGTGGGCCATCACGAGCTCCGCAACGGAGATCGAGGAAGAGGCCGGTGTATTGATCACCGGGATGTTCTTCGCCTTCGCATGCGCCGTATCGATGTTGTCCAACCCGACGCCACCGCGGCCGATGAGCTTCAATCCGGGGCAGGCATCCATCAGGTCCTTGCGGACTTTGGTAGCGCTGCGCACGAGCAGCACTTCCACGCCTTCCTTGTTCAGGTAGGCGATCAGTTGATCCTGCGGAACGTGCTCGGTGGTGATCGTGAAGCCTTCTTCCTGAAGGCGGGCAGTGGCTCCTTTGCTGATGCCGTCGTTGGCGTGTACGCGCATGTGTTTCATCCCGTTCTTGACGGGGGCTTATCCGTTCTTCTTGGCGAAGTCTTCCATCACATCAACGAGCACCTGCACGCTCTCGATCGGCAGGGCGTTGTACAGGCTGGCACGATAGCCGCCCACGCTGCGATGCCCGCGAAGGCCACTGATACCGGCCTCTTTCCATAGCGCGTCGAAGGCGGGCTCCAGTTTCGCGTCACTCAGTACGAAGGTGGCGTTCATCTGGCTGCGGTCTTCAACCGCTGTGGTGCCGTGGAACATCGGCAGGCGATCGATGGCGCTGTAGAGCAGGTTCGCTTTCGCCGTGTTGCGCTTGGTGATCTCCGGGATGCCGCCGATGCCTTTCAGCCACTCCAGCGTGAGCATGCTCACATACACCGGGAACACCGGCGGCGTGTTGTACATGCTCTCCTTGTCGGCGTGGTTCTTCAGGTCCATCATCGGGCTCAGTTTCCTGCCCGTCTTGCCCAATGAGTTCGGGTCGAAGAGATAGACCGTGGCGCCGGCGGGCCCCATGTTCTTCTGTGCGCCACCATAGATCAGCGCGAAGTCGGCCACGTTCACCGGGCGACTGAAGATGTCGCTGCTCATGTCGCACACCACAGGGATCGGTGACTTCGGGAACTGCTTGAACTGCGTTCCGAAAATGGTGTTGTTGCTGGTGAAGTGGAAGTAGTCGGCGTCAGCAGGAATGTCAAAGCCCTTTGGGAGGTAGCTGAAGTTCTTGTCCTCGCTGCTCGCCACCACAAGGGTCTCACCGAAGAGCTTGCTCTCCTTGATCGCGCGCGTGGCCCATTCGCCGGTGTTCGCGTAGGCCGACTTGCCACCGGGCTTCATGTAGTTCTGTGGGATCATGTGGAAGCCCATGCTCGCACCGCCACCGAGGAAGATCACCTGGTAGTGGTCTGGAGCCCCGAGGAGTTCCTTCACCAGCGATTGCGCCTTGGCCATTACCGCCTCGAAGGGCTTGCTTCTGTGGCTGATCTCCAGGATGCTCAGGCCGCTGCCCTCAAAGTCGAGCACAGCTTGCGCGGCCTTCTCGAAGACCTCCTGCGGCAGGATGCACGGCCCTGGGCTGTAGTTGTGGACTTTCTTCTTCACGGCAGTAAGCATGCGTTGGACGCCGAAGCCCGGCGTAGGCGTTGCGAAGGGCGTTTGAGGCGGCAAATGTAGAAGGGGCGCGGGAGGGCGAAGGCGCAGGATATCAACCAGGAAGGGTTGGATCATCCAGCGTAGGCAACAAGCACAATGGCTATTTTGACCGACCTGACCATCCAGACTATGAAGATCACATACCCCCGATCCCTCTTCGTCGTGTTGATCCCCGTATCACTCATCTCGAACGGTAGTGCGCAGTGCACTGGTGGCTGGGCACGGGAAGGTGGTGGTCTGGAAACGGACTTTTGCCGGAGCGTGGCCGTGGACATGGAGGGGAACGTGTACGTGACCGGTTCATTCACGGGTACTGCGGAGTTCTCCGGTGTGGAGATCACTTCCTCGGATGATGCGGAGGACATCTTTCTGGCGAAGTATGCCGCTGATGGCTCCCTCCTTTGGATCCGCAGCGGTGGCGGCCAGAATATCGATTGGCCGGGAAAGGTGGCGGTGGACGGTGAGGGCAACGCTTACATCACCGGCACGCATTTCCGTCCGGCTTTATTCGGCGGGATCGCGTTGGCCAATGCGGCGAACCAACCCAATGCCTTTGTTGTGAAGTATGATCAGTTCGGCGGCGTGCTTTGGGCGATCAGTTTGGGCGGCAATGGATGGGACAGCGGAGATGCCATCGCCTATGATGTAGTGTCCGGCCATGTGATCGTCGGCGGCCAATTCGAAGGAACGTCGGAATTCGGGGACCTTTCAGCCACGGCGACCTCACAACGGGACATGTACTTGGCAGAGGTGGACATCGCGGGAAATGTTGTCGGCCTCGGCATATTGGGCCAGGCGACGGGCAATGAGCAGGTGAGAGGCTTGGCCACGGATGCATCCGGAAGCGTCTACGCGGTCGGGATGATGGACGGCTCGGTGACTATCGGGACTCCCTATGCTGCAGCCGGAGCACAGGACTGCATGCTGCTGAAATTCGGACCAGGACTTCAATTGGAATGGGGCCGCTTCGGGGGGGGCATCGCGGATGACTCATGGAACGATGTAGCCGTAGGGTCGGAGGGCGAGGTGTTCGCCAGCGGAGTGGCCAGCGGCGATGTTGTGTTCGGGGCGGAGATGTTGACCGGAGCGGGTGACAAAGACCAAGTGCTGGCGAAGTACAGTGCTGACGGTGATCTGGAATGGGTCCAGCATGGTGGGGGCACAGGGATCGATGCGGGAAGCGCGGTCGTGGCGTTGGGCAATGGGCACGCCCTCTTCACAGGTTCGTTCCAAGGCATCGCGACATTCAGCGGTACCACGTTGACAGCAAGCGGGGAAGAGGACGTCCTCTTGGTCGAATGCGATGCGACAGGTGCCGCTTTCAACATAACGCATTGGGGCATGGAAGGTGATAACAATGGGTACGGATTGGCCCGAGGCACGAACGGTGCGGTGTACTTGACCGGTCAGTTCGAAGGCGGCATGATCATCGGCGACACGGTCCTGCAATCGGCTGGCGGCCGTGATGCCTTCGTCCATCAGGTGTGCGATGGCTCCATGGGCGTGGTCGATATCCCCGGTAATACTGGCTGTGCGCTTTCCCCGAACCCGGTCGCTGCGGGTAGTCCATGCACCCTGTCATTCCAGCACTACAGTGGCGCTGGGACACTTCTTGTGTATGATGCACAAGGCAGGACAATGCGCTCTCACCAATTCGCGATGACTCCGGTAAAGTTCTTCGTCGATAATTTAGCGAAAGGCGTGTACGGCGTCCGTTTCATCGACCAACAAGGGCGAAGCTGTTCACGTAAGCTGGTCGTTGACTGAAAAATGTTCCCGCTACTCCTTCGGCGGCTTGTTCCAAGGCTTGCTCTGGTCCTCTTGGCGCACGTCCACGTCGCGCTGGTAGAGCCAGTGGTCTTTCTCCCAGACGTACGCATCGTAGCTGAGATCGGGGCCCATGAAGGCCGCCTGCCCGGCGAATTCAGGCTTCATGGGCGATAGGTGGTCCAGCACGATGCGCGTGAAGGATTGCTCCCATTTCAAACTCATGCTCGCTTGGAAGCTGAAGCCGAAGATCTCCCGCGTCCGCCTTACACGCCCTTCGCCGAAGAGGGGCGCGCCGAACTGGGGAACGGCTCCCTTGAAGCTGAGCACCTCGATGACCTTGCGGGTTTCGACGTTGCTCTGGCCTTTCCAGCCGAGCAGTGTGTACCACGTTTTGCCGCCCCGCTTCACGGGCACTACCGTGTAGTAGAGCGCACCGTACCAGTAATCCGGACCGAGCATCTTGAACGACGCGTTCTCGATCTTCTCCGTCATGTCACGCAGTTCGTACAGCACGCGCCGCTTCTTGTCCTGAACGAGCAGGAAGCCCTCGAAGCGATGTGAACCGTTGGTGTAGGGCACGTTCCACGTGAGCAGCCGGAACTTGCCGTCCGGTGCGTCCACGCGGCTCATGGGCAGGTCGCGCAGGTCGGCGGTCATCGCGTCGTCAGCATCGAGGACCATTCTCAACCGCTTCTTGATGTCGGAACTGATGCTGTCGCGCTGCGCATCGCGTTGGGCACCTTGCAGTTCTTTCAAGGACCGGATGGCTGCGGCATGCGGATCGAGCAGATCGGCGGTCTCCTGCACTGTGCGTACGGCCTGATCCAACGCGGCCTTCTGCGCCGAGTCCGCTTGGGCCATCGCACAGAACGGCGAAGCGCACAGCAATGCCAAGTACAGCAGGGACAAACGCGCCTTCATGCGCAAGGATGAACGACAGGCATCGTGCCGAAAGTACGGCCGTACCAGTTGGCAGGGGCAGCAGCACGTGGCAATGCACCGGTCATGCACATGCACGGGCAACACATGTGTCGCCCTATAGATGCATGAACTCCTTCTTCGCCATCAGCTGCTCCTTCGTCTCCCGGAAATCGGGGTCGTCGACGCAGCAATCCACTGGGCAAACGGCGGCGCACTGCGGCTCATCGTGGAAGCCGGTGCATTCGGTGCATTTGTCCGCCACGATGTAGTACACGTCCATCGCTTTCGGCTGTATGGGAGCATCCGCATCATAGCTGTTGCCCATGGGCGTGGTCTGGGGACCGTGGAGGTTGGTGCCGTCACTCAAGCGCCACTCCGCACCGCCTTCATAGATGGCGTTGTTCGGGCATTCCGGTTCGCATGCACCGCAGTTGATGCATTCCTCCGTGATCATAATGGCCATTGCTCTCTCTCTATGTTTGGGGCTTCGCCCGCCGAAGCTTCAGCGAAGGCGGGGCGAAAATAGACAGCATGAACAGCGCGACCCGTGGGGAAGTTCGGCCGGTGTCGATGGAAGAGCGGATCGGGGCCTTCGTTCAACTCGGAAGACTCTTCGCTTTGGTCGGTGGCGGAATGCTTTGGCCAGGCCATTCCTGTGGGCTCAGCGAAATTGAGTACGCCGCGTTCGATGAGGCGGTACTGCGCGCCAAGAGCCGCAATGGCTGGTTCACTGAAGAGAATGTTCGGCACATGCTCCGGAGCCTTTCCGGCATGCTCGAAGCAGCAGCACTGAACGCCTGGCTGGCGAGCTATAAGGTCAGCGAACAGCGAACAGGCCATGTGGGACCCCGGCCTTCGCCGGGGATACCGACAAGCAGAACCGTAGGTCTGATCACCGCGGGTAACGTCCCGTTGGTGGGATTCCATGATCTGCTCTGCGTGCTGCTCAGTGGGCATCGAGCAAGGCTGAAGGTGAGCAGTGATGATGCGGGACTGACGGTGGCCGTCCTGGAACTCTTGCGGCTCATCGCCCCGGATCTCGTCGCGCGTGTCAGGATCGCTGAACAGAAATTGGGCGAAGTCGATGCCGTGATCGCCACGGGCAGCAACAACACGGCGCGCTACTTCGAGCACTACTTCGGCCATTTGCCCCGCATCATCCGGAAGAACCGGACGAGCGTGGCCGTGCTGGACGGTACGGAGACAGAACAAGAGCTGGAAGCGCTGGGAGAGGACCTCTTCCGCTACTTCGGCCTTGGCTGCCGTAACGTCGGTAAGCTCTACATCCCGCAGGACTTCGACCTGGACCGGGTCTTCAAGGCGATCTACCCGTGGGAGCGGATCGGCAACCACCACAAGTGGGCGAACAACTACGACTACCACAAGGCCATCTGGCTGATGGACCGGGTGCCGTTGATCGAGAACGGCTTCGTGCTGTTCAGGGAAGATGTCGGCTTGCACAGCCCGCTCGGTTCCATCTACTACGAGCGCTGCGATGATCGCTCAGCAGTGGAGGCCCTGTTGCTCGAACAGAACGAGCAGATCCAATGCGTCGTCGGTCATGGCCATGTCGCGTTCGGCAGTGCACAATGCCCCGGCCCGCAGGACTACGCGGATGGGGTGGACACGATGAAGTTCTTGCTTACGCTCAACTAAGGCGTGTACTCATAGCAACCGATGGCGAAGGTGCCGTCGAAGCTGCCGTAGAATTCGCCGTCCAGATCCTGGGTGGTTGATGTGCTGAAGCCCTTATTGCGCGCGTTGGCGTTCACCTTCAGGTGGAAGTCGCCTTCCGACCCGTCCACGAATCCGGGATCGAGGTTGCGGTAGATCGTACCCTGATCAGGGAAGTGCCCATTGTCGTTGTTCGTGGGCTGATCGGTCTTGAACAGGAAGTGATCGAAGGTGAAGAGCGGCCCGGTGCTTTCATCCACTTCCAGCTTGAACTCGTTCGTGTTATTGCCGTGGATGATCCCGTTCCGGAAGACGCTGCCCGCTTCGATCGTGCGCAGTTGCTCAACACCGAACGCATCGATGAACTTGTTGGTCATCAAGAACGCCGGGTCCTGGCGGATATCGAAGCTCCAGTAGTTCGCGATCGTCGGGTGGTCGAAGTCGTACGCGCCGCTGCCGGTAAGGACCACCGAGTATTGGCCCGCATCGCTGACGAGCAGGTTGGTGGCCTTTATGCGGTAGTTCTCGGTGTACAGGCCTGCGGTAAGGCAGTTGCGGATGTTCACGTTGTCCAACCAGAGCGTGTTGGAGCTGAGCGGTTGTCCGTCCGTGCCGGGCCAAGTCTGCGCTTGCACACCGATAAGCGCGTTCTTGATCTCACAGTTGCGCAACAGGTTCTGCTCGGGCCCTTCATTGATCCAGATGCGGTCCCACTGATTTGGGAGGTCATCATAAATGGCCTCTAGCCGATCGCCTTGGAAGGTGATGCGGTTCTCCACTTCGCCGTTCGCTTCGATCGCGCCGCCTTTGTAGACCCACAACCCGCCGCCGCCGTGGAAGTAGACTTTCACACCGGGGTCGATGATCAGCTTGCAGCAGGAATCCACTACGCCGTAGCCATAGATGACGTAAGGCTTGTCGTTCGTCCAGTGAACAGTCTCACAGATCTGGTTGCCGCTTTGGTCATAGCCGCCCGCGATGTAACTGAAGGGGGGCAGGCCGTTTATGTGCTGAAGACTGTCTTCGGCGTTGGGAAAGAAATGCGCATCCTGCCCCCACGCCAGAAGCAGCACGCTCTGCTCGTTTCCGTTCGTGGTCAGCAGGATGTGGTCCTCGATGATGAAGGGGTTGTTCGCGTTGTTCTGGTCCAAGGTGGCCTCCACGAAAATGAAGATGCTGTCATTTCCGAGGATCTCAACATCATCGAAGGTGACACCTGAAGCACCGTCCACGTTGATGCGGAAAGGGGAGGGCGTGCCGCCTTCAAGGGCGATGTCCACCTTTACGGCATTGTCGTTCTCGTTGCGCACGGTGAAGCGCTTGGTGACCGAGCCCACCGTGGTGAAGATGGTGTCGAAGAGCACCGTGTCTTGCGTGAGGACCAGTTTGGCACCCGGGTCGTCAGTGAAGACCTCATCCTTGCGGCAGGCGAGCAGGAGCGTGGCGAACGCGCCCAGCAGGAACAGGTGCTTGAACTTCATCGGGGGCGGCAAAGATGGGCCGCTGCGCATTACGTGGTTGGTGGGTGGATCATTGCGTGGTGGGAGGCGGGGCCGAAGGGGAGAAGTAGGGAGGAGTGCTGAACAAAGATTGCATGGCCATGCAATCGTTGAGGCGAAATCGACCATCACGGATGCTTTAAGGCGTCGTTATAGCTGGACTTCAATGGCCGATTCTTCTGTATTTACAGCGTTGGCGGGATGAATCAGATGATTGCATGGCAATACAATCATATTGGGCATCGGCTGCGGCTGGTTCCACGCTCCGAAACGCTCCATTTCCCGAACTCCATTACATTCGCGCCCCGAATTCGAACCAAGCCATGAAGCCAGGCCTCCATCCCGATAGCTACCGCATCGTCGTGTTCAAGGACATGAGCAACGAGCACATGTTCCTCGGCAAGAGCTGCACCAACACGAAGGACTCCATCCAGTGGGAGGACGGCAACGAGTACCCGCTGGTGAAGCTGGATATCAGCAGCACGAGCCACCCATACTACACCGGCAAGATGATGCTCATCGACACCGCTGGCCGCGTGGACAAGTTCAAGAAGCGCTTCGCGAAGCACACCGATCTCAGCGGCAAACCCAATCCTGGGGCGAGTGAGGCTCCTGCGGGCGACGCCAAATAAGACCCGAACTGAGAACTTTTAAAGCCCTTCCCGGAATGCCGGGGAGGGCTTTTCTCATTTGGGCCGCCGATGGAAGGGATGAACGCTGATGGACGCGGATAGGGCTTCAGGACACAAACGTCCGCGTTCATCCTGTCTATCCCATCCATCTGCGGTCTCAGGCCCTTGACGGCTGCCCCGCCACTACCCCCGTCACATCCAGTACCGCCTTGTCCGTGCAGGCGAAAACCCGATGCGCAGGCGTGGGTTTCACGGTGTAAAGCCCGGTGCTCATCCCGAAGGCGGGCAGCAAGGTCACCTGCGGCCCAACGATGAAGCAGGGCAACCGAAGGCTCTGGTTTGCCTGCCCGTGCAGCAAGACCCCCGGATGCGTATGCCCGCAGATCACATGGATCATGCCCGCACCGCCTATCGACACCGGTGCTTCATGTTCAAGGATGAAGGGCAACTCCACCAGCCCGGCATGGTGCACGGTTAATCCGGCTTCGTTGTAGCGTCGGTCAGCCAGGCGGTCATGATTGCCCCATACGAGGTGGAGTTCCGCGCTTTGGCGCTTGCACCACTGTTGAAAGGGCTCCCAGGCGTTGTTGTGCGCGCTGTGGAAGAGATCGCCGATGATCACCACACGCTTCGGCTGGAAGTGCGCGATCACCTCGTCCATCCGCGCCAAGGTCTGGTCATCGCTGCCTTCGGGAAGGGGCAGGCCCGCCTTGCGGAAATGCGCCGCCTTGCCCAAGTGCAGGTCGCTAAGCAGCAGCCAGCCCTTGCTGCGCCAGAACATGGCACCGTAAGGGTGCAGCGTGAAGACGTCGTGGAGGATGGGGATGTCGTGGGTGAGCATTTTCTTGTTGCTGTCCTCGGCGCCTAGGGTGAGAAGCGTTGCCCCCATTCCGCCTGGATCCTCTTCACCTCGTGTGCAGCTGATGGAATGAACTCCATCCGAACAGGCGGATGGTCTTTCAGTTGGCCGGCCAGTTCGCGCGGGGGCGACACGAGTTCGAAGAACGCATCAGAATCAGGCATGTTCTTGCGAAAATTGGGCGTGTCCCAAGCGATGAATGCACCGATGGCCGCACCATGTTGGATCAGGCTGTCTTCCGGTACGAGCAGAAATGCCTTGCGGAATTCTGCTTTCAATTCAAAGCCGAAGTCGGAACCTTGAATCCCATACCAGTCCGTTCTTGATCCACTACAGGACGAGTCCCAAACACGCTCTCCAATGATCGTTCTCTGTTCTGATGATGAGCCATGCCAGCATAGTCGGGAGCAACCGCTGAGGATCAGGTAGGATCGTTCGATACACAGCGGAGCTTGGAGGTTTCCAAGCACAAGCGGTTTGATGATGTAAAGGGCGACGTACGGGATCAGCACGTCACGACCGACACGATATGCGAATGGAGCATACGATTCCGCGGTGTTGATGCCGTAGGAATGGTCGGTGATGTCGACGATATGGTCCCTGGTCAATTCCAACGCTCCGTGCATGTATCAAGCCTTCTCCAACCGCTCCGTCATCTTCTTGATCCGATCCTCCAACTGCTCGCTGGTGAGCTTCTCCCGCAGCCGGTCCACGATGATGGGGAAGGCGAAAGGTGTGAACTCCCCAGGATTCTTCAACACGATGCGTTGTTTGGCGATGCGTTGCAGCACAGCGTGCAGGCGCGGCAGTTCCATTTGCAGGTTGAAGGCTTCGTCGTAGGCCTGGCGCAGCAGCAGGTGGTCCGGCTCGTGGTCCGTGAAGACCTCGAAGAAAAGCGAGCTGTTGCCGCGCACATGGCGCTCCTTCATCGGCCGGCCGGGGAAGCCTTGGAAGACCAGCCCCGCTATGGTGGCGATGTCGCGGAATTTGCGGCGGGCCATTTCGGTGGCGTTCAAGCTGCGTTGCAGGTCAATCAGCAGGTGGGCTTCGGAGAAAAGGTCGTTGTCGATGGCCTCCTCGATCGGGATCGGCTGGTCGCTCAGTAGTTCGAAGCCGTAGTCGTTCATGGCGATGCTGAAGGTGATCGGCTTCAGCAAGCTCATCCGGAAGGCGAGGAGCGAGCCCATCGCCTCGTGAATGAAGCGCCCTTCGAAGGGATACACCACCACATGATGCCCTTCCTTGCTCTCGAAGCGCTCGATCAGCAGTTCGTTCTCTCCCGGAACGACGCTGGTTTCGCGTTGACGATTCAACAAGGGCTTCACTGCGTTCAGCTCTGGATCGGCGCCTTTCGCGGTGGAAGGGCTGCGGTCGAATTGCGCCCTCAGCACCTTGGCCATGTAGCTGCTCAGAGGCATCCTTCCGCCTTGCCAGCTCGGGATCTTGCCTTTCGTGGCTTTGCTCTTCACAACGAATGCGGTCAGATCTTTCACCCGTACGAACTCCAATGAGCGTCCGGCGAACCAGAACACATCACCGGGCCGCATCTGGTTGATGAAGTACTCCTCGATGGTGCCGATGTGCCCACCGCTCAAGTATTTCACCGCCAGCGATGATTCGCTGACGATGGTGCCGATGCTCAGCCGGTGCCGTTGCGCGATGCGTCGGTCTTCCACGCGCACCAAGCCGTCCGCATCGATCACGCATTTGCGGAACTCATCGTAGGCTTTCAGGCTCTGCCCGCCCGTGGTGATGAAGGTGATGAGCCATGCCCATTCCTCGTCGCTGATCGAGCGGTAGCAGAAGGTGCCGCGTACTTCGTCAAGCAAGGTGCGCGGGTCGAAACCATCGCCCACAGCAAGTGTGACGAGGTATTGGGCCAGCACATCGAAACTGCGGACCATCGGCTGGCGCGCTTCCACATTGCCGGTATTCACTGCAGCGCGGAGCGCTGCGGCTTCCACCAGTTCCAATGCATGCGTCGGCAGGAACCAGATACGGGGGGTGGCATCGGGCCGGTGACCGCTGCGACCGGCACGTTGCGCGAAACGCGCCACGCCTTTCGGCCCACCGATCTGCACCACGGATTCCACTGGACGGAAATCGACACCCAGATCCAAGCTGCTCGTGCACACCACGGCCTTGAGCTTGCCCGCATCCAGCGCCTTCTCGACCCATTCCCGCAGGTCCCTGTTCAGAGATCCGTGGTGCAACGCGATGGTGCCGGCCAGGTCCGGCGCGATGTCCAGCAAATGGTGGTACCAGATCTCAGCTTGCCCGCGGGTATTGGTGAAGATGAGCGTGCTCGTGCTCTTCTCGATGATCGGTAACAACGACTTCGCCAGTCGCAGTCCCAGGTGCCCGGACCATGGATAGTTCTCCACCTTCTTCGGGATGATCGTCCGCACCTCGATGTGCTTCTTGATGTTGGAGCGGACCAGCACGCGATCTTCAGGAAGCCCCTCTCCACGGGAGAGGGGTTTGGGGTGAGGTCCTAGCAGCACGTTCATCGCCTCCTCGATATTCCCGATCGTCGCACTGATCCCCCACGTCCGTATGGAAGGCCGTAATGCCCGCAGTCTTGAAAGAGCCAGTTCAACTTGAACGCCGCGCTTGCTGCCAAGAAGCTCGTGCCATTCATCCGCTACGAACCAGTCCAACTGCTTGAACAGGTCAGCAGCGCCTTTGGTGCTCAGCATCACGTGCAGGCTTTCCGGCGTGGTCACGAGCAAGTGCGGCAACATCTTCTTCTGGGCAGCCCGCTCTTTGGTGCTCGTGTCCCCCGTCCGTGTCCCGACTTTCCAGGGAAGTCCGACGCCATCGCACATCCGTTGGGCGCTTTCGGCGATCTCGCTCGCCAATGCGCGCAGGGGCGTGATCCAGATGGCCCGCAGGCCCGGCTTGACTTCCGGCGAAGCCTTCGCCATAGCCGCGTTCACGATGCCACCCCATACCGCGTAGGTTTTGCCGGTACCGGTCGGGGCGTTGAGCAAACCGCTCTTGCCCTTCATCATCTCTGTCCACACTTCCCGCTGGAAAGGCTGCGACGTCCATCCTTGCGAATCGAACCATCCATCGACCGGTGTCGAGGCATTCGCTCGTCCCCGTCGGATCTTCTGATCTTCTGATCGTATGATCATCCTTTGGGGGCCGAAGCGTTTTCGCGAAGGCCGCTGATCAAGGCTTTCAGGTCATCCAACGAATTCGCCTCTTCGATCTTCTTGTCATGCCGCCATCGCGCGATGCGTGGAAAGCGCACGGCCACGCCGCTCTTGTGGCGGCTGCTCGCGCTGATCCCTTCAAAGGCGATCTCGAATACGAGCTGGGGTGTCACTTGGCGAACCGGTCCGAAGCGCTCGATGGTATTCTTCTTCACGAAGGCGTCCACCTGCTTCATCTCTTCATCGGTGAGGCCGCTGTACGCCTTGGCGAAGGTGACCAACTCGCCGTTGTTCCACAGGCCGAAGGTGTGATCCGTGTACAGGTCCGCGCGGCGGCCATGACCTTGCATGCTGAAGGTGAGCACCGCATCGATGCTCATAGGATCGACTTTCCATTTCCACCAATCGCCGCGCTTTCGGCCTACTTCGTAGGTGCTGCTCTTGCGTTTCAGCATAATTCCCTCTACGGCGCTGGTCCGTGCGGCTTCGCGATGGGTGACAAGCTCCTCCCATCCCTCAAAACACAAGACCTCCGAAATGAGCAGGGAAGGGTGTAGCGCATCCGATACGACCCGTTCGAGCAAACCGCGTCGTTCACTCATCGGTCTTTGGCGGATGTCCTGGCCTTCGAATTCCAAGATGTCGTAGGCTATGAATACAACGGGCACATCCGACAGGATCTTCTTGCCAAGGGTCTTGCGACCGATGCGTTTCTGCATTTCGGCGAAGGGCAGGGGTGCGCCGTCCTTCCAAGCGAGGATCTCGCCGTCGAGCACCGTCCCGTGCGGAAGCACAGCGCGCAACGCCTCGAACTCCGGGTATTTGTCCGTGACCAGTTCCTCCCCCCGGCTCCACACGAAGTGCCGCTGGTTGCGAACGATCAGCTGTCCGCGGATGCCATCCCATTTGTGCTCGGCCTGCCAATCTTCGGGTGTGCCCAACGCCTGCAGATCCGAGAGACCTGCGCCCGCTGCTGTGCCTTCCGGCCCTTCAATGCCATAGGCCAAGTAGAAGGGGTAGGGGCGGGAATCCGAATCGCCGGAGTTATCGTCCAGGACGAGCTCCTTGAACGTCGTTGTGTGCGGGTTCCAGTCGCCCATCAGCCGATGTGCCAGGACATCCTCGCTCACTCCTGTGGCCTTGCTCAAGCCCTTTACCATGATCTTCTGGCTAACTCCGATGCGGAATCCGCCGGTGATGATCTTGTTGAAGACGAAGAGTTCCATCTCCTCCAGTCCTTCCCACGCCGCTTTCACGCGGTCCGCTTTCTCCTCATCCGGGAGATCCTTCAACGCTTCCACGTAGCCCACCCATTCCGTCAGGCTCATGACCATCCGTTCCTTCAGTGCGGCGATATGCGTCACTGTTTCCGCGAAGTCGCCGACCACGTGGTAGCTGGCTTCGAACAGCCAATCCGGAATGCCGCTCACTTCTGTTGCCCATCCGCGCAGCTGTGTGCTTGTCACAGGGCGCTTCGGTCTTCGTCCGCTGAGCAGGGCGATCACCCAGAGCTTGTCCTGGTCATCGGCTTCGGAGAAATAGCGGGACAGGGCATCCACTTTCGAGTTGATGCTCGTGGTGATATCAAGTTCCTCGAACAGTATTGCTGCACGTCTCATGTCTCCGCAACTGCAATGGGTGCGTCGCGTGGAGCGTCATCTCCGCTTCCATCGCCGCCGAACTCCGTGCTTTCAACTGTGGCATCATATCCGACACTCCGTAGATACTGACTGAAAAGGTCCGTATAGCCATGTGTCGCGATGATGCGTTGAGCGCCGGTCTCCTTTACGGTTTGCAGGAGCGCCGGCCAATCCGCATGATCACTGAGGACGAAGCCTGTATCGATATTCCCGCGCCGCCGCCAGCCCCGCAGTTGCATCCAGCCACTGGCCATGGCCGTGGAGTAGGGGCGCATCTTGCTGGTCCACGGTGTGCCTATCGCTGAGCCCGGCGTGATCACCAAAGCGTTGCGGAAGCGTTCTTTCGGCGTGTCCTTGGTGACGAGTTCCCAAGCTGGCAATTCAAGATCGCATTCCTGGAGCACCTCGTTCATGTTCGCGATGGCACCGTGCACGAGGATCGGGCCGATGCTCTTGTCCACGCCTTTCATCACACGTTGTGCCTTGCCCAAGCTGTAAGCACTGATTATGCTGCACACGCCGTTCGCCGCATTGCCGCGCCACCAGGAATTGATCTCCGCGAACACGGCATCCGGGTCCTTCCACCGATAGATCGGCAACCCGAAGGTGCATTCGGTAATGAAGGTGTGGCAGGGCACGGGCTCGAAAGGGTCACTGATGCCGTCCAACTGGCGTTTGAAGTCACCGCTGGCCACCCACACCTCGCCCTTGTACTCCACACGCACCTGAACGCTCCCGGGAATGTGCCCGGCGGGATGGAAGGAGAACTTCACCCCATTGAATGTGCCCGGTTGCCCCAACTGCAACGTGTCGATGGACAGGTCTTTCCCGATCCGGGCATGCATGAGCTGCTTGGTGATCGGATGCGCGAGGTAGCGCTTGCTGCCACCGCGTGCGTGGTCGCTGTGAGCATGGGTGATGATCGCGCGATCCACAGCCTTCCACGGGTCTATGTAGACATCGGCGCGTTCACACCAGATGCCGCGATCGGTGAATGACAGCAAACTCGTCATCGGGCGTTTCCCAAGATAGAATGCGATGGTGCGATAAGTCGCGGCCCAGGGTGTGACCATGCGATTCGACAGCGTCTCATCCGCACCTCGGCCACATCCGCTGATCGTTCAACACATTACTTTCGGATCGATGCGCCAAGTCGAGAGCAAGGTCTGCCTGGAGTGCGGAGAGCCCGTGAAGGGGAGAACGGACAAGAAGTTCTGTTCGGACGCCTGCCGCAACATCTATCACTACCGTAGCAACAACGCGCCGATCAACTACGTGCGCAACGTGGTGAACGCGCTGAAGCGGAACAGGCGGATCCTGATGGAGCTGAACGACGGACCTGAAGGCACGAAGAAGGTGCACCGGGACAAGCTCGTGCAGAAGGGGTACAACTTCATGTACCACACGAACATCTACCGCACCATGAAAGGGAACACCTACGTGTTCTGCTTCGAGCACGGATACTTGGAGATCAGCGAGAACTGGTACGCGCTGGTGCGGCGCGACGAATACCTGGAGCGGGCGGGCGACGCGTGAGCGTGCTCACATCATCGCCCAGATGAGCAGCACGATGCAGCCCAGGATGCCCAAGGCCACCAAGACCGGACCTCCGATCTCGTTCTGTTCAGCTTCTTCCGGGAAATGGCCTTCGTGGTGATGCTCGCTCATCGCAGTGGATTGACGGGGCGAATATAGAAGGCGTCCCGAACGGCAGGGAAGCCGAGCGGCCAGAGCGCGCGGAGCTTTTCAACAGCGGTTACCGACAAGTAGAAGGGCCGTGATCAGTTCAGGCTGAACGTGGGCTGGCGCAGGGTCATCCGGGCGATGATCCCGCTTTCATTGGCCCGCATGCGGCGCACGATGGCGCGCACTTGGTCGTCCAGCTCCACATCGCTGAGCTTCGCAAGGTCCTTGTACACCGGGAGGCTGTTCCGGCTCTTCAGGATGAGCGATATTTTGAAAGCACGTGACATGGTTCCGGGAACTAGACGAGGGTATGCCCGGAAGGGATGCCTGCGATTTTCGACGAAACTGTGAAAGGGCGTTATGGCGCGAGGAACGGCACCCTGCGTCGCGGGTATTACATATTGATGAACAGGATGTTGTAGTCGGATGATTCAGGCAATGCTTGACATGCTTGAGGCTCCCAAAGACGCTATCGGAAAGGTTGCTCGAATGAAAAAGCCCCTGAGGGATCAGGGGCTTTGTCGGGGTGAGAGGATTCGAACCTCCGACCTCGTCGTCCCGAACGACGCACGCTAACCGGGCTGCGCTACACCCCGAAGTGTTGTAACGGGCGGCAAATGTAGACTTCCGGCGCTTCGGAGAACAAGTTCAGGCTTCGAACTTGTAGCCGATGCCCTTGACGGTGCCGATACGATCGTCGCCGATCTTCTCGCGCAGCTTGCGGATATGCACGTCGATCGTGCGATCGCCAACGAACAGCCCGTCGCCCCAGATGTGCGCGTAGATCTCGTCACGCTTGAAGACCTTGCCCGGTTTGCTCATCAGCAAAGCCAACAGTTCGAACTCCTTTTTCGGAAGCTTCAGCTCAAGGCCTTCATTGCGCACCATCACCTTTTCCAGATCCAGCGTTACGCCGTTGGACTCGATGGTCTTCTCATCGTTCTTGGTGCTGCCCGAGCGCTTGAGCAGTGCTTTCACCTTGCTGACGAAGACCTTCGGACGTACCGGTTTGGTGATGTAGTCGTCCGCCCCGGCGTCGAAGCCGGCGATCTGCGAATAGTCCTCACCACGCGCCGTCAAGAACGTGATCAAGGTCTGCTTGAACTCCGGCAATGCCCGAAGTTGGTTGCACACTTCAACACCGTCCATGCCGGGCATCATGATGTCCAGCACGATCAGGTCCGGGCGCTCGGACTTGGCGATCTTCAGGGCATCACGACCATTGGGAGCCGTGAAGACCTTCAGACCCTCGCGCTCGAGGTTATAGCGCAGCAGTTCGAGGATATCCTGCTCGTCATCCACCAACAACACCTTCTGGGAGATCGCACCGGCCATTTGCGGTTCTTGCTTTTCGGGTGCGAAGTGAGACATGGGCGATGTGGTCAGGGTTAGGTGGCTGTCAAAAGTAGGTTAAGCCCCAAGCGACCTGCCGCAATGGATGGAAGCGTCCACGCGCCTATTTTCGCGGCCATCAGCGGGAGTAGCTCAGTTGGTAGAGCATCAGCTTCCCAAGCTGAGGGTCGCGGGTTCGAATCCCGTTTCCCGCTCGAAGGGAAGGCGGTCAGCAATGGCCGCCTTCCGTGTGTTTTCGCCGTCCGATCGGGGCGGGAACACCGTCCTATCTTGGCCGCCTTTCATTCCCGGGCATCGCACTACCGCACATGGCGTTGAAGAAGAAGGCCAAGAGCTCCACGAAGTCGGCGGGAAGTGCGTTGCGTGTGGTGGAACTCTTCGCTGGTGTAGGCGGTTTCCGCATCGGGCTCCAAAAGGCGGGCGGCTTCGAAGTGGTCTGGAGCAACCAGTGGGAACCGGGCAAGAAGAAGCAGCATGCCAGCGAAGTGTATTCCGCGCGCTTCGGTTCGGAAAACCACATGTGCGCCGATATCGCCACGGTGAAGTCGGAAGCCATCCCGGATCATGACCTGCTCGTGGGCGGCTTTCCCTGCCAGGATTATTCCGTGGCGAGCACGCTGAAGAATTCAAAGGGCCTGGTGGGCAAGAAGGGCATCCTGTGGTGGCAGATCCACCGCATCATCACCCAGAAGAAGCACAAGCCGCGGTACCTGTTGCTGGAGAACGTGGATCGCCTGCTGGGCTCTCCCGCGAACCAACGCGGGCGCGATTTCGCCGTGATGCTCTCTTCCTTGAGCGCATTGGGCTACGCCGTGGAATGGAGGGTTATCAACGCGGCGGAGCATGGCATGCCGCAGCGCCGGAAGCGCGTGTTCATATTCGGGGAGCTGGGTGTACCTGCGCTCAAGAAGAACTTCGATGCCCGAGAGCAGCTCGTGGAGAACGGGCTCTTTGCGGCCGCGTTCCCCGGGGCCGAAGCGGTAAGCGCGGTCGTACGGTTTGAGCTCGACCCGGATCTGGCCAGGTTGACCCGCACGTTCAATAGCTGGAAGGAGCGTTCGCCTTTCCAGAACGCGGGCTTCATGCACAAGGGCAGGGTTTGGACCATGAGGGTGAAAGCCGCGCACGTGCCGGGCAAGGTGTTGGGCGATGTCTTGCTGCCAACACGCGAAGTACCACGCGAGTACTTCATCGCCAAGAGCGAACTGCCGAAATGGAGGCGCCTGAAAGGAGCGAAAAAAGAGCTGCGTACCTCGGCCAGTGGCCACATGTACCATTATGCGGAAGGGGCGATGACCTTTCCCGATGCACAGGACAGTCCTTCGCGCACCATCGTCACCGGTGAGGGCGGGCCGGGTCCATCGCGCTTCAAGCACGTTGTGCTCACAGCGGAAGGGAAGTACCGCCGGTTGACCCCTGTGGAACTGGAGCGCCTGAACATGTTCCCTGATCAGCACACGGCGGGAGTTCCCGATGGCTGGCGGGCTTTCTTCATGGGCAACGCGCTGGTCACCGGTGTAGTAGAGCGCATCGGCAAGGCCCTGCTCAAGAAGCACCGTGGGTGATCCGATCGTCGTGCGCAGGACGTATGAGGATCCTTGATCGCAGCAACGCACAATGCGAGGGGTCATGGCGTTAGCATCGCACCATGAACCTCCGAGTTTCACCGATGCGCTCCTGTTGGCTGTCATTCAGCGTCATCTTCGCTTTGCTGGCGCGCGCGCAGGATGAACCACTGACAACGAAACAAGAACCGACCATGAGCGAAGAGATGATCCATGTTGCAGGAACGGACACCATCGTCCTGGGTGCAGGCTGTTTCTGGTGCGTGGAAGCCGTTTTCACCGAACTGAAGGGCGTGAAGTCCGTAATGCCCGGCTACACCGGGGGCACCATGCCCGATCCGGATTACAAGTCGGTGTGTACGGGGGAGACCGGTCATGCGGAAGTGGCCGAGGTGGTGTTCGATCCGGGCATCATCACCTTGGACGAGGTGTTGGAGGTTTTTTGGCAGACCCATGATCCCACGACGTTGAACAGGCAAGGGGCGGATGTCGGCACTCAATACCGTTCTTCCATCTTCTACCGGAGTGCTGAGCAGAGGGCCAAAGCCGAGCACTACAGGACAGAACTCGACAAGAGTGGCGCGTTCAGCCGTCCGATCGTCACGGAGATAGCACCGCTCACGAAATTCTATCCGGCCGAGAACTACCACCGGGACTACTACGCCAACAACCCGGGGCAGGGCTATTGCCAGATGGTGATCCGCCCGAAAGTGGAGAAGTTCAAGAAGGCCTTCGCCAACAAGCTGAAGTAGGCGCACGGGCTTGGCACCTATTTTGGCAGCGGGCGCGGCACCAACACCCGCTCCATGCGCATGAACGTCCGTACGCTTTCCATCTTCTCCGTTGTTTCGGCATTCACCGCCGTTGCCCAGCAGCCGGAGGTCGTCGAGCATGTCCGCAACGGCGGCTTCGAGTTCGTGGAGGGCGAACCGGACACCTACGACATGATCAAGCATGCTGTTGGCTGGAGCAATGTGACCATCGGTTACTCCGAGCTGTTCAGCAAGTCAGCACCGGGAAAGACCGTGGGCATCCCTGTGAACGATTATGGCAAGATGGACCCGCAGGAGGGGGACCACTATGCGGGCTTCTTCGCTTGGAAAGATGACGAGAAGCGCAACTTCGAGGAGGGTGAGGATCCGTTCGTCGCCGGATGGAGTTCCTACTCGGAGTACATCATCACCGATCTGCTGAAGCCATTGGAAGAAGGACGTGAGTACGAGGTGACCTTCTGGATCGCGCTCTCGGGCAATAGCGACCGTGCCGTGTCGGGCATCGGCGCATACTGCTCCGAGGAAAAGCTCAGCGAGCAACACCGCCGCTTCCTCCGTCAGAAACCGCAGGTTTCCGTGGAACGGATCATGGCGGAAAAAGGGAAGTGGGTGGAGGTGAAGGGCACGTTCGAGGCGGACGGCGGGGAGAAGTACATCACCATCGGCACGTTCCCGGCCGCGGACTTCGACACCAAGCGGATGATCGAAGGGCTGGACAACAAGTACGCGTACTATTACATCGACGGCCTCAGCGTGAAGATCCTGCCGAAGCCTCAGCCCAAGTAGAATTCCGGCTACAGCCGCTCTTTTTCGGGAGTCGTTTTTTGTGCCCTTGTGACTTTCCCGCTTCTGCGGGTCACAACGCACAACCAAAACCATAAGACTCCCTTTCATGGAGAAGAGAATCACACTGATCGCGATCGCCACGGGCGCAGGCCTGATGGTCTCCGCCCAAGGCCCGAACCTGGTGAAGAACCCGGGCTTCGAGGAACTTTCCAAGCCTGTCACCACATGGGACCAGTTGAGCCGGGCCACCGGCTGGTCCAACGCCAACATCGGGACCTGCGACGTATTCGACAAGACCGCGTGTTACACCAACGTTCCGGACAATGATCTGGGCACCGGGACGCCTGCCTACGAGGGCGAGCGCTACGCCGGCTTCGTCGCTTACAAGGAGGATATGCGCCAGAACTGGAAAAGCATGTTCTGGAAGGAGGAGGACTTCCGCAACCCCGGCTACCAGAACTACGCCGAGTACCTGCAGACCGAACTGAGCGCTCCGCTCACCAAGGACCAGCAGTACGACATCAGCTTCCGCGTGAAGCTGAGCAGCGGCAGTGACCGTGCCGTAAGTGGCCTTGGTGGCTATTGTTCGCCCGTGGCGCTCGGATACAAGTACCCGCATTACCTCAATGAGAAGCCGCAGGTAAGCACCGGCAAGGCAGTGAACGACAAGCAGAACTGGACCGAAGTGAAGGGCACCTTCACAGCGGACGGCACCGAGAAGTTCCTGATCATCGGCGCGTTCCCCAGCGCGGGCATGGAGAAGAGCAAGGCGCTGGAAGGGGCGGACAGCCAGCGTGCCTACTACTACATCGATGGTGTGAATGTGAGCATTCACCCCGAGCCGGATACGGACGGCGACGGTATCGCCGACAAGGACGATAAGTGCCCGCAAGAGAAAGGCCTCGCCAACCTGGGGGGCTGCCCCGATCGCGATGGGGACGGTATCGCCGACGCGCTGGACGCCTGTCCTGACAAGAGCGGAACTGTGGAATTCAAAGGCTGCCCGGACAGCGATGGGGACGGCATCGCTGACAATATGGACCGTTGCCCCAATGAAAAAGGCGTGAAGGCCATGAACGGCTGCCCGGAGATCAACGAAAAGACCAAGAACCTCTTTGAGCGCGCACTCAACGGCATCAAGTTCGAAACGGGCAAGAGCGTGATCAAGAAGGAGAGCTACACCATCCTGAACGATGTTGTGGCCGTAATAGGGGAGAACCCCACATACAACCTGGAGATCCACGGCCATACGGATGACCAAGGTGATGACGTGAAGAACCAGAAGCTGAGCGATGACCGCGCGGCCGCCGTGAAGAAGTACCTCACGGACAAAGGCGTGGCCGATGGACGCACGAAGAGCATGGGCCATGGTGAAACACAGCCTGTGGCGGACAACAAGACCGCAGCTGGTCGCGCGACCAACCGTCGCGTCGAGTTCAAGGTGTCGTTCTGGGAGTGATCCCGGATAGTTGTGGATGGGAGAGGGCTGCCCGTTGGGGCGGCCCTTTCCGTGTTATGGAACGCACCCTGGCCGAGGTCAGGTCTGGCGCCAGGTGGGATGCAGGATGATCGCCTTCCGATCCTACAAAAGGTCCAGGACCCGCTCTACTGAGGCTGCGCGCCCTCTTGGTTCATCGCCTCCACTTCGCCTGCCTCCCCGGAGAACATGAGCGCATGCACCATGTACCGGTAGGGAAGCTTCTTCGAGTACGAACCGATGTCCGTGAAGCCGCACGGTTCCATCGCGTCCATTACGCGGTCCTCGGGCAGGCGTTGGTCCAGCGGCGGGCCAACGGGCGTTTGCTCCGGCAGGAATTGTACGATGAACAGGCTGCTCGGGAAGCGGATGCAGGACCTTACCTTGGTGAAGTAGCCCACCGGGTCCGGAATGCTCAATAGCTGCCTGGTGCAGAGCGCCACGTCCACTTCATTCAGGGACAGGTTGGGTGCCCCCGGCGTTCCTGCGCGGATGACCAACCGCTCATCGCAAATGCCCATTTCCTCCTTCTTGGCTTGGAGCGCTTCAATATTCCGAGGGTCGTCGTCCATGGCGATCACCTTCGCGCCGGCTTCGAGCAGCTTCATGGTGTAGTAGCCATCGCCTACGAACAGATCCGCGACCGTCTTGCCGTTCACGCCGCCCATGGCCAAGAACAGCGAATCCACCGTGTGCCAATCATCAGGCGTGCGTGCGGGTGGGCAGCCCGGAGTGGTGGCCGTAGCTCCGCCGTTCGTCGTGGGTGCCGAACCGTTCGCTGACGAAGGGTCAGTGCCCGGCTTCTCCTCGCAGGAAGAGCAGGCGAAGAAACAAGTGGCCAGGAGCAGATAGGTGATGCGCATCTGAGCGATTGCTATTGGAGGCGTAAAAATACGGGGCCTACTTCGCAGGCACGGCGGTGATGGACTTTTCCCAAAGCGGTTGGCCCGCACCATCGCGAACGGTAATGGTGAGTTTCCGCTCTTTACGTGGCCCGCTGAACCGCAGCATGGCGAAGTTGCGCTGGGTGGCCAAGGTGCCTTCCACCGCGAGCTTGTTGGCCTCCTTGGGCTCATGCACACTGCTCGTAAGGGGTGACACGGTGAGGTCATAGAGCGGCAGCCCGTTCGGCAGGTCGAGCTTGCTGAGCACCGTGTGGTGGCGGTCACCGGTGATGAAGATCACGTTGCGGAGGCCTTCCTTGTTCAGGCGGTCGATGATGCGCTGGCGCTCCTTCGGGTACATGGCGTAGGTCTCATAGACGGCCTCGCTGTTCAGGAACTGCCCGCCCAAGGCCACGAGCTTGAAAGTGGCATCGCTGTATTTCAGCGCGCGGATCAGCCAGTCGATCTGGGCGTTGCCCAGCATGGTGGCCGTGTCCGTCACCACTTCGGGTGGTATGCGGAAGCTGCGGTCATCGAGCAGGAAGAAGTCCACGTCCGAATAGGAGAAGGCCGTGGTGATGCCGCCAACGCCCGGAGCCTTGCCCGGCGGATTGGGCCAAAAGAGATCGAACGCATCCAGCGCCATGTCCGCGTTCACGAAGCTGCCGTCCGCGTCGTTCGGGCCGAAGTCGTGATCATCCCAAATGGCATAATGGTGGGTGCCGCGCAAGAGGCGCTGCAATTCCGGCGTGGAGCGCAGGTGGGTGTAGCGGTGCATGTAGCCGCTCCACGTGGCCCAGTCGGGTTCGCGCAGGTAGATGTTGTCCCCCAGCCACAGCATGAAGTCCGGATGCTGGTCCGCGATGCTGTTGAAGATGCCGTACCCATCACCGTAAGGCTTTCCGGGCCGGTCGTACACGGTTTCGTTGATGTACGCGCAACTGCCCGTTGCCAAGGTGAAGTCCGGCGGTTCTGTGCGGAACTTCCAGAGTGCCTGTGTGTGGAAACGCAAGGTGTCCGGGATGTCCACCGGCATGCCGTCGAGCATCACGCGATAGCGGTACGTGTTTCCGGGTTCCACATGATCGGCGATGAGATCCACGGCGAAGGCGTTCTTCGTTTCGGCCAGCACTTCGGCCGAGTAGAACACGTTCGCGGGCTCGCTCTCTTTCCAGTAGGCCATGCTCGCCTTGCATTCGCGCTTGGCCTGCAACCAAATGATGCCTTCGAGGCATTCACTGTAGCCGGGCATCGGGCCATTGATGACGGATTGTCCGAGAAGCGATGCCGTGAAAAAGCAGGTGAGGAGAGTGGTGGTCGAGCGCATGGTCCGGATCCCACAAGGGCGGGGAGGACAAACCTACACGCGCCGCTGGACCGGCGTTCAAGGCAGCGGATCCACCACCCGGTACCGGAAGGCGCCGTCCTCCAGCACCCAGGTCACCATACGCGCATCGGCATCGCCTGCTTGGGCATGCACATAGATTCGACGTCCATCAGGCGAACGCATCACGGAGGCGAACACGAGATCCTCGCGCCGAAGTGGAGCATCGAAGACATCGACCCAGGCTTCCGTGGGAAGGTTCACCACGCAGCCGTCGATCACGACCTCCAATCGGCTCAAGCGGGAATGCGTGTCCGCTGGCGACCAACCGAGCACGGATTGGCTCTCCAGCAACCACGCGCCATGGGACTTCTTCACCCACATAGGATGCTCGAAGGGCTGCGCTTCGATCCGCACCCGCAGGCCCTCGTTCCGGAATTCCAGATGACCGGTTGAATGGGAGAAGAGCGGCACTTCCACCAGCGTTGGCGTGGTGAACTCCATGACCAGTTCCTGATAGCCCCCGAGTTCCATGATCTCCGAGCGGATCAGCGGGTCATCCAAGTCCCCGAGGGAACGGTCCTGCAGGAGGAAACCAGCGTGAAGGGGATGGCAGATCAGAAAAAGCACTGCCGTAAAGGGGCAGGCGACCAAGCGCGACATGGGTCGGAGCATTGGCGGCTCCGTGGATGGATAACGGAGCACCTGCACGTTTCAGTGCATCATCTGCGTCATCTGCGAAATCTGCGGACGCATTCTCAGTGGGTCGCCAACTTGGCCACCATCGCCTGCGTCAGCGCCGAAGCATCCATTCCGTAGGCGTTCACGAGGATACCTCGGACATGGTGGTGCTTGGAACTGATAGCGTACACGATGCTCTGGTCCTCGGGATCGCTGTTCCCCTCAAAGCGATGGAACTCATCTATCTCGAACTCGGCTGGGTCGAGGCTCAACCCGCGCGCATCGCACACCAGGCAATGTTCCGCCAATGCGAGGTCATCCGTGTAGCCGCGGCGTTGCAGGTCGTTCACGGCTTCGGAGAGGGTGGAGTAGGAGGCCGCCATCATCATTTTATTTTTCCAGATGTCGGCGCAGGAAGTCAAGTGTCCTGTCCCGTTCGGACCGATAGCCGGATCCCGTAAGAAGCAACATGAACACGACCATGAAGACGGGGATCATTGCGGGGGCGGAAACACTTCCATGTAAAGCACCCAGCAGCACCACCACGGAAAGTGCCGAGGGTATCAACAGCCAGAATGCACAGAACCACTGGATCACCCTCTGCATGCGGAAAGTCAGCATGACTTCCGATCCTTCATGGACTCGTGCAACACGGATCAGGACCACGGGGAGGAAGGAACTGCGGTAGTTGATATTGGGCCTCGTCCTGAAGCGGCCCATTCCATCGGAATGGTCTTCGCGCAATGGGGCCATTCGGTCGAAGAACCGTCCCGGACCCGATTCACCGCGCATCCAGATCATGATCTCCTCAGGACGCATCGAGGAGGTCAAGCGGATGCGGTCCACATGGAAGGGCTGCATGGCCCAAAGCTTGAACCCCGGCATGGCTGGCCATCGTAGGGTTGTCAGGCTTTCAACGACTTGTTCGCGTCCAGCATTTCCTTGATGCCCCCTACGCTGCTGAGTACGCCAGTGGCTTCATAGGGGATATAGATCACCTTGTTGCCCTGGCCGCTGGTCATTTCCTTCAGCGTTTCCAAGTACTTCATCGCGATGAGATAGTTGGCCGGGTCGGAGCGAGTGCCTTGGATGGCCTGTGACACCAATCGGATGGCCTCGGCTTCACCTTGTGCGCGACGGATGCGGGATTGGGCATCGCCTTCGGCTTCCAGGATCTGGCCCTGCTTCTGGCCCTCGGCCGTGGTGATCTGCGCTTGCTGAACACCTTCAGCCTGCAGCACGGCGGCGCGTTTGCTGCCTTCGGCATCGATGATCTGCGCACGCTTGTCTCGTTCGGCGCGCATCTGCTTCTCCATCGCCTCACGGATATCGCGCGGCGGATTGATGTCCTGCAGTTCCACGCGGTTCACCTTCACGCCCCACTTGTGGCTGGCCTCGTCCAGGATCGCGCGCAACTTGCCATTGATCGTGTCGCGGCTGGTGAGGCACTCGTCCAGGTCCATTTCCCCGATCACGTTCCGGAGTGTGGTCTGGGTGAGCTTCTCGATGGCCATCGGCAGGTTCTCGATCTCGTACATCGCCTTCACCGGATCGATCACCTGGAAATAGAGCAGCGCGTTGATCTCCGTCATCACGTTGTCCTTGGTGATCACGTTCTGCTTGGGGAAATCGAACACCGATTCACGCAGGTCGATGCGCTCCTTCTTGATGAACTGCACGTACTTGTTGCCATCGGGCAGGTCGCGGGTGAAGCGGGAGATGATCTCACGCGGCTTGTCCACGATCGGGATGATCACGTTGATGCCGGCGTTCAGCGTCTTCTGGTATTTGCCGAGGCGTTCGATCACCATGGCTTCGCTCTGCTGCACGATGCGCAGGCCTTTGGCCACGATGAACACGACGAAGAGCGCGAAAAGGAGGAGGATGATGGTTCCAGGGGTCATGGATGGTGGGGTTCGGGTTTCAGTGTACTCGACTTTTCTGTTGGGCGCTTCAATGCGCTCCGTGCTCGAGCGGTTTCACGATGACCGTGTTGCTTTCCACACGGACGATCTTCACGAGGTCACCGATGTGCAGCGGGTGGTCGTTCACGCATTCGGCCCGCCAGTCATCACCGCCGACGGCCACGCGTCCGAGGCGCAATCCGGGGTCGAAATCCTGGCTCACCTTGCCGCGTTGGCCGACGAGGGCGTCCACGTTCGTCTTCACGCCGCCATCCTTCCAGAAGCGCTTCATGAGCACCGGGCGTATGGTGAAGAAGGCCAGGAGTGAGAGGGCACTGAAAGCGATGAGCTGGATGCTGGCCCCCGCACCGAGCGCGGCCGCGATGCTGGCCCCGGCACAGCCGATGCCCAAGCAGAGCAGGAAGAAGCCGGGTACGAAGATCTCGGCGATCAGGAGCACGAGCGCAACGCCCGCCCACCAGTGCCATTGGAAAAAGTCCATCCGTTCAGGGTTGATGCCGTGAATGTAGCGGACGGCCGCGCACGATGAAGGCGCGATCGTGTCCAGCGGCAATAGGGGCTGACGGAAGTCGCGGTCGGCACGGTCAAAGCGCTGCGGGGTACTTTCGCGCGGCATGTTCGGCAAAGTGGCGCAGATGCTGCGCGATCCATCGGGCCGCGATACGCTGGCCACCTTCGCTACGGAAGGGTTGAGCATGCTGGGCATGGTGCTCGTGTTCCGGCTGGCCAAAGCGAGCAGTGACCATGACTTCGACCGGTATGTGATCGTTCGGCGCACGGTGGCTTTCGCGTTCCCCGTAGTGCTCATGGGTACCATGGTGGGCCTCACGCGCTTCATCGCCATGGGGCGTGAAGACGCGGCGCGGAGGCGGTATCTGCTCGGGGCGCTGTCCTGGGTCTTCCCCCTCGGCCTGATCGCGTGCGTTTGCTGCTTCTTCGCCCCGGGATGGATCTCCTGGACCTGCTTCGGCACGCGCGATGAGATGCCGCTTTCCCTGCCCATGGGGGTCATGACCTTCGGTATCGCGCTGCACGGCGTGGCCTATGGCTACCTGCGCGGAAGTGGTCGGGTCATGATGGCGAACACGATGCAACTGCTCAATCTCGCTGTCTGGCCGTGCATGGCTTTCCTCGTCCTGAACGACCTGCGCGATGTGCTTTGGGGCACGGGCCTGGCGTGGTGCTTCACGGCGATCGGTTCCATCGCTCCGGATCTCTTGGCCGGGGGGAATGGGGCCATCCGCCGTGAGCGTGCGGAGATCCTCCGCTACGGGCTGCCGCGGGTTCCGGGGGACATCGCCCTGGGAGCTCTGCTCACCATCCCGGTGTTCATCGTGGTGCGCACCTTTCCCTTGCTCGCTGCCGACCACGCCTTCGGTTGCACGCTGTTGAACCTCGCCGCTGCCGTCTTCAGTCCGGTTGCGCTGCTGCTCCTTCCGGCCGCGAGCGCGCAGCTTTCCAGTGGAGACCACAAAGGTTTGGAGGAGCGTGTGGCCCGCATGACGCTCATCGTCACGGCGGCATCCGTCGCGTTGGTGCTCGGGTTCGAACTGCTGGCCGAACCCTTCCTGAGGATCTATCTCGGCGAGGCTTCATCCGAACTGGTTTGGACCTGTCGGCTCGTGTTCCTGGCGGCTTTGCCGTTCGCTTTCTTCAACGGCATGCGCAGCGTGTTGGACGCGTATTACCAGACCCCGCGCAACGGCGTGAACCTGGTGGTATCACTGTTCGTGCTGCTCTTGGGTGGCGCGGTGCACCTTTCCATTCCGACTCCTTGGTACACCATGGGCGTGGTGCTCATCCTCGCGCTGGGCTACCTGGGTTGGGCCACATGGCGGGATGTGCGCTACGTGCGCAGTGAGCTGGTGCGGCGGGCCAAGCGCGGCACGAAGGACATCAACGTGCTGGTCGTCATCCCGGACGCGGAGAGCGGCGAGCAGTTCAGCGATTCGAAGGAACAGGCGCGTGCGTTCATCGATCATGGGGCGGAAGTATCCTTCTTCCATCTGGAAAGCCGCACCTCGCCGATCGAACTGCTGCGATCACGCCGCCGCCTGCACAAGACCTTGCGACTCATGCGCCCGGATGTGGTGCATGTTCATTTCGGATCGGTGGCGGCCTTGTGGACGGTGATCAGCAGCCCGTTGCCGGTGGTCGTTACCTTCATGGGTGATGATCTTGACCGCAGTTCGGTGCGGGGAGTGGCGAAGCCCTTCGTCGGTGGCCTTTTCTCGCAGATCGCGGCCTTCTTCGCGGCGGGCATCATCTGCACGGATGAGCAGGTGCGCGAGCATCTGTGGTGGCGTACGGCCGAAGCGCGTGTGGTGCCGTTGCACGGTGATGCGCGGGCGAACGCGAAGGAGGTGCTCGACCATTTGCGGGGTGTTGCATACCACCGTGCCTCAGAAGAAGCGCTGCCGTCATGAGCCACCAACCGGGCCTGATGCGGTCGGTGGCCACCTTGTTCAGCGGAACGGTGATCGCGCAGGGCATTCCGTTCCTTGCCGCGCCGCTGATCGCACGGCAGTACGGCCCGGACCAATTCGCCGTGTTCGGAACGTTGATGGCCGTGTTCAACATCCTGAACGTGCTGGCCGCCGCGCGCTACGAGATGGCCGTGGTGATGCCCGCGCGTGATGAAGAGAGTGCGGATCTGGTGCGCGGTGCTCTGGTCATTTCTGTGATCATGGGCGTCCTGTCCTTCGGGGCCGTGCACGTGTTCGCCCTGTCCACACGGCTCGCCGAACGCCTGCCTGGTCTTCCGGATGTGGCGTGGATCGCAGCGTTGCTCGCCGTGCTGGCGGGTTCGCAGGTCGTGCTGCAACAATGGTTGTTGCGTCGCAAACGCTTCGGAGCCGTAGCGCGGGCGAAAGTGGTGCAGGCCGTCGGCATCACGGTGGCCACGGTCGGGTTGGGCTATTTCGGGGTCACCAGCGGGCTGGAACTGGGCTACCTGATCGGTTGGACGGGGTTCACCTTGGCAACCGCTTGGTGGGTCTTCGGCCGTGAACCATTGACCGGTTCGTTCGATCGAGCGCGCAGCCTCACCGCTTTGAGCGCATACAAGGAGTGGCCCCTCGTGAACACATGGCCCGCCCTGATCAATGCCATGGCCAGCGGAATGGCCACATTCTACATGGCCTCCTACTTCGAGGGTGAAGTGGCTGGCCAGCACAACTTCGTGCGCCAGTACGTACTTGTTCCGGTGAGCATGATCACGGTGGCGCTGGGGCAGGTGTTGTTCGTGCGCGCATCGGAGCACGTGCGCGAAGGCAGGACGCTGCTGCCCGAACTCTCGCGTGTGTTCGGGGTACTGCTGATCGGTGCGGTGGCCTTGGTCGCGATCATGGTGTTCTTCGGCGAGCCGCTCTTTCAGTGGATCTTCGGCGAGCGATGGACCTACGCCGGTACCGCTGGCCGCTATCTGGTCTTCGGCTATGCCGTGCAATTGGTGAGCAGCCCGTTCAACGTGGTGTTGCTCGCCTTGCGCCAGGTGAAGCTCACCATCCTCTTTCCGCTCGTGTTCATGGGTATGCTCTCGGTGTTGCCGATCTTCCGCCACGTTGCACCGCTGCGGTTCATGGGATTGCTCTCCGGTGTGGAAGTACTGGCCTACGCGCTACAGGCCACCGTGGTCTTCTGGTGCGTGCGCCGTTATGATCGATCCCTCACGGCATGATCGCTAACGTCTTCCGCCGCCATCCGGTCATCGCCGTTCATGTGGTGATCACCTTGCTGCTGCTTCCCGGCCTTATGCATCGCACGGGCGTACAGTACCTGCACTGGTTCGGTCTTTACCTGGCCACGCTTTTCGCGGCGTATGCCCTCCTCGGACGCTGGCACATTCCATTGGAAAGGGTGATGGCCTTCCGCGCCGGCGTGAGCGCCTCGCGGTTGGCGTTCTTGGTTGTCCTGTTGACCGCGATCGTTGCCGGCATGCATTGGGCCGCCATTGGGAACGTGCCGCTGGTCGAAGCGCTCCAACGAACGGACAATATCGAAGTGCAGGCGCTGCGCCACGCCGCGAACGAGGTCCCTTCATGGATCAACTACATGGAGAACCTGGTGGTGAAGGCCCTGTTGCCGTTCACCTTGCTGCTTACTTGGCGGCGGCATCCGCGCTTGTTCGTTGCGCTGGCGGTGGTGGGGTCGGTGTACGCCTTGTCGCTCCTGCAGAAGAGCTTGATCATCACCTTGTATGTGCCGCTCTGGGTGTCATTCATCATCGCGCGGCGTTGGCGCATGTTCGCAACACTTACGGCGCTCTTCCTGGTAGTGATCGGCGTTTTGCTCATCGTTGCCAAACCGGAGAAGCTGGTGCAGGCGCGCGAAGGGTCATCCGACGCGGCCGCCAACGCTCCCGTATTGGATGAAGGCGTGAAGGAGCACGGTCTCGTATTGGACCTGTTGTGGCGTACCACGCGCAGGGTGCTGTTGACGCCGGGCTATACCGTGGCCGCCTGGTTCGAGCACATTCCCGCTGAGGTGCCGTTCCAGCACGGAGGTGCGGTGCGGCCGCTGGCGAAGGTCACAGGGCACCCGTTCATCGAACTTGATCGGCGCATCTACGATCTGGAATACCCCGAATACGCCGCGCTCCATACCCAAGGGACGATGGGCAGCGCATCGTTCATGTACGGATGGGCGAACTATGGCGGCTGGGGACTCGCGGCATCCGGCGTCATTACCGCTTTCGCATTGTGGTTCTTCGGGTCGGTCTATGGCGATCGTTGGCGCTGGGCGCTGTGCTTGAACACCTTCCCCTTGCTCGCGTTAAGCGCGGTGGCCCTGCCCACCGTCCTGCTCACCCACGGCTGGGCTGTCACCACCTTGCTCTTCGTACTGTTCGCACCACCGGACGAGCCGACCGCATGATCTCCGTCTGCCACCTTACAAGCGTGCATGCCGATCATGACGATCGGATCTTCTTCAAGATGTGCCGCAGCGCGGCCGCTGCGGGATACAAGACCTTCCAAGCCGCACCGGGCAAATCGGACTGCGAGGAGGAGGGGGTAGTTCTCCGCGCCATCCGTGTTCCGTCATGGCGCCCATTGAGAGCCACCCTGGGAGCTTGGCGGGCGTACAAGGCGGCCTTGGCGACAGGCGCGTCGATCATCCACTTCCATGACCCTGAACTGTTGTGGGTCGGCTTCCTGCTGAAGCGCAGGGGACGACGGGTGGTCTTCGATATGCACGAACTGGTAGTCAGCCAGATCCTGGACAAGCCTTGGCTGGGTCCGGCCTGGTTCCGCCGCTGGGTGGTATCCATCTATTCGCGGATCGAGCGGCGCGCGGTGGAACGTTTCGACGCGATCGTACTGGCGGAGTCCGGTTATTCGGAAGAGCTCCTGCCCAGGTACCCCGATCAACGGGACAAGTTCCATGTGATCCGGAACCTGCCCGTGCTGGCCATCATCGATCAGGGTGCCGGCACAACGCATCCGAACGACCTGTTCACGGTGATCTACGTGGGCGGTCTTTCCCGTATCCGTGGTATCCGTGAACTGATAGAGGCGGTCGGTCGGCTGGAGGGCGTTCGACTGCACCTGCTCGGCTGGTGGGAAAGCGATGCCTTCCGCCGCGAGTGTGAAGGGCTTTCCGGATATGCGCATACGCGCGATCTGGGCAGCGTGCGCATGGACGAGGTCTACGGCCCCATGCGAGCCGCCGACCTGGGCGCATTGATGCTGTATCCGTTGAAGAACCACACCACCAGCCGCCCGATCAAGACCTACGAGTACATGGCCTGTGGCCTGCCCATCGTCGCATCCGACTTTCCCGAGTGGGAGGTGTCCATCAGTGACTACGCATGGTTCGCTGATCCGAAGGATGTCGGGGCCATCGCAAGAGCCATCGCTTACGCGCGTGACCATCAGGAAGAAGGCCGTATGCGCGGCCGGGCTGGAAGGGCCGCCGTGGAAGCGGGCCTTTGCTGGGAACGTGAAGCCGAACGCTTGATCGACCTTTACCGCCAGCTCGCACAATGACCATCGCACCGATCAACGGGGACACCGCCGCAGCCCTCGGGCTCACACCGACGCAGCTGCCGTTGTTCCTGCGCGAAGAATGGAAGGCCATCGTGGGGGAGGGCTACGAGCGCATCGGCATCTTCAACAAGGACGGCCAGGCCATGGCCGCGTTCAACCTGCAACGTTCGCGTCGCGCTGGCCTGAAACTGCTTTCGCATCCCGCTTTCAATCAGCACTGCGGGCTATGGCGGAAGCGGCAGGCCAGCAATCCGGCAAAGGCGGTGGGCGAAGCCAAGAAGCTGCACGCCGCGCTCGCGGAATACGTATTGGCGCAGGACGGTATGATCCACATCGCGTTCCCACCCGAGGAGACCGACCTTCAACCATGGGCGTGGAGCGGGTTCAAGGTGGTTGCGCAATGGACATACCGTTTGGAACTCGCCCTAGGCCTGGATCCCATCCGCGCGGGATACGAAGCCGAACAGCGGAACGGTATCAAGAAGAGCCGGAGCAACGGTGCCGAACCGGTGTTCACCCTCGATCGGGAACGTGTGATGGCTTGTGTCCGAAGCACCTTCGCCCGCAAGGGAAAGGGATTGGACGAACATGTCGCTTCCGCCATGATGAGCGCGTTCCTGAAGGAAGGCAGTGGCTTCGCGTACGTCACCACTGAGAACGGCCACGACAGTGCAGCGGCTTTCTGCGCGCATGATGGCACCATCGCGTATTACCTACTTGGCGGAGTGGACAAGTCGCGCGCCAGCGGCGGGGCAGGGGCGATGGCCGTGGACGCCTGCATCGCGCACGCACATGGACTGGGCCTCCGCGTCTTCGATTTCGAGGGCAGCATGTTGCCGGAAGTCGAGCGTTACTTCCGCACCTTCGGCGGAACGCCGGTGCCGTATTTCACGGTGAACCGCGCCCCCTTCCTCACGGAAGTCGCCTTGAAGAAAAAGCTCCGACACCTGTTCTGAGGAATGGACATCATCCTCTCGCACGACGTGGACCACATCACCGTGTGGGAGCATTGGAAGGATTCGATCATCCCCAAGTTCCTTGTGCGCAGCAAGTTGGAACTGCTGTTTGGGAAGATCTCCTTCGGCGAAGTGGTGCACCGCTATGGCGATCTGGTCCGCAACCGCTGGGAGCGGGTGGAAGAGGTGATGGACCTGCACGACCGGCTCGGCATCAAGTCCTGCTTTTTCTTCGGCATGGCCAACGGCGTTGGGCTTTCCTACCCGCTGCGCCACGCGGAGCGGTTGGTCCCGCGTGTGCTGGAGCGCGGCTTCGAAGCGGGTGTGCATGGTATCGCCTACACGGATGAAGCGGCGATCGCCGAGGAGCATGCGCGTTTTGCCCGGATCAGTGGCTTGAAGGATTTCGGTATCCGCATGCACTACCTGCGGCAGGATGATACCACCTTCAGCAAGCTCGCGGCGGCGGGCTATCGGTTCGATGCCACCAGCCAGGGCGCGCGGGATCCCCATCGCCTGCACGGCTTCTGGGAATTCCCCTTACTCTTCATGGATGGTTGGGCCATGGATGGCGACAAGCGCTACCAGTCGCGGGATCTCGCGGGTGCGAAGGAGTACACGCTGCACAAGTTGGATGAAGCGGAAGCCGCCGGATTGCGGTACGCGAGTATCCTTTTCCACGACAGGTACTACAGCCCGTCGTTCGCCACATGGAAGGCATGGTACGAGTGGCTCTTGGAACTCCTGGTGCAACGCGGGCATCGCTTCATCACCCACGCGCAGGCGCTGGAAAAACTGGAAGCGGCTCGATGAGGATCATCTTCCTCACCCAGTATTTCCCGCCGGAGACCGGCGCGCCGCAGAACCGCTTGTTCGCAACGGCGAAATCGCTTCAGGCCCGGGGCGCTGAAGTGATCGTGCTCACGGCCATGCCGAACTATCCGGACAGCAAGGTGCAAGCGGGCTATCGCGGGAAATTCTACATGCATGAGACCTTGGAAGGACTTCCGGTACACCGCGCGTGGATCTTCGTTTCGGTGAGCCGGGGCATCGTCTCGCGGCTGTGCAACTACTTCTCCTTCGTATTCAGTTCACTGCTTGTAGGCCTGTTCAAGCTGAAGCGAAGCGACGTTCTTTTTGTTGAATCACCCCCGCTCTTCTTGGGTATCACCGCCATGTTGCTGGCCCGCATGAAGCGCGCCAAGCTCGTGTTCAACGTGAGCGATCTGTGGCCCGAGAGCGCCGTTCAATTGGGGCTGGTCACGAACAGGATGCTCATCGGCCTGAGCACGAAGCTGGAGATGCGTTGCTATCGCAGGTCCGCGTTGATCACGGGTCAGACGCAGGGTATCGTGGCGGATATCCGCGCGCGGTGCCCGGAGAAGAAGGTGCTCTGGGTGCCCAATGGCGTGGACTTCGCGGCCATCGGTGCGGCCAACGATGCGGTACCGTCGGATGTGCGGCAGCGCTTGGGCATCGGAGCTGCCGACCTCGTGCTCGCCTACGCGGGCATCATCGGCCATGCGCAGGGGTTGGAGGTCGTGCTCCGCGCGGCCGCACTGCTGCGCGAGAGGCGGGATGTCCACTTCCTCCTGATCGGCGATGGACCGGAGAAGCCGAAGTTGCAAGCTTTGAAGGCTGAGTTCGGGGACATCGGTGTGCGCTTCATCGATCGCATGCCACGCGCCGATCTGCTGGCCTTGATGCGCTCGGTCGATGCGGTGGTGGTGCCCTTGCGTAAAAACGACCTGTTCAAGGGAGCGATACCCAGCAAGATCTTCGAGGCCCTGGCCTTGGGCAAGCCGCTGCTATTGGGAGTTGAAGGTGAGGCGAAGGCACTCTTCATCGATGAGGGGAGGAGCGGACTGTCCTTCGAGCCCGAGAACGAACGCGCATTGGCCGATGCGGTGTTGAAATACCACGCGGACCGCGCACTGTTAGCGGTGCACGGAGCGAACGGTGAGCGCTATGTGCATGTGCATTTCGATCGGGATCGGATCAGTGAACGCCTGTGGCAAGCCCTGAAGGACCTTGACTGAACCACATCCATATCAACTGCTGGCAGAGCGCATCGGACGATCGGCCTGGCTGCTCCTGTGCGCCGTGCTGCCGGTTTCCGGAACGTGGGTCACCATCCCTTTGCTCGTTGCGGTAGTGACGTTGTTGCTGTCGCGCATCGGTCGCCCGTTCGCTGTGGATATACGCCTGCTCTGGCCTTTGTTCGCGTTCTACGCGCTGCACATCATCGGCATGGCCTGGAGCACGGATATCGGCTTCGGGCTTTTCGATCTGCAGATCAAATTGGGCTTGGTGCTTCTGCCCCTTTCAGCCGCGGCACTCTTCGCAACACAGGGCGAACGGGCCCAGCGCGAGAGCATGTTCGCTTTCGCAGTGGGATCGATGCTCGCCGTGGTGCTCAGCTTCGGCAAGGCCCTCATCTGCTTCGGGGAGAAGGGCTGGATCGAGTGCTTCACCCAGAGCTACCTCTCGTTCGACCTGCATCCCAGTTATGCGGCCTGGTACATGGTATGGGCGCTCATCTACTGGGCATACGCAGCGATCACGGGCCAGGTCCCGGCGCGGTGGAAGTGGGCGGCGATGACCTACGTGCTAGTCGCGCTCCTCTTCACCGTGATGCTGGCCAGCAAGAGCGGGCTCCTGTGCTTGGGCGTGGCCTTGATCGCCCTCGTTGTGCTGATCGTGCGCCGTTCGAGCGGTGCGCTGCGAGTGAAGCTTTTGGCGGGCATGGCGCTGGTCATCGCGGTCCCGTCCATCGGGTTGGCCCCCGTGATCGCCTCGCGCACAGGGTCCGCCATCAACTCGGTGCGACAACTGCTGAACGGAAGAGCGGACATCTACGCGAGCGACAACGGCAACGACGAACGCTTGGTGGCATGGAGCTGTAGTACGGAACTCATCCGTGGCAATGCGATCGGCGTGGGCACCGGGGACATCAAACACGCGCTGGTGGCCTGCTATGAGGCGAAGGGCGCGAAGGCCGCGGCCGAACGGCGCCTGAACAGCCACAGCCAGTTCCTCCAAGGCGGCGTAGCGCTCGGCTGGGCAGGACTGGTCGCCGCGCTGCTCGTCGGTACCGTACCATTCATCGTCGCCGTGCGCAGAAGGCACACCTTGCTCGCGATGTTCATGCTGCTCTTCGTGTTGAACGCCGCGATCGAATCCGTGCTGGAAGTGCAGGCTGGCGTGGTGTTCTTCGCGCTGATGCTCGGCTTGCTCGCCCGCCACCGATCTTCGCCAAGCAGGCATTCCATCGTCTGATCATCTCATCATCTGATCTTCTGATCGCAACATGATCCCGTTCTCCCCGCCACGCATCGATGAGAAGACCATCGCAGAGGTAACGGCCGCCTTGCGCAGCGGGTGGATCACCACCGGACCGCGCACGAAGGAATTCGAGAAGCGGCTGGCGGCATATTGCGGTGTTCCGAACGTGATCGCCTTGAACGCTTGGACGAACGCGTGCGAACTTGTATTGCGTTGGTTCGGCATCGGCCCGGGGGATGAGGTGATCGTGCCGGCATACACCTATTGCGCTACAGCGAACATCGTCCTGCATGTGGGTGCGACCCCCGTGATGGTGGACGTGCTGGATGACTTCACGATCGATCCTGTCGCGGTGCGGAAGGCCATCACATCGCGCACCAAGTGCATCATTCCCGTGGACATCGGCGGGCTTCCAGCGAACCTGGCGGAGATCATGCGCATCGCAGAAGAGGCGCGTTCCCATTTCACACCTCACACCTCACACTTCACACCTCACAGCTCTCCTCAGCACCAACTCGGTCGCCCCTTGGTCCTCAGCGATGCCGCCCATTCCTTCGGTGCCACGATCAAGGGCCAAAAGCTCGGCCCCGAAGCGGACATTACCGGCTTCAGCTTTCACGCGGTGAAGAACCTGACCACGGCGGAAGGCGGCGCGCTCGCGCTGAACATGCCCCCGCCCTTCGATAACGCCGCGCTGTACAAGCTCTTCAACACCATGAGCCTCCACGGCCAGAGCAAGGACGCCCTCGCGAAGACGCAGCCCGGTGCCTGGCGTTACGATGTGGAATTCGCCGGTTGGAAGTGCAACATGACCGACCTGCAAGCCGCCATCGGTCTGGTGGAACTGGAACGGTACGACAGCGAAACACTACCGCGCAGGAAGACCATCTGTGCGCGGTATGAGGCGGCCTTCGGAAGCGATGCGCGCTTCCTCGCGCCCACTTTCGTGGATGCCGGGCGTGAGAGCAGCTACCACCTGTACATGTTGCGGATCGCGAACGCCACTGAAGCGCAGCGCGACGCCATCATCAGCGCCATCGCGAAGCGCGAGGTAAGCGTGAATGTCCACTTCATCCCGATGCCCATGCTGACGGTGTACAAGAACCTCGGCTACCGCATTGCCGACTTCCCGAACGTCTACAAGCAGTACAGCCGGGAGATCAGCCTGCCGGTTTACTTCGACCTCAGCGATGCACAGGTGGATGAAGTCATCGCAGCGGTGAAGGACAGTGTGGGCGAAGTGATGGGGGCATGAAACGCGCCTTCGACATCGCTTTCGCCCTTCTGTTGTTCCTCGTGCTCCTGCCTCTGCTCCTGATCCTCGCGTGCAGCATCGCGTTCACCTCTTCTGGAGGGGCTTTCTTCCGCCAAGTGCGCGTGGGCAGGGGAGGCCAGGACTTCCGCCTGGTGAAATTCCGCACCATGCGAACGGGCAGCGAAGCGAAAGGGCAACTGACCATCGGTGGCCGGGATCCGCGCGTGACTTCCGTCGGGGGGCTTTCTTCCGCCAAGTGCGCGTGGGCAGGGGAGGCCAGGACTTCCGCCTGGTGAAATTCCGCACCATGCGAACGGGCAGCGAAGCGAAAGGGCAACTGACCATCGGTGGCCGGGATCCGCGCGTGACTTCCGTCGGGTACTGGCTGCGCAAGACGAAACTGGATGAACTCCCGCAGCTCTGGAACGTCCTTGTCGGCGACATGAGCGTGGTGGGCCCACGACCTGAGGTTCCGAAGTACGTCGCACTCTATTCTCCGGAACAACGCATGGTGCTCAGCGTGCGGCCCGGTATCACCGGCATGGCGAGCATCGACTACATAGACGAGAACGAACTGCTGGCGAAGGCCGCCGATCCCGAGCACGTGTACATCCAAGAGGTGATGCCCGCCAAGCTCGCGCTGGATCTGCGGTATGTGCGTGAACGCTCCTTCGCGATGGACATGCGGATCATCGCGGCAACGGTCGGGCGCGTCTTCTTCGGCTGGTAGAAAGAGGAACGCCTCCGCCGATCGGCGAAGGCGTTCGCGAACAGGTTTCCAAGGTCTAACGCACCATCAACTTCCGCGCATAGCGGCCCTTTTCACCGGATACGAGCAGCGTGTAGCAACCTGATGGCTCATCGCCGAGGTCGAGTTGAACCTGGGTGGCGCTGGTGCGCAAGGCACGGACGATGCGGCCTGACAGGTCAGCCACGCGCAGGTCCACCACACCGGTGTTCACGAGTGAAACGGTGAAGGATCCCTCGCTGGGATTCGGGAATGCGTTCACCGCGCCGAAGCTGCCGATCTCCTCCACGCCGACGATGAACTCACTCTCATCGAAACCGATGCCCTTGATGTACGTGAATCCACTGGGCACGTCCGCATAGTCGCCAGGGTTGGCGAAAACGGTCGGGATCTCGAAGTCGTGGTCATCACCACCGCTGATGCACACGGGGCTCACGGTATGCCACCACGCCGTGGCGTCCGCATCGGTGCCCGCGGAAATGGAGCGGACCTCGGTCCACAGCCCTGTGGCCACGTTGTACCCTACACCGTGTATCTCGGGGAACTGGTTGATCGATGCGCCATCGTAGGAGCGGTTCCAAGTGAAGAAGACATGGCTTCCGTCAGCGGTGCGGCTGGCCTGCAAGCGGTCGTTCTGGAAGGGGCCGGGCGGGTCCACGAGGTTCACGGGGAACTCATAGTCGTCGGAGAGCTTGTCGCTCAGTTTGTCCACTGTCCAGGTGACTCCGTCCGATGTCGACGTGTGGAGGAGGAATTGCGTCGCGATGTCGGAGAAGATGAAGCCCACCGAGTCGGCCGAATTGCCGAAGTACTGGGAAAGGACCGCGCCCACCAGATGCAGGGTGCCATTGGCGTCAACGGTGATGTCATGATCGCCGCTGAACCAAGGACGTGGTTCGCCGGTGTCATTGGCCGGGGCGATGTAGTCGAGCACCCATTGCTCCTGGCTGAAATCGTGGTTGGGCAATTGGTTCCACGTATCGCCGCCATCGATGGATTTCCACACCAATGGCATGGGACCACAGGGGATTCCGTCGTACTCCTTTCCGATGATCACGGCGTAACCGATCTGACCGTCGGGGGAGAAGGCCATGTTCCAACTGTTCACCTGCGTGTTCTTGCGGGTGCCGCCAGTGTAGTCGCCGTACACCACGGTCTGCGGGTTCAGCGTCGCGATGTCGGTCCAGTCCACTTGCTGGGTGCCGTCGTTCCACGTTCCCTTGTTCACCCGGAAATCCTTGAAGGTGACCGTGTCGGCATTGTCCGCATCGTTGCTTACGCGTGCACTCAGGGACCAGAGCGTGCCGTCGCCTTTCGCGCAGAGACCGTAGGCGGCGTAGGTGGTGCGGTCCCCATAGGAATCGGTGAAGGTGCAGGTGGCGGAAGATCCGTCCAGCCGTGCCGAGGAGCGTTGCAGGTAGCCGGTGTTCACCAGGCCGAGCAGGGTATCCAGGGTGTTCAGCGTCATACCGGTGCTCACCACCGCGGCGTTGGCGGGGTCCGTATTCCCGGGCGGGTTGAACAGCGCTGTACTCGGATACCGGCAGCCGATGATCGTATCGGCCGAGCTGTCGAACAGGTTCGGGGTAAGCAGACGGTCGATGGTCCATGTGGCCCCGCCGTCGGTGCTGACATCAAAGCGCATAGTGCCCGTGCCACCCTGATCGTTGTTGTCCGCCGGGTTCTGCCGATGACCGAAGACCACGGTGTTGATGGCCGGATCGTAGCTCACCTGGTTCTGCGCGCTGAGCAGGATGGTGTACACGTTGGCGGCGTTGCCCAAGGTGGCCGTGGCCGCTTTGGCGTGGCCTTGTGTTCCGTGCTCCTTGGACGGCGCTTGACCGAAGGCCGGGCCATCGTTCACGGGGGCATCAGCGGCGGTCGGAACCACGGCTATTTGCGCGTGGCACATGCCGGCGAATGCGGCGAGGAAAAGGGTAGGGAATGGTCGCATGTGTCAGGAGTGTGTTCGGGCGAAAGATGACACGCAAGGTAGAAGCGCGGTCCCTCTGTTCATCACCTCCCGGAACGCGGACGCCCACCTGTTGGCAGGCGGGCGTCCGTACAGGAAGGGAAGGCGATCAGCGGCCGAGCATCACCTTGAAGGTGCGCGCCGTGCCGTTGTCAGGAACAACTTGGAAGGTGTAGAGGCCACAGGCGTAACCCGTGGTGTTGAGCACGGTTGTGCCTACGCTGGCGTTCACGCGCTGCGAGCCCACGAGCTTGCCCTCGGCGTCGCTGACGCGGATGGTCGCCATGCCGGTGAAGCCTTTCAACGGGATGCGCAATTGCTCCGTGGCCGGGTTCGGGTAAGGCAGGGCATCCACGTTCGCGCTGTTCTCGTCCATACCGATCGTGGTGGCGTCCACCATCAACACGCCCGTGCTGGCCGTTCCGCCGCCGACGAAGCCGCCGGCGAACCAGTTCGTGCCGTCGAACACTAATGTGATGGGCTGGTCATAGGCGGTCTGGTTGCGATCGAAGTTCAGTACGCTGTTGTAGCCGATGCGGAAGAGCTCCGAGTACATCTCGATGCAGAAGAGGTAACGCACGTTGTCCTCGAGCACGATCGGGTTGGTGAAAGGCGCGTACATCATGGTACCCTCGGCATAGCCAGCGGGGATCTCGTGGTCATTGGCCTGTAGAACATCCATGGTAGGGTCTTGCGCCAAGCCCAAGAACTCCTGGAAGCCGCCGAAATCATCGCTCCACTGGTAAGCGGCGATACCGAAGACCTCACCATCGATGTCCGTGCCCGCCGTTGTGGAAACGGCGCTGAAGTAGAGGCCGGGCACACCAACGCGGCTGGCGTTGGGGTCGCGGAAATGCACGCAGATCTCCGAGCCGTTGGTGGAGCTGCCGGACACATGGGAGTTGCTCACGGGCATCCCCGTGGTGAAATCCGCTGGGGAGTAGCTGAAGATCGGGTTGATCGAGAAGTTGGTCGTGAAGGTGTTGTTCGCGTCGAAGTCATCGTTCGCGGCGCTTGTGGTGGAATAGTCCAGCGTGTAGTTGCCCGAATAGCTTGGCTGGATGAAGTCGCCGAGGTCCACGAAGGCCGAATCGCCCGGGGCCAGGTCTATGGGATCCGAGGTGATGGTGTAGACTGTATTGCCATCCTGGGATATGGTCGCCGTACACGTGATACCGGTTTGCGCGTTCTGTCCGTAGTTGTTCAGGAAAATGCCCAGTTGGAACTGGTATTCGGTGCCGTTGGTAGCCAGCAGCGGGGGGAAGGAGCCGAATTGGGGAATGAGCACATCCGTGCGGAAGAAGCCGATGTCGTTCGCGTAAAGCCCGTTGATGCTGCCGATGAAGCCGATGGCGGCACCGGCCTCGATGGCGCCGCGCAGGTTCGCACCGTCTACGTCGCTGATCATCACCACGGGGATGGTGTCATCCACGCCCAAGGCACCGGCGCCCATGGCCACGGGTGCGCCGGGAATGTTGTTGATGATGATGAGGGCGCGCGCACCAGCGAGTTGCGCCTGGTTCGCCTTCATGCCGAATTCGCAAGTGCCGCGATAGCACACGGCGATCTGACCGCTCACGTCAGCGCCATTGGTCAAGGTCTCGCAACCGAGCGAATCCGAAGCCGTGCCATCGCTCACGAACACCAAGGTGTCCTCCACGGAATTCGCGGGGTCCAGCATGTCCACCGTACCCCAGCCACCGGCCTGGTCGGTCCACGTGATGTCATAGGTTCCAGCGAGGTTCTGGGGCGCGAGCACGTTGAAGATCACCTGTGCCTGCGCACCGGCCGCGCAAGCCAGCGCGAGCATCGATGTGTACAGTCTGTTCATGTTCGTTGGGTTTGGCAAGGGGTTAACCGTGCGCAAAGTAACCAACGGATCGTCCCAGCCGCCGCACGATCATCCGGTGGAAGTGGCAAGGCTGAGGAGGCCTCAGGCCGGGCTGGCCCCAAATGCCCCCAGCAAACGGCGCATGTCCTCCGCCCGGTCCGGGTCCTGCTGCTTCTGGTAGCTGTTCAGCAGGTTGTTCAACAGGCGGCGGATCATGTCGATGTTGCCGCAAGGCTCGAAGAAGCTCTCCTGCGCCGGGAGGTTCAACTTCTTCAGGAACTCGTTGATCTCGTTCTTGCCCAGGATGTCCCCTTGGCTGAAGGCGTTCACATAGAAGAGCACGCCCTTGTGGCCGAGCAGGCCGGGGCTCACCCCGGTGGTGTCCGTCCACGCCAGCACGAAGTGGTTTGGCAGGTTCACCCCGCGTAAGGGCAGGTCCAGTTCCTCGGCGAGCACCTGATAGATGATGGCCAACGAGAGCGGATTGCCCTTCTTGCTGTCCAGCACCTCGTTGATGTAGGAGTTCTGCGGTGCGTGGTAGTTCCGCTTGTTGCCCCGGTAGCCGTGCGACTGGAAGAAGATGTGGTTGAACACGCGCACCTTCTCGAAGGCCGTGAGGTTGTCGTTCAACTCCAGCCAGATGTCTTGGCGCAACGCCGCCAACTTGCTCTTCACGCGGTGCTCATCCAGCTCCGGATAGCGGTAGCGCGAAACGATGAGCGCGCCTTCCAGCAGGTCTTCACCGCCTTCCTCGTACCAAGCTTCCAATCGCTTGTAGGTGACGTCCAGATGGATCGTGTGCAGGATGTCCTCGATGCGGTTGCGGAACAGGTCGCCGAGGTCGTCCGTTTCCCACGCGCGTTCCAGCACCGGCACTACGGGCGAGCCGAGCGAAACGATGCGGTCGCGGATATGGGAATAGATCTCCTCGTCGGGATCGTCGATCAATTTGATCAACGCGTGGATCTCGTTCTCGCTGGACATCGCTTTGGTTTGGCCTTCACCGCCAGAGCGGCTCTGCGCGTCGGCGTGTCGAAAGTATCCGCGCGCACTTCCAAGGTACGACCCGGGTGGGCGGGTTTCAACCAGAACGATGTTGAATGGCGTTGATCCGCGTCTGCTACCAGCCAAGCATGGGTCGAACGACCGCAGGCTATGGCGTCGATCGGGTTGAGGGGTGCGGATATGCATCCACCGCGCATACGATCAGAACCCCTAAGAACACGAAACATGAAAGGAACAGGAGGACCTTGCAGATGAGGCCGTTCATCCGGTTGCCCAGAACTATCGAGGAACGGCAGATCTGGACATTCTCAGCGCGGATCCAGTGCGTTTTGTAAACCATCTGATAACCTACCGCTATAAAGAGCAACAGGAACGGGATGAACAACATATCGACTTCTCGTCTACGGAAAGCTGCGAGGATCCCACGATAGTGGAACACTCGTTCGGTCAGTGCTAGGGCAAGGAAGCCGAGGACCGCATACAAAAGCTGGAACACACTCTCCGCACCGTTTCTACGACTCTTGGTTGTACCATACTTACCCGCATGCCGAACTGCCCAGACGAGTGCGCGTAAGTGGATACGGAAATATCGGGTCATCGCGCTCTGGCTATCTGGCCTATGCTACCCCACCAACCTCTCCAGCACCTGATCGATCATCTTCTCGATGGCCGCGTGGTGGTCCTTGCTGTACTCCTTGCGCAGGCGGTTGGCCACCACGGCGCAGATGGTAACGGCCCTGTGCCCGAGCAATCCGCTGAGGCCGTAGAGCGCGCTGGTCTCCATCTCGTAGTTGGTGATGCGCATCTCCAAGCCGTCCGCTTCGCCGGGGTAGCGGAAGGAACTGAGCAGGTCGTTCAATCCGTCCACGCTGGGAATGGCGCGCAGCTGGCGGCCCTGTGGTCCGTAGAACCCGCCGGAAGTCGCGGTGATACCGACGTGGTTGCC
>JBGAJW010000034.1:0-52604 GCA_044224725.1 Flavobacteriales bacterium
GGGCCAGCAGGTTGCCGAGGTTGTTGTCGTCTTCACAGACCAAGAGCTTGATCTTGCTATCCATGTTCGAAAGGGATGGTGATGTGGAAGGTGGATCCGGTGCCCGGCTCGCTCTCGATGCGGATACGGCCGCCGTGGCGCTCCACCACGGCCTTCACGTAACTGAGGCCGAGGCCGAAACCTTTCACGTTGTGGCGGTCGCCGGTGGGCACGCGGTACAGGCGGTCGAAGATCTTCTTCTGTTCGCTCCGCGGGATGCCGATGCCGTTGTCCTTCACGCTCACCGTGAGACCTTGGGCATCGCTGCTGGTGGAAAGGATCACCACCGGCGCGGTCTCGCAGTATTTCACCGCGTTGTCGATGAGGTTGTAGAACACGTTCGCCAGGTGTATGCGATCGCCGCGCACATGGGCCAGTTCAGCGCGGGGCTGCAGTTCCAAACGCCCGCCCTTGTTCTCGGCGCTGATGGCGCTGTTGCGCACCACGTCGGCCAGCACGGCGTGCAGGTCGATGTCCGTCAAGCGCAACTTCATACGGCCGCTGTCGCTCACGGCGCTCTGCAGCACGCTTTCCACCAGCAGGCCCAAGCGCTTGTTCTCGTCGCGGATCATGTTGGTGAACGACTTCAACTGCTCCGGGCTCTTGTTGATGCTGGTGTCGTTCAGGGCCTCGCACGCGAGCGCGATGGTGCTGATGGGCGTCTTCAGTTCGTGCGTGAGGTTGTTCACCAGGTCGTTCTTGATGTCGCCCAACCGCTTCTGCAGCCAGATGGTCCGCAAGGTGTACACGAAGGCGGCGATGATGAGCAGGATGAAGAGCGCCGAGGCGGCGAGCAAGGGCCACATGCTGCGCAGCACGTGCCGCTGTTGGTCCGGCAGGTACACCCGCAGCCAGTAAGGCTCGCCCACCAGATCATTGCGGAACAACCGCGTGCTGTGCGGACTGTTGCGGAGCGATGCTGAATCTTCCGGTTCTACCAGGTCCACCAAGGCCGGAGCGCCGCTCTCCCCGTAGATGCCGTGGTCGTACCGCTCGTTGATGCCGCGCCGCTTGAGCTCGTCGCGCATCAATGAGTCGAGCAAACGGGGATCCACGCGTTCGGTGATGCTGCCATAGAAGCGTGTGCTGAACAGGCCGCGCACCACATCGGTGATCAAGGAGTCGCGCTCGTCGTATACACGCGTCCACTCGGTGGTCAGCCCGTCGCCCTCACCGGGGATCGGCGGTGGTTGCACCACGATGGTGTCGCTTCCCTCCGGCATGCGCGCCACGGAATCCATGCGTGCCAGCATATCACGGCCCAGGTCGTGCTCCCGGAAACCGAGCGTCGCCTCGAGGTGCTCCAAGCGATCGCTCACCGCCACGAGCGCGTTGTCCACGTTCTCGTTGAACTGCTGGTCCTTCAGCCCGATGGTGCCGCTGATCCAACGCCACTGGATGAAGACCAGGCCCGCCAACGCCACGGTGATGGCCGCCGTGAGCACGGTGATCAGGCGCTTGTCCACAGCGGGCCAAACTACCGGTGGCCCTTGGCGCTCTAAGGCATTTAACCTTCTTTAACCCGCGTTGCGGGCGCTTAACAGCGGTTTGCGTGAAGCCACGGATACGTTCGCAGCGCCGATCAGGAAGACGTATCACCACTGCGTGCTCCTTGTCCGCCGGGATGAAACACATCTTCCGCCACCTGCTCTTGGTCGCCCTTCTCCTCACCGCTTCCGCATCCATCGCCTGCGACGCCGATGTGCTCCGTTTGAACTACCGCAAGACACCTGTGGCGAAGCCCGCCGTGAAGCCGGCCACATCCGTTCCCAAGACCACCGACGCGCTGAACAAGTCCATCGCGCCCACCGCCTCGCTCACCGCATCAACGAAGCTGGAACCGCGATAGGTTCGTTCTCCGCGATGCCCGCGACGGCATTTCGGAGGGAATTCCAGCGCAACAAGGGGTTGAAGGGTCTGCCGAAAGGTGGGCCCTTCGGCTTTTCAAGCTTCAAGACACAAGTTCCAAGATTCAAGACGCAAGTTCCAAGGCTCAAGACTCAAGCGCCAGGACGGGATGGCCGCCGGGGCTTGCCCGGGGAAATAACTTGGCGGCATGATCGACGTGCTGAACTACATCGGGGGCGAACGGCTTCCCGCGAAGGGGGGAACATGGCTGGACGGCTCCGAACCCGCGACAGGTCAGGTCTTCTCGCGTATCGCTGACAGTGACGCGCAGGATGTGGAGGCCGCCGTGGCCGCCGCCGAAAAAGCGCTGCCCGCGTGGATCGCGCTCGGCAGGGAGGGGCGCAGCAACGCGATGCTCCGCGTGGCCGCGTTGGTCGAACGCGACCTCGAGCTCTTCGCCAAGGCCGAGAGCCGCGATAACGGCAAACCGGTAGCGCTCGCACGCGAGGTGGACATCCCGCGCGCCGTTTCGAATCTCCGATTCTTCGCCACGGCCATCCTGCATTGGAGCAGCGAAGCGCACATGATGGACGATGTGGCCGTGAACTACACGGACCGCCAGCCGGTGGGCGTGGTCGGCTGCATCAGCCCGTGGAACCTGCCGCTCTACCTCTTCACGTGGAAGATCGCGCCCGCGCTCGCCGCCGGCTGTACCGTGGTGGCGAAACCATCGGAGATCACTCCGCTCACCGCGCACATGCTCGCGGAACGGTGCATCGAGGCGGGACTTCCGCCCGGGGTGCTGAACATCGTGCATGGCCTCGGCCCGAAGGTGGGCGCCGCCATCACGGCGCATCCGCGCATCCCGGCCATCTCCTTCACGGGAGGAACGAAGACCGGCGCGGAGATCGCACGTGTGGCGGCACCCATGTTCAAGAAGTTGAGCCTGGAGCTGGGCGGCAAGAATCCCGTCCTCGTGTTCGCCGATTGCGACTTCGATCGCATGATCGACAACACCGTGCGCTCCTCCTTCCGCAACCAGGGACAGATCTGCCTGTGCGGCTCGCGCATTCTCATCGAACGTTCCCTCTACGACCGCTTCCGCGACGCGTTCGTCGCAAAGGCGCAAGCGCTGCGCGTCGGCGACCCCGCCAGCGATGGAACGGACCTCGGCGCCGTGGTGAGCGAGGCGCACATGAACAAGGTGCTCGGGCACATCGCTACAGCGAAGGAAGAAGGAGGACGCGTGCTCTGCGGTGGTGAGCGCGTGATCCTCGACGGCCCCTTGAAGGACGGCTGGTATATCGCACCGACGGTGATCGAGGGACTCGGCCCTTCATGCCGCACGAACCAGGAAGAGATCTTCGGACCGGTGGTCACGCTGCAACCGTTCGATACCGAGGAGGAGGCATTGACGCTGGCCAACGCGACTCCCTACGGCTTGGCCAGCGTGCTCTGGACGAACGACACGCAGCGCACGCACCGCGTGGCCCGGGCGCTCAACAGCGGCATCGTCTGGGTGAACTGTTGGATGGTGCGCGACCTGCGCACGCCCTTCGGCGGCATGAAACAGAGCGGCGTGGGGCGAGAAGGCGGAACGGAGGCGCTGCGCTTCTTCACCGAGGCGAAGAACGTTTGCATAAGGCTCTAACTCACCACACGCGTGGCCGGCGCACACTGCGGTCCTTCATGCCGTTGGTGAAGAACCAGCCGAATCGGTCATTGAACCAACGCTCGAAACGGTCCAGCAGGTCTTGGAGATGGAGCAGCGCGGTGGTCATGGTTCCCGGTTCTGTCAGGTAGACGCCGGATGCACGCCGATCATTGCCCGGAATACGCGAACGATCGTGATGTGAACCTTGGGAAGCCGGGATGGAACCCGCCGCTTCAGAACACCGCGCGCACCACGACCAGTTTCTCCCCGGCCCCCTCTTCCGCTGGAAAAACGCCCACTTCCAGTGGTTCCACGGAAAGACGGGCCAAGTCCAGCAGGTCAGCGCTTTCATCGCTGTTGCCGCGCTTCAGCAGGACATTGCGGTACCGCCGGTCCAGTTCGGAGCGGTCACAGGCGTTCACCGCGCGGACACGATCGGCCATCGCGTTCGCGGAACGTTCATCCATCACTCGGCCGACGGCCAGGCTGTTGTGCTCTCCATCCCGCGTTAGGGCACAGATGCGCCGACCGGTATCGCCCTCCTCGGACGACAAGGCACCGTTCGCGGCGAGATAGGCCCGGCCCCGCAATCCAGCGCGTTCCGCCCGTTCGTCCACATCCTCTTCCACCATGCGCAGCACCGCTTCCTGCACGGGCACGGGCCGTTCACCGATATGCAGCAACAACAGGTCCTGCTGCACTACGGTCCCGTGCAGCGCGGCTGCCTCGGTGAGCACGCTGTCATAGGTCCGCTCGGTCCCCAATCGGACCGCGAGTATGAACAGCTCGTGGTCCTCGCCGAGGCCGCGCAAGGTGTAGCCAAGATCGCTGCCCGATCTGCGGGCCATCTCGATAAGGCCGAGACCCGCCCCACGGCGCGGCTGGTCCGCCGTGTTCTGAAGACCGGAAAGGAAGAGGTTCTTCAACTGCGCCGGATCCATACCGTGCAAGCGGTGCAATGTCGATCGCAGCCCCGTCACATCGCTCTTCTTCACCGGGTTCACCGCCACCACCACTTGCTGGCTGTCAGCACCACAGCGCAGCAGGAACATGCTGCGGCCCTCGCCGCGCTCTACCTGCGGAGGCAGCACCGCCCGGTGCCGGATGATGTTCTGGTAGGCCTCCACCATGATGAACGCGAGTCGACCACGGGACGTGCCGCGACCATCACCGCCTTCCGCCGCCGCTTCGCCCAAGGCGATCAACCTCGCCGTGTGCTCATCATGGAACGCACCGCTGTACGCGAACACGCTCCGGTCCCCCCGCAGCGCCTGGTACAATGAATGTGCGATGCGCGGTTCCATACGGGCCCGGCGAATATATCGGCGAGGGTATCCGGTCCCGTTCGCACGTGCGTAATACACCGCCTCTATCTTGGCCGCACACGCCCGCATGCCCTCCCCCGCACTGGTCGAACAGGCCCGGCTCCATGTGCGCCGCCATTTCGCGCGGCACATCCCGAAGTGGATGGCCTTCCATGACCTGGAGCATACCCTGTCCGTGGTGCGGGCCGCGCAGGACATCGGCGCGGGCATGGGCCTGAGCAGCGATCAATTGCGCACCCTGGAGATCGCCGCGCTCTTCCATGACACGGGCTATGCCAGCGCCTATCGGGGCCACGAGAAGAAGAGCGTTATGCTCGCGAAGGCCTTCCTGAAGCAACAGCGGGCGAGCGCCGCACTTGTCAACCAGGTGAGCGCGCTGATCCTCTCCACGCGCATGGGCGTGCGGCCACGCACACCGATGCAGCGCGTGCTGCGGGACGCGGACAGCGCCAAGGCCGGGCAGGTGGACTTCCACGAGAAGAGCGAACGCTTGCGCGCCGAGCTCGGGCATGTGCGCCGAAAGCCGATCCCGGCGCATGCCTGGAACGCGGAGAACCTCACGTACCTGCGGCACCACCGGTTCCATACCGCGTACGCCGAACGCCGCTTCGCCAAGCAGAAGGCGCTCAACCTGCGCAAGCTGACGGAACGCGCCCAGCTGCCGAAGAAGCAGCTCGCCCTGACGGCCTTCGGCGAAGAACGCTTCTTCGACCGTGACCTCAGCTGGCTGGCCTTCAACGCGCGCGTGCTGCAAGAGGCGCAGGACGAACGCGTGCCGCTGTTGGAACGACTGAAATTCCTGGCCATCCACAGCAGCAACCTCGATGAATTCTACCGTGTGCGCGTGGCGCAACTGCGCGGCCTCCGCAACCTGAAGAAGAGCGACCGTTCGGCGCTGGACGTGCCGCCGGAGAAACGCATCGCGCGCATCAACGCGGAAGCGCTGGCGCAACAGCGCGCGTTCGGGAAGGTCTACCGCGAGCGCCTGCTGCCCGCGTTGGAGAAGCACGGCGTACGCTTCCTCACCGGGGAACGGCTCACCGCCGTGCAGCGCGCGTTCGTGGTACGCTACTTCACCGAGCGTATCGCGCCGCTGCTGCAAACGGCGTCCCTGCGCGCGGGGAACGCTCCGTTCATCGAGGACCGCAAACTCTACCTGGTCTGCGACCTCGCGCAGAAAGGCAGCAAGAAGCGCAAGCGCGTGCTGGTGAACGTACCGTCCGATGAGCTCGGCCGCTTCATCACCCTTCCCGCGCGGGCCGGCCGCACGGATCTGCTTTTCCTCGATGACGCGATCCGCCTCTGCGCACCGTTGTTCTTCACCGGCTTCAAGCTCGCGGCTTGCCGTGCCATCAAGCTCTCACGCGATGCCGAGCTCTACCTGGACGAGGAGTTCGCCGAGAACGTCGTGGACAAGGTGCGTCGCAGCCTGAAGAAGCGCCGGACAGGCGTCCCTTCCCGCTTCCTGCATGACGGGGCCATGCCGGCAGACATGCTGGAGCAGTTGCGCGCACTGCTCGGCGTGAAGAAGCAGGACCTCATCCGCGGGGGGCGCTACCACAACTTCAGCGACATGATGGCCCTGCCCGTGAATGGACACGCCGACCTGCGCGAGCACCCCTTGCCGCCCTTGCGCCACCCGGGGCTTTCGGGTACCGCGGATCCGTTCGCGGTGGTACGGTCAGCAGACCAGCTCATGCACTTCCCCTACCAGGATTTCCGATTGGTAACCGACCTGCTGCGGCGCTCGGCGCGTGACCCGGCGGTGAAGAGCATCTCCATCACCCTCTACCGCGTGGCGCGCGGTTCCTTGGTGTGCGAAGCGTTGCTGGACGCGGTGCGGGCGGGCAAGAAGGTGACCGCCTTCGTGGAAGTGCAGGCGCGCTTCGATGAGGGCAACAACCTCTTCTGGGGCGAAGCGCTCGAACAGGCCGGCGCCCACGTGATCTACAGCCGCGAAGGCCTGAAGGTGCATTGCAAGCTCTGCCTCATCGAACGCCGCGAGAAGGGCCGCACCCGACGGTATGCGTGGCTGGGAACCGGCAATTTCAACGAGAAGACCGCCCAGATCTATGGTGACCTCGGGCTGTTCACCGCTTCGGAGCCCTTGGCCCGCGACGTGCTCACCGTGTTCGCGCACCTGCGTGACCCGCGCAAGCCGCTCGCCACGAAGCACCTGATGACCGCTCCCACGGGGCTGCGCGGCGGTATTGAACGGCTCATCGACCGCGAGATCGCCAATGCGCTTTCGGGCAAGGAGGCCGCCATCCTGTTGAAGCTGAACAGCCTGGAGGACCGTCCGCTCATCCGCAAGCTTTATGACGCGAGCCGCGCGGGCGTGCGCATCCGGCTCATCGTGCGCGGGATCTGCTGCCTGGTGCCGGGGGTTGAGGGCATGAGCGCGAACATCGAGGTCATCAGCATCATCGATCGCTTCCTGGAACACGCGCGTGCATACGTCTTCCACAACAACGGCAAGTCCCTGGTCTTCCTGGCCTCGGCCGACCTGATGGAACGCAATATGGACCGGCGCGTGGAGACCGCCTTCCCGGTGCTCGATCCACGGCTGCGCACCGAGGTGCTGGACTACCTGGAACTCCAGTGGAGCGACACGGCCAAGGCACGGACCATCGACGCCGCGCAGAGCAACCGGTACCGGAGCCCGAAGTGGAAGAGCCACACCGCGCTGCGTTCGCAAACGGCGTTCTACCAGCACTTGGCCGATGGCAGCAAGAAGCCACGGCGCGCTGCGAAAAGACGTTCCTGATCGATCGGAAGGCGGGGAGAGCCTGCCCTACTTAACCCTACTGAGACAGTTCCTAAGCAGGTCCTGAGTGTTCCGAAAACCCGGCCCTCCCCGTTGCCTTACAAGCTGTTGATCGCGCTACGAAGGTGAACGGACGATGACCCGCGATTGCTCCCCGTGTCGTCCGGGGCGCAAAGTTCTCCGGGCCTTCCGGAAGCCGACAAAACAGGGGCTCGAATTATGAACCGGTTTTCAACCCGGAAATAACGAAGGCGGCCCATCAGGACCGCCTTCACGTGGAGAATACCGTAGTCGAACCTTTGACCTTCCCGCACTCCGTGCGGGACGCTCTAAACAGCCTCGGCGATCAATGCTTCGATATATGCGCGGCATTTGCGGGCCTTGAGCGATCGTTCCATGTCCATGGCTTGTGCACGGGTCTCGAACCACTTGATCCAACGATGCTGCCATGGCATGCCTGCCTTGGTGCTATTGTTCCGGCCTCCGTTGTGGTCGCGTTCAAGGCGGAGCCTCGGATCCTCGGCATGGCCGATGTAGTAACGGTCCAGGCTTGGGCTGTAGATGATATTGGCAGCGAATGGCATGAACGCAGAAGGCGGCCCGATACGGACCGCCTTCAAGTGGAGAATACCGGAGTCGAACCGGTGACCTTCCCGCACGTTGTGCGGGACGCTCTTGTCGCGACCGGGTACTCTCGGGGATGTTACCCGGCTGGAACGAGGTCAGCCCTTGCTGACGATTAATCCCTCGATGTAAGCACGGCTCTTTCGTGCTTTGATCGTCCGCTCCATGGCCATGGCTTCAGCGCGCGTCTCGAACCAGCGGGCCCATTTGTGTTCCCATGGTCTGCCGGTCTTCGTGCTCTTGTTTCGACCTCCGTTATGGTCCCGTTCCAAACGAAGCGCGGGGTCTTCGGCATGGCCCACGTAATACCGGTCTATCGACGGGCTGTAAATGACATACACGGCGAATGGCATGAACGAAGAAGGCGGCCCGATGTGGACCGCCTTCAAGTGGAGAATACCGGAGTCGAACCGGTGACCTCTTGCATGCCATGCAAGCGCTCTAGCCAGCTGAGCTAATCCCCCAATATGTCAACGCTCGAACCGGTGGCCTTCCCGCACTTCGTGCGGGACGCTCTAGCCAGCTGAGCTAATCCCCCAATATGTCAACGCTCGAACCGGTGGCCTTCCCGCACTTCGTGCGGGACGCTCTAGCCAGCTGAGCTAATCCCCCAATATGCCAACCCGTTCTTCAACGGGGACGCAAGTTTAGCACGATCCGGCCGAACTCGAACACCTTTGCCTCAATGCCCTTGTCCGCCTTCCTCCTGGAACGCCTCTGCGAGCACCTCGGAAGTCACACCGGCACCTCCGTGAACATCGAACGCGAGGTGCCAATAGGTGGTGGCAGCATCAACGACGCCTACCGACTCGACACGAACAAGGGACCCTTCTTCGTGAAGGTGAACCCCGGTTCAAGACAGGGGAACCCGGCGGACCGTTCCCCTTCCATGTTCGAGGCCGAGGCTGACGGCCTGCAGCGGATGCGTGGAACGAACACCCTGCGCATCCCCGAGGTGATCGCCTTCGGAGAGGACCAGGACGACAGCTACTTGCTGCTCGAACACATCGAAGGGGGAGTGAAGACCTCCACTTTCTGGGAAGACTTCGGCAAAGGCCTGGCCCGGCTACACGGACATACCAATGCCACGTTCGGGCTGGCGTGCGACAACTACATCGGCTCCTTGAAGCAGGTGAACACGCCCTGTGCGAAGTGGGACGCGTTCTTCATCCAATGCCGTTTGGAACCCCAGGTGAAGATGGCCCGTGAACGGCAGCGCATCGGGATGGGCGATGTGCTGCGCTTCGAGCGGCTTTACGCCGAACTGCCTTCGCTCTTCCCCCCGGAACCACCTGCCCTGCTGCACGGCGACCTCTGGAGCGGCAACTTCCTCTGCGATGCGAACGGAAAGCCGGTGCTCATCGACCCCGCCGTCTACTTCGGCCATCGCGAAATGGACATCGCGATGACCAAATTGTTCGGTGGCTTCGAGCCTGCGTTCTATCGGGCCTACAACGAAGAGCGACCACCCGCGGCCGGCTGGGAAGAACGCGTGGACCTGTGCAACCTGTATCCGCTGCTGGTGCATGTGAACCTCTTCGGCGGTGCGTATGCCCAGCAGGTAGCTGCGATCCTGAAGCGCTACACCTGAAAGCACGGGGACGAACCGTGAAAATATACCTTGTGGGCAAGCCCGCCATTCACGACCTTCGATCGCATGAGTACGCCCACTGGCAGCGTGCGCCTGGCCGTAGTGGACGACCACCCGCTGGTGCGCCAAGGCTTCGCCACCGTCGCTGGCCAATGGCCACACGGCAGCGTGGTGCTCATGGCCGAGAACGGCGTGGACTACGAACGGCAGTGCGCCGAGCTCGGCCACATCCACATCGCCCTGGTGGACCTGAACATGCCCGTGCGCGATGGCTACGAGACCATCCGCTGGATCGTGCGCCACCAACCCCGCACCAAGCCCATGGCCATCACCTTCGATCCCGACCCCAGCTTCGTGAAGCGCGCCCTGGAGGCCGGGGCACGCGCAGTGCTCCCCAAGACCGTGGAGCCGCCGGACCTGCTGAAAGCGCTGGACCATGTACACATCGCCGGCTTCCACTACAACGATGTGGTGAGCCGCGAAATGCGCCGCTCCGTGGAAGAGCACCGCGCGCTGGTGCCCCCGCCCGATGACCTCTGGGCCACCCTCACCAAACGCGAACGCGAGTTCCTACAGCTCTACACCGACCCCAAGGTGAGCACCCTGGAAGACACCGCCCGCCGCATGGGCATCGGACCCGAGACCGCGGAAACCTACCGCAAGAACACCGCCCACAAACTCAACGCCCACAGCAAGGCCGAGATGGTGCGGTTGGTGGTGATGAATGGGTGGGGGTGAGTGCGGTCCGCAGGTTTGGTGTGGTCACCCGGGACCGCCTCGCTGGCGTTGCGGCGTGAGGTGAACACTGGCGACAAAGGTTTGAAGCGCCGCACCTGTGCAAACAGCACGTTCTCGAGGTAGAGGCTGGCAACTCGGGCCTGTTTGCGTCCTACGGACACGGCATTGAAGCCCCGGCGCCGCTCGGCCTCTTCGCGCGGCACCACGGCCCAGCCCAGCTCCTTGGCGTAGGCCAGGATGCGCGCTTGCACCGTCTTGTGTTCGCCGGGGGTGGGCATTGAAAAAGTTAGACCGTCACCTTCGCCGCTTTGCGTCGAGCTTTGATTGTCTCGGTGAGTGTCTTCAACGTTGCGATGTCCGTTGCTAGGTCAGCAGGTGATGGCAAGGATCCAGCTTTGGCTGATGCCGGATCATGTGCACTGACAACGTCACTGCACCGGGAATGGAGCTTATCAATTGTCTCATACTCCGATTTGTCAAAGCCAACCACCTCCTTAAGAGCATCTACTCGTATCCAATCGCGATATCGCTTAACGACGCCGTTGAACACCACATCTTGGATGACACGTTCCAGCGTTGCGCGGAACTCGCTATAAAGATTCCGCATCTCTCGGCGGTCCTCCTCTGAGGGATAAGTAGGCCACGTCTTCGTGAGTTTGCTTTGTGCTTTCTCCAGATTGTCAATGCGCTCAGTATACTTCTGATGCTCAAACGGCAGACCCGGCTTGACGTAACCCGGTACGCCGTCCTGCCACTCAAGCATCTGCGCAGCGCTCGGAACACCAGAGGCGTCCACTTCATCAAGAAGCTGACCTAGAAATGAGGTGTCATGAGTAAAAACGACTACTTGCCGTTTAACTGCCTCAGCGACCATTCGCTTGGCTACATCTCTTCGCCGCCAGTGATCCAGTGATGAAACAGGATCATCAAACACCACACCGCAGGAATGATTGGCTTGGGTCAGTTCGGCGAAAAACGAGGCCAATGCGATTGCGCGTTGTTCACCTTCACTAAGAACTTCTTCCAGGCTCTTCGGGGACTTGATATCAAGAACGAGCTGATAGTACATCTTACCCTGCTCCCCACGCTCCTTGAGCTTGGTCCTGACATGGCCCATGTTCAATTGAGCTAGTTCACGATCAAGTGCCTTTTTCAACTCCCCTGAAACCGCCTTGCTCGCGAAGTCCTTTGACTTCTTGGAGAGCGAGGACACCACACTCCCAGAAATGCCGGTCAAGCAATCCTCCAAGGCCTTTCTAGCCTTCATGCGCCCAACCAATTCGGTAAGCGACGACAGTACAGCGGAAAGCCCTTGTCGCGACAGTAGTTCGCTCCTTTCAGCTTCTAGAGCTCGCTTCCGCTTTTCGTCAGATGCCAATAAGAGAGTGCGGGCCGATGCTAGCTGCCTAGCTGCGACTTGTCTAACATGCGGGCGCGGGCCTTCCGGCAATGCCGGCTGGTCGCTCCACTGGTTGCTTTCTACGGCGGATAGCATCCAAGTGCGACGCTCTTCAATCGCATTAGACCAAGCGTCTAGCAACGGCGAAACTGAAGCATCAAGACTATCCAGTTCCGCGCGAAGCGTTGCCGAATAGCCAGTGTCTATGTCGGCTCCTTCGATCTTCGTTCGTGCTTTAGCAAAAATCTCAGAGGCTGCGGTTGCACGCTTTGAAACATCATCCTGTATGTACTGCTCGAAGCGTTGGAGCCTGGCCGATCCATCTCCTAACTCCTCCTGGCACAATGGGCAATGTGCATGTTCGTCAAGGGTGGGAAACTTGTGATTCGGATACCCCTGTTCATTAGAATACCTCCGAGCGGCTTCGAACATCGCCTTCCATACTTCCCCGCCGGTGCCGGGAAGCAATTCCTCTCCAGACCTCAACACAATGGCCGCTTCCTCTGCAAGGCGATTTGCAGCGACTTCCTCTTCTTTAAGCTGCTTCAGCTTCGAGATTGCTTCATCAGTTACCCATGCAGCAGGATTTTTACTCGCCTCACCCAAGGCCTTGAGCCTTCCAACTGATAGAACCAGCTCTTGAGCTTTCACCTTCGGATCAGGCTGAGAGAGCACTGAAGTGAGATCTGCTACTCTATCGGTCTCTGCCTGTGAGAGTGTGCCCAGCCGTGTGAGTTCATCCACCGAAGTCTCATGGGTTAAGCCCCGGATCATGCGGCCAACAGAAGTGTCGCCCGTCAAATGGACAAACGAGCTGCTGTCAATGTTCACTCCTGCGATCTCAGCGTTGAGCTTCTTGCTAAGCGCGGGCAGCACATTTTGCCCCAGTGCCTCAACAATTTCCAACCCTTGCGGCATATAGGCGACGTCTTGCTCTGCCGTCAAATAGATACGTGCAACACCTGAATCAAAGACACTGATGGAAGAGAGCATAGCGGACGGCTCTGTATCTCTTGTCCACTTCACGATGTCTGTCTTCCCGTCGACTTCAATTTCCAAGACTGCTGAAGGTACAGCATTCACTGCGGCGGGGTCGTTAACATCAGGGTGTATGGGTTGGCCTTTGTCGCGCGATCGACAGGCCCTTTTGAGAACGCGGGCAAACCCAGACTTGCCTGCAGCATTCCCTCCATAGATGACCGTTAAGCCTGCAAATTGCGAAAGCTATGGACTGATCCGATGGTATTCGATTGACGTGCTGTAGGTCACGTATGGCTTTCAGCACTACAACCTGCCCGGCTTTGACTTCTGTGGGAATGTGCTCCGCGGCTAGTGGCAGTGCAGACAACTCTTCTTGCTTGGCCAAGCCATAGCCATGCTTGAACAGTACGTATAGTTGATCCAGATCGGCCTCACTCAATGCCGCTCCCGACTCCAGAAGCCTTCGGAGTGCATCTCTTTGCCATTGAGGCAGTTCGAGGCTCCATGCTAGTATATCGTGAAGGAGGGCCATTAGCTTATTATCGTTTTATACCCTCACCTTCCCCGTCATCAGCACATGAAGCAGGGTGCGGAAGAGACAGTACTGGCGGATAGTCAAAAGACACATGGCCAAGGGGCTTTCCTTGATGCGTTCGTAGGTGGCCTCCTGCCAACCCAATAGCTCGCGCGTCTTGCCATTGCCCAGGGTCTCGTGCTCGGCGAGGAGGTCGAGGAGCTTTTGTTCCATGTCCATTGGTGCCAAAATAGGGGACCAATTCCCTACAACGCTGGTGCACCGAAGTCACTTGGTGTGCGGGGCTGGCTTCGTGTACTTCTCGACTGTAGTGGGGTGGAGATACTGGAGTGCACCTATGCGAATATGCTTGCATCCGCGCGATCGTTTGGCCAACCACGGCGCAGTGTCTGGTTCTCTCGCGCTGGCCTCCACGAGCCAATAATCTTTGGATGCGTCAAGTATTCGGAATGCGCGACATGCCCTGCAGCAGGTCGCCCCCTTGATCTTGAGCACATAGCGCTCATCATTGTCCGGACAGTCCTTCCCGAGTGGTTCGTCGTAATCGACAGGTAGTTGCCCGAAGGCTTGGAGGATGAGTACGCGATTATCGTGCAGCAATAGAGCTGTCCCTTTTGATTCAGAGAAGAGGTAGACGGCCCCAGTAAACAGTAGCGAAGGCAGTACCCAAGCTGCCGCCGCCTTCAGCAGCAGTACCTCCAACAGGATCAGTATCACCAAGCCGATGAAGCAGACCATGAGGGCTATTGACAGGCTCATGGTGAATTTGAACCGAGCCACAACGCTTGAGTTGTAATCCGGCATCACGCTCATTGATGTCTTTTCTTCATTGCGGAGCCGCAGGTACGCATACCAGATCGGCTTCAGGTTGGGATCCCTTCGACTGTTCCAACGGTCAATGAGCTGCGGTTCGAGGCGGAGGGCAAGCTCTTCAATGATGGCCCCCGCAATGATGGCCAGCACGAAGACAAGGAAGAGAGCGAGTTCCTTGTTCGCAGAGGCGAAGACGATCAAACGGCCTTGAATAGGCTCGTGTATGCGGAACAGTAACCAAACGAAAGGGCCCAATGCGACCAGACCAGGGATCAGCAGCTGCATGAGGATCCGCTCGAAGCCGTATCGTTCTGTAGCAATGAAGTCCTTCATGATTGCAGCGGTTGTTACAGATTCCCACAGTTCAGTTCCTCCCACTGGGCCGCCGTTTTTGTACGCGTCTCCTGGGTTTTGGTCGTGGTGGTCGCTTACCCGTATCCGGTGGCGGGGTTGGCCGCTTTGGGTCGGGGTCTGCATCTTCTTTTTCGTTAGGCCTGACCCGCAACAATGGCTTGCCAGTAACGAATGTCAAGGGGGTGTATGGCTCATGATTCAGCATTTTCATATCGGTTAGAATTACTCCGGTTCATAACGTTTCGGTCATTGCTGGGCAGGGTCGATAAAAGCCTGCCTCGCACCCAGTGCATTTACAATGGTCCCATCAAGTTCCGTCCCATCGCAGAAGCGGAGTTTGCGGCCCATGATCCTGTGCCCTTTGATCGGATCGCTCTTTGATTTGGGATCCGTCTTCATCAAGGCTTGCAACCAGCTGATGAAAGCGCGTGTCTGTCCTTCACTGAAGAATGCCAGTGCACCGTACATCCCGGTCTCCGGCTCTTCTATCTCGATGTACCGTTCGGTTGAAGCATAGACATACCAGGATTTCACGCGGAGCTCCGTATCGCGGATGAAGGGGAAACGCAATCCCGCTGTGCCAGAACAGGTGTCGATCTCAATTACATCATCACCTTCCATCTGGGTTTCTTCGTGCTCGAGAACGTGCCTTTCTTTACCGGCATAGGAAAGGGTCAGATTCACGTCGGCCAGCGTATCGGGCAGGGTGAACTGGTGATCCACCATGATGACGGCCTCGAATGGGTTCGGTTTGTCATCGGCCATGAGCTTCTTGAACTCGGAAAGTGTAAAGGACACGTTCCGCTTGGAGCGCACGGTCAAGTCCACGAGTATGTTGCCCGTAATGTTGCGGCCCGGAACCCCCTGCATGAATAGCGTCGCCGTATCCGCGCTCAGGGTTCCTGTAAGTTCCACGAATCGCTGGGTCAATTTGGTATCCTCTTTCAGTGTTCTAGACCTGCTGATCTCCCCACCTTGCGTACCAATAAGATCACCGCTAGCCTCAATGGAGGGGGTGAACTTGAAGCTGTCAGTGCTTTCGGCGGACAGATCACCAAGCTCCACCGACCCATAAACGGTCGTGATCTTATCCCACGTGAGGAACTCGAAACCGGATGCGGCTGTATCGAGGTGCATTGTTATTCTCAGTTGCGTCAGCCGATCAGCCTCTGTACGTTTATCGTGGAAGGCGGACAGAACTATGCGCTTTTTGAACGTCGTCAGATCATGCTGTGTGACTACTTTCTCCTGTTCAATTGAAGTAGCGAGCGCGGGCGCCAGCTCATCGGGCTTTTTGGTCAGAGCGCCCAGGGCCTTGATATATGCCTTCTGCCCTTCTGGGCTTAGGGTGAAGACATCCTTGGGGGTTTCGTTGACATTGATGGGCTCACTTTGCCCTCTTACGTTCAACCGGGATGCTAGCGTAGCAGTATCCAGTTTCTGCTCCTTCTCATACCACTTCGTGACCACGGGCTTGGGAGAAAAACAACCGGGTGCAAGGCCAATACAGAACAAAAGCACCGGCACAATGCAGCATAATGGGATCTTCATGAAATAGGTGGTTGTGTTCACACCTTCGCGCGAGTGTCCCCACTGGTACGACCGTGGAGGTCTGCTTTGGGTTATCATGTTGTCGCTTGTATGAGGTTCCTTCAATCCAATTTCAATTCCACCCACAAGCACGCGTGATCAATCGCCCGGTACGCGGCTTCGAGCTTCTAGGGGTAGTCGGTTCCCTTGTCTGGCTTGGTTTGGGCTTCATGAGGATTAAGGCGCGTTGAAAGAGGAGCGGGCCTCATTCACCGCCGAGGACTTTGAACATGTCGGGCAGGAAACTGCTGAGGAAGGGGGCGAGGATGGAGAAGAGGAGCTTCAATTCGTTGAGTATGCTCTCCGAGGGGGAAACAGGCGCATCGGCCGCCTGTGCAGCAGGGCCACCCACGTTCAGCTTCACCAAACTGCGGCCTGCGGCAGCCAGCTTCAAGCGGATGGGCAGATACACCGCCGCCAAAATCACCGAGAAGAAGAGACCGTAGGCATGCACGAAGCGTTCGGGGAAAAAGTCGATCCCTGGAATGCGGAACATGCTCATCATGCCCAGGCGCAGGGTACCGCTCGTGATCACCGATAAGACCACCATGGCGGAGAGCATGGCCAGGCAACTGCGCAGGATCTCTTCGAGCCGCTTGTACCGGGCCATGGCCGTAGGCGGCTCTGGGGTTTGGGAGGCCTTTTCCACCAGTTCGAGGCTGGCGCTGGCTATGGACAACATGACGATGATGCCGAGCACGGCGCTGGATATCGTCAGCAGCAGGGGGATCCACAGCACGAACGGACCGGAGAAGAGGGGCACCCAATGCTGCACCACGTCCGAAACGCTCCAGATACCGGGCATGACCAGTGGTACTGCGAACATGACGATGCCCAACACCAGGCCAACGAGTATGTTGTCGAGGGCGCTCACATCTGCCCGCATGGACCTATCGCGCAACCATTTGTGGTAGTAGCCGAACACGGGTATGCAGGCCATGGCGAAACCGCACATGATGGACAGTATGAGCGACCAGATGGCCATCACCGGATACTTGTTGTAGAACACGTCCGTCTCTGGGGTGATGCGGTCCGTTGGCAACGGGGGCAGCGCATACGCCGCGGTGCTGTCGAGCGGGAGCACTTCCAACGCATCGGTGGTCGTGCTCCCATCGGTATCCACACGCTTGAAGGCGATACGTCCGGCCACCATCGCCCGCATGTCGGTGCCGTAGGTTACCAGCAGAAGCGTGCCCGTGAAGGCCAGCATGCCGAAGAGCACGACTTTGAACGCGGCACCAGACCCTGCGAAGTCGTACAGCTTGTTGCTCACACGCGCGCGCAACGGTGCGGCCGCTGTGCTCCCTTTGGGCGGGGTCGAGCTTGCGTTGTACATAGTGGGTCAGCGGATGAGCCCCGTCCTGAACGCGCCCACATGGGCCTTCATGCGATCGAACTGTTGCGGGGAGAACTCTGGTAGCGGTCAGCGCATGTGGTAGGGCTTCACCTGTACGATAGGTGTGCCTTTGATCGCCTTCAGCTCCCCACTCCACACCTTGGCATAGAGCCTTTTCAAGTCCGACCGGTCAGCTGCGGTCAGCTTGCTCATCTCTCCATAGTTCATGATGGAGAAGGGCCGGTGCTTGCCGAAGATCACGCTCGGATAGTCCTTTTCCTCCACCTTGGCGAAAAAGTGGCGCAGGCCGAAGACATGACCGATCTCATGCGCGAGCGTCGCCACTTGCTCATCGTGCGACTGCTGGAACATGGTAGGGTAGATGGTGATGTCGTGCCTTCCCGCATCCGGGAAGAACGCGCTGGCCAGCACACAGCCATTGATGTCGCAATCCTCCGCGTTGCGCACGATCACCTCGAAGTCCCATGCATCGTCCGTCTCCGTGAATTTGACGGGTGCGCTGTCCTTCCATTCGTTCACGGCCTCTGCCAACAACGCCCGTATCCCGTCCTTGGCCGCCAGTGGATCCTCGAACTGCCGCATGGACCGTTCGTTGAACCGCCAACGCAGATTCATGCCTTCGGCCCAAAGAGGAATAAAGCCCTCTGAAGCGTCGAGCACGATCTCGCGTATGTCCGCGTTCTTCGGAACCGCGTACCCGCGTGAGTCGGTCAAGCATACATGGGAGTTGCCCAGTGAGTGGATGGTCTCCTTGTCCAAGGTAAACGGGTCTTTCGGACCGCGTCGTTTGAACACATTCTTTGCCGCGTTGCTCGGGGTTTTCGTCTTTTTCTTGGCCATGGCGGATAGTTGCTAGAGGTGGGTGCGTATTTATCGGTACCGCCGTTTCAAAGGATCATGTCCGCGAGTCTTTGGATCACACGCGTACGTGGCCTCAGGCCTTCGATCTGGGGCTGCCCTCGCATCACATCCTTTGAAGCCAGGTTGGCGAACGTGAGCTTGGTCCGCTCTTCGATATCAGCGATGGCCAGCTGGTAGGTGCGATATTGCCCGAAGGAGAAAGCCTCCAGGTTGTCCATCATATCGCTCTGGCTGAGGAGATACCCGCTGGCTTTCAGTTCACCGTCGCTCCTCCAAGCCACGATCTTCCAGAATTCCTGGGGAATGTGGATGTTGCGGTAGGGAGTGTCAGCAGCACCGAAGACGGGCCCGGTCAGAACGCACACCTTCAGATCGTGGGTATCGGTGTTGCCGAGGATGTACTCCTCCAAGTCGTTCCAGGTCCGCTGGTTCAGGTTCGCGTGCTGGGGGCAGGCATTGGTATAGAAGAAGGTGTCGTCATTCGCTTTCTTGGCCACGGCGTCCGGGCCCCACACGGCATCCAGGCGGCGCACCATGTGGCCGCGGTCGAGCTTGTTGTTCTTGTAGATCTCGTTGCCGCATTGCAGTTCGGCGGGGAGCCGAGGGTCGATGGCCCACTTGTCACCGCGTGGGATGTTCTTCAATGAATTGCCGTCGATGTTACAGGCCGTGTAGAAGCACATGCGCCGCTCCCTGTTCATGACCAGGGAGAAGTGGGTGTAGTCGAGCACCTCACTTCCTTCGACCTTCACCGCCTTGGCTTTGATGCTGCCCCCCAATGTGGGCAGGGGTAGTGGGACCCCGAGAAAATCGGGATTCCATCCTATGCCGCTATGGTGCACCTCCGGTGGGTGTTCCCGCCTGCGACCCCGACGTCGGCTCATGGCTTCTGTGTCCGCGGTCCCGAGCCCCTCGAAACTGACATCGAGTTTGCGGAGCACACTTTCTATGTTGCAGGCCACACCATGCTCATCGGTAGAGCCTGTTCCTTCGCCAGCGAAGTGAAGCCCGCCGGCGATATTGGTGACTTTGCCCTGGCGGTCGCAGAACATGAGCAGACTTCCGCTGTCCCCACCGCTGGATACTTCACCGTCGGTTGAGGGCCTGTCCGGGTCAGGCCCATATTCGAAACCACCAACGCGCTGTTCTCCGATATTCCCACCGTAGTCGACCTTGGTCGTCACATGAATACGGCGCACAAGCCCGTATGTAACCCCGGTGGTGCGGCCGCTTTTGGCGATCCTATCCCCCAAGTGGGCCTCGCCGATCCGCGCCGGTGATACATCAAGGCCAAGAATTCTTGTCGTAAAAGGCCGCCCTGTCACGGAGGCGAGCGCACAATCCCCGCCCAAGCCCAAGTAGCTCCGGACGAGCTGGCCGACGTGGTTCGCCTCTACATCGCTGTTGTCATCATACGGGCCTGGTTGTGAAACCGCATCGCCAATACGGCCCGAAGGACCATTGAATACGTGCCAATTGCTGAGCATCATCACTTCGCCGGTGCCGCGGTCCTTCACGAAGCAACCCAGTGTGCCTGCCGTTTCGCGCACATTGGCAATGCTGATGCCTGGGCGTAAGGGGTCCATGCGGCGCTTGCGGTCGAAATCGGTCCGCTGGGCAAGTACGGTGTATTGCACTTTGAACTTCCGCTCCACCACATCAGTGGGGAGCGTGAGGCGCCCTTCCGTGATCTGTTTGGGTATCATTCGGGTACCCACGGCCTCCAGTGCCTCCAGTCGGTCCGGCTGGTGCTTTTTATCCACTGTGTACTGCAGACAAAGCGTGCCTGTGCGTTTGCCTTTCACTTCCTTATACCCGATGCCCACGCTGTTCACGTTCGGGTCTTCCAGATAGCGAAGCGCCTCACCACGAGCGATGCGCTTCAGCGCTTCATTGCTTGGTTTCCGGGATATGGTCTTGGTACTCTTTCGCTTGGCCATGATACAGGTGGGTAAATGGTTGGGTACTGCTCGGGTTTCCGCTGCGAACCTCCGCCCTTCGGCTTCGGCCCGGTCACGTCTTTTTCACAGGGCGGTGCCGGTTATTTCATGCAATGCCGCGCGGGGGTATTGTGCTAGGGATGTGTTCGCCTTCGCGCGGCGCGCCGTTACTTCAAGTGATGAAGCCATCTCTACATGTTGTCGCGTCATCGCCATATCAAGTGATGACACAAATTCAGGTACCCCGGAGCGGAAGAACAAGCGCTCGGGGATCTTCCTTCCCAAATCGCTGAAGACCTTTACCGGTGCGGGCTGCGCGTGGCCTTATCCCGGCTGGCCGGGAGCACTTTACACTCCCGGAAAGCCGGGAGGAGTGGGGATGAAACGCCCTGCACAACCGCCAAAGGTGCCGCGAACAACGCTATCGCGGGTCCAGTATGGCAGACCTTGTCCGCATGAAAAAACGCAACTGGAACTGCAACCGAGGCACATCGGCATCAACCGACCCTGTGCTGGGACACCGTCACCAGGTACTGAGTTTCTCCCCCGCCAGCAAGCCCTCTACACGGGCCAGTACATCCGGCGTCAACAGATCCTGCGCTTCCACCGCTTTCAGGTTCTCTTCCAATTGCGCGGTCTTGCTCGCGCCGAGGATCACGGTGCTCACACGCGGGTTCTTCAAGCACCAGGCAATGGCGAAGACCGGCAGCGAAAGACCGAGACCGGTCGCCAGCGCCTTCAGCTCTTCCACTTTTTTCAGTCGTGCTTCGGTGAGTTCGCGCTCGCGCAACCAATCGAGTCCGGCGGCACGCAGGCGCGATGATGCATCGCCTTCCAACGCGTGCTTGCCGCTGAGTACGCCGCTCGCCAACGGGCTCCAGATGGTGGTACCCAGGCCCACGGTATCATAGAGCGGTGCGAACTCCTTCTCCACTTTCTCGCGATGGAACATATTGTACTGGGGCTGCTCCATCACTGGACCGATGAGGTGATGCTTCTCCGCGATAGCATGCGCTTCGGCGATCTCCTTCGCGCTCCACTCACTGGTGCCCCAATACATCACCTTGCCCTGCATGATCAGCTGGTGCATGCTCCACACCGTTTCCGCGATGGGCGTGTTCGGGTCAGGGCGGTGGCAGTAGTAGAGGTCGAGGTACTCCACCTGCAGGCGCTTGAGCGCGTCGTTGCACGCTTCGACCACATGCTTGCGGTGCAGCCCGAGCTGTGTGGGCAATTTCCCGCCCGCGCCGAAAAAGACCTTGCTGCTGACGATCCACGTGTCGCGCGGCCATTCCATCTTCTTCAGGATGCGGCCCATAACGCGCTCGCTCTCGCCCTTGGAGTAGATCTCCGCGTTGTCGAAGAAGTTCACGCCGCTGTCATAGGCGAGCTTCATCAAGGCTTCGGCGGTGTCGTCGGTGATGAGTTTCCCGAAGGTGAGCCAGGAGCCCAAAGACAATTCGCTCACTTGAAGACCGGAGGTGCCGAGACGGCGATAGCGCATTTGCATGGCACAAAGGTGGAGCCTATGGCTATCGGTCCCATCTTCGCAACATGTCCAGCATCTCCTCCTCCAAAGCTCCTGAACCCGTCGGCCACTATCCGCACGCGCGCCGCGTCGGCGACCTGCTTTTCCTCAGCGGCGTGGGGCCACGCGAACGCGGCACGAAGAAGATCCCCGGCGTGGAACTCGACGCGGTCGGGAACATCACCAGCTACGACATCGAGACACAAGTGCGCAGCGTGTTCCAGAACGTGAAGTGGATCCTGGAGGACAGCGGCAGCAGCTGGGAGAAGATCGTGGACGTGACGGTCTTCCTCACGAACATGAAGGACGACTTCGCCACGTACAACCGACTGTGGAAAGAGTACTTCGAAAAAGACCCGCCGTGCCGGACGACCTTGGAGATCAACTGCCTGCCGACGCCGATCGCGATCGAGCTGAAGGTGGTGGCGACGATCTGATCCGTTGGTAATGGACCGCCCCGCGATCAACGCTGCGTTGTTGCGGCATCATGAGGCCTTCATCGAGCGCGTGCTGGCCGTGCGCATGAATGAGCGCGATATTTCACGCAATGGCAAATGGACACCGGCCCAACAGATCGAGCACATCCTGCGCGCGGTGCGGCCCGTGGCCATGGCGTTGCGTGTTCCGAAATGGTTCCTGCGTTGGCGCTTCGGAAAACCGAACAGGCCGCCACGCGACTATGACGCGCTCGTTCAACGCTACAAGGAAAAGCTCGCTGCCGGTGGCCGCGCATCCGGTCGCTTTGTACCGCCACCGGTTCCAGCGGGCGATATGGAAGGGATCGCAGCTTCGTTGCGAGGAACGGTGAAGACCTTGTGCGATCGTGTGGACTCCTGGACCGAACACGAACTGGACACGGTGCTGCTGCCGCATCCGTTGCTCGGCAAACTCACGGTGCGCGAAATGCTCTACTTCACCATCTACCATGTGCAGCACCACCAAGCGTTGGTGGAACGCGATGCCCTTTGATGATCACTTCACCGTGACCTCGCGCATGAACTTCTGTCCTTGGTAGTGCCGGATCTCGTCCAGCCCCGCAGTGAAGGACTTGCGCTTGTCCGCTCCGCCCATGGCCGCCACCATCTCCTTCTCGATCGCGTCCCACTTCGCGTCCCGCGCCGCATCCGTGTCATAGAACGCCATGCCGGTGTGCTCCACCAAGAGCAGCACGTCATAATCGTCCTCGTTGGAAGCGGTGCCTGCCAGCACCTTGAAGGACTTGATCAGCCCTTGCTCCTGCGCCTTGCGCATCACCGGCAGGTAGAAGGCGTTCAAGCGCTGGAGGTAGTCCTCCTGTGAATGCGCGACGGTCTTCACCATGCGCACTTCGAAGACGGAGCCCTTGGTGACGGTGGCATCGGATTGGGCACAGGCCGTACGAAGACCCAAAGACAGAAGACAGACGACGATGGTGGAGGAGCGCATCATGGTGGAAAGGGGTTGGTCGTTGGCCTCGGGGCCGTGGTGGATCGAAGATAGGCGGCGACATTCTGCCGATCCCACCATGGCCGGTGGACAGATGCACACGAACACCAATGCGTCGACTCCCCGGGCGCCGCACCTTCGCGGCCGATGAAGTTCACCATCCCGGTCTTCGCCTTGGCCCTGCTCACCGCCTGTGGCGGCGGCGCCGAACAAGCGAGCGACGCGACCCAAGCGACCGATAGCAGCGCTGCGGCCGCCATCCCGCCGATCGATCTGGCCACCTACGGCCTGCCGTTGCTGCTCACGCCCTTGGACAAGCAATTCACGGACGGCCAGGAACCGGCCATCGTGTGGAAGGACGAGACCGGCACCTTGGAAGTGAAGGCCGGCAACCACTTCGGACTGGTGATCACCGAGGAGCCCGGTGACATACCCCGACTGAAAGCCGCTCTGGACCGCGACCTGCTCCAGAAGAACACCCTGCTGAGCGAAACCCCGGAAGGGCTCACGTACCGCAGCGAATTCCCGGACGATCCCACCCTCGTTTTCATGCACTTCTACCAGGTGGTGAAGGCCGGCGACCGGACCTTCGTGGTGCAGGACCTCGAGGGCCAAGCCTTCAACCAGCAGGACATCGACCGCATGATGGCCGCTATTTCCCCCAAGCCGCCTGCCTGAGCCGAAGGGGGCCTCCCGAATGCCCTACAACCACGCGGTTTTCGGCCGGACGGATCCGGTTAGGTCAAGCGGACCTGAATTGCTAACATTGCCACCCCTATCTCAGACCTTGATGCGCGCATCCCTACTGATCCTGGCCACGGCGCTGTTGGGCCTGTCCGCCTCGGCGGGCACCTTGGTGCTCGAAGGCAACTATCAAGGAAAGAACCTCTTCATCCAGAACCCCTTCTCGGAAGCGGGCGTCGGTTTCTGCGTGTACGAAGTGACGGTGAACGACCAGATCGCCACGGACGAGATCAACTCCAGCGCCTTCGAGATCGACATGGCCAATTTCGGCCTGAAGCTGGGCGACAAGGTGACGGTGAAGATCAAGCACAAGGACGGGTGCACACCCTTGGTGCTGAACCCCGAAGTGCTGAAACCGAAGAGCACCTTCGACATCGTGAAGCAACAAGTGGCCGCTGACGGCACCTATGGCTGGGTAACGAACAACGAGACGGGCGAACTCCCCTATATCGTTGAGCAGAAGCGTTGGAACAAGTGGGTGAAGGTGGGCGAAGTGCCCGGTGCCGGAACCCCCGGTGAACACACGTACTCCTTCAAAGTGACCCCGCACAGCGGTGAGAACACTTTCCGCGTGAAACAGGTGGACCTGACGAAGAAGGCCCGCTACAGCCAGACCGTCACCTACACCGACCCCTCGGTGGCGGTCATTACCTGGAGCCCCGAGAAGCCCAAGGACGAGATCGTCTTCAGCGGCAATACGCTCTATGAGGTGTACGACCAGTACGGCAACATCGTGAAGCGCGGCTATGCCAACAAGCTCGATGTGAGCACGCTGAAGAAGGACATGTACTACCTGAACTACGACAACAAGATGGGCGAAACGTTCATCAAGCGTTGATCGGGATATGCGTCCGCCGATGACGCAGATGACACAGATACATTGAACAGGAAGCCTTCGATGACCTCGAAGGCTTTCGCATTCCATAGCGCCATGATCCGCATCGAACACCTGGGCATCGCCGTGAAGGACCTGGCCGCGGCCGAAGAAACCTATGCGAAACTGCTGGGCGTTCCTTCCTACAAGCGGGAGGTCGTCGAGCGCGAAGGCGTGATCACCTCCTTCTTCCAGGTGGGGCCGAACAAGATCGAGCTGCTCGAAAGTACGCGGCCCGAGGGACCCATCGCCAAGGCCATCGAGAAACGCGGCGAGGGTATCCACCACGTGGCCTTCGAAGTGGAAGACATCCGCGCGGAAATGGCTCGATTGAAAGCGGAAGGCTTCCAGATGCTCAGCGATGAACCCAAGCCCGGTGCGGACAACAAGCTGGTGTGCTTCGTGCATCCGAAAAGCGCGAACGGCGTGCTGGTGGAGTTGACACAGGAGATCGTCGGCTGACCAGAGCATCCTTCCTCGTATTGGAACGTCTGGAAAACAAAGCTGTTGGCCATGCCACCGTTCAGCCCGCTTCCGACCTTGATCAGGACCGCCTTGGGGCTGGGTATGACAGCGATCGGCATGAGAAGCATGGCCCAATGCCATACGATCCGCACGCACGCCTTTGAAGGCGTATGCGGAGGCCATGTAAGTGTGATGGATTGCCCTGGTGACAGCGTCATCTGGGATAATGGAGCGACCGGCTGGGAGGTGGATCTGGACCCCGGGTCCTATTCCTATACCGTGTACCAAGGCGGATCGGTGGTCTACAGCGGCTACACATCCGTCCAAACGGTAGGATGGAGCTTCGCCGGCAGCATTCATGGAACACCCTGGGGCGGAGGGGGACCTGGCTACGACATCACAGGCAATGCTTTCGTCAATTACTGCGGAACCCAGATGTATGACCACGTATGCTGCGTGCCGAGCGGTGCCGATGTGTACCTGTTGCAGGACGGCATGAACTTCACGGGGTCGCCCTGCCTCAATTGCACCAACATCTGGTGCGTCAGCACGTCCTTCATATTTTATGAGGTGCCGTACGGCCACCAATATGTGGTATGCATCGATGATCCTTCTTGTGCCGGCACCTGTGCGATGGACGAACCAGTTATCGTTGCCAGTTGCGCGAACCTTGAGCTGGTGACCTCGGTCCTGCCGTCGACTCCGGGTGGGAGCACCGGCGTCATCGAGCTCATCGAGGCGATCCCGGATACGACCGAACCGTATCCCATCTCTTCACCGGTCCTTGGGACCATCACCCTGTTCGCCCTCCCTTCCAACCAGCAGGTGGGCCAAGGGATATACAACACCGGTGGAGCGCTGTGGAGCGATCTCGACACCGGCTACTATGTGATCAGCTTCCAGCCGGATGCCGGATGCCAGACCGCGTACGATACGCTCTATGTACCTGCCGAAATGAACACCGGATCCATCGGCGTTGCGGTCGCTCCCGCACTCCGCATCGCTCCAACCGTAACGGATGGCATGCTCCTCTTGTCCTCTTCCGCGGGATCCGCACCTGTCCACGTTCGGATCGTTGATATCCGTGGTCGCACAGTCGCCATGATGGTCGTTCCTCCTGGTCCGCTCTCCGTTGAAGGTCTTGCGCAAGGCTCGTACGTCCTGGTGGCCACACAGGGCGAGATGATATTCCGGAACCGCTTCATCAAGCGATGAGCCCAAGCCCGGTGCGGACAACAAGCTGGTGTGCTTCGTGCATCCCAAGAGCGCGAACGGCGTAGTGGTGGAGTTGACGCAGGAGATCCGCTAGCCGCATGGCCACCAAAAAGTCCACCGCCGAATTCATCCTCGAACAACTGGGCCACCCGGAGCGCTTCAGCGTGCGTTCCATGTTCGGCGAGTTCGCCCTCTACGCGGACGGCAAGCCCGTGGCTTTCATCTGCGATGACCAGCTCTTCGTGAAGATCATGGACGAAAGCGCGGTGCTCGAGCGCCGCTGCGAACGCGCCCCGGCCTACCCCGGCTCGAAGGACTACTACCTCGTTCCCGAGGACGTGATCACCGGAGACCGCAAGTTGCCCGAGATGTTGCTGCGCATGAGCGCCTCGCTGCCTGCACCGAAAGGGAAGAAGACGGCAAGTCGGAAGTGATCATCCCTCCAGTCCTTGGCGTCGTGCCAGACCGATCACATCCTCTTTGTGCAAGTCCAGGTGCTCCGCCAGGAGACCGGCTTCCCGCGCCCCCACCACATGTTGGATACTGTCATCGATGAACAGCGTGCGCGACGGTTCCGCGCCATGCCGTGAAAGCACATGGTGGAAGGCCTCCGCAGCCGGCTTGCGCAGGCCCATCTCGCAACTGTAGTAGGCCCCGTCGAACAGCGCCTTGAAGTCCGTGATGCCGTTGTCCTCCGCGATGATGCGCTCGAAGGCCGGTACATGGATCGCGTTCGTGTTGCTGAGCAGAAGCACGCGGTAACGCTCCCGTAGCCGCTTTACAAGGTCGATGCGCTCCTGCGGTATGCGTCCGAGCATCGCGTTCCAGCAATGGTCCACTTGATCGTCCGTGATGCCATTGCCGTGCAACGACCGGATCCGCGAACGGAACTCGGCCGGTGACAAGGCCCCGATCTCGAAGCCATCGAACAGGTGGTCCTGCTGCGCCTTGCTGTAGATGGCTTCGAAGCCGTCGAAGCCCAAGGCGTTGAAGGCAACTGCCGTCCGGTGATAGTCGACGTCGATGAGCACGCCGCCGAGGTCGAGCAGGATGGTATCGATCATGCGGGGGGCGAAGCTATCCCGTGGTCGACTTCGCGGGGATTCAATCAAACGATTGAACTATTCCTCTACTTTCGACGCCCCGATGGCCACGCTGACGAAGACTCCTCGACGCACGGTAGATACCGAAGCGAAGAGCCGCACCGTACTGCTGCGCGCGGCCGAAAAGCTCTTCGCGGCGAACGGCTTCGCGGCGACCAGCATCCGCGACATCGCGGGTGAAGCGGGCCTGAACCTCTCGTTGATCTCCTACTACTTCGGCAGCAAGGAGAAGCTGTTCGCCGCCCTGATGGAGGAGCGCACCCAGATGCTCGAGCACCAGCGCAGGGAGCAGTTGGCCGCCACCGATGACCCGTGGAAACGGTTGCGGATCGTGGTAGAGAACATCGTTGCCCGCCTCTTCGGCAACCGCGACATGCACCGGGTGATCACCCATGAGATGATGCTGCCCGGCCGGTCCGGCCAATGTGCCACGCTGAGGGACAAACTCATCAAACACCAACGGGAATTCGCCGCGATGTTGCAGGACGGTATCGACAGGAAGGTGTTCCGCAAGGTGGACACCGCGTTGGTGGCCATGACCACCTACGGCATCGTGAGCAAGTACATCCAGTTCCGCGAGCACATCGCCATCATCCGTGAGGAAAAGGGCGCCGCCCGCGACCGTTTCGGCGATGCCGACCGCAAGGAATTGGAGCGCTACATCATGGACCTGCTGCACGGCCTGCTCGATCCGGGAACGAAAGGGAATAAACGCCAGTAAGGGAGCCATGAGAAGTGCCATCATTCTTTCGGTCATCGCCATGCAGACGGGCGCGCTGGCCCAGCCATTGAAGCTCGCCCCGCAGGACGTCGCCCACCGCGCAGCGACCGACAACCCGCTCGTGAAAGCGCAGATGGCGCAGGGGGAGAGCGCTGACGCCCGTGTGAAGGACGCTCGCAGCGGCCTGTTCCCGCAGTTGGATGCCATCGGTTCTTATACCTATCTCGACCCCATCAATCACCTGGCCTTCCAGACCGGTCCCGGTGAATTCAAGGACCTGGCGTTCCAGCCGCACGACAACTACGATGCGAACCTGCGCCTGAGCTACCTGGCCTTCGACTTCGGCCAGCGCAGCAGCGCAGTGGACATGGCCCGCGTAGGCCAGCAGCTCAACGCGCACCAACTGGACCAGGTGCGAAACGATCTGGCACTTCGCGCGCTCCAAGTGTATTACGGCCTGCTCGGCATGCAGGAGGCGATCAAAGTGCAGGAGAAACTGGTGGCCTCGCTGGACGAGAACATCCGCCGCGCGGAAGTGCGCATCAGCGCGCAAACGGCCACGGGCTACGACAAGCTCACCGTGGAGAGCAAACGCTCCGAAGCCGAGCGGGATATGATCCACCTCCAGCAGCAGCGCGACCAGCAGCTCGCCACATTGCGACAGTTGACAGGCCTGGCCACGGGAACACCGATCGAGCTGAGCGACGATGGAAGCGCGATGGCGAAAGCCTCAGCCGATACGAGCGCTTGGCGCGATCGACCGGACTATAGGCAACTCACGGACCGCGTGGAGCAGGCTCGGCTCAACGTGGAGTTGAATGAACGGCGCGGCCTACCCTCGCTCAGCCTGTTCGCCCAAGGCGGCGTGAAGAACGGATACCAACCGAACCTGGACCAGGGCTTGGCGAACTGGGCGGCAGGGGCGAGTTTGAACGTGCCCATCTTCCATGGCAACAAGAAGGTCTCGATGGTGGAGCAGGCGCGTGCCGACCTGAAGCAGGCGGAATTCCAAGCGCAGGCCACCGAAGGCCGTGTGCGCGCCGAGCTGGACCAGGCGCTGATCGGCTTGCGTTCCGCGCAGCGCGAAGTGGAAACGACGAACACACTCGTGCAACAGGCCGAGGAGACGGCGCGGCGCGCGCGCGTCCGTTACGAGAACGGCCTGGCCACGACGCTCGAACTCCTCGACGCCGAGGTCTCGAACAACCGGGCGCAGCAGGCCTCGTTGCAGGCGCGTTACGGCCTGGCGGTCGCTTCATACAACGTACCCTACGCGGCCGGCGTGCCGGTCTATCAATAGATCCCGAGATGAACCCTTCCAACGAACAACAGAACGTGGCGGAGAAGAAGGACAATGCCGGCAAGCGCAGGATCCTCTTCCTGGTGCTCGGCGGGCTCGTGCTTGGCGGCGCGCTCTACATGCTCCTCCGGCCGAAGGAGGAATCCACGGACAACGCGCAGGTGCGTGGTCACATCCGCCCGCTCGCGCCGCGCGTCGCCGGTCACGTGGTGCAGGTGATGTTCGAGGAGAACCAGACGGTGAGGGCGGGCCAGACGCTCGTGGTACTGGATTCGACGGATGCGGTGCTGCGCGTGCGCATGGCCGATGCCGCGCTTGAGGCCGCCGAAGCGCAACTGCGCGCCGCGGAGCAGGATCTGAGGAATTCACAGGAAGGGTCCATCGCGGGTGACGCCGCGGCCCGCTCCGCCGAGGCACGCGCAGCGAGCGCCGCGGCGAACGCACACAAACTGGAGCTTGACCTGTCACGCGGCAACGAACTGCGCAAGGGAGACGTGATCGCGCAATCCGAACTGGATGCCCTGCAGGCCGCGCACGATGCGGCGCAGGCGCAGTTGCGCGCCGCGCAGGCCGAAGCACAGAACTTCTCGGCCCAACGCGCCGTGACCAACGGCCGCGTGGAAAGCGCGAAGGCGCAGCTCGATGTGCTGCGAGCGACACTGGCCACGAAACAGGCCGACCTGGACAACGCGCGTCTTCAATTGGACTATTGCGTGATCAATGCGCCGTGCGATGGCGTCACCGGTCGCCGCAATGTGGAAGTAGGGCAGCAGGTGAGCCCCGGCCAGCCGCTCGGTGCGGTGGTGGACACGAAGGACATCTGGGTCACGGCTAACTTCAAGGAGACGCAGCTGGCGGATATCCATGCGGGACAACCGGTGAGGATCAAAGTAGATGCCTACCCGGGCGAGGATCTCAGCGGGGAGGTGGAATCGATCTCCGAGGCCACGGGCGCGCAGTTCGCGTTGCTTCCCGCCGATAATGCCACGGGCAACTTCGTGAAGGTGACGCAGCGCATACCGGTGCGGGTGAAGATCATGGGACAATCCGCCGAACATCCGTTGGCGGTGGGGATGAACGTGACGGTGAAGGTCAGCACGGGTTCGTAATAGAACGCGGATGACGCTGATCATTATGATCAACACGGATCAGAATGCATCACGAAACAACGGGTTCATATCAGCGCGGATCATGACCATCTGCGTTATCAGCGTTCCATAGCACCATGTCGTTCCAGGACAGACCCAACCAGCCGCTTACTGAAGCGGAGGAGGACGCGCTGAAGCCGCAGGGCATCCGTCGGTGGATCATCGTGCTCACGGTGATCAGTGCCTCGATACTGGAACTGATCGACACCACCATCGTGAACGTGGCGCTCACCGAGCTGATGGGCAGCTTGGGCGCGACGCTGAGCGAGGTGAGCTGGGTGATCGCGAGCTACGCCATCGCGAACGTGATCGTGGTGCCGCTCACGGCCTTCTTCTCCCGCCAGTTCGGGCGGCGCAACTACTTCGCGGGTTCGCTGGCCCTCTTCACCATCGGCTCGTTGATGTGCGGGCTGTCCGGAAGCATCTGGCAACTGGTCTTCTGGCGCTTCGTGCAAGGCCTTGGTGGTGGCGCGCTGCTGGCTACCTCGCAAACGATCCTGGTGGAGACCTTCCCGAAGAAGCAGCTCGGGCTGGCGAACGCGATCTTCGGAATGGGCATCGTGCTCGGCCCCACCTTCGGTCCGTACATGGGCGGCTTCATCATGGAGCACTACTCGTGGCACATGATCTTCTTCGTGAACCTGCCGTTCGGGATCATCGCGACGCTGCTCACGCTCAGCTTCGTGGCGGATACGCGGCACGGCCGTACGGCCACCTCCTGGTGGAGGATGGACTGGCTCGGGCTCATCCTGCTGATCATCGGCCTCGGTGCTCTGCAGCTCACCTTGGAGAAGGGCAATGAGGAGGACTGGTTCGAGAGCACGTACATCACCATCAGCGCGTTCACGGCGGCGGCGGCGCTGATCGGGTTCGTGTGGCGCGAACTCAACACGCATGATCCGGTGGTGAACCTGCGTGTGCTTAAGACGCGCAGTCTGGCCATGGGGACCATCCTCCTTTTCATCACAGGCTTCGGTCTGTACTCCTCCGTTTTCGTTTATCCGCTGATGTTGCAACAAGGACTCGGCTATACCGCCGAGGACACGGGTTGGAGCCTGCTACCGCCCACCCTGCTCACCATCCCGCTCATGCCCTTCATGGGCATCAGCATGCAGAAGGGCCTGTTCCCGCCGAAGGCGCCGGTGATGCTGGGTTTCTTCTTCTTCGGTTGCTTCTGCCTGTACATGGCGCACAGCCTCACACCGCAGGTGGGCTATCAGGATTTCTTCGGCCCCCTCTGCGTGCGCAGCATGGGCCTGGCCTGTTTGATGGTGCCGCTCAGCACGCTCGCGCTCTCCGGATTGAAGGGTGCCGACATCGCCCAAGGCGCGGGTATCACCAACATGATGAGGCAGCTCGGCGGCGCTTTCGGCGTGGCCATCATGAGCACGCTCATCAGTCACACGAACGCCGTTCACCGGGCTGACCTGTCGCTGAACATGAGCGAATACAACCCCGAGTTCACGCAGCGATTGAGCGCGGTGCAGCAAGGGCTTGCGGCGGCGGGCACCAATGCGGCGGTCGCGCGTGACCAGGCTTACAAGGTCCTGGACCTCACAGTAACGAAGCAGGCCTACTTCCTTTCCTACATGGACGCGTTCACGGTGGCGGCCATCGCCTGTTTCCTCTGCATACCCGTGGCCATGCTCATCAAGAGCAAGCGCATGAACGTGGTGGCGGACGCCCATTGATCCTCCTGCTACTTTCGCGGACCTCTTTCCGCCCTCGTCCCGATCGGTCGGGACGGGATCGGAGCAGACCGGGCCTATAGCTCAGCGGTCAGAGCAGCGGACTCATAATCCGTTGGTCGCAGGTTCAAATCCTGCTGGGCCCACCTCTCTCAGTTGGCAGGAGGCAGTAGCAGTTGGCAGTACGCGGTCGGAGTATCGCGACTGCCAACCGCGGACTGCCGACTGCCAACTATCAGTACCTCAATAAGGCCGAACGGCCATCACCGTCACGTCCAGGTCGTCCAAACGGAAGCGGGCGGCGCTCTTCTTGTTCCAGAAGTAGAATTTCAGGTCCTCGCCTTCACCGGCGGGTGGAATAGCGATGCGGTACTCGACATGTTCCCAAACGCCGTCTCCCTTGGGCGGCATCGGCTCCATGTCGAAGGGTTCGTAGAAGGATTGTGTGCCGCTCGTGTCCTCCAATGCGGTAACGCACAGCACAGAGCGGGTGTCGTCCACATGCTCCACGTACCGCTCGAAGCCGATGGCAAGGAACAGTGCTCGCCCCTTCGGTAATTCAGAGGAGCGCATGGTGAAGGATGGCCCGAAATGGTCCACCACATCGCAGGCCACGACATGATCACCGCTCGGCGCGCCCTTCATCCGGATGCGCCGACCGAGCCAGTGCGACCAGGTGCCCTCCACGTCCCACTTCTCGTGGACCAGCGTATCCAGGCCATTCGGGTTGAATGGCGCGACGCGGTAGTTGCCGCCGAAACGGTCGCGATGGGCGTCATCGAAGCGCAGGAAGCTGTAGGCGTACTTGCGGCTGTCCATGCACTCCACGTGCAGCAGGCGGTGGTTGTACTGGTAGAATTGCGCCAAGGTGAAGAGCGAGACGGCGCCAAGCGCAACCAACGACGCACGCCAGAGCCACGGCGATCCACGATACCAGCGGGACAGGACGACGGCCATCGGGAGGAAGAGCACCGGATAATGATCGATGTACACACGTGCGCCCCAACCGCTGCCGTAGTACCAGATCCACCAGCTCGCGATCACGTACGTGTTCACGGCCCAGTATGCCAACGACGCCATGGCGCGCACACGATCGATCTTCCATAAAGCCAGGATACTGAAGGCCGTGAACAGCAACACTGGCGTCCACAAGAACAACCCGCGGCGGAACCCGATGAGCACTTGCACGACCTCCGGCCGGTCCCAATGGAAACCTTCACCCTTGTAGCCGTCCGCGACGAAATGGCCGACCTGCATGTACCACAAGAGGCATTGGATGAAGACCACGCACGCGCCTGCGATGCCGGCTGCGAGCATCGGTCCCCAGCGCCCTGTGAACGCACGCAGGAATGACCCCGTTCCGTTGCCGAGTACGACGGGAAGTGCCAACAGGACAAGCCCGTTCACCGGCCGCAGCAGCAGGATCATTCCCAGCGACAGGCCCCAAGCGGCGTACCGACGCAGCTGCGGGTGCTCCGCAAGTCGCGCGGTGAGCAACAAGAAGACGCTTACCATGCAGAACGAGTACACATGCGACCAGCCCGGTTGGATGCTCGCGTACTGCACCAACTGTGTACCGAAGCCGATGGTCAACAGCACCGCGGCCAAAACGGGCTCCTCGATCGCCAAGCGGCGCAGCAACGCACGGAATGCCAGCAGACCGAAGAGCGCGTACACCAGGCCGGCCAGACCTATGGCGCATACGTACGGCGAGGACAAGCCGTCCGTCTCATGCCCGGAGACATGCGCCCAACCGTGTGCGGCCAGGAAGAACGGCAGGAGCATCACCGCCTCGCCCGCGAAGTATTTGTTCAGGGTCCCGTCCGGTGTCTCGTGCAGGTAGGTCGCGTTCGGCCTCTCATGCCCCAGGTCATGATTGATGAACACCGCGCGCAAGTAGCCATAGTATCCTACCGCATCGCTGCGGATGATCGCCGGACCCTGGTTCCAACTCCAGCGCCAGGTTATGCACGCGAAGAAGACCATCACCACGGCGATGGCGAGCGTGGACGGTGATGGTCTGTTCCAGGACATGCGGCGCGAATGTGCGAAGCGGAGCGGTGTTCTCACCATTCTCGCCATTTTCACCCCGCCATCGGCTCCGCCAAGAGCGATGGCCGCGAAGAATGAAAAAAGTGCTCGTTACCGGCGGCGCCGGATTCATCGGAAGCCATACCTGTGTGGAACTGGCCGCTGCCGGCTTCGAACCGGTGATCGTGGACGACCTGCGCAACAGCCAAGAGCGCGCCATCGATGGCATCGGGAGGATCATGGGCCGCAAGCCATCCGTCCATCGTATCGACTGTTGCGATGCGGGTGCGATGCGGCGGATGTTGGCCACGGAAGGCCCGATCCATGGGGCCATCCACTTCGCGGCGGACAAGGCCGTGGGGGAAAGCGTGAACGACCCGCTCAAGTACTATCACAACAACATCGGTTCACTGGTACTCCTGTTGCGGCTCATGAAGGAACATGGCACGCAGCGCATCGTGTTCTCCTCGAGCTGCACCGTGTATGGCCAACCGGAGAAATTGCCCGTGACGGAATCCGCTCCGGACCGCAATGCGATGTCGCCTTATGGCTTCACCAAGATCGCCTGCGAGCAGATGCTGCGCGACACCACTTCCAGCGACCCAGCGTTGAAAGCCGTACTGCTGCGCTACTTCAATCCGGTGGGCGCACACCCTTCGGCGCACATCGGCGAACTGCCGCTCGGCGTGCCGAACAACCTGGTGCCCTTCGTCACGCAGACAGCCGCTGGGTTGCGCAAGCAGCTCACCGTCTTCGGTACGGACTACGATACTCCGGACGGCAGCTGCATCCGCGACTACATCCATGTGGTGGACCTCGCCAAAGCGCATGTGCGCGCGCTGGAATGGATGGAGGGTGAAGGAGCCTCGTCGTGCGAGGTCTTCAACATCGGCACGGGTAAAGGGAACAGCGTGCTGGAAGTGATCAACGCGTTCACCGGAGAAACCGGAGCACCGCTTCCATACGTGATCGGCCCGCGCCGCGCGGGCGATACGACAGCCGTGTACGCCGATACGACCAAGAGCCGTGAGGTGCTCGGTTGGAAGCCCACGCTCACGTTAAGCGATGCCTTGCGCGATGCATGGCGGTGGCAGAAGGCGATCGCGTAGCGCATCAGAAAATGGGACGATCAGATGATCAGATGATCGCTGTTGGGCGACAACGCGTCGGCGGCCGTGTCGCGTTCCTGGTATTCCATTATCTGATCCTCTCATTTTCTTATCATCTGATCGCACAGGAGCCCGTACGTCAGGATCTCCAGTGGTTCCAGGACGCCAAGCTGGGCATCTTCATCCACTGGGGCATCTACAGCGTGAACGGCGTGGACGAGAGTTGGGCCTTCTACAACAAGAAGGTGCCGCACGCGGAGTACATGAAGCAACTCAACGGCTTCACCGCGAGCAAGTACGACCCTGCATCGTGGGCGGACCTGATCGAGAAAAGCGGAGCGAAATACGCGGTGATCACCACCAAGCATCATGATGGAGTGGCGATGTATAGCACGAAGCTCTTGGGAGCTCGTCACGAAGTACCCGGGCTGCACACCGAAGCGATACTGAACAGACTATACACGAACAGAGCTTTGATCGGTGAACTCTTCATGGAATTGAGAAGGCGCCAGATCAAATGCGGCGCGTACTACTCATTGATCGACTGGAGCGACTACACCTACACGGGGTTCACGAAGGACAGTACACGATATAGTATCGAGGATGACCCCGTTCGCTGGCGGCGCTTTCTTGAGTTCTATCAAGGTCAGATCGATGAGGTCGCCACCCGATTCAATCCTGACCTCTGGTGGTTCGATGGCGACTGGGAGCACAGCGCGGGGGAATGGGAAGCGGCCAAGGTGCGCGCGATGATCCTGGAGAAGAACCCCAAGGCGATCATCAATGGCCGACTAGCGGGCTATGGTGACTACGCTACGCCGGAGCAGAACATCCCCGTGGAAACGCCGAAGACACCGGCATGGGAACTGTGCATGACCATCGGCGAGCAATGGGGCTGGCAGCCGCAGGACACCAACTACAAGAGCACGCACGACCTCATCCACATCTTCGCGGATGTGATCGGCCACGGAGGCAATTTGCTGCTCGGCATCGGGCCCAAAGAGGACGGCACCTTCACCTCGGGACAGGTCGCGCGGCTCGAAGAACTTGGCCAGTGGACGAGCAAGCATGCGGAGGCCATCTACGGCACGCGCGCGGGTCTGCCCAATGGTCACTTCTTCGGACCGACCACGCTTTCACAAGACAGCACCACGCTCTACCTCTTCCTCGCCAACGGCATGCAAGGAAGCGTGGAGATCAAGGGGCTCGTGAACAAGATCGTTTCTGCGGAAGTGGTCGGCAAGGGAACGCTGTTGCAGCATCGCGTGGTGGGCAAGATCAGTTGGAGCAAAGTGCCGGGCCTGGTCTTCATTGATGTGCCGAAGGAGGCCAACGATGAATGGATGACAGTACTGAAGGTGAAGCTGGATGGGCCGGTGAAGTTGTATCGGGGGGAAGGGGGGTACTGATGAGCTAACCGCAACGGCGCAACGAACGCAACGGAATGCCTTCCTGAGGGCGAGGTATGAGGAGTCATAGCAAGATGTTATCCCGCAACGGCCCTACGAGCGCGACGAATACCATGAAGGAGAACGAGATAGCGGAAGGGATCGTTGAGGCCGCATTCAGGGTACACCGCGAGCTGGGTCCCGGATTGCTTTAGAATGCCTACTTGCACTGTCTCGCGTTCGAAGCTGCCGAACTAGGATTCAAGTGCGAGATGCAGGTGCCGCTGCCCTTGCAGTATCGCTCCGTCAAACTGGACGCTGGTTACCGCCTTGACCTCTGAGTTGAGCGCAAAGTCATCGTTGAGGTGAAAGCGGTTGATGCTCTACACCCTGTGCATTCGGCGCAATTGATCACTTACCTGAAGCTCACCGATAACCGGCTAGGCTTGCTCATCAACTTCAATGAAAAACTCTTGAAGAGCGGACTTCGTCGCTTTGCGAACGGCATGCCTTGCTGAAGCTGCTTGTCATTGCGATCGAATATGGAGCCATGCTTGGGACTAACGTTGCGTTCGTAGCGCCGTTGCGGTTGTTGGCATTTCAGCGCACCACGATCTCATCACAGAACAACCAGCACTGCCCCTTGCTGCCGTGCCACGCGGGAAGGTCGCCGAGGTTGCGGGCGGTGACGCGGATGTAGCGGGCTTGTTTACCGTGGCAGCTTATGGACCAACCTGTTCCAAGAGCCTGGAGGGGCCCCTTCTCTGCCGCAGTTGAGTCGGAGCTCTCCTGCCCGATATCCCAGTGCTCCCCATCGATCGAGGAGTCCCATCTCACAGCGCTTGGAAGGAAGATCCAACTCTGCTGGTCCTGAAGGAAAGCAACATCGAGCCCACCAACGGAACGCACTTCTCCCAGGTCGATCGTAGCCACGATGTCCTTTCCGTACCAGCCCTGCCAGCCGAACTGGTAGTTGTTGCTCGCGTGGAATCCATCGACCAAGGCATCGGGTCGGCCGGCCAGGTATCGCTCATCCGGGGGCGTCTCGAAGGAGATCTTCTTGCCAACGGCGAGGTGCTTCATGGCGCCATACTTCAGATGGGCGCTGAACTCCGCGTGGTAGTCATCGGGACTGATACCGTGCTCGTTCAGCAACAGGTGTCCGTGCTTTTTAGCACGTGAAACGAAGGTCTCCAACAGCTCCACGTAAGAGGACTTCGCGCGCCAGTTGCCCAGGCTGTCCTTCTCGAACAAGCCATTCGGAGCGTGAGGCATGGCCCGCGCGATCTCCAGTTCAGCGTACATGATCCCGAGCCGTGCATCCTCCACGCGCCACTGGTAGATGGTGTCCTCGTCCATCACCGCGGCCTCGGCCATGTTCAACAGCATCTTGTATCGGGCGATGTTCGCTGGGCTGAGGTAGCCTTCCTTGTGCGCTTGCGGATGCTCGTAGAGTGTGAGCGTCTTGCCCGATTTGTCCAGCTCCTCTTCCAACAGGTGCGTGTACTTGTCCATGTACACACCCGCATCGCCATAGAATGCGTTCATGAAGTTCGTGCGCAGCGAGTCCACGTTGAGGTCGGGATTCCACATCAGCCTTGCGAGCAAGTAGGTACGGAACTCGGGCATCTCGCCACCCGGCGATGAGAGCCCCTGCTCGAACACCATGGGCACGCCGTTGTCGCGGAAGAGCTGCAGGTTCGGCGCGAGCACCTTCCAGTTCGGGAAAGGCATCACCAGGTGCGAGAAGTTGATCACGTAGTCCCACACGATGATGTTCTTGGTCAACGACGACCAGTCGCGCAGGTCCGCTGTGAACGAGCTGGGTTGATGGTGTGCAGAAATCGGCCGACTGCGATCTTCCTCAATGCTACAGAGCATGATGTTCACGTTCGGCCGCGGCTTCGTGACCTTCGGCGCACGGCGGCTGTACTGGTAGGCCAGTGTGCTGATCACCTTGTCCGGGAAGCTATCGGCCACCGCGTTCGCGAAGCGAATGATGCTGCCGCTCGGTGAACCATCGATGCTGTCGGTGCGGTGGCACAGCGCGCATTGGCAGTGGTTGAAGTTGTCCATCTGGCTCACGCTCCAATACCGTGCGGCAGGTTTGCGGGCCATCATCGCGCGCAGGCTGTCCACGGTGATGCGCAGCACCTCGGGGTTGCTCAGGCACAGCTGATCGGGAACGCGGGTGCCTCCCGCAGTACTGCGGGAGCGTTCGGCGAAGTACTCCGGGTGTTTCTCGAACAGTGTGGGGGGCACGAAGCGGTGCATGGTGTGCACCCAGAGGCCCCAGGAATAGTGCAACTCTCCGGGAGAACCGAATCCGATCTGGTCGATACCGTTCCAGAAAGCAAACTCCTGATCCCGAGCAGGTGAGTAATACGGCATCCGGAAGTTGAATGCCGGCTTTCCCTTGAGGTCGGGATCTCCGAAGCGCAACGTAGGAACCTGGCGGAAGGTGATGATACCCGGGGAGAGCATCTCTGTGCCGTTGAGGTACATCAGGAACTCTCGGGCAGGCCAGATCAAATTCTCTCCATCGTCCTCTGCGATGCAGATGTGTTCACCGAATGGCGATACGAGCTGGTCCACTTCGTAGGTGAACATCCGCTCCTCGCGTTTGTATGCTTCTTCGATGCGAGCCCGAGTTCCTATGACGATGCTGCGACCGCGCTTTGACCTGTTGATGGGCAACGAAACACCTGTGAGCTGGGAAATTGCGTTCTGGATGAACAAAGCCGTGGGCATTGCACTATCGCCATCCAACGGTACAATGTGCCATTCGCTCTTGCCGTTCTCCACGAGGATGATGGGCCTGTCCTGGGCACATGCTCCGAGACAGAGGACAGACAAGGAAAGACCCGCCAAGGTTTGCAAGGGAGACCGATGGTCGAGCATCTCAGTACTTGATCTTCAACGCGCAGGCCCAACGCACATCCGATTCGATCCGTAGCACCCTCGTTCCGATTGGAGTAGAGGAAACAGGAACATCCACTACGACACCATCCAGAACGTAGGCTTGAGCAAGTTGGTCTACGGATCCCAGGATGGAGATCTGTGGCTTGCCTCCATACTGAAGGTTGAGTTTCAATTCTGAGTGCTCTGGGCCGATGAACACATACTGGACAATGCGACTCCTCTTCCGTGAGACCGTCTTCTCTCTTTCCGTAGTTCCTAACACGTCACCACTGGTGGTAATGGTCGAAGCTCTCGTCCCATACACCGCTTCCCCGTTCACCTTCAGCCATTCGCCCACTTCCTTCAGGCGCACATAGGCTATTGAGTCCAATTGCCCATCCGGCCCCGGTGCCACGTTCAGCAGCAGGCTTCCCCCGCGCGAAACCACGTTCACTAGCGTGCGGATGATCTCGTCGGTGCTCTTGTATTGCTCGTTCGGTACCCAGCTCCAGCTCGTTCCCATGGGCATGCAGGTTTCCCACGGCACGCCGAGGTCGGCATCGGGCACGTGGCCTTCGGGCGTCACGTAGTTCTCGTACTCCCCGCCCACAGTGCGGTCCACCACGAGCAGACCCGGCTGGTGTTTCCGCGCCATCGCGGCAATGCGCGCCATGTCGATGTCCTGGTCGATCAGTATCGCCTTCTGCCAGCTCACGCTCGTGTCCACGGTGCTCAGGGGCCGTACCTGTCCGCCGTCGAGCCAGAGAATGTCCATCTTGCCGTAGCGCGTCATCAACTCTTCGATCTGCCCGCTGGTGAAGTCCTTGAACTGCTGCCAGCGCTCGGGGTAGCGCTTGGGCAGGTAGTTCACGTTGCGGTCCTTCGGCGGGAAGTAGGGCCACCAGTAGTAGGGGCAGTGCCAGTCGGGCTTGCTGAAGTAGGCGCCCGTCCACAGCCCTTCGGTGCGGAAGGCATCGAACACGTGCTTCGCGATGTCGGCGCGCGGGTCGTCATGGAAAGGGCAGCTGGGCGAGGTGACCTTGTAGTCCGTGAGCTTCGTGTCGAACATGCAGAAGCCGTCGTGGTGCTTGGTGGTGAAGACCACGTACTTCATGCCGGCATCCTTCGCGGCGCGCGCCCAATGGCCCGGATCGAACTTCACCGGATCGAACGTCGTCTGAAGCGCTTCGTAGTTCTTCGCATACTCGTCATAGGTGGCGCCATGCTCGGGCCGGCGCTTGCACCAGTCTTCATCCTCCGGGCAGATGCTCCAGCTCTCCACCACGCCCCATTGGCTATAGGGCCCCCAGTGCATGAGCAGGCCGAACTTGAGGTCTTTCCACTGTTCGAGCTTCGCCTGCACCAACGGATCAGTGGGCGGGATGTAGGGGGCTTGGGCGCATACGACCGATGAGAGCCAATGCACCAGGATGGCGGAACAGGATCGAAGCCGGAATATCATGGCATGAAGATGCGCAAGGTGACGGACTCGCCGCCAACGGAGGCGCGCGCGATCACGATACCTTGCGCCAACAGCGGAAGTAGGACCGATGCCCGTCCGCTGTTCCAGTTCACTGACCGGTCGATCAGGGCCCTCCCAGCCAAGTCCAGCAATTCCACTTCGCCGGGACCGGTCCGATCGGGCCAGATCAACTCGAGTACTCCGTCGCGTACAAAGCCACGCGCCCCATCTCCCCCGAACGGACCGATGCCGATCCCCGGTGCCCGGCAGAACGTGTAGCTGTTGATGAGCCCCAGGTTCGCGCTCATGCTGTCCGTGCGCCAGCCGTTGAAGGTGATGCAGACATCGAGGCCATCATCGGAAACGATGACTTCGCCGAACTGGCCATAGCGGTCGGACGGATTGGGGAAGTATCCGCCCTGGTTGAAGGTACCGCCCTTGTAGGAGCCTCCCCTGTCGATCGCCGCCGCCTGGAAGATCGGATAGCGGTACGGGCTGCCCTGCCCGGTGCTGAAGTCGCCGTTCGCGCCGTCATCGATGGCGAGCATGTGGGCATCCCCACAAAGAATGAACAGGTCGCGGATGGCGTTCGCCCGCATCCAATCGCTCAACGTCGTGCGCTCTTCCGGCTGAGAGCCCCAGTTCTCCGGATATCCGACGGCGTTCCATGAGAGCGAGGTGGCCCAACAGACCACAAGTCCGCTGTCACGCGCTTGCAGGAGTTCAGACTTGAGCCAAGCCGTTTGCCCCTCGCTCATCATCCCGCTGTCCGTCTTCTCGCTGCGCATGTCGGAAAGGATGAACCGCACACGACCGATAGTGAACGCCTGATAGACCGCCGTGTCATCCACGAGCGTGTAGTGCGGGACGTGCTCCCGGAACGCACGCGCCGCGCTCGCCTTGCCGACAGAGGCGGCGCTGCTCAGGTCGCCACAGAAATCATGGTCGTCCCACACATAGGCCATCGGTGTACGATGCAACAACCCCATCATCGGTGGTTTCAGGTACACCTCGTTCACGTAGGCGTTCCGATGCACCTCCACATCGCTGCCGCTCGGGTCGCCGTAGTGAAGGTCCCCGGTACTGAGGAAGAACAGCGGATCCAGCGAGGCCATGCCCTGCCATACGGGATGGTTCCCATCGGAATTGCACGACCCGACAACGAAGGTGAAACCCGTCGGTCCTTCAGCCGGCGTGCGGAAACGGCCCGTGTGCGACCCGCTCGTATCGATCGTGCCATTCACCTCGAAGCGGTAGTGGTATTCCGTCGCGGGGTCCAGGTCTGAAACACCGAGGTGCACCATCCCCCCGGTCGTGTCCGTGATGATGCCGGGATCCGAGTACGATGGCGACAACCATTGTGGATCATCGTACACCACGAGCCTGATCGACGTGCATGATGTGTCCACCATCGCGTTCACCCGGATGGAACCGGCCGTGATCGCCCCGCTCCAGAAGTGCTTCATCAGGTCTTGCGCGGCGATCCGCCCGGAAAAGAAGACCGCGATGCAGGCGAACACCAACGGCACGGGACCTCTTTGGGGAGCGGTCCCCATGGATCAGATGTACAAGCCGTTCATCGTACAACCCACCACGCAGGCGAAACCCACCAGTGCCCCGGCGTACACCTGTGCCGGACTGTGATCGCTGGCGACCAGTCGTGCCGTACCCAACAGACCGGCGAGCACGAAGAGCACGCAGAGCAGCATCGGAGCTTCGTGCTCGTCCATGACCATGGCGGAGACCAATGCTCCGATGAGCCCACCGATGCCCGCCATGTGCGCGCTTATCTTCCAGCGCAAGGTGATCAACAGCACGAGCAACAGGACAAGTGCGGCGCTGAAGAAGATGGCGAGCGTAACGGGGTTGTCCAACCGTGTACGCAAAAGGTAGTAGCACATGCCGTAGTACAGCAACGTGCTCAGGTACGCAGGGATCCGCTCCTGGCGGGTCGGCATCGTCATGTCCATCACGAGGCCCGTACGGCGCATGAGCAGCACGCTCGTCAACGGGAACAAGGCGGTCATCGCGAAGACCATCCCGTACATCATCCAGAGCCCTTCCCGGGTGAACCCGTAGCTCATGTACGGATCGATGCCGAAACACAGCACGATCGTGAGCGTCGGCATCCAGAGCGGATGCAGAAGGATGGAGAGGAGGTTGGCGAGCGGGCGCATGTCAAGCTTCAAGTCCCAAGCCTCAAGTTTCAAGTCTTAAAGGAAGCGGTCGGTGGTTGAAGCTTGAGACTTGGGACTTGAAGCTTGAGGCTTGTTCAGAGTTCCTTCCGCAGCCGCGCAACCGGTATGTGCAACTGCTCCCTGTACTTCGCCACGGTGCGGCGCGCGATGTTGTAGCCCTTGCTCTTCAGCAGGTCGGTGAGTTCCTCGTCCGTGAGCGGGTTCTTCTTCGCCTCGGCTTCGATGGCGTCTTTCAGGATCTTCTTCACCTCCCGCGTGCTCACCTCTTCGCCCTGGTCATTGGTCAAGCTCTCGCTGAAGAAGAACTTCAGGAGGATGGTGCCATAGTTCGTCTGCACGTACTTGCTGTTGGCCACGCGGCTGATCGTGCTGATGTCCATGCGCACCTTCTCGGCGATGTCCTTCAGGATCATCGGCTTCAGCTTGGTCTCATCGCCCGTGAGGAAGAACTCGCGCTGGTGCTCCATGATCGCTTCCATGGTGACGAGCAAGGTGTGTTGCCGTTGTTTGATCGCGTCGATGAACCACTTGGCGCTGTCCAGCTTCTGCTTGATGAAAACGAGCGCGTCCTTCGCCGCAGGATCCTTCTTGTTCCGCTGGTACTCGGAGATCATGTCCCGGTACTGTTTGCTCACGCGCAGCTCGGGGGCGTTGCGGCTGTTGAGCTGCAGCTCCAGCTGGTTGTCCACCGTGTTGATGATGAAGTCGGGGATGATCTCCTGGATCGGCTTGTCCGTGGAGCGCTCGGTGTTGCCCGGCTTCGGGTTCAACCGCATGATCTCGTCAATAGCGGACTTCAGCGCTTCCTCATCGATCTCCAGGCGCTCCAGGATCTTGTCGTAGTGCTTCTTGGTGAACGCGTCGAAGTGCTTGTCCACAATGGCCTTCGCTGTGAGCGTGTCCACGGCGTGGGGCATCCGTTGCAACTGGAGCAGCAGGCATTCACGCAGGTCGCGCGCCCCCACACCGGCGGGGTCCAGCCCTTGCACTTCCTTCAGGACGCTCTCCAGCTCCTCCTTCGTGGTGGAGATGTTCGCCGTGAAGGCCAGGTCGTTCACGATCGCATCGAGTTCGCGGCGCAGATAGCCGTCCTCATCCAGGTTGCCGATCAGGTGCTCGCCCAACAGTTCGGTGCGGTCGTCAATGGCACGCAGGGAAAGCTGTGATCGCAGGTTGTCCTGGAAGGTGTTGCCGCCGGCCAAGGGCATTTCGCGCTCCTCATCGTCGCGGCTCTTGTTGCTCACCTGCGTCTTGTACTCCGGCACGCCGTCGTCGTCCTGGAAATAATCGCTGAGGTCGATGTCGTCGTTCTCGCCCTTCTCGTCCGTGTCCGTATCCAGACTTTCCACGGTCTCATCAACGGTCTCCTCGCTATCGCCGTCCTCCCCTTCTTCCAACGCGGGGTTCTCGGCCATTTCCTCCTTGATGCGCTGCTCCATCTCCACGGTCGGGAGCTGCAGCATCTTCATCAATTGGATCTGCTGGGGGCTGAGCTTCTGCTGAAGCTTGAAGGACAGGTTCTGTTTGAGCATGGGGCGGCTACGGTCGTTCTTCGCGATGTCTTGGGCCAAAAGTACCGGTGATGGCCTCCCTTCGCCACGGGCGGGTGTGAACGTTTCTTGCGCAAGGAACCCGGTGACCGGTCAAGCGCCTTTTGCCACGGACCGGGCTTCGACCTGACAATGATCAATCACCGACAGGTGCCGATGCCGACCTTCACCCCATGAACCGGCAATTGTTCTACAAGGAGTTCGGTCGCCTCCTCTACGCTTTGGCTGCAGTGGATGGCCAGGTTTCGACCAAAGAGGTGGACACGCTGAAGCGCATCGTGAAGGAACGCCTGGTCCCTCACGAACTCTTCAAGGACCACTTCGGCAGCGATCAGGCCTTCACCACGGAATTCGAGTTCGATGTGCTGGTGGACCAGGATGCGGACGCGGATGCGTGCTTCGATTCGTTCATCGCCTACATGAGCCAGCACCGCAATGAGAAACACGTGGCCCTCGACCATGCGATCCTGCGCGCCGCCGATGAAGTGGCCAATGCGGTCCATGGCGTGAACAAGAAGGAGCTCGGCTATCTGGTGGAGTTGCGTAAGGCATTGGCGAAGCACTAACGGGTGCGGGCCATCAGCCCTAATCGCTCGTTCAGAACTGGAAGTAGATGAACGGTACGCTGCCCGCCGCCGCGAACTGGTAAGTGACGAAGATCACCGCCACGCAGACCGAACCCATCGCCCACAACGGCAGATCCGCGAAGCGCTCGCGGTACTTCTGCTTGAATGCCGTGGGCAGCCAATGGACCACGTAACCCAAGAGCATCAGTGCGAAAACGCTCTTGAACCCGATGAGCACCGCAGGGATCACACCGAAGGAGAACGCGCCCGTGACCTGTCCGAGGATGCTGTTGGCGGTTTCCAATGAAGGGCTCCGGAACCAGATACGCGTGAAGGTGATGAAGGTGAGCGTGAGCGCCACGGCCGCAGCGTGCACCGGCCAGCGCTTGTCGTTCTTCCAAGGGCTCACCCTGTACCAGCCTTTGTAGAATACGAGCGCCAGTCCGTTCAGCCCGCCCCAGATCACGAACATCCAGCTCGCGCCGTGCCAAAGACCGCCAAGCAGCATGGTCATCATCAGGTTGATGTTCGTGGCGATGCCTTCCCGCATTCCCGGGAAATAGCGCACGAGCACCACGCCCGCGGCCACGATGCTGAAGGCCAGCGGCACCAGCCAGAACGCGCCGCTCAACAAGACCGCGACAATCACCAGCAATCCAAGGCAGATCCACGTGCCGAGCGTCGCACCGCGATTGCCGCCGAGCGGGATGTAGAGATAGTCCCGGAGCCAGGTGCTCAAGGACATGTGCCAGCGCTTCCAGAACTCGCCAACATGCGCGGCCTTGTACGGACTGTTGAAATTGGTGGCGAGCTTGAAGCCCATGAGCAACGCCACACCGATCGCGATGTCCGTGTAGCCGCTGAAGTCCGCGTACACCTGCAGCGAGTAAGCGAAGAGCGCCATCACGCATTCGAACCCGGAATAGCGCACAGGATCATCGAAGACACGGTCGATGAAGTTGAGTGCGATGTAATCGCCGATCACGACCTTCTTCACCAGCCCGTTCAGTATCCAGAATACCGCGAGGCCGAAGTCGCGTCGCGCGAGGTGGTACGGAGCGAGCAGTTGTGGGATGAAGTCCGCCGCGCGCACAATGGGGCCGGCCACGAGTTGCGGGAAGAAGCTGACGAAGAAGCCGAAGTCCAGGATGCTGCGCACCGGCTTGATGTGGTCGCGGTACACGTCCACCGCGTAGCTGATGGCCTGGAAGGTGAAGAAGCTGATGCCCACCGGTAGCAGGATGCGGTCCACGATGTGCGAGGTGCCGAAGAGCCCGTTGGACCACAGGGCGAAATAGTTCACCTCCAGGTAGTGCGTGCCGAACGCGTCGTTGACGTTGGCGATGAAGAAGTGCGCGTACTTGAAATAGCAGAGCAGCGACAGGTTCACTGAAACGCTCAGTGCGAGCCACAGGCGCTTGCGGGTAAGACTCGTCGCGCTGTGGATCATGAGCGCGATGGAGTAGTCGCTCACCGTGGAGAACAAGAGGATGAGAACGAAGAGCCCGCTGGTCTTGTAGTAGAAGAACAGGCTCACGAAGAAGAGCCATGCGTTGCGCACGGCGATGCGCTTGTGCGTGAGCGCGAAGCCCGCCAACACGACAACAAAAAATCCCCAGAAGAAAAGCTGCGTGAAGGTGAGCGGGAGGCCTTCAGCGTAGCTGAACAGGATGTTCCAGATGTCGCTGCCGACGCTCATTGGATCCGTTGACGCTTGTACTTGAGCAGAAAGTGGTGAGTGGAAAGTGGAAAGTGCCGTCCCCGACAAACAGCACTTTCAACCTTCCGCTTGCTACTCACCACTCTCTTCGCTGTCATTCCGGTTTCGTCAGTGATGCTCCTTTCGCATGTTCGCCGTAAGCCTTCATGATCGCTGTGAACATCAGGTCGCCCACGATGGTGTAGCCCTGCCGCGTGAAGTGGACGAGATCCCGCTTCGCCAAGCCCTCGCGCTGCCATAGGCGTATCGATCCCTGGCCCCCCATCACGCCATAAAGATCCCAGACGCCGGTGCCATGCTTCGCCGCGAGGCGCATCATCACATTGCGCACTTCCTCCGCGTTCCGCACCGGATAACGCCGCTTCCGGTAGCTGTCGCTGTTGGTCACCAGCAGGATCGCGGCATCGGGGTTCACGTTCCGCACATGCGCGATCAGCTTCTCGTAGTTGCGCTCGTAACAGCTTGCGCAGAAGTCCGGGTCCTGCGCGTCGTTGATGCCGATGGAGAACACGACGAGGTCCGGCTTCACCAACGCGAGGCCCTCTTCCAGTTTCTGGCAGCGCAGCCAGCTCCAGGTAGCCGCACCGTTCACGCCCAGTGCATGGTAGTACACGCCGGGGTCATCCGTCTCCAACAGGATACCGTTCAGGGTGAACCTGTCCTGCGTGTGCGTGTCGGTCTGCTCGAAGCGCAACCGAAGTGTATCCTGTGGTTCGCTGAACTCGAACACGGTGCGCCCCGCGAGCACATCGGTCGCGTAGGTGATCACCACATCGCTGTCATGGCATGTGGCGCTGACCACATAGCTGCTATCGCTTCCGTGCAGAACGGTCGCGCGTGTGAAGGTGTAGCCGGGATACTGGTCGCCACGGAAAGAGATGCGGAGACTGGTCGACGTATCGCGCGTGGTAACGGAATACCCGGCCAAGCCCAATGGCAGGCTGTCCGCGCGCATGGTGTTCTTCGTTGAGGTCCACTTGCCCGTGTACACCGGCTCATACCAATACGGATTGTTGGAGCCCGCCATGTTGTACGGGAAGATGAAGCCACGGCCCGCGCGCGTGCCGGGTGCCACGCTCTGCAGGCGCTGCCGCAGTTCAGCCGTCCACGCGTCCGCCTGGATGTGCGAGCCGCCGATCTGCACGATGTTCACTTGGCCCTCCCCCTCGAAGAAGAGTTTGTCGAGCTTTTCGTTGAAGCCGTCCCACGCCTTCTGATCACCGGGCAACAGGATCCGGTTGCGCGACAGGTCCACCAGGTCGTTGTCCGGGACGATGAGCGGATCGCTCGGGTTTTGGGCCATCAGGACACCGGCGAAGAGCAGCGCGATGATGAACGCGATGCGCCGGAGCCATTCTATCATGCGCGTTTCACTCCACATTCTTCACCTCGGTCTTTGCCAGCCCTTGCAGATCGTTGAACAACGCGGTACAGAACAGCTCCGCCATTTTGCTCGCTCCTTGTGGGCTGAAGTGCGTGTAGTCAGGTGCGGCGAGCGGCGGGTCTGCTTCCACCCAGCTCACCATGGAGTTCCGGCCCCCCATTGCCGTGTACAGGTCGAAGAACGCTGCACCGTTTGCCAGTGCGTGCTTCTTCAGTGCCGCGTTCGTCTCCTCCACCCACGGGCGCGTTACCCATGTGGTGCCTTCTTTGATGCTCATGTCGCTCGGGCCGATGAACAGAACGGGCGCGTCCGGGCACAGCTTCTTCAAGGCGATGATCTGTGAGCCGACCCAGGAACCGTACTCGTCCGCTTCCTGCGCGCTCTCGATATGCGGTATCGCGTTGCCGCCGTACTGCAGGATGAGCAGCTTCACGTCCAGCGCATTGTACATCGCGCTCAAGAGGCCCTTGTCGATCTTCCGCAGTTCCGTTCCCCCGGCACCGCGTGCGGCGATGTTGTCCACCACCACGCCGTTCGCGCTCTCGAACGAAACCCCGTACACCTCCGGACTGTCCGCTCCCTTGAAGGTGAGCTTTACCGATGACGGCGAGCCGAGGTTGAAGTCCGCGATGCGCAGCGCGCTCGAGGCCTCGTATTCCTTCGTTTCCGGTACGCCGCCGTCCACGCTCAGCTCCAATGCGAGTGAGCGCCTGTTGTGCCCGAAGAATACGCGGCACTTGCTGTATTGCTGCGAACGGCCGTACGCGCGCTTCACCTTGCGGAAGAGGATGCTGCCCTCGCTCACAACGGAATCGATGATGAGCGAATCGGCCACTGGTGGGGTGTAGCGGCAGAACGACCAGAGCGCGCCGAAGCGTTCATGGCCGAGTACGGGCTTCTGGCGTTCCATCACACTGTAGCGTTTCCAATTCTCGCTCGGCTCGCGGTCCACGCTGAAGGATGGCCCCACATCGAGGATCGGTACCAGTCCGGTACCACCGCCGCCCCATCGTAGTTGGAATTTGTTGCGCAGGTAGCTGGTGATGCGGTCGCCTTCGAGCTGTGAATCCCCATAGTGCAGCACACGGACCGGTCGTGCTCCCTTCGATGCGTTGTTGAGCGTGGCCAACGCCGGACGCAGCATGCCCGCATCATCGTTCGGGTAGACGATGGCCACCTTGATCGGCACTTTCGGCGTGTCCACTGCGAGCGTGTCAGCTGCGTCCTCCGTCAGGCTGTCCACCTCCAAGGCGATGATGTCGGAGATGTCCACCTTCTCTTCCGGCGTTGCGGAGAGCAGATCGTGCGGGTCAGGGAAAGCGAGTTCCAATGAGCCGAGCTTCACCCCGTCCGCGGGCATCACCGCGCCGATGAGCGCCAACGCTCCAAGCACGGCACCCAGGAAAAGCAAGGTGTGGCCCGGCTTCATCAAGGCTTGGGTATCTCCAGTTTCTGCCCCGCGCGGATGTTCTCGCCCACGTGGTTGTGCCGCATGATGTCCTTCACGCTTACCCCGGGAAAGCGTTTGGCGATGCCGCTCAACGTATCACCACGCTTCACAACGTAGGTGCGCGAGGCGGCCTTCGTCGCGGGCGAGCGAACGGATGGGGCCTTCCCCGCCGTGGCGGGACGAAGACGCTTCTTGGGCACCGGTGCAGGTTCCGGTTTCTCCCGCTCGAGCGCTTCCACCTGCGGTGCGCTCATGCGAATGCGGAGGACGGAACCCGCACGGATGTTGTCGTCCTCCAGCGCGTTCCATTCCTTCAGTTCCGCCACGGTCACGCCGTATTCATCCGCGATGCCGCCGAGGTTATCGCCGGGTTCCACGGTGTAGCCCACGGTGAGCGGCTCTGCCGTGTTCGCGGTATCGGCTCCGGCGGTCAACGTGGAAGCGTGAGCGATGCTGTCCGCCAGCAGGGTGTAGCGCTGGGCGCTGCCGCGCGGTAACCGCACCACGGTATTCGCCGGCAGATAGCGGCCCACCAGCACCGGGTTCAGGCCCGTAAAGGCTTTCGTGTCGATGCCCATCAATCTGGCGAAGACGTCCGCGCGTACCGATGCACCGGTCCGCAAGGTGTCCACCTGCATGTCCTCCACCTCCACCGGTTTGATCCCCAATGCATCGGCGTAGTGCGCCAAGTAGCGCAGCGCCATGAAGGCCGGTACGCGGTCGCGCTCGGCCTCATCCGTGAACGGGTACAAGCGCTCGATGTCGTGCGCTTCTCCACTGCGCGTCCGGGCCCGTTGCAGGTTCGCGGGGCCGCAGAGGAAGGCGAGCAACGCGTTCTCCTTGCCGAAGCGCGTTGTGAGGTAACGCAGGTATCGCACGGCCGCCGTAGTGCTCAGGGCCATGTCATGCCGCTGGTCGATGGTGTCGTTCACCATCAGCCCGTAGCGCATCGCCACCGGATACGTGAGCATCCACGGACCGGCTTCCCCGTGCGGGCTGGCGGCCTGCATGTTCATGGCGCTCATCGCCAAGGGCAGGTACTTCAGGTCGGCGCTCAGGCCCGCTTCGCGCAGCTCGGCCTCCACCATCGGCATCCAGGGTGCGGCCAAACCCAGCAACAGTTCGGTATGGTTGCGACGCGGTCCGCCGAACAAGAGGATGGCATCCGCCACCGCATCATCCTGGAAGACGGGCAGGTCATTGCCCAAGCTTTCCAGACGCGCACGGCTGAGCGTGGTATCCAGCGGTGCCCAGCTCACCACTTTCGGGTCGCCGACGTGGGCCAGCGCTTCCCGCGCCGACCAGGTGCTCAATAAGCTGTCCAGCGGGCCTTCCGGTTGCGCTGTCGCCACCCTCACCGCCGCACAGATGCTCAACAGGGTCGTGCCCACGCGCATGTTCGTTCCGACAAACTAACGGCGGGCCCTGCCCACGAGAACCGGGCCATGGGCGCGCGATATCAACGGGCCGGTGGTGGTCTGTTGACTTTCGCCGGCCCTCACCGGACAAGTGTTCCGTTCCGTCGAAAACGCCGGACTGCCGAAAACCGGTACTTCCACCTTACCACCGCCTGCGACCACGGCCCGCCCCTGTTCCGAGAGGCCGGACGATGGACATGGCGAATGACAGATGGGCCGCATCCATGGCGCGCACTCGTCGGGAAGGGTAAGCCCGAGCGGGAAGCGGCACGGGTCAGGAAAGAGAAAGCCTCGCCCCCGGATGCCCCGGAGTTTCATCCGGGGTCCGGGGCGCGGGGTTTTCTCCGGTCCTCTTCGACTTCGCACAACCAGCACCTAACTTCATCTTCTCAACCCCACTTCGATGGAACGCAAAGACTTTCTCCGCTTCGCTGGTGCCGCAGGCCTGGCCAGCATGCTACCTGGCCGAAGCCATGGTGCTCCCGTTGAAGCGCACGATGACGGCCCAGCACCACTGCCTTTGCCCGGTGGTGGTTGCGTCCTCATCCCATCAGAGACGGCCGGTCCGTTCCCGCTCGACCTCACCGCCAACACGTTCTACTTCCGGCAGGATATCAGGGAGGACCGGACCGGAGCACCGCACCGGCTGCGGCTCCGCATACTCGGTCTGGAGGATTGCCTGCCCATGCAGAACGTCAGGGTGAACATCTGGCATTGCGATGCGGATGGTGTGTACAGCGGCTACACCAACCAGAACGGTGGCGTGAACTCGACCGGGCAGACCTTCCTGCGCGGCTACC
>JBGAJW010000035.1:0-51452 GCA_044224725.1 Flavobacteriales bacterium
TCCGCGCCGTAGAGCTTCTCGCTGATGCGGTGCTCGAAGTACACCGTGAATCCCTCGTTCAGCCAGAAATCGTCCCACGTGGAGTTGGTCACGAGGTTGCCGCTCCAGCTGTGCGCGAGCTCGTGCGCGATGAGGGCCGTGAGCGAACGGTCACCCGCGATGATCGTGGGCGTGGCGAAGGTGAGCATCGGGTTCTCCATGCCACCGAAGGGAAAGCTCGGAGGAAGCACGATCACATCATAGCGTCCCCAGCGATAGGGTCCGTAGAGTTCTTCGGCAGCGGTCACCATCTTGCCCATGTCAGCGAACTCCCACACGGCCTTGTCCAGCACGCTCTTCTCCGCGTAGATGCCGGTGCGTTCATCGATCGGCTTGAAGGCGATGTCACCCACCGCCAATGCGACGAGGTAGGCGGGGATCGGCTTGTCCATGCGGAAGGTGTACACGCCATCCGAGCTGCGCTGCTGCGCGTTCTCCGCGCTCATCACGGCCATCAGGTCGCTCGGCACCGTCACTTTCGCATCGTAGGTGAAACGGATGCCCGGGCTGTCCTGCACGGGTATCCATGTGCGTGTAAGGATCGCCTGGCCCTGGGTGAAGAGGAAGGGCTTCGACTTGTCGGCCGTCTGTTCCGGTGAAAGCCATTGCAGCGCGCGCGCGTTCGGTCCCGTTTCGTAGTCGATGATGACCGTGTCAGCGCCCTCCGGCAGTTTCACGGTGAGTGCGCGACCGAGGAACGAACTGTCACCGAGGGTGAATTCCGCCGGGCTTCCATCTCCCGTTCTGACGGAGTGGATCGTCAGCCCATCCGTGTCGAAGCGAACGCTGTCGCCTCCGGTGCGCTTGAGGGCATAAGCAGCCGTGCCGCTCAGGCGACGCGAAGCCATGTCCACCTTCAGGTCAAGTGCGAGATGGGTGATCACGGCCTCATCGGGCCGGGCGCAGCTATGAGGGTCCATGATCGCGATGCTCGGTGATGACGACGGTTTATCGGCTTTCGCTCCGGTCCGTGGCGCATCTCCTTGGCCGCAGGCAATGAGCATCAGGCCGCATGACGCAGTGAAGAGAAAGGAGGATGGTCGCATGTTCTTGGTACGGAGGGGGCCAAAAGTAGAGCGCACACTTATGGAGCCCGGAAAGGGGACGAGCGGTTGGCGACCGGTCCTATTCGACCCGTAGCATTAAGCACAGAAGGCTGCCTCATCAGAGACAGCCTTCCTTCAGTCGGGGTGACTGGATTCGAACCAGCGACCACTTGCACCCCATGCAAGTGCGCTACCGGGCTGCGCTACACCCCGAGAAACCTTGTCCCACATTTCGCAGCGACCATCCCGCACTTCGTGCGGGATGCGCTACCGGGCTGCGCTACACCCCGAAACAGGGCGCGAATGTAACGGAAGCGGGGATCCAAAAAAGGAAAGCGGCCTTTCGGCCGCCTTCCCAACGATCCTTCAGGGCCCACCGGACCTACATCTGGGGCGGCTTACGCCACCCACGACATGGATCACCCCGTTGGATCGATTCTATCGTGCACGTGCCCGAGATCTTGGGGCCAGATGGGAACACCCGTCAGCAGGACTTTGTTCTCCGGCCAGGGAAAAGCACCTGGCTCGTGATCATCGAGCGCCTCTCTTCATGGCTCAAGGCAATAGCGAGGAGGTGGCTCGGAATCACCTGAAGCCTTTCGCCCAAGGTGGATCCCGAGAATCAAGGCGCCCTTCCCGCCGCCTGGAAAGGCATCGACGGCACATGCCTCCAGCGTTACCCGCAACAGGGTACGCCTCGGCGTCCAAAAGCCTGAACAGGCTCTTAGAGCAACCCCAAAGAGCAGGCTGCAGCGAAGGCCACGATGGCCAAGTAGATACCGAAGGTGAGCAGGCTGGTGCTGTACTTGCGCAACATCGTGTTCATGGCAGGTGTGTCGCCCGGTCAAGTCCGGGATCACGCCACAAACATCCGGTCCGTAAGTGGCCGCAGCATGATCCCCATGTGAGCAATAGCGGAAGAAATGAACACGTTCGTGAACGGTATCATCCTGTGACGAGCGGCGAAGACCCCGCCGAACGAGGACTCTACTTTCGCGCCGCCATCGAACAACCATCGGCCCTGTTGGTTTGAAACACATGCGTCCGCACCTTCTTCTCGCCTTCCTCATCGCGGCCTTCGGCCTCCACGCCCAGCAGACCTTCACGGTGAGCGGTTATGTGAACGACTCCACCAGTGGGGAGTCCCTCATCGGGGCCAGCATCTTCATCAAGGAGATCCAGAAAGGCGTTTCCACAAACACATACGGTTACTATTCCGTGACCCTCGCCGAGGGGAGCTACACCTTCATCACGCGTTATATCGGCTATTCCCAGCAGGACCGCACCATCGATCTGCGCGCCGATGTGAAGATGAATATCGACCTGAGGCCGACCGTGACCGAGATGAAGCAGGTGGAAGTGGTGAAGGAAAAGCGCAAGAGCAACACCGAGAGCACGGACATGGGCCGCATCGACGTGGATGTGCAGAAGTTGAACACACTGCCCGCGCTGCTTGGCGAAGTGGACATCCTGAAGGTGATCCAGTTCCTGCCCGGTGTGAAGAGCGGAGGTGAGGGCAACAGCGGCTTCTATGTGCGCGGCGGTGGGCCGGACCAGAACCTCATCCTGCTGGACGAGGCCACGGTGTACAACGCCAGCCACCTCTTCGGATTCTTCAGCGTGTTCAATGCGGACGCGATCAAGAACCTGGAGCTGATCAAAGGCGGCATGCCCGCGAACTACGGCGGCCGCACCAGCTCGGTGCTGGACATCACCATGAAGGAAGGGAACGACAACAAGTTCCATGGCCAAGGCGGCATCGGGCTCATCAGTTCGCGCTTCACCCTGGAAGGTCCGATCGTGAAGGACAAGAGCTCCTTCATCGTGAGCGGCCGCCGCACCTACATCGATGTTCTCACCAAGCCGTTCCTGAAGGACAACCCCAACTTCGGCGGCACGGGTTATTACTTCTACGACCTGAACGCGAAGGCCAACTACCGCATAAGCGACAAGGACCGTCTCTACCTCAGCGGCTATTTCGGCCGTGATGTGTTCGACTTCGGCAGCAGCGATCCCGGCGATCCCAAGTTCCGCATACCCTGGGGCAATGCCACGGTGGCCGCCCGCTGGAACCACGTCTTCGGGCCCAAGCTCTTCATGAACACCACCGCCACCTTCAGCGATTACAAGTTCGAATTCAATGGAGAACAGAGCGACTTCGCCTTCAAGCTCTTCAGCGGCATCAAGGACTACGGCCTGAAGGTGGACCTGAGCCAATATCCCAATGTGCGCCACAGCCTGAAGTACGGCGGCCAGTACATCTACCATGTGTACACGCCGAGCACCGTCAATGTCTCGAGCGGTGCCACGGACTTCAATATCGATGAGCCGAGCAAATTGAATGCGCACGAAACGGCGGTGTATCTCCTGGACGAGTTCGATCTCACCGATCGTATCCGTTTGAACGGAGGTTTGCGCTTCACCTCGTTCGCGCAGGTCGGCACCTTCCGCGAGTACGTGCTCAGCCCGGCAGGAGACCCTACAGGTGACTTCATCAACTATGGCCGCGGCCAGTCGGTAAAGACCTACGTCGGCCTGGAGCCGCGACTCTCAGCGCGCTACCGCATCAATGACAAGAGCAGCTTCAAGGCCAGCTTCAACCGCAACCTGCAATATGTCCACCTGGCCAGCTTCAGCAGCATCGCCTTGCCCACGGACGTATGGGTGCCCAGCGGAAAGAACGTGAAGCCACAGGTCGGCGTGCAGTACGCGGTCGGCTATTTCCGGGACTTCAAGGAGCGCGTGTTCGAGGCCAGCGTGGAAGTGTACTACAAGGACATGCAGAACCTCATCGAGTACAAGGAAGGTGCGCAACCACAGGACAACGGCAACACGAACTACGACGCGAACCTCGTCTTCGGCAACGGCTATTCATACGGCGCGGAGTTCTTCGTGAAGAAGCGCACGGGCCGCCTCAATGGATGGGTGGGCTACACGTGGAGCAAGACCATGCGCAAGTTCCCAGACCTGAACAATGGCGAGGAGTTCCCCAGCCGTTGGGACCGTACGCACGATGTCAGCGTGGTGGCCAGCTATGAACTGAATAAGCGCTGGACCTTCGGGGCCACCTTCACCTACCAGACCGGCCAGGCCGTAACGCTTCCGGTGAACAGGTATTGGATCGAAGGACGACTGGTAAGCGAATACCCCGAGCGCAACGGCTACCGCATGGCGCCCTACCACCGCCTGGATGTGGCCGCCACCTTGCTGAACAAAGAGACCAAGAAATTGAAAGACCCCATCACGGGTGAAGTGAAGGAAGTGCCCCGCAAATACCGGAGCAGCTGGACATTCGGCGTGTACAACGCCTACAACCGAGCGAACCCGTACTTCATCTACTTCGCCAACGACGGCAACCTGTCCACTGGCGACTTCAAGGTCGTGGCGAAACAGGTCTCGCTCTTCTCGATCCTCCCGTCCATCACCTGGAATTTCAAGTTCTGATGCGCCCCAGCACCATCATCCTCCCGGCCCTCGCCGCGCTCACACTGATCTCCTGCGAGAAGGAAGTGGAAGTGGACCTTCCGGAAACGGAACCGAAGCTCGTGGTGGAAGGGACCATCGAGAACGGCAAGCCTCCTATTGTGATCCTCACTCGGACGCAGAGCTACTTTGCGCCTACGGATCTCAATTCAATCGCGGGCATCTTCGTGCGAGGTGCCACCATCACGGTGAATGATGGTTTCGGCACGGATACCCTTGAGGAGATCAGCTCAGCAGGGCTCACTGAAGAGCAGATCCAATATGTGGCCGAACAGACCGGCATCGATCCCGCCCTGATCACCGATGCCGATATCTCGGCCTATACCTCAACGAACCTGGCGGATACCGGCGTGATCGGCCGCACGTATACTTTGAATATCGCCGCTGACGGCAAGACCTGTTCGGCCGTAACGAAGATCCCGAACGTGGTGCCGTGGGATTCCACTTGGTGGCGCTTGGCGGAGCAGGATGCGGACGATGACAGCAGCGGCTACATCTGGGGAAGGCTAACGGATCCGGACACGATGGGGAACGGCTATCGGCACTACGCCCGGCGCTACTATTCCGCTGATCCGGACTTCATCGAGGACAGCCGATTCATCTCGCCCTTGGGCACCACCTTCAATGACAAGTACCTCAACGGACTCACCGTGGACCTCTTCGCCGTGCGCGGCCGATCTCCCTTCACGGACAACAGCGAGGACGAGACCGCAGGCTTCTTCCTCCGCGGTGATTCCGTGGTGATGAAGCTGGTGAGCATGGGACTGAAGGAGGCCGATTTCTACATGACCTACGACAACAACGTGGGGAGCCAAGGCGACATCTTCAGCACCCCCGCCAATGCGCGCGGTAACATCGACGGCGGTCTCGGCATCTGGGCAGGCTGGGCGGCCTACTACGATACGCTCGCTTGCGAATAGGTCCTATGCGGTGTGACGGACGTCACGGCCCGGGTGCAAGCGCGACCTATTTTCGCGGCCCATTTCTCCCGAAGCGATCGGGATGAGACCCATGAGCGACTCGCCCGAACACGTCAAATGCCTGATCATCGGATCAGGGCCCGCCGGCTATTCCGCCGCCATCTATGCCGCACGCGCCGACCTGAAACCGGTGCTCTACGAAGGCCCCATGCCCGGTGGCCAGCTCACGCAGACCACGGAGGTCGACAACTACCCGGGCTATCCCCATGGCCGCACCGGTCCTGAGATGATGGAGGACCTGAAGGCGCAGGCCAAGCGCTTCGAGACCGACATCCGCAGCGGCTGGGTCACCAAGGTGGACTTCACCGGTCCGGTGCACAAAGTGTGGGTGGATGAGAAGACGGAGATCCATGCGGACAGTGTGATCATCAGCACCGGTGCCAGCGCGAAGTGGTTGGGACTGCCCAACGAGATCCGCTTGCGCGACCTCGGCGGTGGCGTTACGGCGTGCGCCGTGTGCGACGGCTTCTTCTTCCGTGGCCAGACCGTGGCCTTGGTGGGCGCGGGCGACACGGCTTGCGAAGAGGCCACCTACCTCGCCAAGCTCTGCCCCAAGGTCTACATGCTCGTGCGCAAGAACGAATTCCGCGCAAGCAAGGCCATGGTACACCGTGTGGAGAACACGCCGCAGATCGAAGTGCTCTACAATACCGAAGTGAAGGATGTGCTCGGAGAGCATGGCGTGGAAGGCATCATCGCCGTGAACAACGTGACGCGCGAGGAACGCCAGCTCGCTGTCACCGGCCTTTTCATCGCCATCGGCCACAAGCCGGCCACGGACCTCTTCACCACGTGGTTGGACATGGACGAGGCCGGCTACCTGAAGCACTTGCCGGATACCACGAAGACCAAGATCCCCGGGGTCTTCGTAGCCGGTGATGCCGCCGACAAGGTCTACCGCCAGGCCGTGACTTCCGCTGGCACCGGATGCATGGCCGCGCTGGATGCGGAGCGCTACTTGGCCGCTGCTGGGATCCACTGATCTCGCCCCGCGTTCGTCATCGCGAGCCGTCCCCGGCATTCAGCGTCAGCGGACTTACGCAGGGTGCGAAGCACATGAGGAAGCGATCCATTCCCGGGTGCGTGGATCGCTTCGGCGCAAAGCCGCCTCGCGATGACGTCCGAGAATGGTTGAGTAGTTTGGGGGACAAACCGACAGCTTGACGATCGGAACGGTTCAGGTGGCCTTACTATTCCAGTTGTGAGAAGGACATTGGCTTCAGGGAAGGAGCGAGGGGTGATGTGATCAGGAACTCATCCGGACCTGCCCCGTTCACGTTCACTTGTTGAACATCGCTTTCAGTGGCGTCCAATAGAAATCGGTCCAACCTTGCTTGAAGTCGTTCGCCAGTGCTGCGGGTAATTCGCGATGCGAGAAGACCAGTTTCGTGCGACCCTTGCCGAGCGCCTTCAGTTCGAAGACGATGATGGAGTCATGATCGGCGGGCCACTTGTCCTCTTTCGCTCGCCAGGACTGCACGATGCGCTTGCCCGGCAGCAGATCGATGTTCTTCCCGAAGGCATAGCCATCATACACCTCGAATGCGCCACCGTCCTTGGTCGAGATTCTCGCCTTCGCACCCGTGAGCTTCGTGTGCGCCTTCGAGTCCATCAGGAGTTCGTAGATCGCTTGTGGCGTTGCGTTCAACGTCACTTGTTGGGTGAAGGAGGAGGTCTTGATGGCCATGATTTAATGTCGGGATGGATGAAAGGTAAGCGGCATGGATGAACGTCCACGTTCGGAGAGGGGGGCGGTCGATCTTTGCGCCGCTCATTCCTTTCCATGATGATCATTCTCTGGGGCCTGCTCGCACTCATCATCGCTTTGGTGGTCTGGATGCTGCTGTATTTCCGGTTGGCACCGCGCATCGGTAGCAACCCTGCTGGTGAACGATTGAAGCGCATCCAGGCTCTGCGGAACTACCGGGACGGTCAGTTGCACAACCTGGTGCCTACGGACATGAACATGCCCATGAGCACCATGCTGAAGGTGATGTGGACGATGCTTCGCGGTGCCGACGGCCGTGAGCCGGCGCAGGTGATCCCCGTTGTTCCGTTCGATCGTGCGGCGTGGGAGAAGATCCCTGATAGCGAGGTGGCCATCTGCTGGTTCGGTCATTCCTGCGTGCTGATCAAGCTCGATGGCGTGACCTTCCTCACCGATCCCGTTTTCGGTGAACGTGCGAGCACCTTCACGTTCGCGGGGCCGAAGCGGTTCGCCTATACCGAGCACATGCGGGTGGAGCTCCTGCCGCATGTGGATGTCGTACTTCTTTCACATGATCACTACGATCATTTGTGCTATGAGACGATGAAGGAGTTCGTGACGCAACGTTCACAACAGGGTTTGCGCTTCATCGCGGCGCTCGGTGTCGGAGCACACTTGGAGAAGTGGGGCGTACCCTCTTCTTCCATCACGGAGTTGGAATGGTGGCAGCCGGTTGAAGTCGGCAACGTCAAACTCACGTTCGCGCCTTCGCGCCACTTCACAGGCCGCAGCATGACGAACCGCTTCAGCACATTGTGGGGCTCGTTCGTTCTTCAGGGGAGGAACAAGCGCATCTACTTCGGCGCGGACAGCGGTTACTCGCCCACCTTCAAGGAGATCGGAGAGCGCTTCGGTCCCTTCGATCTGGCCTTGTTGGAATGCGGTGCGTACAGCGAGTATTGGCCGGAGATCCACATGTTCCCGGAGCAGACCGCACAGGCGGCGTTGGATCTGCGCACCACCGTGCTGATGCCCATCCACTGGGGAAAGTTCGCCTTGGGCCTACACCCGTGGAAGGAGTCCATCGGGCGCATCACGAAGAAGGCGGAGGAACTGGGACTGCCCTTGCTGACGCCGCGCATCGGGCGCATCATCACAGCATTGGACACGTCTTCGTCCGAGAAGTGGTGGGAGAGGTTGAAGTGAACCGGTGCTCAGTGTACCCGGATCTTTTCGGTGGTCACCCCGTGGCAACTGTTGCATGCCCCGGTCGTGATGCGTTCCTCCATGCGGCTGGTGTGTCCGTTCGCCGTCGTAACAGTAGGGTAGAGCCCTGCGCTCAGGTCTGGATCCTCGGACGTGTAGAAGTTGCCGATCGCATCACCTTCCAACGTGAGCCGTAGTTCACCGCTGTCGTTGGGCTGGGTGTAAAGGCGCACCGTGACGTTCGCCGAGGTATTGCCGGTGAGACTATCGTAAGCGGTGCCGCCCACCAGCCAGCAGACTTCCCCATCCGGTCGGTGGCAATGCTGGCAGTTCTTGCCTTGGTTATGGCTGCGGCTGCTGCCATGCACGCTGGCCTCGCCCGAATCGCATTGGCCATGCTTGCAGGAATCCATGGTCATCACGGCGAAGATCCCGGCCAAGCATCCACCTATCATCCATGTTCTCCGCTTCATGGGGTAAAGGTGGGGGAGTTGCCCGCCTTGGAAGTTGTTGTTCGTCAGTGGTCCGTCCCCATTACCTTATAGCCCAGCGGATCGACAGGGATCCCGTCGATCCGGAACATGGACCGCAACATCCTCCACCTCGATCTCGACAGCTTCTTCGTGAGCGTGGAATGCATCGCGCATCCGGAGCTGAAGGGCAAACCCGTGCTCATCGGAGCGGACAGCGACCGCGGCGTGGTGGCCTCGTGCAGCTATGAAGCGCGGAAGTACGGCATCCGCAGCGCGATGCCCATGCGCATGGCGAAGCAGTTGTGCCCCGAAGCCATCATCCTGCGCGGCAACAGCGGGGAGTACATGAAGAAGAGCGACGAGGTCACGGAGATCATCCGCGAGAAGGTGCCGCTCTTCGAGAAGAGCAGCGTGGATGAATTCTACGTGGACTTCACCGGTACGGAGAAATTCTACGGTGCGATGAAACTGGCCACGGAGCTGCGCAAGAGCATCAGCAGGGAGACGGGGCTGCCGAACAGCTTCGGGCTGAGCATCAACAAGACGGTGAGCAAAGTGGCCACCAACGAGGCGAAGCCGAACGGACAGATGGAAGTGGAGCGGGGCACGGAGAAACCCTTCCTCGCGCCGATGCCGATCGAGAATATACCCGGCTTGGGGGAGAAGACCTCGCACTTGCTGCGCAGCATGGGCGTGGCGAAGATCCAGACGATGCAGGAGTTGCCGGTGGACCTGATGTACCGCTTGCTCGGCGAGCACGGCCCGGTGTTGTGGCGGAAGGCGAACGGCATCGACGACAGCCCGGTGATCTCCTGGCACGAGCGCAAGAGCATCAGCACGGAGCGCACCTTCGAGCGCGACACCATCGATATGGCGAAGCTGCACGGCATGCTCACCGCCATGGCGGAAAGTCTCGCCTTCCAGTTGCGCATGGGCGAGAAGCTCACCAGCTGCGTGGCCGTGAAGATCCGCTACGCCGACATGAACACGCACACGCGCCAGCAGCGCATCGGCTACACGGCCTGCGATCACGTCATCCTGCCCATCGTGCATGACCTGTTCCGTGCGCTCAACGATCGCCGCCAGCGGATCCGCTTGATCGGTGTGCGCTTCAGCCACCTCGTGGGCGGTGGCCACCAGATGGATGCGTTCACGGACACGCAGGAGGCCATGAACCTCTACCAGGCCATGGACAGGATCCGCAAGCGCTTCGGTGATCGCACGGTGATGCGCGCCAGCGGCATGGAAGCGCAGAGCATCGGCAGGATGGACAACCCCTTCAATGGGCAGGCACCGATCCTGTTGGCGAACAGGCGGAGTTAGTAAGCTTCAAGACACACGATACAAGCTTCAATTATCAAGGTTGATGAAGTCCTCGAAAGCTTGGATCTTGTGTCTTGAGACTTGCGTCTTGAAGCTTGCTTTCCCTTGGACAAGTCCCTCGCTGCAGTTGGCGAACAGGCGAACGCTACTCCTTCACGAACGGTTTGCCGATCACACGACCATCGTTCAACGCCACGCGAAGAACATGCACGCCAGTGGCGAGCGGCCGGATGTCGATCGTTCCCGAGGCGTCGGACCGCACAGGCGTACAAACACCGAGTGACGAAACGATCCACATCCCGCTGATCCGTCGTGCGGCACGGAGGAAGAGATGATCGGAAGCCGGTGAAGGAAAGAGCAACAGTCCGTCATCCTCAGTGAGCGGATGCACGGTCGTGGAGAAGTCGGTCGCTGTGGTGTCCGAGAGTCGGATCATCATCGCATCGCCGTTCGCTACATCGTCGATGGTGCTGCTGCCATACGTGACGGTGCCCCAGTAATAGCCGCCTGTGTAGAGGGGTCGCGAGCCCACATCGCTCCTGTGGATGGATATCGCCACATCCCGTGCGAACGCACCGCCTTGCTTTACCCAAGCGGCTGTTCCCCATTGGTCCACCCGCGCCACGATGATGTCTTCTTCGCCGAAGGAAGTGAGCGGCGTGCCCAAGAAGTCGATGGTCTGTTGGAAGTGCGCCGCGACATACACGTTGCCCAAGCCATCCGTCTCCACACCCCAACCCACATCCCGTTGCAACGATCCGGCACGCTGCGCCCAATGGAACCCACCGGCGGTATCAAGGAGCATCAACAGGATGTCGTCGTTGGAAGAAGCGCTCACGAGCGAATCGCCGTTGGGCAGATGGATCGTTCCCCAGAAGCGACCGCTGACGAAAAGGTTCCCGAGCGTATCCGCGGCGATGCCCAGGCCTTCGTGATCGCCCGACCCAAAGGCATTGGCCCAAAGTGCGTTGCCATCGAGATCGCAAGCGAGCACGTAGATCGCGGTGCCGATAGGATCGGCGGAGATGAGGACGCCATCGAACGTTGTAGCGGCGGTACCGACCTGTCCGGTGATGTACAGACGATCATTCGCGATGCTGATCGCCCGGGAGGATCTGGCCTGCGTATTCCCCGTGCTCGCCTTCGCCCATTGCACCGCACCGGTACTGTCGTAGCACGCGATCACGATCTGCCGGTAGTTGCTGGGATTCGGTATGCTGATGGTATCGAACGTGATGGTATTGCCACCACTGAAGCCCGTTATGAACACATCGCCGCTGTCGTTCACGGCCACAGCACGGGCTTCATCGTTCGCACCACTGGCTCCGGCCCTGCGCGCCCAGATGCAGTTGCCTTCGGTGTCGTAGCGCGCCAAGAAGATGTCGTCGGAGCCTAGCGAGTTCAGCGTGACGCCGTTGTTGAAGGTCGCATTGCCGTCATAGCTGCCGGTGACGTAGATGTGGTCCTGCGCATCGATCGCTATACCGTAAGCCCAAGCCTCGTTGAAGTTGACGGTGATGCCGGTGGCCCATTGGCACGCGCCCGTACTGTCATACTTGGCCAGCACGCCAGCGATCTGGGGTGGGGAAACGGTGCTACACCCGAAGTCCGCCGTGCCGCTGATGCTGCCTGCCCAATAGGCGTTGCCGTGACTGTCCGTGGCGATACCCCAGCAGAAGTCCGTATTGCCTGCACCACCGGCATCAACGGCCCAATCCCAATCCTGGGCATGGAGTTGAACGAAAGCAACGAGAGCGAGCGGAAACAGGAGTGGACGCATGTGTTTCATCCCGCGCTAGCGGGGGGGGGGCGAAAATAGCCGCCGTGGTCCGGTGCGATGGGGTGGAAGGATCCTCGCCGGACAAGTCATCAGCCAACCGTTCATGTGATCGGGTCCAAGAGCACGGGGTATTCCGGCATCTTCGCCCATCACCGATCCCACCACTATGGACCTCGTCATCCAAGGCCTCAGCAAGACTTACGCGAATGGCGTGAAAGCGCTGGACAACGTCAGCCTCACCATCCCCACGGGCATGTTCGGGCTGCTGGGGCCGAACGGTGCGGGCAAGAGCACGCTCATGCGCATTCTCGCCACGCTGCAGGAGGCGGACAGCGGCACCGCGCGGCTGGGTGATATCGATGTGCTGGGGCAGAAGGATGAGGTACGCAAAGTGTTGGGCTATTTGCCACAGGAGTTCGGCGTGTACCCACGTGTGAGCGCCTACCAGATGCTGGACCACATCGCGCTGCTGAAAGGCGTGATCGACAACAGTGAACGCAAGGCTGTGGTGGAAGCGCTCTTGCAGAAGGTGAACCTGTGGGAGCATCGCAAGCGCCGCATCGCCGGTTTCAGTGGCGGTATGAAACAGCGCTTCGGCATCGCGCAATCGTTGATCGGCGAGCCCAAGCTCATCATCGTGGACGAGCCCACTGCGGGCCTGGATCCCGGCGAGCGCAACCGCTTCTACAATCTGCTCACGGAGATCGGGGAGAACGTGGTGGTGATCCTCAGCACGCACATCGTGCAGGACGTGCAGGAGCTGTGCAGCAACATGGCCATCATCAACAAAGGGCAGCTGCTGTTCGCCGGTGCACCGAATGACGCGTTGTATGCGGTGAAGGGCCGCATCTGGGAGAAGAGCATCGCCAAGCATGAACTGGGCGCGCACAATGACAAGTACCGTATGATCAGCAACAAGCTCATCAGCGGTCGGCCGTCCATCCACATCTACAGCGAAGCGCATCCGCAGGACGGATTCACCGCCACCGAGGCGACACTGGAGGACGTGTTCTTCAGCCACATCAACGGGGCGCTCAACACGGTAACGGCATGACCTGGCGGTTGTTCGTGATCGAACTGCGCCATTGGCTGAAGCAGCCGATGGTGTACATCTTCTTCTTCCTGTTCGCGCTGGTCAGCTACTTGAGCCTGGTGATCGACGAGGTGCAGGTGGGCGCCGAACTGGCGAACGTGAAGTACAATGCGCCCTACAAGGTCTTCACCTACTACTCCGTGTTGGCCTTCTTCGGGCTGCTGATGGTGACGGCCTTCGTGAACGCGAGCGCCATCCGGGATTTCGCGAACAACACGCACCAGATCATGTTCAGCACGCCGCTGAAGAAGCGGCAATACCTGCTGAGCCGCTTCCTGGGCAGCACCTTGGTGGCCACATTGCCGATGCTCGGCGTTTCACTAGGCATCATCGTGGGCACCTGGATGTGGTGGCTCGATCCGGAGAAGCTCGGGCCGAACAACCTCATGGCGCATTTGCAGGCGTTCCTCTACCTGACGGTGCCGAATATCCTCTTCTCCGCAGCGGTCATTTTCTCCGTGGCGATACTGGTGCGCAGCACAGTGGCGGCTTTCATCACGGCGGTGGTGATCATGGTGGGCAGTGGTGTGGCGGGCAGCCTGATGGGCGAGATGGACAACCAGACGCTCGCCTCACTCCTCGATCCATTCGGGGGAACGGCGTTCGGACTGGTCACGCGCTACTGGACCGTGGACGACAAGAACACCTTGCTGCTTCCGATGCACGGCGTCTTCCTGTTGAACCGGCTGCTCTGGCTCGCTGTTTCCGCCGGCGTCTTCCTTTTCGGTTACTGGCGTTTCAGCTTCACGGACCGCGCGACCAAAGCTCCCGCCGTGGATCCAGTTCCGGACATGGCAGCGCTTCAAGCGGCCACCACACCTGTGCCGTCCGTGCGCAAGGAGTACGGCACCGGGGCGCGTTGGCGCCAATTCCGCAGGATCGCGTGGGCGGACTTCACGGGCATGGTGAAGGGTACTGCGTTCATCCTGGTCACGGTCATCGGCCTGTTGAACATGTTCTTGAACCTGTGGTTCTCCACCTCGCTCTACGAGAACACGATCTATCCCGTCACCTACCATGTGGTGGATGTGATCGACGGCGGCTTCGGACTGTTCACCGCGATCCTGATCGTCTTCTACAGCGGCCTGCTCGTGTGGAAGGAGCGCGAGCCCAAGTTGGATGAGATCCACGACGCCACACCGATCCCGCTCGGACTCGGGCTCATCGCCAAGTACACGGCATTGTTGCTGCTGTTGCTGTGCGTGCTGTTGATCACCGCCTTCGGCGGAATGCTGTTCCAATTGATAAAGGGGTACACGCACGTGGAACCTTCCATATACCTGCGGTACTATATCCTGCCGGGCATCCTCTACTTCGGTGTGCAAGCGGCGCTTTCCTTCCTCATCCATATCCTGGTGAACAACAAGTACGCGGGCTACGCCGTGTTCCTGATCATCCTCGGTCTGAACCTGCTGGTGTGGAACGCGATGGATGTGAGCAGTCATCTGGTCGTGTTCAACACGGCGCCACGGATCGAGTATTCGGACATGAACGCTTACGGGACCGCGCTGAAAGGTTGGGTCTGGTTCAAGGCCTACTGGTGGGCATTCGCCGCGGTGCTGTTGGTGCTGGCGCTGTTCTTCCAAGTGCGTGGCAAGGAGACGACAATGCGTTGGCGGTTGAGGCTCGCGGGTGCGCGTTGGATGAGCAGCAAGTGGCTCGCGCTGCCGGCGCTGCTGGCCTGGGTCGCGCTCGGTTCATGGAACTACTACAACACCAAAGTGCTGAACGAGGTCAGGAGCGATGATGAGGACGAAGAGGATGCCGTCCATTACGAGAAGACCTACAAGAAGTACGAGGGCATCCTGCAACCGCACTTCACGGACATCAACTTCACCATCGACCTGGATCCCGGGACGCGGAGCCTGAAGAGCGTTGCGGAGGTCACGGTGCGGAACAAGGGCAATGCGCCCATCGATTCGTTGCATCTGTTGCTGGGCGAAGGCATCGAGCAGGAGATCGAACTGCCGAACGCGGCACTGGTGGTGAACGATGACCGCGTCAACTACCGCATCTACAAGCTGGCCCAGCCGCTTGCGCCCGGTGCAGATCTCCATTTCAAGGTCATCGCCTCGCACGAGCAGAAGGGCTTCGAGAACCGGGTGAGCGTGATGCAGCTGAACGCGAACGGCACCTTCTTCAACAACATGGACGTGCTGCCGCGCATCGGGTACAGCCCAGACTTCGAACTGCAGGACAAGAGCGACCGTAAGGACCATGACCTGCCGCCCAAGGAGCGTATGCCGAGACTTTCTGAGGATCCATCCAAGCGAATGCAGACCTATCTGGTGGGCAACAGCGATTGGGTGAACGTGCGCACGGTGATCAGCACATCGGAGGACCAGATCGCCATCGCGCCCGGTTCATTGAAGCGCGACTGGAAGGAGAACGGGCGTCATTACTTCGAGTACGTGGTCGACCACAAGAGCATGAACTTCTATTCGTTCATGAGCGCGCGCTACGAGGTGCATCGCGAAAAGTGGAGCCCTTTGACGGGCTCAGGGGAGCAAGTGGATGTTGAGGTCTACTACCACCCGACGCACGCGGAGAACGTGCCGCGCATGGCGAACGGCATCAAGAAGTCACTGGCGTACTACAGCGAGCACTTCGGTCCTTACCGGCACAAGCAGGCGCGCATCATCGAGTTCCCGCGCTACCAGACCTTCGCGCAGGCGTTCCCCGGCACCATGCCGTACAGCGAAGCCATCGGTTTCATCGCCGACCTGAGCGACACCACGGACATCGACATGGTGTTCTATGTGGTGGCGCACGAGATGGGGCACCAGTGGTGGGCGCACCAGGTGATCGGGGCGGACATGCAGGGCAGCACCTTGCTGAGCGAGAGCATGGCCCAGTACAGCGCGCTGATGGTGATGGAGAACGAGTACGGCCGCGACCACATGCGCAAGTTCCTGAAGCTGGAGAGCGACAACTACCAGCGTTCGCGCGGGACCGAGGAAGTGAAGGAGGTGCCGTTGATCGAAGTGGAGAATCAGGGCTACATCCATTACAACAAGGCCAGTGTGATACTCTACTGCCTGCGGGATTTCGTCGGCGAGGACAGTTTGAACAAGGCGTTCAAGACGCTGGTAGACACCTTCGCCTACGCCGAGCCGCCGTACCCCACCGCGCTGGACATGTACCGTGAGCTGGAGAAGGTGATGCCGGACAGCCTGGAGTATCTGCTCATCGATGGCTTCAAGAAGATCACGCTCTACAACAACCGGGTGGAAAAGGCCACCGCGCGCATGTTGCCCGATAGCACCTACGAGGTGAAGCTCGAACTGCTCGGCGAGAAGAACTACGCCGATTCCTTGGGTCGCGAAACGCCAGCGGCGATGAACGACTGGATGGACGTGAGCATTCTGCGTTACCCCAAGTTCGGGAAGAAGGCCGACAAGTCGAAGAACGACGTGCCGCTCCTGCAGAAGCGCGTGCGACTGAAGTCCGGTCTGAACACGTTGACCTTCATCGTGGACGAGAAGCCCATGCAAGCAGTGATCGACCGCGACAACCTGTTCTTCGATCGCGTGATGACGGACAACTTCAAGAAGGTGGAGTAGTGGCGGCGCCTTTCGATGCTACTTGTTCCCATACCTCGGATCAGGCCTCCACGGCAACTTCTCGAAGTGCTGGGTGCGTAAGGCCACGTGCCCGAATTCTTCCTCCACTGTACCGGTGAGGCGATACACACCGCGCCCTCGGAACGGATAGCGCGCGGCCACATCGGGGAATTGCGAGCTGTCCCAGAAGTCACCGGCGGTATCGATGAAGGAGCCGAAGGTCATGCGCTGCCCGTGGCGCGTGTCCGTGGTTTTCACATGGATCAGGTAGCCGAGCATCTGCACCCGCTGGCCGACGTACCGGTGCATTTCGCGTTTCAGGATGAAGGGCGTGGCGTGACCGTCGCGTCGTTGCGCCGTTGCGGTCGCATCATTTCCGTAGTCCACCAACGTGAACGGATCGCAGAGCGGGAAGCCGAGCAGTTCCAACTCATCGTAGGCATCGGCGAGCGGGTAGTGCTGCAGGTCGGGCAGCTTGGGTTCTTCGACCTTGGTGATGAAGAGGTCGCCGTCGCTGCTGACGCTTGCTGGCCGGTGCAGCAGCGTCAGGTCCCACAACAAGGAAGGTTTGCTCTTCCCCGCGAAGCGCAATGCACCGGCGCGGACAAGGATGCGCGCCTGCTCCACATGCAAGGGCACGCGCTTCAATAGGTCCTGAAGATCGAGGAAAGGTCCATGACGATGGCGCTCGTGCAGGATCAATTGAACGGTCTCGTTCTCCAGGCTCTTCACGTTGCCCAGGCCGAGGAAGATCCGCTTCCCATGCAATGAGCACAGCTCCTCACTGGTGTTGATGCACGGCGCTTCGATCGTCGCACCGGCGCGCTTCGCCTCGTGCAGATAGAATTCCGTGTGATAGAATCCGCCGAAGTTGTTCGCGACTCCCACGAGGAACTCGAGCGGATGGTGGGCTTTGAGGTAAAGGCTCTGGTAGCTCTCCACCGCGTAGCTGGCGCTGTGCCCTTTCGCGAAGCTGAAGCTGGCGAAGCTTTGGATCTGCCGCCAGATCTCTTCGGCTTCACCGGGCGGGTAGCCGGACGCCTTGCAGTTGTCGAAGAACTTCTGCTCCACCAGTTTGAACTCCGGCCGGTCGCGGTAGCGGATGTTCATGCCGCGGCGCACCTGGTCGGCTTCTTCCAAGCTCAATCCGCCGTACTGGACGACCACCTTGATCACATCTTCCTGGTAGACCATTACACCGTAGGTCTCTTCCATGATCTCCAGCAGCCGCTTCGGCGCCAGCTTCCTGCGCTCGGGGTCATGGTGCCGCAGCAGGTATTCGCGCATCATGCCGCTCTCGGCCACACCGGGCCGTATGATGCTGCTCGCCGCGACGAGTCCCAGGTAATCATCCACCTCCAATTTCTTCAGCAGCATGCGCATGGCCGGGCTTTCCACATAGAAGCAGCCGATGGTGTTGCCCACTTGGATCAGTTCCTTGATCGCGGGATCCTGCTTGAACCGCTGGATGTCATGGATGTCGATATGTTCGCCCTTGTTCTCCAGGATCTCCACGGCTTCGCGGATGTGCCCCAATCCACGCTGGCTCAGCAGGTCGAACTTGTGCAGGCCGAGATCCTCCGCCTCCAGCATGCTGAATTGCGTGACCGGGAATCCCTTCGGCGGGCGATGCAGCGCCGTGAAATGCGTGACCGGCTTCTCGGTGATCACGATACCGCCCGCGTGGATGCCGAGGTGATGAGGCATGCCGATGAGATGCTGGCCATGGTCGATCACGGCGCGCGCCACCTTGTCCAGTTCGCCCTTCGCGCCATCGGGCACACGACGTTGATCACGGTAGTGATTGCTGTCGCCGTCGCTCAACGCGTCGATCTCGCCCGGTGGCAACCCGACGGCCTTGCCGAGTTCACGTATCGCGCCGCGCCATTGGAAGGTGGCGTATGTGGCGATCTGCGCCGCGTGGATGTCGCCGACCCGCTCACCATTGTACTTCGCGAATACGTACTTGAAGATCTCATCGCGGTCCTTCCAACTGAAGTCGATGTCGAAGTCCGGCGGCTTCTTGCGCGCAGGGTTGATGAATCGCTCGAAATAGAGGTCGAGTTCCATCGGGTCCACGTCGGTGATGCGCAGGCAATAGGCCACCAGGCTGTTCGCGCCGCTGCCTCGCCCCACATGGAAGAAGCCGCGGCTGCGCGCGTAGTTGACGATGTCCTGGTTGATCCGGAAGTAGCTGATGAAGCCCATCTCTTCGATCACCTTCAACTCGTAGCGCATACGCTGGGTCACCTCTGGCTTGGCATTCGGATAACGGTAGCGCAGGCCTGCGAGCGTGTCGCTGTGGAGCACCTCACGGTCTTCGGCCTCGTTCGCACTGAACGCCTTTCGGGTCTTGTCGCTCTTGTCGAACGCGATGCCGCATCGTTCAAGCAGATGCACGGCATTGTCCACCAGCATCGGGAAGTCGCGGTAGATCCTGCGCACTTCTTCTTCGCTGCGGAAGCACTCATCCGGTGAAGCGAGTTCTTCCGGAGGCAGCATGCTCACCACGGTGTTCTTCGCCACGGTGCGCAACAAGCGATGCACGTTGAAGTCGCGCTTGTGGCGGAAGGTCACGGGCAGGAGCGCAACGAGGTCTTGGGGCCGTTTCGCCCACGGGCTGAAGGGCAGCCGTGTGAGGTCGGAAGGTTTGATGCCGACACGCTCGTTGGGGCGGAGCTGTTGCGGAGCGTTGGTGAACGGATAGATGAAGAACACATCGTCCAGTTCGGGCGCTCGTTCCGGCAGCGCGTCGCCATCCAATAGATGTGGGCTCAACAATTCGTTCAGCCGCTGGAAGCCATCGTTGTTCGCGGCGATACCGACGTAGAGGAGGCGAGGGCCCTGCCTGAATTCGATCCCCGCTACCGGTCGCACACCGAAGCGTGTCTCCGCATCGCGTACGAGATCCGGGATGCCCGCCGTGCAATGGATATCGGTGAGTGCGAGCGTGCGCACACCGGCCTTCGCCGCTTCTTCCAGCAAGGTCTCGGGTTTCATCACCCCATACTTGAAGCTGAACCAGCTATGGCAGTTCAGGAACACGGGGCCACAGGATTTGGAAAGTTCAAAGTCGGATATACATTTGACGCGGAAACCGTCACAAAGCTGTCGGTAAAATAGTCAAGAGGCGATCCGTATGAGCACCAGCGCTGGAAATAGGATGGAGGCTGTGCTGGCCGACCAAGAGATCACGGGGCGGATCCTGCTGATCCGTGGCCAACGCGTGATGCTGGACCGGGACTTGGCCCAGCTCTATGGCATGCAGCCGTTCCGCTTGCGTGAACAGGTGAAGAGGAATTTGGAGCGGTTCCCGAAAAGTTTCATGTTCCAGCTGACGGCCAGTGAGTTACGCGAGGTGGTATCGCAATTTGCGATACCATCCCATACATACGCCGGAGGTTCAGTGCCTTACGCCTTCACGGAGCATGGCGTGCTCATGCTGGCCAATGTGCTCCGCAGCGAGCGGGCCGTCCAGATGAGCATCCGGATCATCGAGTTGCTCGTGCGCATGCGGGAGATGGTCTTCACCCATCAGGACATCCTTCACAAGCTGGAGCGCATCGAGGAGAAGGTCGCCGCGCACGATGAGGACATCGGCACCCTCTTCGATCACATCCGTGAAATGTTGACACCCGCGCCGGAGCAGCCCCGGCAGCGCATCGGATACAAGCAGGACGAACGCTAAGACCAAGGACCCATGGCAGGCAACACCACATTCGGAGCGAACATCAAATTGCTGCGCAGCCGCAGAGGGCGCAGCCAAGAGGAAACCGCCATCGCCCTCGAGGTGAAACGGTCGAGCTGGAGCGGTTATGAGAATGGCAGCGCCGAGCCCAACCTCGACCTGCTGATCCGCATCAGCACGTACTTCAAGATCAGCGTGGACAAGCTGCTGAAGCATGACCTCACGCAGCTGAGCGAAAGCCAGCTCGGTATCTTGGAGCGGGGCGGGGATGTGGACATGGACGGCAGGCGCTTGCGCGTGCTGGCCACCACGGTAAGCCGGGACAATGAGGAGAACATCGAGCTGGTGCCGGAGAAGGCGCGCGCGGGCTATGCCTTGGGCTATGCCGATCCGGAGTACATCAGTGTGCTGCCCACCTTCCAGATGCCCTTCCTGGGGCGGGACCGCAAGTACCGCACCTTCCAGATCAGCGGGGACAGCATGCCGCCGGTGGGCAACGGCTCCTGGGTAACGGGCGAATACGTGCAGAACTGGCAGATGATCCGGGACGGTCAGCCTTACATCGTGGTCACCAAGGATGATGGCATCGTCTTCAAGGTGGTCTACAACAAGCTGAAGGAGAAGGGCACACTGCTCTTGTGCAGCACCAATCCGGTGTACCCGCCCTATGAGGTGGAAGTGGGCAACGTGCTGGAGATCTGGAAGTTCGTACACTTCATCAGCCAGGAACTGCCCGAACCGAACCTGACGCGGGATGAGCTTGCCCGGAGCGTGCTGGTGCTGCAGAAGGAAGTGGGGCAGTTGCGCATGAGCATCGAACAGCAGGGGCGGCTGGCCTTGTGATCTCCGGCCTTGATCAGCCTCGCCTTCGCGTAGCCGCTACGGCGGAGTGAGGTGCGGGATCCTTTGTGGAAAACCTGTCCGCTCGTGGGTCCTGCGGTCCGAGGGCCGTGGCTATGTTTGAACACTCTACGAAACCCATTGAGAATGCGGCGAGTTCCGGCCGCGAATCCCTGACATGCGATGAACAAGCAGTACCCGTTCCTTGAGAATTCCATCCGTAGCCTGCGAGGCCCCTTGGCGCTTGCCATGGCCCTGATGTTCCTACGGACCTCCGCACAGCTCAATGTGGCGGCGGTGAACACGGCTTACACGGTCAATTTCGACGGTACCGTGGGCGGCGTGGGCAGCGGAGTATGGGCGGGCGGTGGATTCCAGCCTACGCCCATCAATGGGCGGTTGGACAGTGATGCTTGGGTGATCTCGGGATTCAGCGATGGTAGCTTGGCCTATGGAGGCACACAGATCACGGCGGGTACCGATTTCCGGCGTGGCACCACAGCGCCCGGTAACGCGGCCGTCTCAGTGGGCGGCATCTATTCCTTTGGCGGGGCCGGTATCACTGGCCGAGCCTTGGGCATCCAACCGAACGCGACCGACTTCACTTCGGGCGGGGTCACCTTGCGCATACAGAACAACACCGGAAGCACGCTGACCACGTTCGATGTGGCGTACAACGTCTTCTATCGCAACGACCAGGCATCATCGAGCTCATTCGATCTTTACTACAGCGACGACAATACGACGTTCACGCATGTCGCTTCACAGAATGTGACGTCTCCTGCAGCAGCCACCGGTGCGGCGTGGGTGGCCAATGCCCGCAGCACGTCCATCGGTGGGGTGTACGTTCCCAACGGCCAGTATTTCTACGTGCGTTGGGTGGGTTCTGATGTGGTCGTAGGAGCAGCGTGGGACGAATTCGCACTGGATGACATCAGCATCACCGGTCGTGCTTATACGATGGTGCGCGCCACATCGGCGAGTTCCACAGTGAACGAGAACGTGGGCACCACGAATCTGACGTTCAGCATCACCAACCCTGACCCGATCGTCGCCACAACGGTAGACCTCGCGCTCACGAGCGGACCTGCGGGCAGGATCAACAGCTACACGACCCAGACGATCAACTTTCCGGGAGGAAGTCTGGCGAACCAGTCGGTCACGATCACAGTGACGGACAACGGCGCTTGTGACGGGAACGCGGTGGAGGTGTTGACGCTGCAGAACATCGCAGGAGGGTCCGGCACGGCGAGCATCGGAACCCCGAGCGCGCATACGCTCACCATCGATGATGACGAGACCGCACCTGTGGACTTCGCGCAGTTCTTCGATGGTGGTGTGGGCGATGATTGGAGCATCACCGCCGGTGCAGGCAATCAGAGCAGTACGGTGGGAGCGGGTGATACGCCCGCCAACCAGCGCGTGTTGAGCGCCGCGCAGTCGTGGCAGGTCATAAACGGTATCGTAACACTGGATCTCGGGACCGTGAGCACGGTGGATTGGACCTCCATCACGCTGAGCGCCCGGGTATCGAGTCCTTCTCTGAGTGGCGCGAACGGCAATGATGGAGCTGATTCCATCGCGTTCTATGTGGATTTGAACGGTGGCGGGTTTCCCCTGGACCCGGATGTGCGTATCGCGGGCAACAGCAATGCGCGGTGGGGGTACAGCACAGGAACCGGAGTGGCCAGCACCACGGCCGGAACGCCCATCAATGTCGGACCGGCGGCCGGAGGCAACCGCACCACCGATGGGTACAGCACGGTGAATATCACCATCCCGAACGGGACCTCTTCCGTCGCGCTCCGCGTGATCGCGAAGAACAATGATCCCAGCGAGATCTGGGCGTTGGACAACGTGCAGATGACCGGGACGCTCTGCTCGCCCGTGTACTACAGCCGTTCGAATGGCAGTGAGACCACTGGCACATGGTCCACCGCACGCACCGGATTGCCCGCACCGGGCGTGGTCACCTTCAACAAGAACGCCACGATGGTGGTGCAGAACACGCACGCCGTTACCACGAACAGCAACGCCAGCATCGCTTTGCGCAACCTGAACGTGGAGACGGGCGGATCGCTCAGCTTGGCCGGGGTGTGCAACGTGGAGATCAACGGCCCCACCTTGGACGTGGACGGAACATTGTCGTCCGCGGATGATGACTTCGATCTGGTCAGCGACGAACTCACCTCCATTTCGGGTTCATCGGGGACGATCGACGTGAACAACATGACCCTGGATGGCTTCGGGGCGCAAGTGACGGTGAACACCTTGAAGATCCGGGGCACGTTGCAACTGGACAATGGCAACTTCGACGGGAACAACAAGGAGGTACAACTGATCAGTACGAGCACGGGCACCGCGCGCTTGGGACCGGTTGCAGCCACAGCCAGCTACAGCAGCAAATTGCGCGTTGAACGTTACGTGCCGGCAGGGGTCACCGACTGGCGCTTGCTGAGCTCTCCCATAACGGCGGAGATCGTTCAGGATTGGACGGACGATTTCTACACAGCGGGCTTCCCAGGATCGACCTATCCGAATTTCTACGTGAACGCCCAATTGTGGCCAAGCATCCGCAAGTACAACGAGCCTGTGAGCGGTGGTGCCCTCACGGATGGATTGGTGAGCGTGAGTGGTGCCCCCGAAGTCCTTACGCCTGGTCGCGGTTATGCCGCATGGAGCGGCACGACCCTCAGCACTACGACCGCCTTCACGATCGACCTCCGCGGGCCGCCCACGGTAGCGAGCACGCCGTTCTCCATTCCATTGAGCTACACGAACAACGGCTTCCCCGGTGTGGACGGTTTGAACCTGGTCGGCAACCCCTTGCCTTCCCCGATCGATTTCACGGACATCACGCTCACCAACGTGGCGAACAACTACTACATCTACGATCCGGGCGCGAACGCGAACGTGGGTTGGGATGAAACGCTTTCGATCGGTACCGGCGGCTGCAACGGGAATATCCAGAGCAGCCAAGGCTTCTGGCTGACGGCTACCGGAGCAGCGCCATCGGCCACATTGGACGAGAGCGCGAAGGTGTTGGAGCCGATCAACGGCGGCATTTTCAGTGAACAGGATGATCGCCGTCCGATGGTCCGCATGTACCTCAATGGCCAAGCCGGAACATCCACGGATGAGGCGCTCGTGCATTTCATCGCGGGTGAAGCCGCGTACGGGCAGGCCGATATGGTGAAGCTCCGTTTCGGCAACGACAGCGCATCGTTCATCAGCACGAAGGCCACCACGGGGGAGGACCTCATGATCAATGCATATGGCGAGCTCACGGGTCCAGTGGACGTTCCGGTCCAGGTTTCCGTGGCGACCAGCGGCGAGTACACCATCGGGTTCGGCTCCGCCGCATCGCTTGGTGGTCGAGCATGCCTTACGTTCGAGGATCTCCTCACAGGCAGCACGGTGGCTGTCACCGATGATGCCAGCATGAGCTTCAGCATTGATGCGAACGCTCCCGTTGAACCCGCCCGCTTCGTGTTGCACATCGGCCAACCGGTGATCAGCGCTTCGGGCAATGCCACGTGCGCCGGCCTGGACAATGGAACGGTTTCCATCAACGGCCCGGGCAATGGTGCTTGGACCTATTCATTGGTGGATGAAGATGAGAACGTCACGGTGCAAGGCCCTGTGGAAGGACCGGTCGTGTTCGACGGACTCGCGGCGGGCAGCTATCGCTTGTCCGTGGAAGGGAACACGGGTTGCGGCGCGTTGGTCCAGGACGTGTCCATCGATGCTCCCGGCCCGCTGGACGGCGCTGCCACAGCACAAGCCGCTACCTGCACGGATGCTGCGGACGGATCCGCTGAACTGATGGTCATGGGCGGCACTGGACCGTACGGCTTCGCATGGAGCGATGGCTCCCAAGCGGAGGACTTGTCCGGTGCAGCGGCAGGCACGTACAGCGTGACGATCACCGACGCCAACGGATGCACGGCGGAAGTAGCGGACATCCAGGTGGCCGCAGGGACCGGACCAGTGGCTTCGTTCGAGTTCACGCCTGACCAGGTGCCCATGAGCGACGTGTTCTTCTTCAATACGGGAACCTATGGCGTGGAGTACGAATGGAACTTCGGTGACGGTTCCACGAGCGACGAGAGCGAGCCGGTACATCAATACATGGAGTCCGGTATCTACACGGTAACGCTCACGGCATTGGATGGCGTATGCGCTGATGTGCACAGCCAGGACGTGTTGATCGGCAGCACGGGCATCGAGGTCTCCAGCACTGCGGGCGTGTCCGCATGGAGCGAGGGTTCACAGTTCGTCGTGCTTTGGCAGGTGGACGGTTCCAAAGGCATCACGGCGGAGATCCTGGATGCCACGGGACGCTCACTCGCGCAGCGCACGGCGCGCGGGGCGATGGGGCGCCTCACGATGAGCGCACAGGACCTGCCTTCGGGCGTGTACTTCGTTCGTGTGCGCACCGCAGGTGCAGAACGCACCTTCAAATTGCCGCTCGGTCGCTGAGCCTTGATCGACACCGGATCTTCGGAGGCCCCCGCATCGGGGGCCTCCGTCTTTTCTTGCCGACCCGTGTCGTGCGTCATGGGCTGTGTATTTTGCGCGCTGAACCTCTTCTCATGTCCGATCCCGGATCCTTCTTCCGCAAAGTCCTGCCATGGGCGATGCTCTCGCTTCTGCTCGTCCTCCAAGGCTGCATCACGATCGAGGAGAACTACACCTTCAAGAAGGATGGTTCCGGGGCCATGGAATACGTGGTGGACATGAGCGAATTGGCGGACCTGATGAACGGGCTGCCGGGAGCGAAGGACAAGGGCGATGGCATGGGCAAGTTGGACCTCATCGAGAACATCGCGAAGCTCAAAGCGATCACCGGCATCAGCAAAGTGAAGGTGAAGAAGGAGAAGGACGGGTTCATCCAACGGCTGAGCTTCCGATTCACCGATGTGGCTGCCTTGAACGGAGCGCTCAACGAGATCATCTCCGATAGCACGGGTACAGGGCCGAAGGAGTTCTTCCGCTGGGACGGGAGCACGCTGGTGGCCAGAACGAAGGGGCGTACGAAGGGAATGGGAAACAGCATGGGCGGGGGCAGTGAGGACAGCACTGGGGCCGAGGGCATGTTGAAGATGATGAAGTACAAATTCGATGTGCGTTTCGCTGAAGAGATCGCCGATGTGCAAGCGGCAGAGGGCATGGTGAAAGAGCCGGACGGCCCCAAGCGCATGAAGTTGAGCACCGACTGGTCGGTACTCGACCAGGACTCCACGGCGCTGGACATGCGTTTCACCTTGAAGAAGTAGACCACCGGCCATGGAACACCACCTGTTGGAAAGCGCCATCCGTTTGGCGGCCAAGGTGCACAAGGGCCAGTTGGACCGGTTCGGCAAGCCTTACGTCCTGCATGTGATGCGTGTGATGATGCGGGGGCAGGACTTGGAAGAGCAGGTACTCGGAGCGCTGCACGACATCCTCGAGCGCTCCACGCTCACATTGGCGGACATCCAGAAGAAGGACTATCCCCCGCGCGTAGTGAAGGCGCTCGATTGCATCACCCGCCGCGAGGAGGAGGACTACGACGGTTATATCGAACGCGTGATGCAGGACGGTTTGGCCATGCGCGTGAAGTTGCACGACCTCGCCGATAAGATGGACCTCCTGCACGTGGACGAACTGAGTGTGGCCGACCTGAAGCGGACGAACAAGCAGCTCGCTGCCTACCACCGGTTGAAGCGGTTGGTGGAGGTCGCACGGGCGAACATGGACGTGCCTGCCCGCAAGTCGAAGGCCGGAGCCTGACCCCGAGGGAACCGGGGACGATGGCACAAAGCCGAGCGCTATCTTCGCCCGTACACCAAGCCCCTTCGTATGAGAGCATTGTTCTTGGCCGTTCTGGCCTTTCCTTTTTTCACGGCGAATACGGTCCGGTCACAGAGCAAAGCATTGCCTGTTGATGCGAGTGACGCTGCGCCCGGAGATACTTTCCGTTGGCAGACCGACCAGTTCTCCGACGTGCGCATCCTGCGCTACCAGGTGAACGGTTGGGACCAGCTCTCCCTGAACGAGAAGAAGCTGGCCTACTACCTTACCATGGCCGGCTTGGCGGGAAGGGACATCATGTGGGACCAGAATTACAAGCACAACCTGGCGATCCGTCGTGCTTTGGAAAAGATCATCGGCGGGTTCAAGGGCGACAAGGGATCGCCGGAATGGGGGCACTTCATGGGATACGCCAAGGAGGTCTTCTTCAGCAATGGCATCCACCACCACTATGGTATGGACAAGTTCATTCCCGACTTCCCGCGAGCTTGGTTCGAGAGTGCATTGGCGAACGCAGGCGGGAAATTGGACAAGGAAGTGGTCGATGCGATGTTCGATCCGGCGATCGATGCCAAGAAGGTGAGCTTGGACGCCGCCAAGGACCTGCAACTGTCCAGCGCGGTGAATTTCTATGGTGATGACGTGACCGAGAAGGAAGTAGAGGCGTTCTATGCGGCCATGAGCTCGCCGAACCCCGAAGAGCCCCTGAGTTATGGCCTCAACAGCCAGCTCGTGAAGCGTGATGGCAAACTGGTTGAGCGGCCTTGGACCACGGAAGGCATGTATGGCGCTGCCCTCACCCAGATCAACAGCAACCTGTCGCGCGCGATGGGGGTGGCCTGCAATGAACAGCAGAAGAAGGCCATCGCCCTGTTGATGGAGTATTTCCGGACGGGTGACCTGAAGACCTGGGATGACTTCAACATCGCCTGGGTGCAGGACACGGAGAGCACGGTGGATTTCATCCTGGGCTTCATAGAGGTGTACAACGACCCCATGGGCAAGCGTGGCAGCTTCGAAAGCTGTGTGGAAGTGACCGATCCCGTTGCCACCAAGAACATGCGGGTGATCCAGGAGAACGCCCAGTGGTTCGAGGACAACAGTCCCCTGCTGCCCCAGCACAAGAAGAAGAAGGTGGTGGGCATCACGTACAAATTCGTGAACACGGCCGGGGAAGCGGGCGATGCGGCCCCTTCGACCCCGATCGGTGTGAACCTGCCGAACGCGAACTGGATCCGCACCACGCACGGCAGCAAGAGCGTGAGCTTGGGCAATATCAGCGAAGCCTACGAGAAGAGCGGTGGCAAGAGCGCGTTGGAAGCGTTCTGCAACGACCAGGAGGAGATCGACCGCGCCATGGCCCACAGCAGCTTGGCCGGCAAACTGCACACCGCCCTTCACGAAGTGATCGGCCATGCCAGCGGCCAGTTGGAACCCGGCGTGGGGGAGACGGACGCGACCTTGAAGAACTATGCGAGCACCTTGGAAGAGGGGCGCGCGGACCTGGTCGCGCTGTACTACATGATGGACCCCAAACTCGTGGAGATGGGCGTAACGCCAAGCGTGGAGGTCGGGAAGGCCGAGTATGACAGCTACATCCGCAATGGACTGCTCGCTCAACTGCGCCGATTGAAGCCGGGCAATGACATTGAAGAGGCCCACATGCGCAACCGGCATTGGGTCAGCGCTTGGGTCGTGGAGAAGGGGATGAAAGACGGGGTCGTGGCGGTGAACGTGCGCGACGGCAATACCTACTATGACATCCGCGACTACGAGAAACTGCGCACCCTTTTCGGCGATCTGCTCCGTGAGGTGCAGCGCATCAAGAGCCAGGGCGATTATGAGGCGGGCAAAGCCTTGGTGGAGACCTACGGTGTGAAAGTGGATCCGGCCTTGCACGCGAACGTTCTCGAGCGCGCGAAGAAGATCACCACCGCACCGTACGCCGGTTTCATCCAGCCGCGCTTGGTGCCTGTGCAGGACGCGAAAGGCGTCATCACCGATATCAAGGTTGAGTATCCGTATGATTTCATCGGGCAGATGCTCGAGTACGGTTCCAAGCACAGCTTCTTGCCGGACAAGAATTGATCCCGCTGCGGCCTGGTCCTGTTTTCACCGGGTGTGATCCGATGTTGGTGCCCCCCCGATGGGATGCCGGTCGATTATTGTGGATCCGTTTGAAACCTTGACCTGCTGCTTGGCCGTACCAAGCCCTGTCCAAGTAGTTCAAAGGTCAATCTGAAGAGTCACGTCGCCCCTGCCAAGGTCTCAGACCGGTGGGGGCTTCGTGCGTCTGGACGGTCCTACTGGCAGAGCACGTTCGCAGCCCACGTGGCGATGAGCAGTTCCGGCTTGGTCCGCGCTTCGTACCCTTGGGCGCGCACGTACCCGACGGCAGTGGTGTGGAGTTTGTGCGACCCGAACCGTGGATCGCTGTTCAGGTCCATATCGATCCGGCTCACGGTCACGCCGCCTTCCATCAGGGTCCGGGCCACCTCCAAGCTGAGTTCCACCTCGCCCCAAAGCCGGGTCCACAGGTCGCGGATGCGTTCGCGCTTCTCCCGCCGGTAGAGCACATGGGCCCCGTTCTTCCGATAGCGCAGGACCACGGTCGTGGTGTAGATGGTATGACCGCTGCGGTTCTGGCTGTCACTCCCTACCAATACCTCCACGTCCGGATGGGCATGAAGCCGGGCCCTGACGTGTTCGATCAGGTGTACGGCCTCGCCATCGTCCATCACGTGGAAGTCCTTCATGCCGTGACAAGGTAGGATGAAGCGTACCTGACGTCCGAGCGGCGGCGGATGGTCCAGGCTTCTATATTTGCGCCCCCTGAGAAGAGAAAGTACCACTTACCGAAGTGGCGGAATTGGTAGACGCGCACGTTTCAGGGGCGTGTGACCTTACGGTTGTGCGGGTTCGAGTCCCGCCTTCGGTACAAGAGGAGCGGCGAATGCCGCTCCTTCTTTTTTGGACAGAACGGCATCGCGCATGGATCTCTCGATCGATCCGGATGCCTGATCGATCGTCCATGTCCTTTTGTTCGCCGAACGGAAGGTGCCTGGCGGTTGGTCGCTTCGGGCCTCGGCTACATTTGGGCCAGAAGGTTCGGACACATGTCAGGAAAGCGGTTCCGTGCCCGAAGGCGATATGCGCACACGCGTGTTTGGGGGATCACAGCGGTGATCCTCACGCTGGGCGGGCTGGCGCTCCACACGGTTACCGGGCAGACCGTATTCCCCATGGTGGCCTTGGTCACAGGCTTGGTCGGGGTGGTCGTGGGCGTGTGGCAGGATCGCAGGGAGCGGGTGTACTACGGGGTGGAAGGCGGACAGCTTCTGATGATACGCGGTCGGGTCATCGACCGGATCGCCTTGGATGCCTTGCAGGACGCGAGCCTGGTGGACCGTCGTGCGGCGCGCGACCTCTTGTTGGAGCGTCAGCGTTTGATGGAGGAACTGGGACGTGTACCGGCTGAGCGGGAGGAATTCCAACGTCAATCGACCCGATGGTGCACCGTGGGTATCGGATCGGGCGTGTTCGGTTTCGGGCACGAGGTGCTCGATCGCCGTCCGGATGGGAAGTACGACCTCGTATTGCTTCGGCTACGGGACGGGCGCACCCTGCTGCTATCGCCGGTCTACAACCAGGACCTGATCTCAGCGCTCAACAGGGGCAAGGGCCGGGAAGAACGGCGCCAGCACCGGGCATGACGGCTCCTCAATAACGCAAACGCTGGCCTACACGCAATTTGCTTCCGCTGCGGATACGGTTCAGTTTGCAAAGGGAAGCCACCGTCGTTCGGTGGCGACGCGCGATCGAACTCAGCGTATCTCCCCGGCGTACCGTGTATGCTCCTTGGTGCATGGCCGCCTTCGCTTTCGCCACAGCGGCGAAAAGCCCGGGATGCACATGCAGCTTGCTGGTCTTCAGTTCCCCCTCGCGCACATCGAACAGCAACTGGGGGTCGATGGGCTGGCCCAAATAGCGCGTTTCGAAATGCAAGTGGTCCCCTGTACTGCGGCCTGTACTGCCGCCCAGCCCGAGCACTTCGCCGGCCTCCAGATGATCACCGACCTCCGCTAGGCGCTCGCTCAAGTGGCCATAGAGCGTTTCGAGCCCGTTGGAATGGCGCACGACGACCACATTGCCGAACTGCTTATGGAACCGGGAAATGCGAACGACACCCTCGAAGGCACACACCACGGGGTCGCCGCGTTCCAGGTCGATGTCCACGCCGTAGTGCATGCGTCGATGGCGCGGTCCGAAGGCCGAGTTCAATTGGCCGCACACCGGGAAAACGTGGTCACAAGGCGAGGTGCTGAGTTCGAGCACAGTGCTGTCGCTGTTCGCACGCGCTGAACGTTCGAAGATCACCTCCGTGTCGAACTCGCCATACAGCGCGTGACCCGGAATGAATCGCGCCGAATCCTCGGCGATCCACGCGTCGTGCCCGTCCTCGGAGGTCGGCAGAACGGTATTGTAGCCTTCCGCGTAAGGCGTCATCACCTCGGGACCTCCGATGGCGGAAGTGTCGGGCTGCGACTGCGCGCGCATGGCCGTTGCGGACAATGCAGCGAACAAGAGGATATGCGTCAGTATGCGGGTCAACGGCCGCGAATCTATCCGCAGGGGCGGACCCCACCAACCGGTTGCCGGCTCCGCGTCAACACATAGGCGTTGGTTGTGGATGAAGCCTCGTTTCTTTGCGACGGAGGCCCGTATCGTGTCGGCAAGCGGTCGGTCGATCACCTGTGAAACATCGTTAACCCTTGCGAGCTGCGACCCAGGTCCGGATGCCAAGGCTTCCTTTGAAGCATGCCGGTAGCAAGCGCTGATGTCCATGGAAGCACGCCGTGAAGTCCGGAAGGACCCTGCTGACAAGGGGCAGGGATTCGCCCATGGTGTGATCATCTACCTGGTGGCCTTGATCCTCACGTTGCCGCTGTTCATCCTGGTCTATCCGCATCTGCCGCGCTGGGTGCTGCCTGTCGGGCATGGCTGGCGCTTCGATCACCTGATCGCGCTGGTGCTGATCCTGGTGGCTTTCATCATCCTGGTGCGGCGTTTCCAACTCGCCGTTTACACCTTGTTGGTCGTTGGGCTCGGTAGCCTTACCGTAACAAGCATTACCGGGCGCTACGGATTCCGGGACGTGTACCGCGACTACGCCCAGTTCCTCGGTTCGCTGCGCCAGAATACGGAGCCGCTGCCGATGATGCTGCAGGGCGAAGGCCCCTTCCAAGGCGCCGAAGAGGTGCAAGCGCACATCGATTATCGGAGCCCGGCCGTGCGGGCGTTCGCCGTGCGTGCGGCGACGAGCTGGTTCACCGATGCGGACATCCGCCCGGACGAGGCCACGCTCGTACAGTGCTTTTCCGTGTTCAAAGTGATCAACTCGTCATGGAAGTACGTCAGCGATGTGAAGGGAGGCGAGTACTTCGCAACGGCGAGCGAGAGCGCTGACCTGCTGGCGGGCGATTGTGATGATCATGCCATCCTGATGGCCGCTTGCCTCAAGGCCATCGGTGGGGAAGTACGGCTGGTGCGCACCACAGGCCACATATATCCCGAGCTCAAGGTGGGTGATGCCAAGGCGATGGACCGGGCGGCTATCCTGATCCGCGAGGAGCTTTTCCCACGCACCGCCCGGCACGCCACGTTGTTCTACCATACGGACGCGCACGGCGATCGCTGGATCAACCTCGATTACACGCGGGCCTATCCGGGCGGGGAGGTGATGGACGAGCTGATCCGGGGCATTCTCATCGTCTGATCCACTGCCATTCAAGCATCAAAAAGTCCGCCCCTTCAAGGGACGGCCTTCTTCAAGAGCAGGCAGGTATGATCAGGGGAGTTGCTCGGTGATCGAGTTGTTCGGGGTCGTGCTGCCCACGTTCACCAGAATGGGATCCCGGTCGTTGTTCGATCCGGTGTATTGCACGTTGCCGTTCAGGTTCACGTCCTCGACATAGTAGCCCGTGACGACGTTGTTCGGCGTGGTGCTGCCGACGCGCACCAGGATGGGGTCCCGGTCATTCGTGCTGCCCGTGTATTTGATATTGGTATTGCGCACCGTATTGCCCGCCCAGTTCACCCGGTAGGTACTCACGGTCTTCTGCGCATTGGTGCCGTAGGTGCCCAGCGCTCCCGTCGTGAAATCCAGCGTGGTGGGCGAAACAACCAGGGCGACGGCGCTGCCGGTCATCACACCGAAGTGGTTGCGGTGGCGAATGGCCACGAAATAGCTACCAGGGGCGGAAGCCATGGACAGTGCACTGCTGTTGTCCGTGGCCACGATATCACCATCGCTCTGGAGCAATGCCGCCTTTGTGCGGACGATCGAGGAACTGTTGCTTCCATCGCGCAATTCCACGAGCACCCAATCCACCACCGCATTGTCGCCGGTGGTGCTGAGCACGGATGCGTTGATCGTTTCGCCGCCACCGCCCACGATCGTGAAGCCGGCAGCCGTGAACGGTTCGGTCAACGGGAAATCAACCAAGCTGCGCAGGTTGGTGTTCATCTTGCCCGTAGCGCTCACGAAGGGGCCTTCCAGGAACACCTTGGGCGCCAACGATACCGATGAAGGGGTTGATACCGTTTCCGAGGTAAGTCCGTCGTAGGGCAGGGAGCCGTTGGAAGTGCCGGCGAAAATGGTCAGGTTCTCGTAGGTCAGGGCCGTCGGGTTGAAACGGAAGATCAATCCGAGATCCCCGGTCCCGCCTTGTGTCGTGGTACCGTACAGCTTCCCGTCAGAGCCCTGCACCAGCGCACAGTCAGGGAATTTGCCCTCTGTGGTCGTCGGCGGGATGTTGAAGTCGTACTCTTCCGTGTAGGTGCCCGACGAGATGGTCCAACTGTAAATGCCACCTGAATTGCCTTGTCCTTCCTCTTTGAATGCGCCATAGAGTTTTCCGTTCGTCGCCTGCAGAAGGTCCCCGCCCGGGGTGGCGCCCTCAAGGCCATTGAAATTGTAAAGTGTGGTGAACGTGTTGCTGGTGGTGTTGAACGAGAAGATCGTTCCCTTGCCTGAGGAGCCGTTGGCGCTGGTGGTTCCATAGAGCAGACCGTTGCTCGCCTGCATCACATCCCCCAGCGGTTGCGAGCCATCGGCCACGCTGAAATCCTTCCGCTTTGTAACGGCAGTGGATCCCGCCGTGTACTCGAAGAAGGCTCCTTGACCATTGGCGGCCGATGCACTGGTGCTTCCGTACAGCTTGCCATTGGATGCCTTGAACAGCCCGTTCTGGGGATTCGTACCTGCAGTGGTCAGGGAGAAGTCCACCTTGTTGACCAACGTGTTCGATGCGATCGTGTACTCGAACAAGGTTCCGCCATCCGTTGCACCGCCGGAACTGCACAAGCCATAGAGCTTGCCGCTCACCTCGACGAGCGTCCCTTGCGGTATGGTGCCCAGCGCGCTGCTGAAGTGCTGGCGAAGGGTGAAGGTATTGGTCGCGGGATCGATGGAGAAGAGGATGCCGCCTGCATTGCTGCCGCCCGAACTTGTCAGCCCATAGAACAGCCCATTGCTGGCCTTGAGCAAGCGCCCGGTCGGGTTGGCTCCATTGGAGAACGAGAATGGCACGAGTTCAGTGGCCGTGAATGTGGATATGACGTACTTGAACAGTGCCCCTTGCCCGCCGGTCCCGCCAGCGCTGGCCATGCAGACCAATGTACCCGCGGGATCCTCGATAACACCGCCCCACGTATCAGACCACCCGTTCGTGTTCATGTAGTAAACGGGCGCGTACACATTCGTGGTCGTGTTGAAGGAGTAGATGGACCCGGCGTCGTTCGGTCCACCTGCACTTGTAGTTCCGTAGAGCAGGCCATTGCTTCCAACGGTCATCCTGGAGAAGGGGCTGTAGCCGGTGGCATTATCGAAGTCCACCAGGTCCGTGTACGTAGCGGTACCTATGTTCCAACTGAAAAGGACACCTCCGCTGTTCGCACCGCCAGCAGAGGTGGTAGCATAGAGTATCCCGTTGGAGGGCTGCACGAATTCGGCCAAGGGCACGTAGCCGGTCGCCACAGCGAAGTCATGCAGTTTCGTGAACACGGCGCCGGTGGGATTGAAGGAGAAGATGGTCCCGAAACCGTTCGCACCACCGTTGTTGGAGAAGCCATAGAGCAGTCCATTGCTGGCCTGCGTCAGCCCGCAGATCGGTTGTGCGCCTGTGGCGATCGCCGGGAGGGCAGGGAAATTGTAGGTGATCGTATTGTCGGTAGCACCTGGAGTGTAGGTAAAGATCCCACCACGGTTGCCTGTTCCGCCTGTCTGTACCGTCCCATAGATGGTGCCGTTGGTGTGCATCAACAGCCGACCGCGTGGGGTGCTCCCTTTCGCTGCTGCGGTTGTCAGCAGATCGAAGTCGAACTTCTTCGTGAACGTGGAGGTACTTATGTTGTATTCCCAGAGGGTTCCCACATTGTTCAAACCGCCGATCGTGCAAGTGCCGTACAGTCGACCATTCGGCGCAAGAACCACCCCGCGGATGGGTCTGCCACCAACGGCGGTGGAGGTACTGGTGGTGCTCGAAAAGTTCTTCAGCACGGTGTACGCTCCGGAGGTCGGGTTATAGCTGAACAGGATGCCAACACCCTCGGTGCCGCCGAATTCGGTAACGCCGTAATAGAGGCCGTTGCTGTGCTTGTAGACTTCGCCTTTCGGACCGCCCCCCTCATAGCGGTAGAAATTGTGCTTGGTGGTGAAGGTGCCGCCCTCGGTGATGGAGTAGATCGTGCCGACGCCACCGCTGCCACCACTGGCTGTCATGCCCCAGTAGGGGCCTTGAGCGAAAAGGAGGACCGAAGAGGCTGCCGCCGTAAAGGCGAAGGAAAGGGCTGTCCTGAGGAACATGGTATGGGTAAGATTGGCCCGGAGGGTGCCGGGGGGGAGCGTAGGGACGTGCAAGATAAGGGCTGGTACCGTGTGAGAATACGGTAGCGACGAGTGTTGGCGGAAGATCGACGTTGGTCGTCCATGGACGGATGATCGCACGGAGCGATAAGGACCAGGGCATAACGGACCGTCCGGTCGGGATACATTTGGCGAAGCACCTCCCTTGTGAAGAAACTGGTCGATCCTGCGGAACTCGCCAAAGCGAGCCATATGCGGCCGGGCGATCCGCGCATCGCCTTGCTGGCGGAGGTCAGCGGGCTGAAGCGGCTGGAACGTTTCTACAATGAGATCGAGCAGGCCCCGGGGCAGGACTTCATTGATCTGGCCCAGATCCCGACGGAGGGGGGCGTGGCGTTCATCGCTAATCACCCGTACGGGGCCATAGATGGATTGGCGCTCATCGATGTGGTCCGACGCGTGAGGCCGGACGTCAAGGTGATGGCCAATTTCATGCTCCAACAACTGGAGCCGTTGAAGGACCGGTTCATCGGTGTGAATCCCTTTGAACAACTGCGATCACGCTCGAGCTTCCAAGGCATGCGGCAGGCCATGGAGCATCTTTCCGGTGGGGGCGCATTGGGGATCTTTCCAGCCGGGGAAGTGAGCAGCTACCGCACGGAGTTGAAGGCGGTGGCCGATCCACGTTGGAAACCGCAGGTGATCAAGCTCATCAAGAGCGCGGCCGTGCCAGTGGTGCCGGTCTGGTTCGATGGGGCGAACAGCTTCATCTTCCAGATGCTCGGTATGATCCATCCTGACCTGCGCACCATGGCATTGCCCGGGGAGATGCTGCGGATGCGGGGCAAGCGGGTGCGGCTCCGCATCGGCAAACCGATATCGTCCAAGGACCTGGCGGCGCTGGGTTCCGTGGAACAGCTCACGCGCTATCTACGGGCGAAGACCTATGCCTTGGGTTCAGGGGTGCAAGTGCGCCGCGAGCAGTTCAAGCCGTTGCGCTTCCCGCGTAGGCCGAAGGAGATCGCCGAGGCACAGCCGATACAGGACATCGCCCGTGAGTTGGCGACGATCAGCGACCTGAAGCTCGGTAGCCAAGGAGAGTTCGATCTCTACCTGGCCCCGAGCGAACGGATCCCGCACCTGTTGCGCGAGATCGGTCGGCAACGGGAGATCGCCTTCCGCGCGGTGGGGGAAGGGACCAACAAGCGTGTGGACCTGGACGAGTTCGATCTTTACTATGACCATCTCTTCCTGTGGGACCGGGAGCAGCACAAGCTCGCCGGGGCCTACCGTATCGGGGATGGAGCCCGGATCATGGAGCGCTATGGGAAACGCGGCTTCTACACGCACACGCTCTTCCGGATGCGGCGGCCCATGGAGCGCGTGCTCCGGCAGAGCTTCGAACTGGGCCGCTCGTTCATCCCGCCGGAATACCAGAAGCACCGGTTGCCGCTCTACCTCTTGTGGCGCGGGCTGCTCATCCACGTCATAGGCCATCCGGACCATCGCTACCTGATCGGCCCCGTCAGCATCAGCGGCAGCTACAGCCGCTTCTCGCGCGGGTTGATGATCCATTTCCTCCAGAAGTACCACTTCGATGAACGTTTGGCGCGCCATATCCTTCCGCGCAACCGCTTCTTCGTGCAACCGGACAAGGCGGACGGGGACGCGCTGCTGGAGGCCAGTGGTGAGGACATGAAGAAGCTCGACCGCATCATCGCCGACATCGAGCCTGAGGGCAACGCGGTGCCCGTACTTCTCAAGAAGTACCTTCAGTTGAACGCGCGCATCATAGGATTCAACAGCGACCCCAAATTCAATGATGCGCTGGACGGTTTCGTGGTGCTGGACCTGAGCAAGGTTCCTGAGAAGACCATCGAGGACCTCAAACGCGGGATGAACGGGCAGGTCGGCAGCGCGGCACCGATCTGACCGGCTTCAAGGGTAGCGATCTTCGCACCATGGGAAAGACGACTTTGGTGCTGGGTGCGAGCACGAACCCGGAGCGTTACTCCAACCTCGCGGTGAAGCGCCTCATGGCACATGGGCATGCGGTGATCGCGGTCGGACGTCGCGAAGGCGCGATCGGCGATCAGCTTGTCCGCACTCAGGTGCCTCCAGGCACTATAGTGGACACGGTATCCGTTTACCTGAACGCTCACAACCAGAAGGCTTGGGAGCAGATCCTTCTCGACCTGTCCCCGGCGCGCATCATCTTCAATCCCGGGGCCGAGAACCGGGAGTTCGCCGCCAAGGCTGTAGCGAAAGGCATCGATGTGCTGGAAGCCTGCACCTTGGTGATGCTGGGAACTGGGCAATACTGAACCTAACGGCGAAGTTCACCGAGGATCACAGTGCAGGCTTCCGAGACCTGTTCTTCCGTGATGCACAATGGCGGCGCGATCCTGAAGGCCATAGGGCAGCTCAGGAACCAGAATCCCAGCACCCCTTTCTCCAGGCATGCGAGCACGACACGTTGCACAAGTTCGGCATCACCGAGGTCCACAGCCTGCATCAGCCCTTCACCTCGCACTTCGTTGATCTTCGGGTGCACGAGCAGGTTCTTGAACAGTGCTCCCATGCGAACGGCGTTCTCGACCAGCCGCTCTTCCTGAAGCACTCCAAGTGCAGCCAGACCTGCCACACAAGGGATCGGATGCCCCCCGAACGTGGTGATATGCCCGAGCACCGGATCATGCGTGAGCAATCGCATGCGTTCGCGCGAGCTGATGAAGGCACCCATCGGCATGCCGCCACCGAGTGCTTTGCCGAGGACGAGGATGTCAGGTACAATACCGGAGTGCTCGAAGCCGAAGAGCTTGCCGGTACGTCCAAAGCCGGTCTGCACCTCATCGAACACCAGCAAAGCGCCGGTGTCATCGCACCTCTTGCGCAATGCGAGCATCCAGGATGTGTCGGGAATGCGCACGCCCGCATCGCCTTGTATCGGTTCAGCCACCACGGCCGCCGTGCGCTCGGTGATGAGCGCGAGGTCATCCAGCGAGTTGAACGTGATGTGTTCTGTGTCCGGAAGCAGCGGGAGATTGCGATAACGCTTTTGCGCGTGGTCAGTGAGGCTGAGCGAGCCGTGCGTGCTGCCGTGGTAGCTCTTGCGGCAGCCGATCAGTTCCGTGCGTCCGGTAGCGCGCTTCGCGAGCTTCAAGGATGCTTCGATGGCCTCCGTTCCGCTGTTCACGAAGTACACGGAGTTGAGCGATGGCGGAAGGAGTGAAGTGAGCTTTTCCGCGAAGCGCACTTGCGGCTCCTGCACGAACTCTCCGTACGGGATCACATGAAGGTAGCGGTCACATTGTTCCTTGATCGCCGTGATGACCTTCGGGTGCCTGTGGCCGACGTTGTTCACCGCGAGGCCGGCGACGAGGTCGAGGTAGCGCTTGCCTTGACGATCGTACAGGTAGCAGCCTTCCGCTTTCACGATGTCCAGCGCAAGCGGATGCGGACTGGTTTGCGCCAGATGGGCGAGGAACGCTTCATTCAAGGACATGGGCCAAAAGTCGCAAGTCCCAAGCGATCGCGCTTGGGACTTGAAGCTTGAGACTCGTGTCTTGTAGCTTGGTCAGGGCTTCCCGCTTGGTCTGCGCCCTCCGCCTTCGCGGCGTTCTTCCATCCGATCGCGGAAGCGCTTGATCAGCTCCTTGCGGAAGTCACGTTCGGCCTTGCCGAGTTTCAGGGTCTTCAACGCACCGATGGTCTTCTTGAACTCGGTCGCGTACTTCTTCCGGATGTCGAGTTCCTTTTGGCGCCCTGCCATTTCCTTGTCGATCGCGGCGCTGGCTTCGGCCTCGGTGAGGTCGGTGTCCTTCTTCGCGGCCTTGTGCTCGGCGCGCATCTCCTTGCGGTTGGCGTCGAGCTCCTTGTCGAACTGGTTGTACACGGGCCAGAACTTCTCGGCTTCCGCAGGGCTCAGGTCCAGCCGTTGGGTGAGGAAGGCGGTCTTCTGCGCCTTGATCTCCTGCATGCGTTCCTCGGGGATGGCGGGCATGTCATCGTCCTGCGCGGCCGTGTTCAGCGCAGCGGCAGTGAAGAGCAGGAGCAGGGTGTGCTTCACGAGCGTTCTCATTCGATTTCGGTGATCAGTTCGGTGATGTCGGCGTCTTCGTTCTCCAGGTAGGCGAGCAGCTCATCGTCGTTCAACCGCAAGGCTACATCGCCCAGGTCCTCCGATGTGATGTCGCTGGCATCGGCCTCGTCGAAGGCCGCGAAGATCTCATTGTCGTCGATCGCGTCGAGTTCGTTGTCCGTGAGCGGGGTGATGGCCACGGCGGTATGTTCATCAGGCCTGTTGCCGCTCGTGAACATCCAAGCGCCCCAACAGGTCACCACCGTGATCGGCAGCGCGATCGCCACACGCTTCCACCAGGTCCACGCGTAGTTCTGGGCCGGTCGCTGCGAGGTGATCGCGGCTTGCACCTGGTGCGGGAAACGCTCGAAGAAGCCGTCGGGCACGACGAACGGATCCGCTTTCGGAAGCCCGTTCAGGAAGGGCGCATCGCGCTTCATTTCCTCGTTGTCGGTCAGGTGGTCCATGGTCTTCGGGCGATAGGACGGCTCTAAATCCGTTTGGTTTGATCCTGTTTTCCGGCCAACAGGTCCGGACGGGTGATCCATTCCTCGATCTTCTTCGTGGCGATGTGGTAGCTGGCCTTCAGCGCACCCACACTGGTGCCGGTCACACGGCTCATCTCCTCGTACTTCATCTCATCGAAGTACTTCATGTTGAACACCGCCCGCTGCTTGGTCGGCAGGCGCATCACGGCTTGTTGCAACTTCTTCTGGATGGCATCCCCGTTGAAATGTTCGCTGCTGTCCAGCGTCGAGGTCAGTCGGCTGGTCACGGCCTCATCACTGGTGAAGAGGCCCCGTTTCATCTTGTTCAGGTGCGTGATGCTTTCGTTGTGGGCGATGCGGTAGAGCCAACTGAAGAGCTGCGAGTCACCGCGGAAGTTCAAGAGTCCTTGCCACGCCTTGATGAAGATGTTCTGCAGCACGTCCTGCGTCTCGTCGTGGTCCGTGATCATCCGTCGCACGGAGCTGTAAAGGCGGCGCTGGTGCTTGCGCACGATCAGGTTGAACGCATAGTGCCGGCTCTCTTCCTTGGCGAACATCGCCAGCAGCGCTTCGTCGGAAAGCTCTTCGCTCATCGGGTATGTTGATGCGCGCAAGCTTCCCCCATCGGGGGAGGTTTGGAGGGGGTCACTTCCTCTTCACTACCCGTTCCACCGCTTTCACGATCTCCGGCGTATCCAGCCCGTACTTCTTCAGCAATTGGTCCGGTGTGCCGCTCTCTCCGAAGCTGTCGTTCACGGCCACGAATTCCTGCGGCTTCGGGGAATGGCGCACCAGGACCTGCGCGATCGCCTCGCCAAGCCCGCCGTACCGGTTGTGTTCCTCGCAAGTGACCGCGCATCCCGTCTTCGCAACGCTGGCTAGGACGGCCTCTTCATCCAGAGGTTTGATCGTGTGCACATTGATCACCTCGGCGCTGATGCCGCGCTTGGCCAATTCTTCCGCGGCTTGCAGGGCTTTCCACACGAGGTGGCCGCAAGCGAACACGCTCACATCCGTGCCTTCGACCAGACGTTGCGCTTTGCCGATCTCGAACGGCATATCAGCAGGAATGAACACGGGCCACTTGGGTCGTCCGAACCGCAGGTACACCGGGCCTTCATGCGCGCCGATGGCGATGGTCGCCTGCTTGGTCTGGTTGAAATCACAAGGAACGATCACCGTCATTCCGGGCAACATGCGCATCAAGCCGATGTCCTCCAGGATCTGGTGGGTGGCACCGTCCTCGCCGAGAGTGAGACCGGCATGGCTTGCGCAGATCTTCACGTTCTTGCCCGCATAGGCGATGCTCTGGCGGATCTGGTCGTATACCCGGCCCGTGCTGAAGTTCGCGAAGGTGCCCGTGAAGGGGATCTTGCCACCGATGGTCAAACCTGCCGCGATGCCCATCATGTTCGCCTCGGCCACGCCCACTTGGAAGAACCGCTCCGGAAACTTCTTCGCGAAGGCGTCCATTTTGAGCGAGCCGGTGAGGTCGGCGCACAAGGCCACCACGCGTTCATCGCGCGAGCCGAGCTCCAACAATCCCGCGCCGAAACCGCTGCGGGTATCTTTTTGGTCGAGGACGGGGTAGGAGTTCATGGTGAAGCTAAAGGTCGAGGTTGATCGCTTGTCCGCTGGTGATGGTCACGTCCTTTTCGATGGAGAAGGCGGTCTGGTGCGCATTGGCGCTGCGGTAGATCACTTTGTAGTCGCCGGGCTGCAGGCGGAACTGGTTGTGCGCGTCCGTGGACAGGAGATCGATCACCCAGCGCAGTTCACTGCCGTCCTTGACGAAGATGGCACCATAGCCGGAAGACGCTGCGTTCACGTTCAATGTGCCGCTGCGCGGTATGCGCACGGGTGTGGTCGCGCTTTGCTTGATGGCCACGTCAGGGATCATTGTGCGCGGCAAAGTGAGGATCTCCAGATCATAGAGGCCGGTACGATAGCGCTTGCTCGTGTTCATGCGCTGCGCGTTCAGTGTGGCCGTTTCACCGTGCTTGCGCACAACGCATTGCACCTCATCCGCAGTGGCCGAACCATCGATGCGCAGATCCAGATCGCCCTGGCCCGCTGCGAGAGCGATCACGTTGTGCCTGCCGGGTTCGAGGGTGACGTTCTCCTTTACGCTCGGCGGAACGGTGTACGCCACCACGCGGTAGGTGAAAACCGGGTCGATATTGATCGTGTCCGGTTCGCCCCGCAGGTTCATGGTATGCACGAAGTTGTAGCGCTCCTGGCCGGTCTTCTGGTCGTAGAAGGTCACTGGCACGTTCGTCTCCGTCGGTTTGGAGTCGTCCGCGACGAGCAGCAGTTGTGTCGTGGTCGCGTTCAGTGCCTGATCGATCACCACGCGCAGCACACGGTCGAACATCTCGGGCGTGTTCGCGTCGTAGTAGTTGCCTACACACTTCAGGCTGAACTTGCCGGCGTCCTCCAATCCGATGCCGATGACGAAGGGTTTCAGGATGACGCCTTTGGCTTGCAGGGCGCGGCTCACCGCGCAGGGATCCTCATCGCATGCTTCGATGCCGTCGGTGATCAGGATGATCACGTTGCGCGAGGAGTTGTCCGGGAAATCACCGGCCGCCTTTTCCAAGGAGCGCGCGATGGGCGTGGTGCCGAGGCAGCGTACCTCGTTCATCGTTTTACGGATCGCATCGCCCTGGTGCGGGCCGAACGGCACTTCGAGTTTCGTGTCGTCACAATCCTGCTTGCCCGGTTCGATGCGCGTCTGGTGACCGTAGAGGCGGAGGGCGAGCTCCATGTTCGGCGCGTTCTCGATCGGCTTGAGCGCTTCCAGGAGGATCCTGCGCGAAGCGTTGATCTTCGGTTCGTTCTCCCAGAACGCGTTCATGCTGTTGCTCGCGTCCATCACGAAGAGGATGCGGGTAAGCTGCGGCTTCTTCTCTTTCGCTTTCTGCGCGAAGGAGGGAATGGAGAGAACGAAGAGAAGGCAGAGAGAAAGAAGCTTCGGGCTGTGAGCCACGAGCCACGAGCCATGGGTCACTGTATGGTCAACTCCAAGCTCATGGCTCGTGGCTCGTGGCTCGGAGTCTTCAAGCTTCGAGGGTGAGGCTAGTTGCCGTAAGCGCATGCTAGTAATCTCCCAACGTCTCCGGCAGCTGGGAAAGTGCCTTGGCGAGTTGTTCATCATTGGGCGGGATGCCATGCCATTCGTGGCTGCCCACCATGAAGTCAACTCCCATGCCCATTTCCGTGCGCATGAGGATGCAAACGGGTTTGCCGCGACCGGTCCGGCTCTTCGCCTCCGTCAGTCCGGCCAGCACGGCGTTCATGTCGTTGCCCTGCATCTCCAGCACATCCCAACCGAAGGCGAGCCATTTGGCCTTGAGGTCGCCAAGGGGCATGATCTTCTCCGTGTCGCCATCGATCTGGCGTCCGTTCCAGTCCACGGTCGCGATCAGGTTGTCCACGTTCTTGCCGGCCGCGTACATCGCTGCTTCCCAGATCTGGCCTTCCTGCAATTCACCATCGCCGTGCAGGGTGAAGACCAAGTGCGGATCCTTGTTCAATCGCTTTGCTTGCGCCGCGCCGATGCCTACGCTGAGTCCTTGGCCGAGGGAGCCACTGGCCATACGCACGCCCGGCAGACCTTCGTGCGTTGTGGGATGTCCTTGGAGGCGCGAATCCAGCTTGCGGAAGGTCTTCAGTTCGCTGATGGAGAAGTAGCCGCTGCGCGAAAGGACGCTGTAGAACACCGGACTGATGTGGCCATTGCTCAGGAAGAACACGTCCTGGCCAACGGCGTCCATGCTGAAGTTCTTCGCGTCGTGGCGAAGGGTGTGGAAATAGAGCGCCGTGAGGAAGTCCGCGCAGCCGAGTGATCCGCCGGGATGTCCGCTCTGGCAAGCGTGTACCATCCGCACGATATCGCGGCGGACCTGTGAAGCGATGCGCTGGAGTTCCTCGGTGGAAGGCTTGGAAGCCTTTACCGGAGCGGATTCCGTCATGGTGTGCAAGGGGTGGGAAGAAGTGCGGCGAAGGTATCCGGGGGCCTTCGGCGTGGCCGGTGCGCGTGGATAACTTTTGAAAACTGGCTCAGCTGAAAGAGCCGGTCAAAAGGTCTTTCTCATGCTTCGGAGCTGTGATGAACAGGGCGTTGAAGCAGGCGAAAAGCACCACGCCCCATTGCCGGGCCAACAGGTTCTCGGTCATCATGCACAGCAGCAGGAAGATCAGGAACGCCAAATGCGCACTATCGCGCGCGCGCCACGCGCGCCGGAGGAGAACACCGGAATACACGATGAACAGGACAAGTCCCGCTATGCCGAAGCACAGCCACCAATGGAGCAATTGGTTGTGCGTCCCGTAGCTGCCGTCAAGCAGCAACGGGATATCGAACTGCCGGTAGCAGTCGTCGAGGACGCTTTGCGCGTTTGCCTGGCCTGTGCCGAGCAGCCAATGTTCGCGGAGGGTCTCCAATGCGCAATGCGCGAGCGGCATGCGGATGTTGGTGGAGGTGACCTCGCTCTCCGTGGATGGCGGACCTGTACTGAGGAATATCTCCGCCGCGCGTTGGCGTGCGCTCGGTGCCAGGGCCACGAGGGCGACGGATACAAGGAGCAACGCAGTGATCGCGAGGGCGGCCGTTCGGCGCGAAAGGCGCATCAGGAACAGCGGGATGGCAGCCGCCACGAAGGCCATCAGCGGCATGCGTGAGGCGAGCAGCAATGCGGAAACGAAGAGTACGAGCAGGGCCGCGATGCGCCAAGCCCGCCCTTTCCGGTCGTCGAGGGCCCGGGTGAGTTGGAAAAGCGCGGCGGTGAGGAAGTAATAGGCGGCATAGGGCGGATGCAATGAGGTGACAGCGGAGAACATCGCGCGATAGCTGTAGGCGTATCCGGGCATGGCCTTCACCTCGGGAGGCACATCGGAGACAGCGACCCCGATGTTGGCGTATACCGCAAGGAGCGCGGCGCACAGGCTGAAGAGATCGATCATCGCTTGGCGGAACCGGCGCGATGCGGGGGCACCGAGCAGCAGGAAACCTGCGGGGAACAGGAGCAGGGACGTACTGCGTTCAGCGTACTTCCAACCGATGGAGGCGTCCGGACCGCGAAGGACGTCCGGTAACATCAGCAGGAACGGCAAGGCGAGGAACACGCACCACCGCACCATCGAAGCGGTGATCGGAACAGGATCGAGCAGGGCGCGGACAACCAGGACGGTCAGCCATATCGCGATCACCGCGACCATGGCCCGCGGTCCCAGAAGCGGCATGCACGCGAGCGCAAGGGTGCTCATGGGCACTGCGCCCCACAGGAGTTGACGCAACCACTGATCAGTCATGATCCATGGATCCTTGAATGATGGCACGTATCCGTGCACGGAAGCGGTCGCGGAAATACGGGGCCATGTCTTCCCGAAGACGCTCGGCCCGGGGTTCGGTGGTGCGTTGCTCGTGCAGAAGAACGGCTTCGCGTATGGCATTGGGTTCATCCGCTTCGAAGAAACCGCTGCCGTTCGCCTCATCCACCGTTTCCAGGTATCCGCCAGTGCGCAGAGCGATGACCGGTGTGCCGCAGGTCTGCGCCTCGATCACGGTAAGGCCGAGGTCCTCGTTCGCCGCGCAGACGAGCGCCGATGAGCGTTGCAGGAGAGCGACCAATCCGCTCTGTGCGATGTGCCCCGTGAAACGCACGTTCGGACCTGCGAGCGATCGCAGACGTTCGGCATCGGGCCCGTCGCCTACCACCGTCAAGGTGAGTGAAGGCAGATCACGGAAGGCCTCGATGATACGATCGATGCGCTTGTATGAAGGCAGATCACGGAAGGCCTCGATGATACGATCGATGCGCTTGTAGGGAACAAGGCGCGAGACCGTCAGGTAGCCGCTGCGCGCACCTGTGTGCAAGGCGAAGATGTCGGGGTCCACCGGAGGGAGGACCACATCCGCATCACGGCCGTAGATCCTGCGAACGCGCTCCGCCACATTGCGGCTGTTGGCGATGAAGTGGTCCACCTGCGCGCTGTTCGCAAGGTCCCACGCCCGCAGGTTCCGCAGAACGCGTTTCAGAACAAGGGCTTTCCACGAGCGCATGCCGTGATCGCGCAGGTATCCTTCTTCGTTGACCCATGCATACCGGACCGGTGTGTGGATGTAGCACACATGCTTCTGACCGGGCCGCTTTCGCACCCCCTTCGCCACCGCATAGCTCGAGCTGATGATCAGGTCATAGCTGCTCAGGTCCAACCGCTCGATGGCGCGAGGGAACAACGGCAGGTACCAACGGAACCTCCGTTGCGCGAAAGGCATGTGCTGGATGAAACTGGTCCGCGCGCGTTTACCTTGCAGGATGTCGGTGCGCGCTTCCGGCGAAAGGAAATCGACGAGAGCGAAGACATCCGCATCGAACAGGTCGATCAGTTCACGCGTCACTTTTTCGGCACCACCGCCCTCTGTCAACCAGTCGTGTACGACGGCGACGCGCATCAGCTTCCGAGCACGGCGTCGAGGGCCTGGTGGAGTGCGGCAGTAGTTCGCTCCTCGGTGAACGTGAGCGATCGGGCATGGCCTCTCTCGATCTGTTCGGTCCGCGCTGACGGGTCGCTCAGCGTTACCATGGCGCGCATCATGCTGCGCGTGTAGCCGATGTCCGCTTCGAGCACGGCATCGCCGAACTGCTCGGTGAACACCTTCAGATGGGCGGTGATCACGGGGCATCGCAAAGTGATCGCCTCGAGCACGGGCAGGCCGAAGCCTTCATAGTAGGAAGGTTGGATCAGGGCGATCGCGTTTCGGTACAGCGCGCTGAGGCGTGCATCATCCACATCGGAAAGGACGTGGATGTTGGGATGGGCGGGTATCGGCACGGGAGCGAACGCCCGGTGCGCACGTCCCACGATCACCAGGTCGAATGCCGGATCGCGCAGACCGGTGAACCAGTTGAGCGCACGGTCGATACCCTTTCGTGGATCGAGCGATGACACCAGCAAGTAGTAAGGCCGCTTCAGGCCTGGTGGTTCGGATCGCTCCAGAAGCGTCGGCAGCACGTAGGGAGGAACGATGCTCAGCTGCTCCTCGGGCACCGCGTAGTAGCGCATGAGCTCCTCGCGTACCGAACCGCTCACGGTGATCACCCGCTCAGCGCGGCGCACCATGCGGGGGATCAGCAGTTTGTACCAGGTGGCGAAGTGCGTGTTGAACCACTCCGGGTGGAGCAGGAAGGCCAGGTCGTGCACGACCGGAACATGATGCTGCGCGCGCAAAGGGCCCGTGTTCGCCGGGGAAAGCAGGACCTCGCCGTTGTCCAGCGCTCGCGGCAGCTCCACTTGTTCCCAAACGTGGCCCGTGGTGTTGCCGTGCCGCACGATCTCCAGTCCGGATGCGTCGATGTCCGCAGGCGCTCCCTTCGGCACGATCACCCTGCTATCGGGCCATTCCTTCGCGATAACATGCAACAAGAGGCGGCCGTAGCGTTCCACGCCTGTGATAGGTCGTGCCAGGAATCGGCCATTGATGACGAGCGCCATGGTGGTGTTGGATAGGCGCGCGGGGGGAGGGCGCAGCGAAGCGCGAAAGTAGAGGGTGCGTGAATGGCGCGGGCAAGCTTGTGCGACCCTTCTAACTTGCGCTGCGATCGATGGAAACCGCCCTGCCAGCGACCCGGCTACGCCGCGCGCACACGCCCTTGCTGCTGGCGTTGGCGTGGAAGAACGTCCGTCTGCGGTACAAGAGCTCATTGCTGGGCTTCGTGTGGACGCTCCTTAACCCGTTGCTGTTCCTGGGGATCTTCCTGTTGATCTTCGGTCAGGCCTTCCCGCAGGTTCCGAACTATGCCGTCTTCGCGCTTACAGGACTGGTCTTTTGGACATTCTTCTCCACGGTCAGTGGCCACATGCTGGGGGCCTTGGTGGAGAATGCGAACGTGCTGAAGAGCCTTGCGGTACCGCCGCTGGCATTTCCACTGGGACAGCTGCTGGCCGGCCTGTTCAATCTCGCACTGTCGTTCATTCCCTTGGCGTTCATCCTGGCGTGGTTCGGTTGGCGGCCGTCCCCGGCCCATCTGCTCATCGTTCCCGCTACCGCCTTGTTCGCCCTGTTCATCTCGGGTATCGGTCTGGGCTTGTGCGCGCTGAACGTGTATTTCCGTGACATCGGGCTGCTGTGGAGCGCGCTGCTGCCGGCGTTCTTCTACCTCACGCCGATCGCCTACCCGCCGGAGCTGGTGCCGGACCGCTTGCGTTGGATCGCGGAACTGAACCCGCTTTACCATTTCATAACGCTCGTGCGTGCGATCATCGTTGAGGGCGTGGTGCCTTCTCCGTACGCATGGATCACCGCATCGCTCTTCGCGGCCGTGGCGCTCGGCATCGGTATGACCCTGCACAACCTGCTGCGGCGCGGCTACATCGCGAACTACTGAGATGGGACAGGCCCTGCACCGGATCGAAGCGCGCGGCCTGAGCGTGGATTACCTCGTGCAGCGGCACGGGTCGCGCAGCATCAAGGAGTACATCGTCTCGCTCGGCTCGAAGCGCCTGCTCGAACGCAAGCGCATCCTCACCGGGGTGGACCTGTCCATCAACGCCGGTGAGTGCTTCGGCATCGTGGGCAGGAACGGCAGTGGCAAAAGCACCTTGCTGCGGGTGCTCGCAGGCATCGTGGAGCCGGTGGAAGGGACCATCATCACGCGCGGAACGCTGGCGCCCATGCTCGGCTTGGGCGTTGGGCTGGAACCGGAGCTTACCGGGATCGAGAACGCGAAGCTCTGCGCGGCCCTCATGGGCTGTGACCGGTCGGGTACGCAGCGCACCCTGGAGAACGTCCGGTCTTTCAGCGGGCTTTCCGAGGATGATCTGTTGATGCCGGTGAAGCGTTACAGTTCCGGGATGATGGCGCGTCTCGGGTTCTCGATCGCCACGGCCAACGACCCGGACATCCTGCTGGTGGATGAAGTGCTCGCCGTTGGTGATGCGGGCTTCCAGCGCAAGTGCTACGACCGCATCGGCGCGTTGAAGCGGCGCGGCGGAACCGTCGTGCTCGTGAGCCATTCACTCGGCGAAGTGCAACGGCTGTGCGACCGCGCGGCATGCATGGAACAAGGCCGTGTGGTGAAGACGGGCCACCCGCATGAGGTCGGCATGCACTATCACGGACTGCTCGGTATCCCTGTTGCCCCATGAACACGCGGCTCGAAGAACGGAGCGTGCTCGATGGTGCCGGAACGGTCGGGCTGGTCGACGTGGTGATCCCCTGCTTCAATGACGGGGCATTCCTCGTCGAGGCGCTGGAAAGTCTGGGAACCGGGCGGGCGAAGGGCGAAGGTGTGATCATCGTCAACGACGGGAGCACGGATCCGGCGACCTTGGATGTGCTGGCCGGTCTGCGCATGCGCGGGTTCCGTGTGATCGATCAGTCCAACAACGGCCTGCCCGCTGCACGGAACGCCGGATGGCGTGCGGCCTCGGCCCCCTGCGTGCTCTTCCTCGATGCGGACAATCGCGTGGATCCGGCCCTGTTGGACAAGGCTTCCGCGCTGATGGACGCGGATCCGACTATCGCGGTAGTGTATTCGGACCGTGTGGAAATTGGTGATCGCGAGGGCGTCATCGAGCAGCCGGAGGTGACGCTCGGTTACCTGCTGGTGGGCAACCGATTCGATGCGTGCGCTGTGGTGCGCCGCGATGCGCTCGAAGCGAGCGGAGGCTACGATGAGGCCATGCGCGATGGCTACGAGGATTGGGAACTCTGGATCCGGTTGATGAGCACCGGTCACGGGTTCCGGCGTATTCCGGAACCCTTGTTCGCGTACCGGGTTCGCGAGGGCTCCCTCCTTTCACGCGCGGCTGAGCCGGAGATGCGGGCATCCATCGTCGCGTACGTGACGCGCAAGCATGAAGGACTCTTCGCCGAGCACACGCGAACGGTGGTCACCGAGTTGCACCGCATCCAGGCGCACGACCGGCTCCTGGCGTTGCGTGCGGAAAAAGTGGCGGAAGAGGCCAAGACCACCGCAGCCAAGGCACTGCACGCGGCGCGCGAAGCGGGGGATGCGCTCATGGTGTTGAGGAAGGAGCGTGAGGAGCAACAGACGTTCATCGGCGAACTGCACCAGCGCATCGAGCTGCGGGAGGACGCCATCGCGCTCGCCTCGGAGAACATGCGCCGTACCGAGGCGGCCTTGGAGCGGTTGGCGAAGGAGAAGGACGCGCTCGCTTCGGAAGCGCACCGGTTGGTCGGTGAAGTGGACAAGGCCCTGCGCGCCTTGGATATGCACCGTGAGCACGGACGTGCTTTGCAAGCACTGCTCGGCCAGTACGAAGAGCGCATCAAGGCCATTGAGGGCAGCCGCTTGTGGCGGGCACGGCGTGCCTATCACAAGATGCGGGCGTTGCTGCGCACCGGAAGCAGCACGTCGAAGAAAGGGTTCAAGTGGTTGCGTCGCATCACCTTCATGGTGAGCGGCAAAGGCCGTTCGATCCTGCGGAAATTCCTGGCCAAGGTGTTCCGCACGTTGTACCTGTGGACGGAGATCCGGCCCGTGCGGATCCTGGTGGGCGAAGAGCAGCTGCGCGCCGCCACGGTGGACCACGCCGATCCGTACGCGCAATGGATGGCGAAGCACTTCGCCCGGCCGAGCGACCTGCAAGGCTACCGGGAGGATGTGCCATTGCTCGCATATCAGCCGTTGGTGAGCATCGTGATGCCCGTGTACGAACCGCCCATCGCACTGCTCGATGCGGCCATCCGCTCAGTGTTGGAGCAGGTGTACCCAAGCATCGAATTGTGCATCGCGGATGACCGATCGCCCAGCCCGGCCGTGCGCAAGTGCCTCGAAGAATGGAAGGCGAAGGATCCGCGGATCAAAGTGGTGTACCGCGCGGAGAACGGGCATATCAGCCGCGCGAGCAACAGTGCCTTGGAACTGGCCACCGGCGAGTTCACCGCGCTGATGGACCATGATGACCTGTTGGCTCCTGACGCCATCTACCACATCGTGAAACGGCTCAACCGCGACAAGTCGCTCGACCT
>JBGAJW010000036.1:0-49630 GCA_044224725.1 Flavobacteriales bacterium
GATGGGGCCGCTAGGTATGGGAATGGATACTGGATAGCGTGCATGGTGCAGGACCGCACCGGCGATCTCTGGTTCGCCACGCGCGAGGTGGGCATCTTCCGGTACAACGGCAATGGCTTCCAACGCATCACGGCCAGGGAAGGCCTTGCCGATGACGAGGTGGCTTGCGTGCTGAATGACAGCAAGGGCCGGGTTTGGGTCAGTTCGATGAACGAAGGACTGGTGTGCCTGGTGGATGGCCAGGTGGTGAAGCGCTTCACGGCCCCGGCCGATATAGGCGACGGGGAGGTATGGACCGTGATCGAGGACCGCGCTGGCGACATCTGGTTCAGCTCCGAGGGCTTCGGCGTGTACCGCTACGATGGAAGCACCTTGAGGAACTATTCCACGAAGCAGGGCCTGGGGGTGCTGGCGGTGCAAAGCATCCACCAGGACCGCGCGGGTAGGATGTGGTTCGGTGGTGGCGGTGGGCTGTATAGGCTGGAAGGCGATACCGTGGTGTATGTGCAGCGCAGCGGTCCGTGGCAGTGAGCGGGGCGCATTGGTGTCGTCGCAGGCGTGAACGAGTTCCGCTTCTTCGGTGTACGGTGGCCCGATGCGTAGCCTGCTAGCCGCTTTGCTTTGTGCCGTATGGTCGGGTGCCAGCGCGCAGTACGATACGGCCCGCTACACCTTCACGCTGGAGATGGACGGACTGCGCATTGGTGCGAAGGAGATCCAGGTACAACGTGATCCCGACCACGCGAACCACCTACTGCAGTTCCCTGCGAGCGGCCCGGACACACGCTTCGAACTGTACCGGCAGGATAGCACATGCGTGGCCGACACCGCGTGTGCCTTGCGCGTGGACATGCCGGCCGATGGGGAAACGAGCACGTGGGTCGACATCACCAAGCTGGCCTCCGGTAGGTACACCGGCTACCTGAAGTGGGGCGAACAACAGAGCGTGTTCTACTTGGTGTTCGTTCGGTAAGGTGGTAGCGCACTACACCGGCGTGGCCACCACCACCAGGCTCTCCGGTGTGAAGTGCGCTCCGCCGAACTCTCGTTCCGGTTCGCGTAGCACGGTGGTGCTGGTGGGGGTGAAGCCGTTGGCACGGAGCACCTGCTCCCAATCGGCCTGCTCGTACTTCGTGAAGCCGTAGTCGGCGAAGGGCAGCTTCTCCATGGAGGAGCGTGTGCGCAACACGGCCGTGAAGGTGCCACCGGGTTTCAGCACGCGGCGCACCTCGCGCAAATGGGCGGCGGGATCGTCCCAGAAGTAGACCACGTTCACGCAGAAGATCCGGTCGAAGAGTGCGTCCGGTAGTGCATGCGGTCGCTGGGCCCATGCGTTAGCGACAAGTTGCCGGTAGCGACGAGGTCCTTGTTCCGCGCGGTGGCCTGCTCCACCATGTCGGCGCTGAAGTCCAGGCCGTACAACTTCAAGCCGCGGGCTTTGCGCGACAGGTCGCCGAAGAAGAGGCCGTTGCCGAAGCCGATCTCCAGCACGCTCATACCGTCGCGCAGGTCCAGCGCCTTCCAGGCGCCTTCATAGAGGGAGCGGTTCGCGGCGTTCATCCGCTCGCCCACTTTGCGCGCCATGAAGCCGTGCGGATTGCGGAGCTGCGCGGCCATCTGCTCGGGTGTAGGTCCTTTGAAGAGCAGGCGCAGGAACTGGAAGGGGTTCATGGGCCAAAGGTGCGGGGGAAGGTTCTTCCGCAGACAGCCCCAAATCCCGTATTTCTACGGGTAGCCATGTGCCTTCGGTCCGTCACTTTTGGCGCATCATGAACACATCCATGAAACGTCCGCTCTTCTCCCTCATCGCGCTCGCACCCATCGCCCTCTGCGCACAAGTGGCCATCAACCTGCAAGCGGGTACTGCCCTCACCACGCTCACGCCCGAGCAGGAAGGCGTGCAATACAAGGCCAATGTGGGCGTGCTCGGCGGCGTGGACCTGCGCATCGGCCAACGGGCCTACTTCCAGCCGGGGGCATTATTCGTGAGCGGCAAAACGGCCGTGAGCGTGGGCGATAGCCTGGTAACAGAAGACCATTTGATCTGGAATTCCATGAAGCTGAAAGCGCTCGTAGGCTACAACCTGGTGGACGGCGATGACTTCCGCTTCCGCGTGAACGCGGGCCCCACCTTCAACTGGTTGCTCAGCGCCACGGGCAAGGACGAGCATATCAAAGTGGAGATGAAGGACCTGAACTCCGGTACGTGGAGCTTGGACGCCGGCCTGGGCATCGACCTAACGATCTTCTCCGTGGAAGGCGGCGCGAGCTACGGGCTGAGCAAGGCGTACAAGGAACAGGAAGGGATCACCAATGATGCGCGCTTCGTCACCTACTACGTCACTGTGGGCGTGATCCTGGGCGGATCCACGCGCGGATCGGGCGGGGCATCGAACTGACAGGTCCGTACGAACGATCTTCGCATGCATGAGGTCCCTACTTCCACTGCTCGTTCCAGCCATCACCGTGATCTTCGGATGCGGCACAACGACCACCGAAGGCTCAGAGCGCACAACGCTGAGGCCGGATAGCGCCAGCACGTCGGCATCCCCAAAAAGCGTGGTACCGGCCAAGTTTGAGCAGATGTGGCAACTGCCCACGCTGGACCGATGGGACGCGTACTGGCTGGAACAGTACGCTGCCGACAGTAGCGGGGATCTGCGCCAACGCGCCGCCGATCTGGACGGTGATGGCGGCATCGATCACGCGCTGTTCCTCTGTCGAATCGACACAACGCGTCGCGACAGCAGCTACGCGCTGGTGGTGAGCTTCAGCAATGGCCGCGATACGCTCTTGTCCTCCTACCCGTGGGCGGAAAGCGAAGGCGGCATCGGCATGGGCCTACAGCTGGAACGGCCCGGAGAGTTGGGGCACTTGGGCGGTGAGGAAGCCGAGGAAGAAGAACCGGCATCGGTACACATCACGCAGCCAGCGGTGACCCTCATCTTCTTCGAAAAGGCGTCGATCACCTGGTACTGGAGCAAGGGCAGCTTCCATCAGGTGTGGACGGGCGATTGAGCGAAGCTCGGTGCAGATACCTTGCGGATGATGACCTGGAAAAAAGGACGCGGCAAACTCGGACCCTTGGCCCCCTTGATCGGCACATGGGAAGCCACGGCGGACAGCCCCATGGGCAAGGTGAAGTGCACCCGTGCATTCAAGCGTGTACTCGGCGAGAAGTACATCGCACTGGAATGCTCCTGGCAGTTCGGGAAGGGGGCCTATGAGGAACGTGCCTTCTTCGGCGTGGAGGACGGCATCCTCACCTTCTGGTCCTTCACCTCGGACGGTAAACGGAGCACAGGCGTACTGACCAGCGCCCCTGACATCCACAAGGACGCCATCTGCTTCGAAGCCGAGATGCCTGCCGGACTGGCGCGACAACTGTACTGGCCACACGCGGACGGCGGCTTCAATTGGGCAGTGGAATCGAAGAACAAGAAAGGCTGGAAGCGGTTCACACTCCACCACTACCGCACGAGGTCATAGCCCTTGCGGCCCGGTCACTTCACTCCTACGCGCAACTCGCCCTGCACACCATCGCTGTCGTTGGGGTTCCCGGTCATGGCAGCGGCCACGATCTTGAGGAAGGCGATGGCCTTGCCGTTCTTGGTGTCCCAGTAGTGGGCTTCCTCCGGAGCGACGCGCAGCAAGGTGATGTCGGGATCGTCCACCCCTTCCGGGAACCACGCCTTCGCCAAACTGCTCCAGTGCTCCTTGATGCGTTCGCGATCGGTAACGATACCGCATGTGCCGTACACGGTGAGGAACTCGGAGCTGCCGGGATTGGCGTAGAACAACTGCACATGGGCATTCTCCATGATGTCGCGGTTCTTCTCGCTCGAGGCCCCGCTGAGGAACCAGAACGCGCCTTCGTCATCCACTTGCTGGGTGGACATCGGGCGGACATTGATGGGATGGCGGGTAAGACGCGTGCCGAACAAGCAGATGTTCTGGCCTTTGATCAGTTCCTGCAACTTGCCGATCGCTTCGGGCCCTGTGAGGTCTTGTGTGTTCTTGGGTTCCATGTTCGTTCAAGCTTTGTCTTTGCGCCCGCTTCCGCTCTTTTTACCCCCGCCGTCCTGCTTGTTCACCGTGGCATAGGCGATCCGTTCCGCTTCCTCTTTTGAACGGCCGCTCTTCTTCTCGCTCTCCTCGATGTGCTGCGCTTGGCGCCTCTGCTTGTCCGTGTATGCGGACTTGTCTCCACGTGGCATGGTCGTGTTGTGTTGGTTGTGGAACTCGACGACCGATCGTGTGCCGCGCAGGCTTCGCCTTTGCCAAGCGCATCGCAAGCTCCGTTCATGTGGAATCCCCTCCCCGCCAGCGGGGACCGCCTACTCGCACTATTCCCGATCAGTCCTCCGCAGCGCTGCCGTCCCCGCACATGCGCACCACCTTGGGCGTGAACGAACCGATGATCTCCACCAGCTCGCGCTGGCTGTTCATCACCGTGGCGATGTCCTTGTAGGCCATGGGCGCCTCGTCAAGTCCGCCACCGATGAGGTCGATACCGTGCTTGGCCAAGTGCTGTTTCACGCTCTTCGGATCGATCATCTCCTTGGCCTTCGTGCGGCTCATGGTACGCCCAGCGCCGTGACTTGCCGAGCTGATGCTCTCAGGCATACCGGTGCCCCGCACGATGTACCCGGGTGCCGTCATGCTTCCTGGAATAACGCCAAGCACACCTTTGCCAGCAGGCGTCGCGCCTTTGCGGTGAACGATGAGCTCACGCCCGCCGTGGATCTCCTTCCACGCGAAGTTGTGGTGGTTCTCCACCATCGCTGCGGGCTTCTCCCCCAACGCCTTCGCGATGCGTTTGTGGATCTGGTGATGGCACGCCGACGCGAAGTCGCCTGCGAGGTTCATCGCGAGCCAGTACTCCTGCCCTTCCGCGCTGTCGAGCGAAAGCCACGCGAGGTTCTGCGCTTCATCAGGAAGCTTGCAGAGCTCCTTCGCGACGCGCGTGTAATGCTGCGCGATACCCGCACCCATGCCACGTGAGCCACTGTGTGAAAGCAGTGCGAGGTAATGGCCCACGGGCAGCTTGAATTCGTTGTCCGCATCCGTGAGCTCGACCACGCCGAACTCCACGAAGTGGTTGCCGCTGCCGCTGGAGCCGATCTGTGTCCATGCGCGGTCCTTCAGGTGCTTCACCACGGGAATGGTGTTGAACTCGGAGCGCTCCAGCACGGGATCGTCCATGCGCTTCTCATGCACCGAACGGCCGAACCGCGTGTGTTCGACAAGCAGACGTTTGTAGTCCGCGCGGTTCTGCTCCATCACATCCGGCGCGATGTTGAAAATGCTCAAGCACATGCGGCAGCCGATGTCCACGCCCACGCCGTAGGGGATCACCGCGTTCTCCACGGCGAGCACGCCGCCGATGGGCAGGCCATAGCCTTGGTGCGCATCGGGCATGAGGGCCCCGGCCACCGTCACGGGCAGCTTCATGGCCACCTCCATCTGGTGGATGGCACCTTGCTCGATGTGCTCGCTTCCGTAAGTACGGTAGTCCTTGCGCGGCACGAGGGCATGCTGCGCTTCGCTCTTGCGGTCGCGACCGGTCAATGCATCGGCGATGGGCGCGTAGTGCTCATGCTCCAAGTAAGCCTTCGGGTCCGCGAGGATCCGCTTGAGCAGTTCATGTACTTCTTCGGTGCTCCACTTGCGGTGGTGTTTGAGCACCACGTTGATGGCGATGCCGATGGCGCGGCCCTCGGGGTAGCCCAGGTCGATCAGGTCGTTGCCGCGGAGTTTCAAGCCTTTCATGTGTTGGCCGCCGTGCCCGGCGGAGGGGGTTGTCAAAGATGTTCGTTGATGCCGAGTCCTTCACGGCGCGCCCATTTTTCAAGGACGGCGCGTGCAGCCGGTTTCAGTTGCGTGTTGCGCTTCGCCTTGGCCTGCACGACGCGCGCGGTCTTCAGGTTCACCTCGATGGTGCCACCGCGCTCCATGTTCCCGAGCATGTCCTCGGCGGTGACGGAGAAGATCGCGGAAGCCCTGCGTGAGCAGGAAGCCGCATAGGTGGCCACGCAATGCTGCATGGCGCGGCCTTCGGCAACCAGTTCCTGCACACCGAGAAGTTCGGTGACTTTCCAGACGATCCGCTCGTGCTTCTTGCCCGATTCGTACCGCGCGTCCATGATCGCGCTGCGCTGCCAGTGGCGGTCCACGACTTTACCGGAAGCGCGATGCAGATCGCGGTGCCAACCATCTGAGAGACGCGCGAGCGAGGTGGCGGTACGACCGGAAATGTCGACCGGCTCACCCGCCTCCAAGCGGTTCGTCAGGAAGTCTACTACCTCGTGCACCTTGTTCGCATCCATGAACGGATGCTGGATGAAGAAGCGGATTACGCCCGACCAATAGTCCTCGCGCACGAAGCCGTTGCGCCCGAGACGCGACGTGGTGATCGTGCGCGCTAACCGTTGGTCTCCGAACTGGCCGACGACCTGCGCCCAACGCAGGGCCTCATCCATGCCGAGCTCAGTCGGCGCGTTCAGGAAGTGGTGTGCGATGCGCTTGTTCATGGCGATCGGCAGACCCCGGCTGTTGCGGATGTTGTAACCGGCGCCCACGTCGATGAACCAATAGCGCGCATCGTGTCGGCCCGGTTCGCACCAGGCTTGATCGAGCAATGAGGGCACTTCGTACAATGCCAAACAATGGCGCAGCAGCGAGGAGAACTGACGGTGCATGTTGCGCCCGGGACGTGTCCATGTGTTGAATGGGCGCACGAAGTGTAGGGCTTTCATGGCCAGTTGTGCTATGCCTTGCAGATAGGGCGTGTGTTCGAGCAGGTTGTCGCAGCCCTCCGCATCCAAATGGTTCAACAAGTCACGGTAAACCACACGCGTGGAAAGCGCTTCCATCTGTTGGAAGCAACCCTGCACGATGAGGTCACGCGCTTGTGCACGCGCCAACTCCATGCGCGGATCAGCGCAGAGCATGTCCACCACGCGGCCGAAGTGCTTGCGGCCGGTGCGGGAATCGTTCAACGCACGTTCCAGCGCACGCTCACGCTCGTGACGTTGCGCATGCATCGCTGCACGTTCATCGGCTGAAAGGCCCTTATGTCGATAGTGTCCCATGACTATTCGGTCGGATGATGGGGATCGAACCCATGCCTGCTGCGCCACAAGCAGCCGTGCTACCACTGCACTACATCCAACATGTTCGTGGAAGAGGATGGAATCGAACCATCACCTGCCGGGCTTCAACCGGCCGCTCTACCGTAGAGCTGCTCTTCCTTCGGTCGCCATAGTCCGCACCAGCGGACGACGGCGATCATGTTCTGATCATCTGATCGCCCGATCATCTGATCCATCGTTGGCCCACCCGGACTCGAACCGGGACCTTCCGCTTAAGAGGCGGGTAGTCTTCCATACGACCTCTAGGCCAGTAACTCTTCTCGTCGATCCGCCCGGACTTGAACCAGGAGCCCGCTGCGCATCAGGCAGCCGCTCTACCATTGAGCTACGGATCGAATGCGGTGCCGACCTCGCTCCGCCGAAGCGGCTTCGCGAAGGCGAAGCGGGGATCGACCCCGGATGGCACTCCGGGGCGTGCCTTCCGGGAGACAACCGGAAATTGTACCGCTCCCCCGGAGTTTCATCCGGGGTACGGCACCGTGAGGGAATGGAAGGGATCGAACCTTCGACCGGTCGCTTAACAAACGACTGCTCTACCACTGAGCTACGTTCCCGAGTGAAGGGTGCGGCCCCGGAGTTTCATCCGGGGTCGAACCCGCATCACCGCCTTGAAAGGGCAGTATCCTGTTCCTGTTAGAAGAACCCTCCGTTCGGCGATCGTCCGATCATCTCATATTCTGATCATCTGATCGCTTGTTGCCAGGGCTGGATTTGAACCAGCATAGGCGGCTCCAAAAACCGCTGTCCTGCCGTTAGACGACCTGGCAATTCGACTATCAGGAAGGACTCGAACCTTCAACCTTCCCGAGGCAAGTCGGGATGCTGCCATCCGTTTTCAGCTTCTGATAGTGGCTCACAGGAGCCGGTGAAGTGCATGGTGCGTCCACCGTGCAATTCATCTCCTTCATTCGACCACCAGGAGAGACTCGAACTCCCACCCTCCTCGTTCGTAGCGAGGAACTCTTCCATTTGAGCTACTGATGGATCGTTCGGGACAGCACCGCTGGTATCGCGCCCAGCGATGCCATCCCTACTGATCAAGGACCCTTACCCGCGCTGAACAGCTCCTTCAGCTGGTCCAGGACCTTGGCATTACCGCTGATGGTGATGGCACCGACCTTTTCGGCGATCTTCTCCACGTACTCCATCTCCTTCAGCTTGTACAGCATGGCGTTGTCCTCCATCAGCTTCGCGGTGTTCAGCAGGCTGCGCGTGCTTGCCGTTTCCTCGCGGCGCATGATGGTGTTGGCCTCCGCCTTCTTCTGCGCGATCAGCACCTGGTTCATGATCTCCTTCATGTCACCCGGCAGGATCACGTCCTTGATACCGCCCGCGCTGATGGCGATACCCAGGGCTTCGGCCTTCACGCCCACGCTCTCCTTCACGTAGGCCGTCACGGCGTCCTTCTCGGCCAGCACCTCGTCCAGCAGACGCGTACCGATGAACTCACGCAAGGCCAGTTGCACCAGAACGTAGAGCTGCTTCTCGTTCTCCTTGTTCTCCAACAGCGCCTTGCGGATGTCGTTGATGCGGTACTGGAGCGTGAAGTTCACACGCAGCGCGGCCTTGTCCTTGGTGAGGATCTCCTGGCCGTTCACCTCCAGCTGCAGCTGGCGCATATCGGCCTTGAGGACCTGGACCACGATGCTGTTCTTCGCGAAGAAGTAGACACCGGGATCGAGCATGCGTTGCGCCTCACCGTCCACCATGAGGATACCCTTCTCGTAGGGATCCACGCTGTAGGCACGGATGTAGGGCAGCAGCGCGGGCTTCATCAGCAGGTCGCGGTCCACGTTGGCGGGGATCTCGGCTTGCGCCAGATCCACCTCGATGAACGTGTACTTCACCAGCGTGTTGAAGAAGGCGTAGCGGCCGGGCTTCAGCACGTCCTGGAAGTTGCCGTTGGCGTACTTCAGCACGATGCGGTTGTCAGGCACCTTCACCTCGGTCAGCAGTGCCGCCAGTTCAGCATCCTTCAACAGGATGTCCAAAGAGGTGCCGCTGTAGAAGGGCTGCGTGAGGTCGTACACACGCACTTCATCGAAGGGCGCGAGCACATGCAGGCCAGGCTTCAATACGCGCTGGTAGTTACCGAAGCGGAAGACCAGACCGATCTTGCCTTCGGTGATGCGTTGGATGTTGAACATGGTACGTCGATGTGTTGGCCCCCACGCTGCAGTACCGCGCAACGCGTTGGTGAGTTGTGGTGCCCATTGACCGGTGGGCACCTTGCCGGGATATGTTCTAAGAGATCACCGGAAACGCGGAGCGTTATCCGGGGTCTCGTTGAGTGGAGTGAGAAAGCGATGCGGACGTCACCACCAGTGCTGATCGGGGAGATCGATGCGGAGCGCGGGCATCCGCGGACCCGTTCACCGTTGCACATCATCGTCCAAGACCTGTCAAGGCTTGGCTACCCGAAATGCGCGGGTGATGGGAGCCTTGGTGCCGTTGCCCAGCAGAGCGTGCTCCGCAGGACGAGCGCCGGTTGTCCTATGCGCTCATGGGCAGCGTATGGGACCGGTGGATCCATCATCGCTTTCAGCGGATGGGCATTTTTATAGAAGCGCCCGGCTTCTTCCTTCCTCTGCATTAAAAGTGCAGCGCTCTGCCACTGAGCTACCCCGGTGTGTTGGTCGGGAGTGGGATTCGAACCCACGTCTTTGGTAGAGAAACGACTGACCGTGCGGTGGCATACCGCATGCGAAACGCTGCGGTACCATGGGGTGCTCAGAGACCCTCATCAGGCCTTGCTTCGCCGAAGCGGCTAAGCGAAGGCACAGTCCGGCACGTCCGGTCTTTCCCCGTGCTTGCTCTTTCGAGCAAGATGTTTTGTGCTGAAAGCACAGTATGTAAAGAACGTCTTCGTACCGGGTGAAGGAGTCGAACCTTCAAGCGCCTCGTTCTGAGCGAGGAGTGTCTTCCATTTCCACCAACCCGGCCTGTGATGATCCGGGGATCCCCGCGGCTCCATCCCTGAAGCCTCAGCCCTTGCGGGGATCCCCTCGCGTATCGTCCAAAAGCAGCGAACCCGGCCTTGCTGGGCCGGGTTCGCTGCGGAGGATGTGGGTTCACATCATCGCTTCGGACACCGGTCCTGTCGTGTATCAAACTGTTTCCGCTCGCTATTCTGTAGCGGTGCAAAAACCTTGAGTGCACGCGCCATCCCGATCGCTCCCTGCTCGGGGCGATAGCTGATGATCGTATGTGATAAGGTGCGGGTCATCGGTCTTGCGTTGCGGGTCGTTCTACTTGCTTTTCGTGAGCGCGGCTTGCGCGTTCGGACACCAAGACTGTGATGATGCCTCAAGGGTTGCCTTGGTCAATGAGTTTTTTTCTTGGACACGTTACGTGTGCCCATGTGATGATCATCGAACGCATGCATGATGCGGGTCTATCTGTCCACGACAAGTCGCGTCGCACCGAGCATTCGGCCCTTCGCGTCGTGGACCGTCAGCGTGTACGGACCGCTGGCCAGTCCGCCAAGATCATTCGCTCCACGGATGCGCTGCATCCGCACTTCCACACCCTGAGCATCGAAGAGGCGGAATGCGGCCGCTCCTTCGGGCAGGCGGGAGAACACGAGTTCACCGCGAACAGGATTTCCTGCGATGGCGACGGTGGATGGTTCATCCATGATCTCGTCCATGCCGATGCCGCCGGAAGTGAAGATGCGCATGATGCGGTTCTTGCCGGTGCCATTGTAGTTCACGAAAGAGCCCCCAACGAGCGCCTTGGTCTCCGAGGGGGTCGCCAATGCATATACCCAGCTATCGCACCCGGTTCCTGCTTGGAACGTCCCGTCGAAGTCCCCATTGCTGTTCAGGCGGGCGATGTTCACGCAGGGATGCCCATCATAGGACTCGAACTCCCCACCGACGAGGATGTGCCCATCGCTTTGTGCAGCAAGTGCATGTACGTGGTCGTTGAAGCCGCTTCCGATATCGAACGTAAGGTCTCTGCTGCCGTTGCTGAGCATGCGAACGAGGTGATGCAGCTCTTCGCTGTTGTAGTATATGAACTCCCCGCCGATGAGGATGCGGCCACTGGGCTGGAGAGCCAGCGCGTGTACCTGGCCGGCAGCACCGGACCCCGGGTCGAACGTGTCATCCGTGGTCCCGTTCGCGTTCAGGCGAACAATGTTGCCATGGCCGAAATCGCCGTCCCATCCATTGAAGTAACCGGCCACGATGATCTTGCCGTCGGGCTGGAGGGCGAGGCAGTTGACACCCGTACCGATCGCCCCTGTGCCCGTGTCGAAACTGCTGTCCGACCCGCCAGCAGCGGTACAGCGAGCGATGCCGGGGCGCGCCAAGCTTCCCCAGTGATCGAAATTGCCGCCCACGATGATCTTGCCATCCGGAAGAACCAGGACGGCATTGACCTCGCCATTGAACGAGTTGGCGGAAGTGGCGAAACCCGCATCCAGGCTGCCGTCCGCATTGAGGCGGCAGAAATACTCCTTCGCGACGCCATTGATCTCGTGGAAGGCACCGCCCACCACCAGCTTGCCGTCCGGTTGCAAAGCGACCGCGTACACCGGGCCATCAAAGCCTTCCCCGGTGGTGAAGGTCTCGTCCAAGCTACCGTCATTGTTCAGCCGACAGAGCGATCGGCGAAGCTGTCCATTGAAGGAGCGGAAGGTCCCGCCGATGATGATCCTCTCATCCGACTGCACCACGATGCACCTCACGGAGGTGCCCGTACCACCGGCTCCGGTACCCGGATTGAAAGTCAGGTCAACCGCACCCGATGTGGACAATCTCAAGCAACCGGATTGACCGGAGCGATCGCAATAGGCGAACTCTCCACCCACGAGAAGTGATCCATCGGGAAGGACAGCGACGGTATTGGCCGGGGCATTGAAGCCCTCTCCCGGATCGAACGACGCATCCCGTGTGCCGTCCGCATCGATCCGGACGATGCGCGCGATCGAGTCGGCATTGTAGGTGACGAACATGCCGACGGCCATCACCTGGCCACTGGCGGTAACGGCCAGGCCCCGGACCTCGGTGGTCATGCCCGTACCGACAACGAAGGAGGCGTCGTGGCTGCCATTCGCATTCACCCGGGCGAGTCCTGGGCTGGGCTGTCCATCGTAGGTATCGAAGTCACCGCCGACCATCATACGGCCATCGGGCAGCAGTGCGATGCTCCAGACCTGGCTGCCGCTCGCCGTCCCGTTGCCGGTATCGAAGGAAGGATCCACGCTGCCATCGCTGTTCAAGCGGCATATGCCGTGCATGACGGTGGAACCGAACACGTCGAAGTCACCGCCGACGAGCAGCTTCCCATCCGGTTGCACTACGATGGAGCGCACTGTGCCATCGAATCCAGTGCCGGTATTGAAAGCGGGATCCAAGCTGCCATCCGCGCTCAGTCTGCAGATGCGGCCACAGGCCGTGCCGTTGAACGAGGTGAACTGGCCACCGCACACGACCTTTCCATCGGCCTGGATCGCCAGGGTCCGTACCGGAGGACCGGATCCTGTTCCCACATTGAAGGAAGGGTCGAAACTTCCGTCACTGTTCAAACGCGCGACCCCCGCGCTGGCATTGCCGTCAACCTCAGCGAAATAGCCACCGATGAGGATCCTGCCCTCGGCATCGATGGCGATGGCATCCACTTCCTGTGAAGGACCTTGTCCACAATTGAATGATGGATCGATGGTACCGTCGGGCATCAGCCGCAACAGGTTCTCGCTGATCGGTCCGTTGTAGCGCGAGAAGCTGCCGCCCACCACGATGTGGCCGTCAGCCTGCACGGCCAAGGCCATCACATCACCGTTGGTACCATCGCCCTTCCCGTTGCCGGGGTCGATGGTATTGAAGGTGGGGTCGATCGTTCCGGGCTGTGCCCAGATAGCACCGGAAAGGAACAGGGCAACAAGGAGGGCGGGAAGTTCTATTCGCATGTGAAGAAGTGATCTCTATGCGATAATAGTCGATCCGTTGAAAGTCGCGGTATCTGAACCTTCCCTCATCTTCGGTGTACCCAAGCCCGATGCGCATCGCCATTGTCCTCTTCCTGCTGTTGACCTTTTCCCCTGTCCATGCACAGCGTTTGGACCCTGACCAGAACCCGTACTGGACGCGTTACACCCTCGTGGAGGACAGCAGCGCGCTGGTACCGTTGAAGGGCGACTACCGCGTATACTTTCTCCAATCGGGCATGTGGTGGAGCTATATGGTACCGCAGTATCCGATCCGGGACCTGCCCGAACAGAGCATGCGCCTGCTACCCCTGTTCGCACGGGATCGGCCTGCGTTCAAGGCGACACCAGCTAGAGGTATGGACTTTCCGGAGGTCCGCTTGGTGGTGGTCCGGAGTCCGGATACGATGGTGGTTGAACTCACCACCTACTTCTACGGGGTGCCTCACCAAGTGACTGACCGGTGCGCAGGTACCGATTGCCGGCGAAGGCCGCCGGTGGTGCTGCCGTTCCGGCCGGGGCGCTACATCGGGAACGGCGCGCCTTTCGGTCCTGATGGCGCGGCCAACGGAGACCCTCGAACCGCTCAGTTGACCGTCCTGTTCGATTCGCTCTGGAACGAGGCGATGAAAGAGGATCACGTGGTGCCGCAGTTGAATACCGATACATGCACGCAGGAACTCTTTGTGCCCGCTGACCTCGACCGCCCCGAAACGGTCTACCGGGATGCATGGCTCCCGCGTTCTGCGTATTGCGGAACACACTTCGTCAGCTTTCCGTCCATGGGACCGACCACCGACTACTTCATCACCTTCGTTCCGTACCTGCCCGAGATCAATAAGGACCCGGTGCGCGTCCATATCCCCGCGGGCGACCACGCGGTTGTTCCTTTGAACGTGACCGACTGGCCGATCGGCGATCATCTGGTCCAGCGGTCGGCCAATGGCCGCGAAGAGACCTTCACGCTGAAGGTGCGATGAAGTGACATCGGTCGCTCCCCCCGAAAAAGAATGTGACCGGTCCGCTGATCCAACGAGATGAACCTTCACGCATCTTCGGTGTACCCAAGCCCGATGCGCCACCATCTCTTCCTTGTCTTCTTCGTCCTGCTCAGCAACGCCCTTGCCCAGGACCCCGACCAGAACCCCTACTTCACGCGCTACACCATTGTGGAGGACAGCGACCAGTTGACGCCATTGGCAGGCACTTACGTGGTGCACTACATACAGCGTGGCACGTACTGGACCTACATGGATGCCATGGAACCGATCCTTGGATTACCGGAAAAGGGCATGCGGCTTCAACCGGTGTTCGGCGCGGGGTATCCAGCACTCTTGGCAACACCGGCCCGAGGCATCGATAAGCCCGATGCGCAGTTGGTGGTGCTTCGCGGACAGGATACGATGTTCGTGGACCTAAGGTCCTACTACCCCGGTATGGGGTCACTTGTCAACGAACGGTGCGAGCGCATGGATTGCACACGAAGACCACCGGTGGTGTTGCCCTTCCGAAAAGGCAGATACCACCCCGATGGTGTCGTGCTCGGATATCATATGGACCGGGCCAGCGACCCCCGCACCGACGCGCTGACCGAACAATTCGATGCGTTGTGGAAGAAAGCCATGAAAGAGGAAAGCGTTGTTCCGCAGTTGAACAGCGATACATGCAGGCAGGAGCTGGTTCTTCCGCCGGACGTGGAACCGAACAGGACTCCGATGCGCGATGCGTGGTTGATGCGCTCGCCCTATTGCGGAACGCACTTGGTCCTTTTTCCCTCCTTGGGCATGGTCACAGACTACACCATCACCTTCGTGCCCTTTCTCCCGGACGAGAAGAAGGAGCCCATGCATATCCATGTGCCCCTCGGTGACCACACGGATGGCCTGGTGGATGTGAGCGCCTGGCCCGTGGGTGATCACAACGTGAGCTTGATGGCAGGCAGCAACAGCGGCACATTCACGTTGAAGCTGCGATGACCAAGTACCTCGTGTCGTGGGTGCCGGGACTACTCGTAACGCTCGGTACCCAAGCCCAACCCGCCCCGCCGTCGTTCTGTTTCGTACTTGCTGAGAATGACACCGACTTGAAACCCTTTGGGCGTACCGCGGAGGTGTTCCAATACTACCGCGAGCGCGTGGCCTACGTCGGCGTCGATGGCAGTTGGCTCAAACCGGAAGTCCGGTTGCCGTTGCAAGGCGGCCCGGTGTTCATCGACAGCAGCGAGCGCTGGACCGCGTACTCACCCCTCGAGGGCATGGCCGCATCCCGCATGATCGTGGTGGTTGGCGATGACACCATGCGGATGGATCTGCCGGAACAACCGGATGCCCTTCAACGGAGCGCCTCGGCACGGTGGGACCGTGCTACCCCCGAAGTGGTCCGCTTCCGCGAAGGCCGCTTCGCCATGGAAGAACTGATCACCGATGCGCGTGCGGCCACAGATGCGAAGACGCTCGCGGAACGGCTGATCAAGGAGGCCGATGCGTCCTACGAGAAGCTCATCCGGGAATTGGAGGTACACTATCGCGACGCACCGCCGCCAACGCCACCGCCAGCGCCATACGTTCCACCGCCGCCCATGACCCAGGAACAATGGGAAGCGGAGGTGGCCAAGTTGCCCGGCTTGGAAAAAGTGGCCCTCGAACGCGTGGCTGGCGACACGGTGCAGGTGCGCATCACCGGCCGGGTGATGCTCGACGGCGGATGTGCCAGCAGCATGCCATTGATGGCCGTGGAACTGCTAACGGATTCGGTCTGGATAGAACGTTTGCCCATGCACGACGAGCAGCTCGATTGCGGCCTGTCATCCGCCGATTGGACCGATCGACAAGTCACCATTCTACTGGCGTGGTGGGTGTACAACTTCCGCAACGGAGGAGATGGCCTGCTCGTACCGGGCACCTACCGGCTGCGCTTTCGCGGGGCGAACATGAAGGACATGCGGACAGCGGAGTTCCTCTACCATCGCTGACCTCATCCGGAAAGGCCGGGGGCGCTCACCCGGATCGACCTGTCGATCGTCATGTTCCTAGCAACTATACCTCGGTTGCTTTATGCTGCCGGCGGAGCCATGACGGGAATAGACCCCGAAGCGGATCGCGGACAATGCCATGACCACACAGAACCCGACCACCAAGCGCCCATTACCGATGGACTTCAACGAGATCCTCAACAGATTGAAAGCCCATCCGGGTGATCCCAGCATCACGATCACCAGCAATGCGGCCCATACGTACATGGACGCCGGTTTGACCCGCGAACACCTGAAGAAACTGGGCCACGAAGCGGAACAGTTGGTGCTGCAACACTACGAGAAGCGCACAGCCACGCCCGTGATCGAACGAACGCGCGGACTGTTGGCCGACATGAAGATGGTCGACCATCTGCCGGGCATGGCCATCTTCGTGAACAAGGAGATCGCCGAACTGGTCCACTTGCCTTTCACGGTGGAAGAGCGCGTGACCGTGGGCAGTTCCTTCTTCACGCGCTCGTTGCTGCGTGCGGGGTTGGACAGTATCCACTACCATGTGCTCCTGCTCAGCAGTGGTCACGCTCGGTTGTTCGAAGCGAACGATCGGCACTTGGTCGGTGAGCTTCGCGGACCGTTCCCGCTGGAGAACCGCCACTACACCACGGATGCGTCGCGGATCACCAATGCGAAGGGTCAGGACAGCCAGGAACGGCGATACTACCAAGAGGTCGACCAAGCAGTGCGTCACGCCGTCGGCCAAGATGGCCTCGTGATCGTTGCCAGCGTGGCGGACCACTTCGCTCATTTCATGAAAGCCGTGGAAGGGACGGGGATCTATCTGGGCAACCTGAAGGGCAACTTCGACCACATCAGTGAACAGGAAATGGTGTCAAAGGCCTGGGAGATCGCGCATGTTGAGCAGGGCCGCAGGCATTTACATGAATTGGAGCACGCGGCTGATGGAACACCGACCAAGTTCAGTACTTCCGTGACCGATATCTGGTCCTTGGTGTCGGATGGCCGCGGGCAGGTATTGTTCGTGGAGCGGGACAAGCACCAGGCAGCGGTGCCGCATGAAGACCACATGGTCCTGGTGGAAGCGGGTGCCGACCACCAGCCCGGCATCGATCTGGTGGACGCCATCATCGAGGAACACATCGAGCACGGCGGCGAGGTACGCATCCTGCCGAACGGCTCCATGGAGAAATACGGGGGTATCGCACTGAAGATGCGCTACTGATCATCGCCGACTTGGCGACGCCGAGACCTCCTCGCTTGCACAGGGCAGTAACCTGATCCGCACAGCGGAGATCTCCTCGACCTGTCACCTTTTCCGGCGAAGTGGTTTCGCGCGTCCGGTGGTCAGCGCGCACAGTTCGTGCGCTTCCGCCAGCACAGCGGTGATGCGCGGCGCCCGCACGAGTGCGCGGGCAAGTGCTTCCGGATCCTCTACCACATCGCGGGCCAGGAGGAGGCCATGCTCCAGCAATCGCTCCTTCTCGGCCTTCGTCAGGCTGCCCAGACAGGTGAGCGGGTAAAGCCCTGATCGGTCTATACGGTCCTTCAAGCTGCCCTTCACCGGATGGTCCCAGCCCACCATGCGCAATCCGGCGCACTGTCCGAACTGTACCGCATCGCCGGTAAATCGGGTATTGGTAACGAGCCATCCCTGGTGGAAGCGGCGGCCATTGCCCGGTTCTTTGCGCCAGCATTCCACCACATCCAGGAAACGCGCATGGATGTACAAGGGCACCTTCACGTCGCACACGCGGCCCGGCGTGTTGTGGTACTTGCATTCCACCAGGAAGTGCTGCGCATCCCTGTCGGCGATCACATCCACTTCATGTTTCACACACTTGCCTTCCACGACCACGCCGACCTGTGTGCGGTAGCCGTCGTTCTCCAGGATACGGGCCACGAACCGTTCGAAGGGGAAGCCTGTCGGACCGAGTTCCAGGATGGCCTGCTTCAAGCGGTAGCGTGCCGCCAGGTGCTTCGATCGCTTGTGCAGCAAGCTGAAGGCGAGCCGGTACAATTTCCGCGTGGCGATCCCCGGCTGGAGCTGGGACAGCACCTTCTCGGCGATGTGCCCGCTCATCTCCGGCGTGGCACCTGATCGCTCCAACGAGCCGCGCAGCTTCATCACGTCGAAGGGCACACGTTCCCCACCGGCCTTTGTCACCAGTATCGGTTCGGGGGGCATCTTTTCCAATGCGACTGGCATGCACTCACCGGAGGGATCCTGAACCCGGTTGCGGCCGCGTGGGCGGTTCGTGCGGCGGAGCGCTCGGTGGATCGTTGGGACGGGTGATGGGACGTTCCGGGCCGGGCCTCGCCGGTGGCTCGTGCGGCACGGTCGTGGGCCGCTCAGGTTGCGGGAAGTCGGTCTTCCTCGGGTCGTCCGCGCGTACGGCGCGTTCCGGGTAACGTGGGGTATTGGCAGGCATGGGTGTCCGGGTCAAGTGATCGCAGCTTCCAAGGTACGCTCGGCTTCGCGGATGTTGGCGATGCCGTTGATCAGCGCGTCGGGGTTGAAGGAGATGCTGTCGATCCCTTGCTGCACGAGGAACTTCGCGAAGGCGGGATCATCGCTGGGGGCCTGGCCGCACAGGCCGATGCGCGTTCCGGTGCTGTGGGCGGAAGCGATCACCGAGGCGATCATGTCCGTTACCGCCGCATCGCTCTCGCTGAATAGGTCGCTGATGATGGCCGAATCACGGTCGATGCCCAAGGTGAGTTGCGTGAGATCGTTGCTGCCGATGCTGAACCCGTCAAAGTACCTCGCGAAATCCTTCGCACGGACCACATTGCTGGGGATCTCCGTCATCATGTACAGCTTCAGGTCGTTCTCCCCGCGCTTCAGGCCGAACTCCGCCATCAATTCCGTCACGCGCTTGGCCTCGCCCACCGTGCGGCAGAAGGGGATCATCAGTTTCACGTTGGTCAGGCCCATTTCCTCGCGCACGCGCTTCATCGCCTGGCACTCCAAACGGAATCCTTCGCGATAGCGCTCGTTGTAATACCGCGATGCGCCCCGGAAGCCGATCATGGGATTCTCCTCGGCCGGTTCGAATTGCGCGCCACCGAGCAGGCTCGCGTACTCGTTGGTCTTGAAGTCGCTCATGCGCACGATCACATCGTGCGGATGGAACGCCGCAGCGATGGTGGCCACGCCTTCCGCGAGGCGCTCGATGAAATATCGGCGCTTGTCCGGGTAGTGCCGGGCAATGGCCTCGATCTCCGCTTTCGCCTTGGCATCAGTGATCTCATCGAACTTCACCAGCGCCATCGGATGCACGCGGATGGTGTTGTTGATCACGAACTCCAAACGCATGAGGCCCACACCCCGGTTGGGATAGAAGGAGTAACGGAATGCCTTCTCGGGGTCGGCGAGGATGAGCATGGCATCCGTGCGGGGCAGTTCCACGGACTTCAGGTCCACCTGCTTTTCGGTCCAATCGAGCCGGCCCTCGAACACCTTTCCGGTCCGCCCTTCAGCGCACGAAACGGTGACCGATTGACCGTTCTGCAGGGCATCGGTCGCGTTGAGCGCGCCAACGATCGCCACGGTGCCCATCTCGCGCGCTACGATGGCGGCATGACTGGTCCGGCCGCCCTTGTTGGTAACGATGGCCGATGCGCGCTTCAACACGGGGTCCCAATCCGGGTTGGTGATGTCGGTGACGAGCACTTCTCCATCCTGCAACAGGTGCGCCTGCTCCGGTGAAACGAGCTTGCGCACACGGCCAGCGGCGATCTTGCTGCCCACCGCGCTGCCTGTCACCAGCACCTTGCCTTTATCCTTCAGTTCGTACTCCTTCAATTGGAAGGGATCCTTCGCGGAATGCACCGTTTCAGGTCGCGCTTGAACGATGTAAAGCTTGCCCGTTTCCCCGTCCTTCGCCCACTCGATGTCCATGGGCATGCGGTAGTGGTCCTCGATGACGAGCGCCCAGCGTGCCAACTGGTGTACCTCATCGTCCGTCAGAACATACCGCTCCCGGTCCTTCGGTAATGTATCGGCATTGATGGTACCGGATCCCGGCAGCCCTTCCCCTGCAAATGCAAAGACCATGGTGCGCTGCTTCGCACCGAGCTTGCGCTGGAGCAAAGCATGCTTGCCCGCACGCAACGTTGGCTTGAAGACCTGGTACTCGTCCGTTTCCACGGCACCCTGAACCACGTTCTCACCCAGGCCCCAGTTGGCCGCGATATGCACCACGTTGCGGAAACCGCTCTCGGGCTCCAGGGTGAAGATCACCCCTGCGCCACCAAGGTCCGATCGCACCATCTGCTGTACACCGATGGAGAGCCCCACTTTCATATCCGGGAAGCCCATGTCCTGCCGGTACTTGATGGCGCGTTCGCTGAAGAGCGAAGCATAGCAGCGCTTGCAGGCGTTCAGGAGTTCGTCCTCATCTCGGATGTTCAGGAAGGACTCGTGCCTTCCGGCGAAGCTGGCCGTGGGCAGGTCCTCAGCTGTGGCGCTGCTGCGCACGGCGACGGAAGCGGCTCCCGCTTTCGCCAGCTTGCGGTAAGCGGTCCGTATCTCCTGCTCCAACGATGTTGGCCACGTTGCGGCCAAGATGGATGCGCGGGACTCGTCCGCGATGGTCTTCAGGTTGCTCAGATCCTTCCGGTCCAAGCGGTCCATGCACGCCTGCAGCGTGGCCTTGATATGGTTGGCTTCCAAAAAGCCCCAGTACGCATGCGCGGTGACCGCGAAACCAACCGGCACGGCGATGCCTTGGCCGCCAAGCATGGCGATCATCTCTCCCAGCGAGGCATTTTTCCCGCCGACGGCTGCCACATCCGTGTTGCGCACGTCACTAAGCCATTTGATGTTCTGTTCCATGACCTGAAGGTACCGCACTGATGAAGCCACGACCTGTCGGTCGTCAGGGATACCCACCGGAACCACGATGGGGAGCGCATTGACGAGCGGATCGTTGATAGAAGCGATCGCTACCCATGCATGATCTTCCCGGCTGCGGTTCCTTTGTGCCATGCCCCGTAAGTCCACACCGGACGCCCTCGCGCTCTTCGACACGCTGGTGTACACCTGCCATTACCGGTTGGTGATCGATCCGGCGAGTCATGCGGCGGCGCGCATCATGGAATGGCGGCAAACACTGCGCGAGCGCATCGGCAAGTTCAACGAAGCGTACCAGATGCCGGGGATCACGCTCTTCGGCACGGAGCTTCCGCCTGATTACGAGGGCCCCTTGGCCGATGCGATCCAACGTGGGTCCACCGGCTTTCAGCCATTCGGGTTGAACCTGGGCGGCATGGCGCACACCGAGGACAAGAAGTGCATTTACCTCGACCTGAACGAGAAGGGCACTATCGCCGCCTTGCGCCAGCGCATCGTGGACCATGTGCGCAGCAACCGCCGCATCAAGAAGCTCGGTGTGGACGTGGCGGAACGGCCCATGCTCACCATCGCCAGTGGATTGAAGGCCGACCAGTTCAATGCCGCGTGGGCCTTGCTCGCACCGCAGGGCTTCACTGCGCAGCAGCGCGTGAGCGACGTGGTACTGATGAAGCGCGAATTGGACCACATGAGCATCGACCAGCACGTGCGGACCTTCCCGCTGGAACTCCGGCATTGAGCCATGCGCTTTCTTCAGCACGAACACGCGGATGTGACCGGTGCCTTGCGCGATCACGGTATCGACCTGGCGAGCGTACTCTTCGTGAAACGGCGGGGACGTTTGCATGTGGAAATCCCGGGGCGAGCGGACGCCTTCGCCTTCTTCCGTGAGAAGAGCGCCGAGTTGGACGACCAAGGCCGGTGGCGGGAGCGCGTGGACTACTTCATCGGTATGAAGAAGGAGGAATCGGTCACATGGCCGGAAGTCATGGCCCGTTTCGCACGCTGGTTGAGCGCCGACTGACCACGATCACTCGATGCGGGGCAAGGCGAGCGGGCCTTTGCCTTCCAAGGCTTCCACTTGGCGGGCATCGCCCAAGCGGAAGAAGACCGGAATGCGGAAGCGCTTTTCCAACTGCACGTCCAACTTGCAGAATATACCCAGGCGCTGATACGAATACACCGGTGGTATGGCCATCAGGTCCAAGCGCAGTGGCAAAAGGCGGAGCAAGTTGAATGACGTATCCGCGGGCGTTTGCGCGCCCGCTGCGATGCCCAGCGCAAGTGCCGCGACGATGAACACGCCCCTTTTCATGGCTTCAATGCCGCGAGGATGGCCGCGTACGTGATCGCGAAATGCGAACCGTCGTACACGCATTGGCCGTTGCGTATCACTAGCGCTTGGGGCGACTCGTGCGTAATGCCATAGCGCTGCGCCACCGCATTGGAGACCGCTCGGAAACGCAGGAGGTCGAGGTAGTACACGGTGTAGGACCGGTTGTCCGCATCCGTCCAAGCGCGCTGTAAGCGGTCCAACGCAGTGCGGCTGATCCCGCACGAGGTGCTGTGCTTGAAGAGAAGGACCGGCCGGGTGGCCGAGGCCGTTCCGATCTCGTCCAACTGGCTGATGTCCGTGAGTTCGATCCACTGCATAGGGGTACAAAGGTCGGGCACGAGAGGGGTGCCGCGATGCCCTTCACACTCTCGTCTATATTGTAACCGTGCCGGATGACGAAAACCGCGTCAGTGACAACCGGAGCCGTTCTGTTCAACTCTAACCCATGTACCGTGAAGTAGCAGGCAACACGAACACATCGATCGCCGATCCATCCTCCCCTGCCGGGATTACTTCCTCAAGCCCCATCTTTCGCCCAATGCACGGCGACCAGTACGAGGAAACCGAAATGGCCACCTTGGCCGCGCGCTTCGTGAACAGCACGAACCGCCACGTTTTCCTCACGGGAAAAGCCGGCACCGGCAAGACCACCTTCCTGCACAAGCTCGCCGCCAGCACGCACAAGCGCTATGTGATCCTCGCCCCCACCGGCATCGCGGCGCTCAACGCGAAGGGCGTCACCATCCACTCGCAGTTCCTGTTCCCCTTCGGTGCCTATCTCCCGGAAAAGCACCGACCACTGGACATCCCGGAGCACGGCGCGTTCCACGACCAGGACACGCTCACGCGACGGCATCCGCTCAACGCGATACGGCGCAACGTGCTGCGCGAATTGGACCTGTTGATCATCGATGAGGTAAGCATGCTGCGGGCCGACGTGCTCGACGCGATCGACTTCCGCATGCGGGCCGTGCGGCAGAACCGCAACCAGAGTTTCGGTGGCGCACAAGTGCTGCTGATCGGCGACCTGTACCAATTGCCACCCGTGGTGAAGGAGGACGAGTGGCGCGTGATGCAGCGCTACTACGCGAGCATGCACTTCTTCGAGAGTCACGTGATGCGGCAGCACGGCTATGCGCACATCGAACTCGACAGGATCTTCCGGCAGCAGGACGGGAACTTCATCCACATCCTGAACAACCTGCGGAACAATACCGTCACGCAGGAAGATGTCACGGAACTGAACAAGCACTACAAGGCGACCATCAGCGAGGAGGAGACCGAAGGCGTGATCACCCTCACCACGCACAACTACAAGGCCGATGAGCTGAACCAGCGCGCGCTCGCGAAGTTGCCGGGCAAGCTCTTCACCTTCGATGCGGAGATCGAGCCGGACTTCCCGGAGAGCATGTACCCCGTGCTCCAGCGTATCGAACTGAAGGTGGGCGCGCAGATCATGTTCGTGAAGAACGACATGGAGAAAGCCTACTTCAACGGCAAACTCGCCAAGGTGGTGGCCATCGACAAGGACGGCATCACCGTGCGCATGGACCCCGGTTCGGGGACCGGGGTTGGTGAAGAGTACAAATTGAAGCGCGAGATCTGGGAGAACAAGCGCTACGTGGTGAACACGAACACCAAGCAGCAGGACGAGGAGGTCATCGGCAGCTTCCAGCAATACCCGATCAAGCTCGCGTGGGCCATCACCGTCCACAAGAGCCAAGGCCTCACCTTCAGCAAGGCGATCATCGATGTGGGCTCGGCTTTCGCACCGGGACAGGTCTACGTGGCCTTGTCGCGTTTACGGTCGTTGGACGGACTGATCCTGCGCACCCGCATCGACCCCAGCGTGGTGAGCAATGACAAGGATGTGGTGGCCTTCACCCAGCGCGGCACGGAACAGCAACCCCTCCCCGATCAGCTCGCAGTCCAACAACGCGAGTACCTGCGTCTCTTGCTGAGCGGCACCTTCGACTTCGGAGACCTGCTGCGGAAAGTGGAGTACACGCAGAAGGACCATCCGGAAACGGCCGAGTTCGAGGATGAGCGCATGAAGACCGCGCTGAAGCTCTTCCAGGAAAAGCTGCGCAGCGAAGAGGAGAACACGCAGAAGTTCCGCGGACAGTTGATGCGCCTCTTGCAAGAGGACAAGCGCGAAGAACTACTGGTCCGCATCGAGAAGGGCGGCGCGTACTATGGCGACATGCTCCAGGCCCAGATGAAGGCCTTGTTCCAGCACATGGCCCAAGCGGAGATGCTCAGCCGGACGAAGGACTACGCGAACTCACTGAAGGAGATCGACGGCATGCTGATGAAAAAGGTGTCGACCATCGCCAAGGTGGGCTACCTGGCAAAGTGTATCCTCGACGGCACCACTGTTGAAAAGCGTCCTGAACTGGAGAAAGGGATCGCCGCCAAACGTGCGGCGATGGTGGGCGAAGCACGGGCGTGGGCGGAAGAGAACAAGCCGAAGACGAAGTCACGCACTGGCCGGAAACGACTTGCTGAAGGCGATGAAGGGTGGGAGGAGTTCAACCGGTTGAAGCAGGAGCGCACGAAACGCACCGGCAAGAAACCGACCGGCGCGACCTACGAGACCACCTATGCGTTGGTGAAAGCGGGCTTCAGCCTGGAACAGGTCGCTGCAGAGCGTTCGATGGCGAAAAGCACCATCGAAGGCCACTTCGCGCGCGGTATCGAAGAAGGCGCACTGGAGATAAATGCGCTGATGCCCGAAGTGGAACGCGATGCCATCGCTACGTGGATGCGCGAGAATCCCACCGAAGGATTGAACGCGGTTGCCGGTCATTTCGAAGGGCGTTTCAGCTACGGGAAGTTGCGGATGGTGTCGGCATGGGTGAAAAGGGAGGCCTGAGTGATGGAGGAACAGAGCCGGGGTGGTCCTCATCCGTCGTGGACGCGATGGATACGTCACGCATGGACACTACTGGCGGCCTGCGCCTTCATCGTTCTTACGGCGGCCGTTGTTTTCCGGATCGATGGGTTGGTGACCTTGGAGCATGACGCCTTGCTCACTCTCATCTATGGCGCGATGCTCGTGGCCGTCCCATTGGGCCTGCTTTGCATCGCATTTCTCGCCACAGCCTATGTCATTCGGTCTCTCCGGAAAACCGGAGGGAACGCTGGCCGCTAACGCGCTTCGTTCAACGCCCTCTCCAAGACCGGGTCACGACCGCTGATCACGTCGTGGATGTCCGGTTGGGCGAGGATCGTCGGCATCACCCCATGCCCATCGTTCGGCCGATCCGCAACTCGCCACAAGCGGGAGGAGACATAGCACTCGATGTGCGTGTTCGGCAATCGGAAAAGTTTGGGACTTCCCGAGAGAAGCGTGCGGTTCCCGCCAGCTTCCTCGCCGATGAACACCGCGCGCTGATGCCGTTCCAAACACGAGAGCACCATGCCCGTGGCCGAGAAGCATCCCCCGTTCATCAGCACGTAAAGCTTGCCTTGGAAGCCATCCTTCCGTGGTCGGGTCGTTCCGGAGAAAGGTCCTTCGTGGACCAGTTCGAACGGCTCATCGAGCAGATGAGCGAGCAACAGCTTGCCGAGCGCTGGATCGCCGCCTTGGTTACCGCGCAGGTCGAGGATGAGATGCTTCACTTGCCGCTCTCGCATGGCCGCGAACGCCTTCTCCAACTCAGCCTTGGCGTTCTGGCCGTGGTCCGACTTCAGCGTTGCCGACTCGAATGTCGGAATGGTGAGTACCGCGACCGGGTCACCGCTTTCGAACCGGAGAACGATACCCTGTTCGGCTCTGTTGTTAACCGGACCATTGCGTTCCATGTTCGCCCGGATGCTGTCCCGCGGCAGGGCGTTCACCGTAAACCTCTCCTTGCCGTTCGGGGTGGCGAGCAGAATGTCGAAGACGGAGGTATCCCCGAATGAGAACCGATAGTACTCCTTGAACCAGTTGTTCAGGATCCAGCGCGGGTAGGTGGTATTGAGGCCATCCCGGACCTGACGACGCATAAGGGTGTCCAGGATCGCTTGCATCGGAACACCATTGATACCGAGGACCTCCGCACCGGGCTTCAACCGACCGTCGGTCGTTCCGTTCCCACGGACGAACGCACGTTCGCCGATCACTGCGACATCCAACGGGAGCTTCTTCGCGAACATCCCCTTGGCCGCGGTGAAGGAACTTGGCAGGAACATGGTGTGACCATCACCGAGCACCGGATAGACCGCTGCGATCGTGCTCAGGTACTCCAGATCGGAAAGCGGTCGCTGGATGGATGCCTCCAAGCTGTCGAACACGTGCTCCATTTGTTCCGCTGTGCAGTACATGTATGGAGCCGGGTGCAGGTGCAAAAGACGGTCATGCAGATAGCGCAGATCCGCTCGCAAGGCCGGGGCCTGATATCGGAAAGCGGGATAAGGCCCTTGGCTTTGCGCCGTGGAAAGCCCGGACAGCAGAATAAGCAGGACGAAGCACCTCGCCCTGGAACAGGATACGCCCAGCATGGACCGAATGTAGGATCGGCACTGTTACAGGCCCTACGAAAGACCTTCGCATGCAGCGTTCCGCGCATTTCCAGTGTCCAATGGTCAGCTTACCTTCCACCTCCACTTCCTCTCGCCCATGAAACCACGATACGCAGGCGCGCTCGCGCTCATCGTCCCTGTCCTGGTCTCCGCGCAGCCCACCACCGCGGGCACGGAGCATTGGGTCACCTACATGGAGAATCTCGACCTGCAGTTCAACACACCGCCTTACTTCCAGTTGGTCGTTTCAAGTGAGACGGATACGCAAGGCGAGATCATCGTGCCAGCGACCGGCTTCTCCATACCCTTCAGCGTGGTGGCCATGCACGATACCGTGATCACGCTACCCGAGAACATCTACTATCCGGAAGGGGACGAGGCCTTCTTCGACTTCGGGATGAAGCTGGTTTCCGATGATCCGGTGAGCGTATACGCCTACCACAACCGCCTGTACTTCTCCGAAGCGTCCATGATCCTGCCGATCGAGCGGCTGGGGACCGATTACAACGTTCTCGCTCATGAAGATGACCTGTACGGCCACCCGAGCGAGTTCGTGGTGCTGGCCACGCAGGACTCGACGGAGGTGTTGATCACACCTTCGGTAGTGACCGTGGGCTTCCGTCCTCCCGGTGTTCCGTTCACCGTGCTTCTGAGCGAAGGTCAGGTCTTCCAGTTGAAGGCGAATGGTGACTTGTCGGGATCGCGGGTCCTGAGCACCGATATTGACAAACCGGTAGCTGTATTCGCCGGGGCACAGCAGGCGGCGATCCACTGCGACATGGGTGCTGATGACCACTTGTACCAGCAGCTCGAACCGCTTTCCGCATGGGGAACGACCTACGACGTGGTCCCCTTCAAGTTCAGGGGCGGTGATCAGGTCCGGATCCTGGGCGGCACGAATGGCACGACCGTCGATATCACCGGGCAGGCATCCTTCACGATCGACAGCGCCGAGGTCGTTGATGTCACGATAGCCGCACCCGCACGGATCACGAGCAGCGCGCCGGTTTCCGTGGGCCAGTTCAACGACAGTCAAGGCTGCAATCCGGCCGTAGGCGATCCGTGCTATCTCTTGTGCAGGCCCGCTGACCGGGTGGATCAACGCGCCATCTGGTCAGCGCTCACCGGATCGGGTACACCGGAGCACTTCGTGAACGTGGTGGCCATCGGTGAGGCGGTCCCGCCCATCGTCATACTGGACGGTGTGAATGTGAGCGGTCAGCTCGATCCCCTGATCGGAGCATTGGAAGTGTACACCGCACAATTCACCATCGGTGAAGGGATGCATGAGCTGTATTGCCCGACGGGATGCTTGGGAAGCGCATATGGATTCGGGGACTACAATTCCTACTCCTTCCACCTCGGGTACGGTGCGACGGAGGTGACCACTTCCATCAGCGAGCCGGACCGGTCGACGAGCGCAATGGGCATCTCGATGGTCACCGGTGATGCACTCTCGGCCCGGATATTCGGCCTGGAAGCGTGGTCGCGTCTTCAAATACTGGATGCGACCGGGCGCGAGGTATTGAACAGCGCACAAGGATCACGGTTGGCCCTGTCGATCCCACCGGGCCAATATGCGGCACGGGCCATCGATCGCGACGGCAACGCGTTGGTGAAACGGGTCTTCGTTCGTAAGCCTTAGCGCACTTTCAGCATGTTCTTTACCTGCTGTCTGCTGCCGTTCTGCAAGCGGCAGTAGTAAGGCCCTGCGGGCATGTCGCCCAGGTCGCAGGCGATCGTATGTGTGCCCGCGGGCATGTCCGTGTTCACCAGACGGCGCACGAGTTGTCCGGATCCGTTGAACACCTGCAGCATGACCCGACCGCCGGTCGAGGTGAAGCGCACGGTCGTACTCTCCGTGAACGGGCTTGGATACACATCCAGCAATGAAGTGCCCGCACCTTGGTTGAGCTCATGAACATCCGTGCCCAAGCATCCGGCCGGATCGATGAGCGAAAGCGGCTGGTACGTGTCCAGCAGTACCGTGTCGATGTCGGTGGTCTCCATGCAGAACCAGTCCTTCAGAACACTCGCGTACACGCTGCGGAAGTCGTACTGCATCGGAAGGTTCGTGTTCACGTTCGTGTCCACCGGGATCTCCGGGTTCGTACCGAGCATGCCCGGTACCACCTTGCTGCCGAAGAGGAACATGGGAGCGGCCGCACCGTGATCGGTGCCGCGCGAATTGTTGCTCTTGATCCTGCGGCCGAACTCGGAGAAGGTCATGCCCAACACGCGGTCCTGGATGCCCAGCAGTCCAAGATCGTCCTGGAAGGCGGCGATACTGTCGGAAAGGCCCCGGAGCAGGTCCGCATGCGCTCCGGTGGCGGTATCGCCGAACACGACCTGTTCGCTGTGGTTGTCGAACCCGTCCATGCTCACCCAATAGATGCGTGTCTTCAAGCCGCCGCAGATGAGCTGCGCGACGATCTTCAAGGCGCTGGCGAGCTCCGCACCGGGCTGGTTGCCCGTAGGATACAGCGTGCTGAGGTTGCAACTGGGGAGCGCAGCGGCCTGGATCACGTTGCCGTACAGGTCGGTCTGCTGTTGAACGGTGCGCGTGAAGTCCAACTTGCCGCCCTTGCAATCCGCCGTCACCGGGTCGTTGAACAGGTTACCGGTAAGGTCCAGCGAATCCTCGGTGTTGTAGATCGAAGCGCCCATGCTCACCCCGATGTTCTGTAGACCGATACTGATCGGCCCGCCGATACGGATGGCCAGCGGGTCCGGCATCGTATCGTTCGGGTAGCCCTCCGGATAGTTGGGATACTCGAAGTGCAGGTAGCGTCCGGCCCAGCCGCTGTCCAACAGTTGGTCGCTGTTCGCGCCCGTCTCCCAGATGTCCGTGCTGCGGAAGTGCGAGTAGTCCGGGTTCGGATAGCCCACGCCTTGCACGATGGCCAACTTGCCATTGTCCCACAGGTCCCGCATGCCGGTCATGGCGGGGTGGAGCCCCGTTGCTCCGCCGAGCCCTTGGAGGTCCAGCACTTGTCCTTCCGGGATGAGCACATTGGAGCGCACGGCGGAGAGCACCCCGTACTGATCGAGCGGGATCACGGTATTCAGGCCATCATTGCCCCCGTACAGTTGCACGATAACGAGCACGCGGTCCTCTCCTGCCCGATCGAAGACAGGGCCCAGGAGCGGGTTGCCGAAACCGCGCACGGCGAATCCACCGAGGGAAGCGGCGGAGATGGATCGGATGAAATTCCTTCGCTGCATCATGGTCGGTCAGAATAGGTGGTGTTCAGCGGCCTGTTGCATGTCACCGATCAGCCACTTCAGGATGTCGGGTACCAGCTGTGCGGTCATGTCCGGTGTGTTGGGGTCGGCTACATAGGTCGCATAGGCCAGGCTCCAATAGTCGTCGTTGCTCTGCCCGAGCAGCAGATAATTCTGCTTCAACTGGTCCTTGACCGCCTCGGAGATCGGGTTCACGAACATGAATTCGGCGAGCTGGTCGATCAGCAGTTCCGGGTCTGTCGGCGTGTCCAACGATTGCGTGAACGCCACGAGGTCGAACTTGAAGGAAAGGTCGGCGCTCTCGGGGAGAACAGTCACGCTCGGGGTATCGAAGCCGCCATAGAGCGAACCGAGCAGAGAGTTGTTGCGCGTGGGGAAGGTGGCGGTATCGATCCACAGGTCGTCATAACCGGGATAGAGATAATACGCTGGCCAGCCGGCCACATTGGGCGGGTCGGCGAGGTTCTGCCCCGCATAGCCCACGAGCCAATAGAGGTCGATCATCACCAGGTGGCGCGCCTCGAACAGCGACTGGTCAGGGAAGGGCATGCCGAAGAGACGGAGCTCCCCGATCACCAGGTCGGCCGGGCTCTTGATCATGCAGCCCCGTACGGCGTCACTGAAGAAGTGGTCGCTGGTGAGCAACGCGCGCACGACGATGCGAATCTGGTCGGGGGCCGTGGCATTGTCCCGGAAGATCTGCGCGAGCGGCTCGATGACATCCGTTTCCGTAGCGGCCGTGATCTCGCCATGCACGAAGAAGCGGTAGAGCTCCCGGCAGAGGAAGCGAGACGACTCGTCGTTCGCCATGATCATGTCGAGCAGTGCGTTCAGCTCGGCCTCGCCCGCCCCGGGACCGGACTGCCCTGTGATCACGGTATCATTGAAGAAGGACGAGAACTGCTTGTCCTCCTGGTCGTGGTTGAAGTAGAGGAAGATGGGCTCCGGCAGGATGGGCACGCCACCGGATTCCTGCAGCACCGACCAGCCCGTGAGCACCCGTGCGGCAGTCTGCACATCAGCCTCGGTATAGCCCGACCCTTGGCCCAAGGTGAAGAGCTCCATGAGCTCCCGCGCGTAGTTCTCGTCGGGCGAACCGGCCACGTTGAGGTAGCCGTTCAGGTAGATGAGCATGGCCGGCTCCAAGGACACATCGTGGATCAACTGCCGGAAATTGCCCCCGCATTGCGTGCGCAGGAGCTGGTTCATGCGATAGGCCGCTTCGGAATGGAAGACCACGCCGATCTGCGTGGGCATATGATTGTGCCAGAAGAGCGTCAGCTTCTCCCGTATGTTCCGGTCCTGCCCCACCATGAGGCTTACCCACCATGCCGCCCAGCTCGCGAGGCGGGCACTGATGATGTCCGGTTCCTCGGCCGGATCATGCGCCGTGTTCACCCATGTGGAGCCGAACGCCACGGTCGGGTCGATGCCGTCCGGGTTGCCGGTATCGTCCGAATAGGCCTTCACCGGCGGGGGCGCATCATTGGTGAAGGTGAGCAGCTCGTCGATGACCTGGTCCAGCGTCATCCCGTTGAAGTGGGCGACATCTCCCGGAGTGACCCCGAAGAGCGAACGGCGCAGCAGGTGCATGAGTTCGGGCTTGCCGAACGGGCCGGTGTATGGAGCTAGAGGCATGCGTTTCCGCCGAAGCGTGTTTTGCTCGCCGAAGCCCCACGAAGGCGGGGCGAAGGCGTTTGTGGTGGGCCTGAGCGAGAATAGTGCCCCGAATTTGGGGGCATGAGCGGGGTGCGCGCGTTAAGACCTGCGGAATTTCTTCAACTGTTCGACAGGGATAGCCCGCTCAAGGTTCAAAGCCGCATAACGACCAACGGATGGACCGGGCGGAAAAGGATCCACACGATGGTTCCGCTCCGTTGGGGGGCCGAAGCGATGCCACTACCGGACTGGTGGTAATTTCGGAGACCCATACCGGCGACATGGCCAAAAAGAGCGTTTTCAGCGAGGAGAACTTCATCCCCGGGGTCTTCAACTATTGCAACGCGTGGTGCGAGCGCTGCCCCTTCCGCTTGCGCTGCCGGAATTACGCCATGGGAGCCGATGAGGACGGCAACCCCATTGACTACCACGCCGAAGGGGGCCGCGAGAAGATCGAGGAGAACCTGCGCAAGGCCTTCGATATGCCCGAGAACGAGGACCAGGAGCGCGACTTCGACCCGGAAGACCTGATGAACGTTGAAGAGCCGGACCCTGAAGAGCTGAAGGAATGGGAGGAGGAAGAGGAACGGGAGCGCACCACTGCACGGGAGCATCCGCTGCATGCCATCACCATGGAATACTCGGAATGCGCCCGGGAGTGGCTGGAAACGAACGAGGAGCGCATCGACCAACGGTTGCGCGTCCTGCAGTCGTCGTTGGAGAACCACAACGATGGCTCCCGGCTGGCGAACGCTTCCGAAGTGGCGCATTGGTATGTCTTCATGATCCATGTGAAGACCCACCGGGCGCTGCGCGGCATCAACGACATGCACGAAGAGCACTGGGAAAGCCCCATCCAGAGCGATGCGAACGGAAGCGCGAAAGTGGCCTTGCTCGGCGCGGAGGAATCCCTGAGCGCGTGGGTCGACCTCACCGAAACGCTGCCGGACGGTCAGGACGAATTGATGCCGCTCATATCCCTGCTCCGCCGCATCATCCGCCTGATCGAACGCACCTTTCCGGACGTGCGGAAGTTCGTGCGCGCGGGGTTCGATGATGGGCAGTAGCGCACACTGCGAACCGCGCTAAGCCGTAACATTGTCGAACGCACGGGGCCCGCACTGGTCACCCCGGCACCAACACCAACGTTCAATGCCAACGGGTACTGTCAAGTTCTTCAACGAGACCAAGGGTTTCGGGTTCATCACGCCTGACGAGGGCGGCAAGGATGTGTTCGTCCACAAAACGGGGCTCAACGAGCCGATCCGCGAAGGCGACAAAGTGAGTTATGAGGTGGAGCAGAGCCCCAAGGGCCTGAACGCCATCAGCGTGAAGCGCGCCTGAGCGCGCCCGCATTCGATGGGAACCCCGATCGGTCCGCCGGTCGGGGTTCTTCGTTCGCAGGCTAAGTTTCGGCCATACACCAACCCCTCGCCGGCTTCGGCGCGCACCGCATGAAACTCATCTCCTTCAACGTGAACGGCATCCGGGCCAGCGTGGGCAAGGGATTGCACGATACGCTCCAAAAACTCTCGGCGGACATCGTCTGCTTCCAAGAGACCAAGGCCACGCCAGAACAGGTAGCCGAAGCGCTGAAAGGTGCCAACGGGTACCATGTGAACGCCTACGGTGCGGTGAAGCTGGGCTACAGCGGAACGGCCATCGCCAGCAAGGAGAAACCGGCGCGCGTGGACTTCGGCATCGGCATGCCCGGCCACGATGATGAAGGCCGTGTGGTCACCGCCACATTCAAGGACCACATCGTCGTGTGCGTGTACACCCCCAACAGCGGCGAGGGCATGAAGCGTCTCGACTATCGCGGCGAATGGGACGCCGCCTTCCGCTCGTACGTCACCGGCCTGGCCAAAGGAAAAGTACCGGTCATCATCACCGGCGACCTGAACGTGGCTCACCAGCCTATCGACATCGCGCGGCCCAAGGAGAACTACAACAAGACGAGCGGTTACACCCAACAGGAGATCGAAGGCATGGGCGCCCTGCTCTCATCCGGTTTCGTGGACACCTTCCGGCATTTCCACCCGGAAGCGGTGAAGTACAGCTGGTGGAGCCAACGCTTCGGAGCACGCGCCAAGAATGTGGGCTGGCGCATCGACTACGTGCTCGTGAGCGTAGGTTTCGAGAAGAAGGTGAAGGACGCGTTCATCCTGAATGACGTGATGGGGAGCGACCATTGCCCCGTGGGCATCGAGTGGTGAATGAGAACGTGTTGATGGGCGGATGGACAACAAACCGATGAGCGAATGGGGAACTTGCTGAAACTGGAGGAGCTCGCACAGCTCCTGCTCATCATCCTGGTCCTGGTGATGAAGAGCGTTGCTTGGTGGATGTACCTGGTCCTCTTCATAGGTCCGGACATCGGCATGCTCGGTTACCTGGTGAACACCCGTGTCGGGGCTTTTTGCTACAATCTGACACACCATAAAGGCATCGCCATCCTGCTCATGCTCCTCGGCCTGTTGGCGGAGGTGGGCAACATGCTCACGAACGTTCAGAGCGGCTTCTTCTTGGCAGGGCTCATCATCTATGGTCATTCATCCATGGACCGCATGCTCGGCTACGGATTGAAATTCGGCGACCACTTCAAGCACACGCACCTGGGTTGGATCGGAAAGGTCAAGGCGCAGGAGAAGGGGCAGGCCCAGATGCGGTAGCCGTTGCGCCTGCCCCTGGGCCTGTGCTCGCCATCTCCCCCAGCACCGATCTTCACCCCGGATGCGCATCCTTCTGCTGGACAACTACGATTCCTTCACGTGGAACCTGCACCACTTGTTGGAACCGCATGCGCGCGTGGACGTGATCCTGAACGATGCGATCACGGTGGATGAAGCGGCGCGCTACGACCGCATCGTGCTTTCGCCGGGGCCTGGGCTTCCATCCGAAGCGGGTATCATGCACGAATTGTTGGCCAAGCTCATGCCCACACATCCGATCCTGGGCATCTGCCTTGGCATGCAAGCGATGGTGGAAGTGTGCGGCGGAACCCTCTTCAACCAACCCAAGGTGCAGCACGGCGTGTCCGTGAAGTGCGTAACGGAAACACCATTGGATCCATTGTTCACCGGACTTGCGGAACCGTTCGAGGTGGGACTCTACCATTCCTGGGCCGCCGATCCATCCACCCTCCCTCCTGCCCTCCGCATCACGGCTCGCAGCGAAGCGGGCATCATCATGGCCATTCGCCACATGGAGTTCAACGTGTGCGGTGTCCAGTTCCACCCGGAAAGCGTGATGACGCCGATGGGACCGCGGATCATCCGCAATTGGATCGGTGTGTGACCACGCCTTCGCGCAACGCTACGACGGATGCGACCTGTCGATCCATTCACAACACAGCTGTTGATGGTTGCGGAAGGCGCGGCACGAAAGTCGCCGGTGCATCCGGGTAGTTTCGCCCTCGTACTCCAAAGACACCAGGCGAAGACATCCCACATGATCCGCACATCGCTCATCATCGCTTGCATCGCGTTGGCCAACATCAGCGGCGCACAGAACCTCCTTCAACGCGCATTGAACAACGACACCATGCCGAACCTGGTGCCGAACCCGGGCTTCGAGCAGGTGAAACGGCAGCAATGCGCGTGGACGCAGGAAGCGCGCAAGTTCAACGAGGAGGTGATGATCGGCTGGAACTCGCCGACCGAGACGACGCCCGATCATTTCAGCATCAAGGCCGATGCGGATTGTTGGAGCAATCCGGCGAAGAAGTCCAAAGGCCGCGCCGCCCCCCGTACGGGCGATTGCATGGCGGGCATCAAGGTGTATGGCAAGGGCAATACGCCTACCTACTGGCACGAATACCTGCAGATCGAACTGCCGGAACCATTGGAAGCTGGCAAGCGCTACGTCGCCGAGTTCTATACCCTGCGCGCTGTTTTCAGCAACGTGGCGGCGAACAACCTGGCCATGTACCTGAGCGCTGTTCCGGTGAAAACGCGTGACTGTCTGCCACTGTACTACCCGGCGCAGATCCGTGAGGATGATGTGATCGGGGACGGCTGGCACAAGGTGAGCGGCGTGATCGAGGCCAAAGGCGACGAACGCTACGTGGTGATCGGCAACTTCTGCTCGGACCAATTGACCCAGAACAGAAAGATGCCCGAAGGCGAACGCGGTGCCTACTACTTCATCGATGACGTGAACATCCGCCTCGCGCCGGAAGGCATGAAGACCACGCCAGTGCCCATGGTGTGCGTTCCCCCGCCACCCAAGCAGCGCGTGGAAGACCACGCGAGCACCAAGCAGGTCGCCATCCTCGATGTGGAACCGGAGGTGGGCAAGCGCATCCGCCTGGACAACATCACCTTCGATTTCGACAAGGCCGAACTGAAGCCCGGGAGCGAGGATGAGATGCAGAGCGTGCTGGACCTCCTCACCGACTACCCGATGATGCGTATCGACATCGAGGCCCACACGGATGACCAGGGCGCTGACGACTACAACCTGAAGTTGAGCGAGGCGCGAGCGAAGGCCGTAGCCGATTGGCTCATCAAGAAGAAGGTGGACGCTGAACGCATCACATGGAGGGGCTACGGCGAATCCAAGCCCTTGGTAAAAGGCATCACCGAAGCGGACCGCGCGCAGAACCGGCGCGTGGAATTCAAGGTCGTGGAGCGCTGAACGGTTGAAAGGCGAAATGCAAAATGCTGAATGAGCAAGTCGCCAGGGCGCTTCCGCGTCCGTACTTGCTCATTGCGCCTTGCTCATTCCACATTGCGCTTCCGTGACATGGTCCGTTGCCGACCCGGTCCACGTAAAGCTCAACGAAGAACCGGTCTGGAGTTCAAGGTCGTGGGGCGCTAGTTGATCTCACACCTCTCTACTAAAGGTGAAGTGTGAGTGCGGAGGTCTGAAGTATGAGGTGCATTTGTCCTTCCGCCTCGAGGAAAGCCGGTATGGGGTAAACGAAAAGGGATCCGTAGTCCGGATCCCTTTTGCTCTTGCGTGCGAGCGATCAGGCGTGAACAGGCTGTTCGTCGAGGATCCTGCGCGCCATATCCAGAATGCGCGTGTCGTCCAGTGCTACCACTCCCCCTCCCATTCCGCCTTCGAGGTGTACGCCCATCGGCCGGCCCTCGGGATGCGAGTAGCCACCGAAGTAGTTCCAGACCGTTTCCACGTTGAGGTCAAGCTCTTTGGCTATCCGATGGATGCTGCCATCGGGGAGACTGTCCTTGATACCGCGGAGCTCATTGAAGGTGATGTTCATGGTCGCTTGGTTTTGGAGTCGCCCCAAGGTAAAGCCCGAAAGTCCGGATCGGTACCAGCGGGTCGAAAAAAAGCGGAGGTTCGTGCGGGCCAACATCGGCTGGCCTTGCGAGCATGAAACCGGTCTTTCGCGCGGCCCTGTTAGGCATATGGCTCTTATCCGGGCGCGTAGGTGCTCAACAATACGACATCCGTGTGTTCGGAGTGGAGGACGGGCTGCCGGGGAGCACGGTGAAGGCCATCGCGCAGGATAGTGCGGGGTTCTTGTGGGTGGAGACCGATGGTGGGCTGTGCCGGTTCGATGGACGCGTTTTCAAGCCTTGGAACCTGGCGAACGGTTCCCCGCCCGAGGAACTGAACGCGGCACCTTCGTCGATGAACGCCGCTTGGTATTTGCCTCTGACACCACCTGACGCAACCTTGTCGGAAGCGGTCACGGGACAAAAGACCAAGTTCACCCTGCACTGTCGCGATGGTCGGTTCTGGCGGGCAACGGACCATGGTGCGCTCCTGTATCCTGATAATACCGCAGGAGGAATACTCCTGTCGTTGGACCAAAGCAACGGACTGAGCAGCGACGACGTGAACTGCCTGTACGAGGATCGGAGCGGTGTGATCTGGTTGGGCACCGAGCAAGGCGGCCTCTGCCAGTTCATCAGCGAAAGTGTGCAGCATTATGGACTCGATGGCGGGCAGTTCAGCAAACCCTCCTCCTTCGCGCTCTCCCCCTCGGGCGGGGTCTTCTTGGTCGGGGGCAAGAACGGCCCGCTCTTCATCAGCAGGAAGACGGGGATCTCCGGCAGTTCGACCGGAATCGCGCTCACGGGCCTACTGGTGATCGATGACCACCGCGGCATCGCGGGCACGGACAGTGGCGCGCTGGCCATCGAGTTCAACAAGCCCGGTCTGATGGGCGTCGGCTTCGGTGTCCTGTCATTGCCGGGTCGCCAAGTGAATACCGCCCTGAGAGCGGTGGATGGATCACAATGGCTGGGCACAGTGAAAGGTGCGTTCACCCGGAACAATGAACAGGCCCCGCAACCTGTCGGTCGCGATACCCTGGCATGCACATCGTTCGCGGAGATGGGCGACTCCATGCTCATCGGGACCCACCACGGTCTTTTCAGTGTTCCCTTGGACAACAGTGCCGCGAACTGGACGCCCATCATTCGCGCGGGCACAGAGGACATCACATGCCTCACCGTCGACCGTGCGGACAACATCTGGATCGGCACGGACAATGGCGGTCTGGTCCGGTACCGCAACGGCAGTACCCAACGGTGGACCACCGGACAGGGTCTGGCGAGCGACCGCATCCGTCAACTGCTGCTGGACGCCTACCAGAACCTGTGGGTCGGCACCGATCGCGGCTTCAACCTGCTGGAACTCGATGAACTGCAGGAAGAGGTCATCGACATCGGGTACTATGGGCTGGAAGAAGGCTTCCCCGGAATCGAGGCCATGCCCAACGCGTGCTTGCTGGACACGGACAGTTCGCTCTGGTTCGGCACCACGCGCGGCACCATCCACTTCGATCCTCGCAAGGTGCTGGAGGATCCCGTGGCACCACGTACACTGATCACGGACATCAAACTCTTCTTCGAGCATCCGGATTGGCGACCGTGGAGCGATACACTGAGCACCGAAGGCCTGCCTTTGGGACTTCAACTGCCCTACCATGAGAATCACCTCACCTTCACGTTCACCGGCCTCTCGCTCGCCTACCCGGAAAAAGTGCGGTTCCAACACAAGCTGGAAGGCCGCGATGCCGACTGGTCACCGATCACGAAGGAGGACCATGTCACCTTCAGCGGTCTGGAGCCCGGTGAATACGCCTTCCTGGTGAAAGCCCGTAACGGCAGCGGAGTATGGAACGATGAGCCCGCGCGTTTCACGTTCGTCATCACGCCCCCGTTCTGGGCCACGACCGGTTTCCGGGTCTCGGCAGGAGCAGCGCTCTTGCTCGCGTTCTTCGGCTTCCAACGTGTGCGTGACCGGCAGTCGCGCAAGGCTCGCGAACGCTTGGAACGCATCGTGGCCACGCGTACGCAGGAGTTGACGGAGGAGAAACATCGCAGCGATACCTTGCTGCTGAACATCCTTCCGGAAACCACGGCGGCCGAATTGAAGGAACGGGGCTCAGCACAAGCGCGCAGCTACACGGAATGCACCGTCCTCTTCAGTGACTTCCAGGGCTTCACCGTGCTGAGCGAACAGTTCGAGGCTACGGGCATCGTTACGGAACTGGACCGCTTCTTCCGCGCCTTCGATCGCATCACGGACAAGTTCGGCACGGAGAAGATCAAGACCATCGGGGATGCGTACATGTGCGCCAGCGGCGTACCGGAACCCAGCCCGACACATGCGCTGGACGCCGTGCTCATGGCGCTGGAGATGCTCAGTGTGGTGGACAGTATCAACGCGATCCGGGTGAGTGAAGGGCATCCGGCGTGGCCCATCCGCATCGGTTTGAACAGCGGTCCGCTGATCGCGGGCGTGGTGGGCGAGAAGAAGTTCGCATACGACGTCTGGGGCGATACGGTGAACCTCGCGAGCCGGATGGAGAGCAGCGGAGCGCCCGGCCGTGTGAACGTTACGGGGAAGGTCATGCGGCACGTCGAAGCCTATGTGATCGCCGAGGCGCGCGGCAAGATCACCATCAAAGGCAAGGGCGAGATCGAGAGCTGGTTCATCGACCGCTTGCGACCGGAATACAGCGCGGACCAGCAGGGGCGCACAGCGAATGCGCGTCTGATGGACATCCGTAACACCTTGCGCTCAGCATGAACAGGGGCCTGAAAAAGGGAGCCGAGGGCCCGATCCTTCGCGACTGGTCGGTGGTCCTTGCAGGCACATTCCTCATTCTGCTCCCCGCCATGGTGAACGGGTTCCCGTTCGTATATCCTGACACGGGCACCTATCTGGCGAGCGCCTTCCGTGGCGAAGTGCCGGTAGATCGCCCTGCGTGGTACGGGTTGTTCATGCGCATCGGCAGTCTTGGTGGCAACACCTTTTGGGGCATCATCACCGCGCAGGCATTCCTGTGCTCCTTGTATATTTTCCGGACCGTGGCCATGCTCGTGCCCATGCGGCGGCACCGCGCGTCATTGATCATTCTTGCAGTGCTCTCCACCGTATCCAGCCTCGGCTGGTATGCGGGACAATTGATGCCGGACATCTTCACGGGGATCGGGCTGCTCGCCTTGTGCCAGATGTTCCTGGGCCGCGGGAAGCGATGGGTGCGCACGGCCGATACCGCGCTGGCGGTCTTCTGCTGCTGGGTACACCTCTCGAACCTGCTCATCCTGCCGGTTTCCGGAGCGATCCTTCTGCTCAGCGCTCGACGAAGGATCCCGGCCCCATCGCCGCTGCGGTGGGCAGGGCTCATCGGCTACACCGCGCTCGCATGGGGCGGACTGGCGACGGCGAACCGCGTAGTGGACCGGGAATTCTACATCTCGCGCGGGAGCCAGGCCTTCCTCGTCGCCCGGATGCTCGATACGGGAATGTTGCGTGCCTGGATGGAAGAGCACTGCCCCGAAGGCGGGTATCGCATCTGTGCCTACATGGACCGGATGCCTCCGTCAGGCGGCCACTTGCTCTGGCACGACTCCATCAGTCCGATGCACCTCGAAGGCGGATGGCTCGCCACGCGACCGGAGTACCAGCGCATCGTGCGCAGCACGCTCACCGAACCACGCTTCCTCCTCTGGCATATCACCGCCGGGGTGAAGTCCGCCAGCGATCTTCTTACGCGCGGTACCATTTGTGGAGCGTTGGTGAACAAGGAATACCGCTCGTCCAAGAGCCCGCCCTATTTCATGATCGAAGGCACCATCCGATCCGGACTTGAGCCTTACCTCGCATCGTTGCAGAACGGCGGCCGAGGTGAATTGTCGATGGTCTGGCCGGACCTTGTTTACGGCGCGCTCATGCTATTGTCCATCGCTGTGGCCCTTGTTCTCATCCTTCATTCCCGGAAAGTGCACGAATTTCCATCCGACCGGGCCCTGCTCCTGTTCGTGTGCGGGGCCTTGCTCATCGATGCGCTCGTATGCGCCTCCTTGAGCGCGGTGGAAGACCGCTACTTGTCGCGCGTTACCTGGTTGCTTCCGCTGATGGTGTCGATCGTTCTCAAGCGCCGCTGGCACACCTCCGGAAGGACCACGATTCAAGACGGCCCCCCGGCCACTGGAACACGATGAGCGAACGCACCGCCCGGCCGGCCAAGGATATCCTCTTCCTCCTGGCGAGTACGCTGCTCATCATGTTGCCGGCCCTCGTGAACGGCTTCCCCCTCGTGTTCAGCGATACCGGGACCTACTTGCTCAGCGCCTTTGAAGGAGTGGTTCCTGCGGATCGCCCGTACTGGTATGGCGGGTTCATCCGCCTCATGAGCGTCTATGGAACATGGCCGATGGGCGTGGTTGCCGTACAGGCCCTTTTGTGCGCATTGTATGTCAATACCGTGCTACGCACGTTGCTGCCATCGGTGAACGCTCGGAAGACGGCTCTTGCGTTCTGCGCGATCGCCGGGCCATTCACGGGCCTCGGCTGGTACGCGGGCCAATTGATGCCGGATATCCTCACGCCGATCGGCGCGATGGCCACGCTCCTGCTGCTCACCGGTGAACGGTCGTGGGCGGAGCGCGTCCCACATGTACTCGTGATCACAGCGTGTGCCTGGTGCCACTCCTCAAACCTGTTGATCCTTCCTCTTGTGGGGATCTGCGTCATGACCGCTGTCGCTGGAAAGTCATGGAGGAAATGGCAGGCCGCGCTTGCCCGTTGGTCCATCGCGACCGTCCTTGCATGGGGCGGTCTGTACTTCGCCAACGGCATCATTGATGGCAAGCCGTACGTGAGCCGCGGCAGTCACGTCTTCCTCATGGGCCGCCTGATCGACACCGGCATGCTCGAACCGCTGCTGCGCGAAGAATGCCCGACGCACCATTGGCGCATCTGCCAGCATGTGGACAGCCTGCCCGCGACAGGTCGCCAATTCCTTTGGTGGCCGGAGAGCCCGCTGAACGAAATGGGCGGTTGGGACGCTACCCGTGATGAGTACACCGAAGTGACCCGCACATCCTTCGCAACGCCCGGACGCTTGTTGCGGCACGCGGAGGCGAGCATCGCATCCACTGCGGACCAGCTCACACGATGGCATCTGGGCTACGAGATCGAAAGCCATTGGTACCGCGATCCCGGAAGTCCGCCCGCCACGATGATCGCCAAGCACCTGCCGCAAGACCTCGCCGCATTCAACGGAGCCATGCAGCAGGGCGGCCGTGGCGAACTCTCCTTGCGTTGGCCGAACATCGGCTACCGCATCATACTGTCCTTGTCGCTTCTCGTGCTCGCAGCATGGGCATGGAAACGCGGGCGGCCGGGCTGCAAGGAAGAGGCGCCGCTCGTGGTCATGGCCATCAGCACGGTACTCGTGGGCGCGTGGGTCTGTGCGAGCCTCAGCGAAGTGGACGCGCGCTATCTGGCGCGGGTGGGCTGGCTGCTCCCGTTCGCCGCGACGGTGGTTGCCGTTCGGTCACGGTCGAACAGTGACGAAAACGAGGATCGTGCACAGGCATGATGCCTGTGGCACACTCAGCTCAACCCGCTGATCACGCCATTGGCATCGATATCCATCCCCTCCGCTGCGGGGATCTCCGGAAGCCCGGGCATGCGCATCATCTTGCCAAGGATGGGGATCACGAAGCCGGCACCGGCGGCCACTTGGATCTCGTTGACGGTGATCTCGAAATTCTCGGGCGCGGCGCGCAAGGCCACATCGTCGCTGAAGCTGTACTGGGTCTTCGCCATGCACACGGGCAGCCCGGCGAGGCCGAGGTTCTCGATGCGCTTCAGATCGGTGAGGGCCTGGCTGCTGTACGCCACGCTACGTGCGCGGTAAATCTCACGGGCGATCGTTTCGATCTTGCCTTTCACGCTCATCTCCAGTTCGTAAAGCGGGTGGAATTTGCTGGCACCGCCTTCCACCACACGCAGTACGGCGCTGGCCAGGTCGGTCATGCCATCACCGCCTTTTGCGAAGCCTTGCGCGAGCACGGCTTCCGCGCCCTTCTCGGCGCAGTACGTCTTCACCAGTTCTATTTCCTCCGGCGTGTCCGTGGGGAAATGGTTGATGGCCACCACGGCCTTCACGCCGAACTTGGCGATGTTCTCGATGTGGCGGCCCAGGTTGGCGAGACCGGTCTTCACTTTGGCGGGGTCCGCATTGTTCACCTCCTTCACTTCAGCACCGCCATGGTACCGCAATGCGCGTATGGTGGCCACGATCACCGCGGCGCTCGGCTTCAACCCGGCCGCGCGGCACTTGATATCGAAGAACTTCTCCGCTCCGAGGTCCGCGCCGAAGCCTGCCTCAGTGACCACATAGTCGCCGAGAGTGAGGCCCATGCGCGTGGCGAGCACACTGTTCACGCCTTGCGCGATGTTGGCGAAGGGGCCGCCGTGCAGGATGGCGGGATTGCCTTCGAGCGTTTGCACGAGGTTCGGCATGATGGCCTGCTTCAACAGCAGCGCCATGGCCCCTTGTGCGTTCAGGTCGCGCGCGTAGATCGCCTTGCGGTCGTGCGTGTAGCCGATGAAGATGTTGCTGAAGCGCTTCTTCAGGTCCTCGATGCCACTGGCCAGGCAGAGGATGGCCATCACCTCGCTCGCGGGTGTGATATCGAAACCGTCTTCACGCGGAACGCCGTTGCCCGTACCGCCGAGGCCGATGACGATATCGCGCAGTGAGCGGTCATTCATGTCCATCACGCGCTTCCAGCTGATTGTGCGCGGATCGAGTCCGAGGTTGCGCTTCTTGCTCTGCAGGTTGTTGTCGATGAGCGCGGCGAGCAGGTTGTTCGCCTTCTCGATCGCACTGAAATCGCCGGTGAAGTGCAGGTTGATGTCCTCCATGGGCACCACTTGCGCGTAACCACCACCGGCCGCGCCTCCCTTCATGCCGAAGACGGGACCGAGCGAAGGTTCGCGCAGCACGACGACGCTCTTCTTGCCGAGCTTGTTGAGCCCTTCGTTCAGGCCGATGCTGGTCGTGGTCTTGCCTTCGCCAGCAGGCGTAGGGCTGAGCGCGGTGACGAGGATGAGTTTGCTGATGCCCGCTTTGTGGTCATCGATCAGGTCTATCGGCAGCTTGGCCTTGTAGCGGCCGTAGAGTTCCAGCCGGTCAGCGTCGATGCCGAGCTTGGCGCCGATGGTGGTAATAGGTTGCATCTGCGCTTTCTGCGCGATCTCAAGGTCTGAAGGGAATGCCATGCTTTGCGCGCCGTAGCCCGGCGAAGGCGTGTAGGATGTGGAGGTGGTGAAGATGCGGAATCCCCGGCAATGGCGGAGCCATACACCGCAGGGCGCGAAAGCGACCCAAGGGGCGGCTCCCCGGCATACGAATACACTACCGCACCACCACGCGCTCCAGACGGGAAACCCCTCCGGAGACGAGTTGCAGGATGTAGGTCCCCGGACCGGCATCGCGCACGTCCCACGTGAAGACGGAATTGCCAACGGGTCTTGTCCCGAGCGACTTCCGCAGAACAACGCGTCCGTTGATGTCGCACACGCGCACGTCCACCGCAGCGGCGTTGGGCAGATAGTAGTTGAGATGGACCTGCTCCGTTGCGGGATTGGGCCACGCATGGGATGCGGTGAGCACCGCCGTCTCACTGATGCCGATGGGCGCTGCGGGCATATGCGCGGTGAAGACACCGCTGCCGTGCGTGCCCACCGCGACCAGTCCGTCACTGCCGCGCGATACCATCATATTGATGGGAACATTGCCGAGCAGGTCCGCACTCTCCATTTCCCACACCGTGTTGTCACCGTCAAGATCGGCCGTGCTGTAAAGGCCAGTGCTGGTACCGATGAAGTAACGGTTGCCCTCTCCGTTCCAGGTGGGATAGATCATCGCCCAGTAAACGGCGGGACCGTTGCCGGTGCCGTCAGCGTTCTCCTCGATGTTGCCGCTTACGCTGGTCCACGTGGCCCCGCTGTCGGTGGTGAGGAAGACGCTGCGCACGCCGTAGTTGCTGAAGGTGAGGAGCCATTCCGAGGCATCATAGTCGTTCGGCGCGATGCAGCTGATGTAGGAGGTGTTGGGCCATTCATCCGAATCGAGCAATGTGCGCACGGACGTTCCGTGCAGACTGTCAACGCGGTACAAGCGGCCGGAAGTGGTTCCGTAGAAGAGCGCCTCGGGCTGGGCGAGGCTGATGTCCATCGCGGTGATGCGGGCGGTACCCACGGCCACGGAGAGCACCTCCCAGTTGGTGGTGTCCGGGTCGTAGTAATCGTTGTTGTAGGGTATCCCGGCGAGATCGGTATTCCGGTAGATCTTGGTACCCGCTGCCCAATAGAGTTCATTATTGGTCGCCGGGTCCAGCACGAACTGGTTGATGAAGTTGTAGCTGACCGTGATGTCGGGGTCGATGCGTTCGAACTGGGCCACGTTGCCGAGGTCGTCCACCTGCGCCTTGAAGAGCTTGCCTTGTTGCGTGCTCGCCAGCATGAACTCTCGGCCTTCAGGAATGGCGCAATAGGAACCATCACCTCCACCGACGGTGGCCCACGGCGTGGCCGGGTCGGAGCTCAAGCACATATAGGTGCCGTTGTCCTGCATGCCACCGATGATGAAGGGACTGGTGGCCGCGCCCTCCTCGATGGCCACGGTATAGAACTGCGACGTGTAGTAGCGGTCGTTCAGCACGGTCCATTGGATGCTGTCCGCCATCGGTTCCGTGGTCACGTGCACGCCGCCATCGTTGGTGCTGTACAGCCGTTGCGGGTCACCGTTGGCGAACTCGAGCCAGTGCTGGTCCGGATGGTGGCTGGGCCATACGTAGTTCTTGGGATCGTCCGTATCGCACTGGTAGCCGCCCACCCAACGGTAGTTGTCCGGCGTGCTCCATGCGTCCGTGCTGCGGTACACGCTGGTGCCCGCGATGAAGACGGTATTGCTGTCCGTGGGGTGCACCGCGATGCACATGTCGTAGCTGCTCTGGGTGTTGATGTACCCGAAGTCGAAATCGAAGTAGCCCGTGCAACTGCCGTTGGGAAGGTTGGCCGTGCGGTTGCTCCATGCGCCGCCCGTTCCGGCACCATCGCCGCTGATGTAGGAATAACGGAACAAGCTGTGCCCATGCAGCCCCGTGCCCGGCGTTTCGGCGAAGAACCACACGCGGCGTTCGTCCTGCGGGTCGATGGCGATGACGCTGCGCGCGGCACCCGACGGATAGACCCCTGCGCCGATGTTGGTCCAGGTGAGCCCGTCCGTGCTGCGATAAATGCCACGATAGGCCGCCGTTCGGCCGATAGCGGCATAGTATACCCCGGTCGGGCTCACGTGCACCTCCGTGTACAAGCTAGTGGACGTCGTGGTGGTATCGATGCCCAGTACCGTATGCCAGGTAAGACCGCCATCGTTGCTGCGGGTGATGCCGTCGAAGATGGCCGCCACCACGATATCGCTGTCCATCCGCACCGGGTCCACCACGATGCTGTTCACATGCTTGAATGCGCCCTTGCGGTCGAACACCGGCGCATCCCCGCTCACCGTGCTCTCCAGAATGCTCCAGTTGAGGCCACCATCCGTGCTCTTGAAGATGCCGTCGCCCGGCAACAAGGCCTCGAAGCTGGTGCCGCTCACCACACCGTAGTTCTCGCCGGTTCCACAATACCAGGTCTGCTCATGACCGGAGCGTAAATCCTGCGCCAGGCAACTGGTGTTCTGTATGCTCAACGGCGCGGACGTCTTGGTCCAGGAGGCTCCCGCATCGGTGCTGCGGAAGATGCCGCCCGTGGCGCTGCCGGCGATGAGCACGTTGCTGTCCGTGATGTCCACCCGGAACGCGCGCGTGCGCCCTCCGCGGTTGCGCGGCCCCTGCTGTGTCCAGCTCAGGCTCTTCGCCGACGCGCGGCGCGGCAGCTTGCCCGCGAAGGCCAGTTCCTTGCGGCGGATATCGTCCGGGATGCGACCGGTCGCCGGATCGCTCAGGCGCTCTTCGTTCCATGCCCGGAGCGCGTCGCGGTCCTCCACGCTTCCCATGCCCATGGGGTTGGCCGCGTGCGTGCGGCCGCGCGGCGTTGGCAACTGCCGCAAGGCGGCGAAGAGGACGAGCAGGAAAAGACCGACGAGGAGGAAAGGGTGTTTCATACGGCGCACGCCGGAACCGGCGGAGTTGTGGATGACAAGGAAGCCGAAGGTAGGTGGAAGCACAGGGCCAACGATCGGGCATACCTGGAGGGGTCATGGATCACCTTCCAGCCATGTGGGCAACCCTTGGTGCCAAGCAAGAATGTCGCGTTACCGGCGATCAAGGTCGTGCAACGTTCATTCAGTGCACCACCGAACGAAGTACATCTCCATCTCTCCCTTGCCCTTCGCCTGCACCTTGCCGCGCGGGGTGAATCGGAGCAGGCTTCCACCCTGTTCACGAACGAGCGCGTACGTGGTTTCACTGATGTTGACATGCCCGACTTCCCCGCTGCTTTCCATGCGGCTGGCCGTGTTCACCGTATCGCCCCAGATATCGTAGGCGAACTTCTTCACACCCACGATGCCAGCGACAACGGGGCCGGTGTGGATGCCGATGCGGACCTCGAAAAACGGCAGGCCCTTGGATATCCTCAACGCTTTCCCCTCAGCGATGAAGTCGCGGATCTCCAGTGCGGCCCTGACAACGTCGAGCGCGTGCGTGGTATTCAACGAGGGCAGACCGCCGACAGCCATGTACGCGTCGCCGATGGTCTTGATCTTCTCTATTCCGTGCTTCTCCATGATGCGGTCGAAGGCCGAAAAGCACTCGTGGATATCCTTGACGAGTTCGGTCGGGGTCAATCGTTCGCTCATCGCGGTGAAGCCCTTGAAATCCGTGAAGAGCACGGTGACGTTCTGAAAGTGCTTCGCCGCGGCCTGGCCATTGGTCTTCAGTTCCTCGGCTACCTCGCTGGGCAGGATGTTCAGCAACAGGTCATCGCTCCGTTTCTTCTCTTCGCGCAGTTCGCGGGTGCGCTCGGCCACTTCACGCTCAAGTTCCTTGTTGCGCGCTACGATTCGCGCGTTGGTCATGTACTCGCCTTCCTGCAGGCGATAGTCCGGCTCCGAGCCATGCACATGCACCACGAGCCATTCTCCTTGCCGCCTGTGCATGATCGTGGTCTGGCGGATGAGGTCCTTGACGATCAAGCCCCCATGGTCCTGCACCCAGAGCGTATCGCATTCCGTCCAGGCGACGTCGCCGAGAACACGCACCTCGATCCACAGCATTTCAATGGTGAACGCCTGGGGATACTGCTCCACCCCCTTCTGGTTCATGGCCCTGTATTGGGCTTTGCCGACGGCCCGTTCGAATTGTCCCGTGCCGAAGAAGGTGATGTCCTCGGCGCACACCGCGAAGCGCGCGTCCAGGTCCCGACGCGCATAGCTCTGCCAGAAAATATCATGTACGGCCAGTACCTCAACCTCTGCTCCGGACGTGCTCATCGCGCGTTCATGGTCGTGTTGGTCATTTGCCGCTCTCTGGCCCATGGCAAGTTTCCGTTCCCGGGTGAATGTAGCCGCCCCCATGAACTGGGGGGCATATCACTCCGCCCGCACGCCCGTAATTTGTGGCCGGTCATCACCATGCCCATGATCCGCGTACTCCTCTTCGAAGACAACACCGACCTCGCCGAAAGCCTTGCCGAGTTGATGAAGGATACGGATGACGTCCGCCTGGTCGCGCATTACACCAACGCGCAGAAGGCCGAGCGGCACGTGGCCTACCACCACCCGGACGTGGTGCTCATGGACATCGACATGCCGGTGGAGGACGGATTGCAGGGCTTGCGTGCCATTCGCGCAGCAGGAAGCGGGGTGATGGTGCTCATGTTCACGGTGATGGAGGACAACGAGAACGTGTTCCAATCCATCTGCCACGGCGCCAGCGGCTACCTGCTGAAACAGACCGCGCCGGAGAAGATCCTCGATGGCATACGCGAAGCCATGGGAGGCGGCGCACCCATGACCCCGAGCATCGCCCGGAAGGTGCTCACGCTCTTCGCGCAGCCCTTCAAGAAGAGCGAGGACCTCCAGAAGCTCACCGCGCGCGAACACGATGTGCTCTCGTTGCTGGTGCGTGGCCACAGCTACAAGATGGCCGCCGCGCAACTGGACATCGGCGTGGAGACCTTGCGCTTTCCATGTGAACAGCAAGAGCGAGGCGGTGGCGAAGGCGTTGCAGAACAGAGTGGTGTGAAGCGCAACGATACCTTGGTGCAATGCGCCTGATCGGACCTAATGCGATCCTCCTCGCATGCATGTTCGTCGTGGGCTGTGATCGCATGAGCGATCCGCGGTCACCTGCGCCCGCGCGTTCACCCGCGTTCGACAGCACCTACCACGCCGACCTGATGATCGCGCTGCACGATGCGTTCATGCGCAGTGATACCGTGTTCTGCGACAGCTTGGTGCGCCTGTATGATGACACCGCGCTTGCCCGGCTGCATCCGGAACGCGTGAATGACGCGTTCGTTCAGATCATCATTTCCCACGATGGCTACCCGACGGACATCCAGGATCGGTTTCTCCGCCTGGCCCGCTACGCGGACAGCGAACGCATGGCCGCCTGGCATGACTTCCTGGTAGCGCGTTGGCGGATGATGAACGGCGATCGGGTGGGTGCCGTGCAGTATTACCAGGACCTGCTTACGCGCTTTGAGCGTATTCAGG
>JBGAJW010000037.1:0-49409 GCA_044224725.1 Flavobacteriales bacterium
CTTGGCTGTACTTCACGAACATCACCTTGCGCACGAAGAAGTAGTCGAAGTGCAGGCTCTTCTCCTTGTCGATGTAGGGGTTCGGGTCCTGCTCGAAGGGCAGCTCGATGTTGAGGCCCACACTGGTGCCGCCGCCGCGTTGCGCGCCCTTGTTGGCCGCTTCCATGATGCCGGGGCCGCCGCCGGTTATCACGCCGTAGCCGTGCTGGGTGAGCTGGTAGGCGATCTCCTCGGCCAGTTTGTACTCCGGTTTTTCCGGTGCGGTGCGGGCACTACCGAAGACGCTCACGCAGGGGCGTATGCGCTGCATGGCCTCGAAGCCCTCCACGAATTCGCTCATGATCTTGAAGATCGCCCAGCTGTCGTTCGCGCGCACCTCGCTCCAGCCTTTGCGCTTGAAGGCGTTCTTGATGCGGCGCTCGTGGTGGTCGTCCTCGGGTACTGGTTTGGCGGTGGTGTGTTTGGCCATGCTTTTCCCCGGCCTTCGCCGGGGTCTCCTGTTAGTATCCCCGGCGAAGGCCGGGGTCCCTGATAGGTTCGTTGTTGTCTTGTCGGTTACATCGGCAGCGTCAGCGGGGGGACCTTGGCCTTCGCCGGGGATCACCCACGCAACTCGCGCTCAAGATATCGCGCCGTATGTCCACGGCCCAACAGCACCACTTCTTCCGGGGTGCCTTTGGCGGTAACGCGGCCACCGCCTTCGCCGCCTTCCGGCCCCATGTCGATCACATGGTCGGCCACTTTGATCAGGTCCATGTTGTGCTCGATGACGAGTACCGTGTTGCCGGCGTCCACCAGGCGGTCCAGCACGGCGATCAGGTGCTTCACGTCCTCGAAGTGCAGGCCGGTGGTGGGCTCGTCCAGGATGTAGAAGGTGCTGCCGGTATCGCGCTTGCTCAATTCGGTGGCCAGCTTGATGCGCTGCGCCTCCCCGCCGCTGAGCGTGGTGCTGCTCTGGCCGAGGGTGATGTAGCCCAGGCCCACATCCATCAGCGTTTTCAATTTGCTGCTCAACTGCGGGATCTCGGAAAAGACGTTCATCGCTTCTTCCACCGGCAAGGCCAGCACGTCGGCGATGCTCTTGCCCTTGAAGCGCACTTCCAGCGTTTCGCGGTCGTAGCGTTTGCCGCGACAGGTCTCGCAGGGCACGTCAACGTCCGGCAGGAAATTCATTTCGATGGTGCGCACGCCCGCTCCTTTGCAGGTATCGCAACGGCCACCGGCGGTGTTGAAACTGAAACGCCCCGCCTTGTAGCCGCGGATCTTGGCGGCAGGCAGGTGCGCGAAGAGCTCGCGGATGTGATCGAAGAGGCCCGTGTACGTAGCGGGATTGCTGCGTGGCGTGCGGCCGATGGGGCTCTGGTCCACCTCGATCACCTTGTCGATGTGCTTCAGGCCGTCGATGCTGGTGTAGGCCAGCGGTTGCGCGTCGCTGCGGTAGAAGGTCTTGCTCAGGATCGGGTAGAGCGTGTCGCCGATCAGGGTGCTCTTGCCGCTGCCGCTCACACCCGTTACACAGATGAAGGTGCCCAGCGGGAAGTCCACGTCCACCTTCTTCAGGTTGTTGCCGCTCGCGCCTTTCAGCACCAAGCGGTGTCCGTTGCCCTTGCGGCGTGTTTCCGGTGCGGTGATGCGCGATTCATGCCGCAGGTACTTCGCGGTCATCGAATCGCTCTTCATCAGTTCGGCCGCCGTGCCTTGCGCCACGATGTGACCGCCATGCACACCTGCACCGGGCCCGATGTCGATGATGTGGTCGGCGCTCATCATCATCTCGCGGTCGTGTTCCACCACGAGCACGCTGTTGCCGCCGTCGCGCAATTGGCGCAAACTGCCGATGAGGCGCTGGTCATCGCGCATGTGCAGGCCGATGCTCGGCTCGTCCAGGATGTAGAGCACCCCGGTGAGCTGCGATCCGATCTGCGTGGCGAGGCGGATGCGTTGTGCTTCGCCACCGCTCAATGTGCGCGCGCTGCGGTCGAGCGTCAGGTACTCTAGGCCGACGTCCAGCAGGAATTTGCTGCGCGCCGCTACCTCTTTCACCACATCGCGGGCGATCACCGCCTGCTTCTCGTCAAGCTTCTCCGGCATGGCCATCATGTGCGCGTGCAGATCGCTGATGCTCATCTGCGAGAGCTGCGTGATGTCCTTGTCAGCAAGGCGGAACCAGCGCGCGAGCTTCTTCAGGCGCGTGCCCTCGCATTCCGGGCAGGCCACCATGTGCGTGAACTGCTCCGCCCACTTCTCCGCGCCCTTCGCGCCGTCTTCAGCCTGGCCGAGCACGAAAGGGATGATGCCCTCGAATTGGACGGTGCGGTCGCTGAGGCCGACGTTGCTCGTCACCTTCAACGGGTCGTCCATGCCGTTCAACAGCACGGCGAACACGCTCTCGTCGAGCTCGGCGAAGGGCGTATCGAGCGTGTGTCCGTAGTGCTCCAGTACCGCCTCGATCTGGCGGAAGACCCAGGTGCCCTTGTAGGGACCGAGCGGCGCGATCGCGCCTTTCTTCAAGCTCTTCGCGCGATCGGGTACGATCTTGTCGATAGCCACTTCGGTGACCTGTCCCAACCCGTTGCAGCGGGGGCAAGCGCCATAGGGGCTGTTGAAGCTGAACAGGTTCGGCTCCGGTTCCTCGTAGGCGATGCCGCTCGTTGGGCACATCAGGTGGCGGCTCAGGTAGCGGACCTTTTCGGTCTTCACGTCCATCACCTGCATGTTGCCCTTGCCCTGTTTCAGCGCGGTGTCGCAGCTCTCGGCGATGCGCTTGCGGTTGGCCTCGCTCACCTTCACGCGGTCCACCACCAGTTCGATGTCGTGCACCTTGTAGCGGTCCAAGCGCGGGCGCGTGCTCACGTCGATCACCTTGCCGTCGACGCGCGCACGCAGAAAGCCTTGCCGCAGCAACTGCTCGAAGAGTTCGCGGTAATGCCCTTTACGGCCCCGGATGAGCGGTGCCATGATCAGCACCTCCTTGCCGTCGTGGTCCTTCAGCAGCGCGTCCTGGATCTGCTTGTCCGTGTAGCGCACCATGCGCTCGCCGGTGACGTAGCTGTACGCATCGCCCGCGCGGGCGTAGAGCAGGCGCAACAGGTCATAGATCTCGGTGATCGTGCCTACCGTGCTCCGGGGATTGCGGCTGATGGTCTTCTGCTCGATGGCGATCACGGGGCTGAGGCCGGTGATCAGGTCCACATCGGGGCGCTCGATGCCGCCGAGGAACTGCCGCGCGTACGCATTGAAGGTCTCGATGTAACGCCGCTGCCCTTCGGCATGGATCGTATCGAAGGCGAGCGAGCTCTTGCCGCTGCCGCTGAGGCCGGTGACCACCACCAGCTTGTCGCGCGGGATCCGCACGTCCACGTTCTTCAGGTTGTGTACGCGCGCACCGAGCACCTCGATGTTGTCCTCCTCAGCCTGCCCCGGTCTTGCACCAGGGTCGTCGATCAACTGCTCGCCGGTCGTGATCGTTCCGTTGGTTTTTGGCGCCTGGGCCGGGGCTTCGGCCTTGCCCGCTTTCGCACGGGGCTTTCCGTTCCTCTTATCGGTCATCGTCCTCCACGGGCTTGTCGAAGCCGTCGCCCGGCAGTAATACGGTGTAGGTGTGGCCCTTGGTATTGGTGAGCGAGATGTCGCGCAGCCAAGGGTTGAGCAGTTTCAAGGTCTTGTAATCCGTGCCTTGCCGCGCGGCGAAATCGTTCAGGTCCTCGATGGGGCCCGTGATGGTGATGTTGCGTGTGCGGTAGGTGGGATAGAGGTCCTTTTCGCGCAAGTGGAAGCCGTAGCGCTCCGGATCGGTGATGATCGCCTTCATCGCCAGGATGCGGAAGACGTAGCGCGAGGTTTCCTCCGGCAGCAGCAGGGCGTAGTAGTCCTTGCTCTTCTGGCGGCCCACCTGTTTGTCCAATCCGCCGGGGCCGAGGTTGTAGCTGGCGGCGGCCATCGCCCATGAGCCGTATTTGGCGTAGGAGCTCTTCAAGTAGGCGCACGCCGCTTCCGTGCTGCGTTCCAAGTTGTAGCGTTCGTCCACCTCGGCGTTCACTTCCAGTCCGTAGTTCGCGCCGGTCTCCTTCATGAATTGCCAGAAGCCCGTGGCGCCCATGGGGCTCACCACGTTGGTGAGGCCGCTCTCGATAAGGGCGATGTACTTCAGGTCGTCCGGTACGCCTTCCCGCTTCAGGATCGGCTCCATCACCGGGAACCACCGGTGCGCACGTTTATGGGCGAGCACGCTGTTGCTCTGCCAGTAGGTGTTCACCAGCAGTTCGCGGTCCATCCGCTCGCGCACGTCGATCTTGCCCATCGGCACCGGCTCCTCGCAGAAGGTGAGGTCATCGGGCATCGACAGGCTGAAGATCCGGTAGCGCTCGCTGAACTGGCGCTGGTAGTCCAGGTCCGTATCCGTGCCCACGGCACTGAAGGTGAAGAGGTGCACACACAATGCCCCCGCGAGCAGCAGGGTGATGGCGACGAGTGTTTTCCCGATCAGGCGCATACGTTCCGTCCCGTTCCCATGATCCGGGAACGCGGTGCGAAGATCACGCCTTCTGGGGCGGTTTGGTACGCTTGGTGAGCGTGAAGAGGAAGGCGAAGAGCACCGCCCAGTACCCGATGAAGGCCATCGAATGCCAACTTTCCCAAACAGGGATGAACTTCACCATGGCGAAGACGAAGAAGAACGACAGCGCGCCAAGGCCGCCATACACCAAGGCCACCTGTTGATCGCTCAGGCCCAGGTAGCTCAAGTGGTGCGTGGTATGGTCCCGCCCGCCGACGAAGGGGGACTTGCCCCGCATCAAGCGGTTCACCGTTACCGTGCTCGTGTCGATGATGGGCAGGGCGAAGACGATCAGGGTGCTGACGGCCTGTCGCCAATTCTCCACCTGCCCGGCCGTGTTCACCCCGTTCCAGAAGCAGCGGATGCCCACGTACGCCAAGAACACGCCGAGGAACTGGCTGCCCGTATCGCCCATGTACATGCGGCTCGGGTTCCAATTGAAGAAGAGGAAACCGCACAAGGAGGCGATGATGCCGACGATGAGCACGACGTTGATCGTGACCAGCGGACCGCTCGTGAGGTGCACCAAGAGGCCGCACGCCAGGATGCAGATGCTGGTGACCGTGGTGATCGCGTCCATGTTGTCCAGCATGTTGATGGAGTTCATCATGCCGACGACCCACAGCAGTGTGAGCGCGTAGTTCGCCCATTCATTGTCCAGGATGCGGATGTAGGAGCCGGAAGCGATGAGGATGGCGCCGCAGGCGATCTGCGTGGTGAACTTCAGCAGCGGGCGCGTGTTGTACGCGTCATCGGCCAGGCCCATGAGGAAACCGAGGCCCGTAGCGGCGAGCAGGCCGAGCAGCTCCGGTTGGTACGGGTTCTCGTACTTGGGGAACAGCGCGCCGTGCATGGCGAAGGCGCCCAGGAAGATGATGAAGAAGCCGATCCCGCCGAAGGCTGGTTTCTGGCTGGCCGCCCACCGCACCATGCCCTGGTCCCCTTCGCGTATGCCGAAGGTGCGGAAGAAGCGCATGAACACGCTGTTGGTGAGCAACGAGAAGACGAGCGCACCGAAGAACAGACCGCTATAGATGAGGAAGAGCTGCGTGCCGCTGTACATCGCGTCAAGCGTTGATGCCCATATCGGCGAGCGGCACGCCCGCGCGGTCCTTCGCGCTCAGCACCGGTTCACGGATGCCCCAATCGATGCCGAGCGCGGGATCGTTCCACAGCACCGTGCGCTCGCTCGGCGGATGGTAGTATTCGGTGCACTTGTAGCTGAAGATGGTACCGTTCTCCAACGTGCTGAAGCCGTGCGCGAAGCCCTCCGGTATCCACAGCATGTTCTTCTCGTCCCCGGTGAGTTCCAGTTTGTAGTGCTGTCCGAAAGTGGTGCTGCCGGGGCGGATGTCCAAGCACACATCGAGCACGGCGCCGCGCACAACGCGCACGAGCTTGCCTTGGCCGTGCGGCGCCGCTTGGAAATGCAGACCGCGCAGCACGCCGGCCTGCGACTCGCTCTCGTTGTCCTGCACGAATCGTGGTTCCAGCCCCGTGGCCTCCTTGAAGAGCTTGCCGTTGAACGATTCGAGGAACCAGCCCCGCGCGTCGCGGAACACCTTGGGCCGCAGCACGAGCAAGCCCTCCAAGGGAGTGCGCGTGATCTCCATCAGCTCTTGCCGGTGCCCGTGAGTTTGCGCCACCACCCTTCCTGCTTTGTCTTCTTCACCTTCCCCTTCTCCTCATAATAGCCGTAGCCGTAGCCGTACCCGTACCCGTAGCCATAACCGTAGCTGTAGCCGTACTTGTTCCGGTCGATGTCCACCCCGTTCAGTACCGCGCTCAGCTTGCGTATGCGGTTCTCGTTGATGAGCCGGTCCACGTTGTGCACGAATACCTTCTTGGAATAGTCCGCGCGGAAGATGTAGATCGGATAGTCCGCCATCTGGATCATGCTGATACCGTCCGTGACCAGACCCACCGGCGGGTTGTCGATCAGGATCAGGTCGTAGCTCTCCTTCAACGTGTTCACGATCTCCATCATCCGTGAACCGAGGATCAATTCGCTCGGGTTCGGTGGGATCGGCCCGGCGGTGATGAAGTCCAGTCCTTTCAAGGTGCTGTGCTGCACGCAGTCCTCGATCGTGTCCTTGTCGATGAGCAAGGTGCTCATCCCGCGCATGTTCTCCACGCCGAAGCCCAAGTGGATCTTCGGCTTGCGCATGTCCAGGTCCAGCACGATCACCCGCTTGCCGCTGAAGCTGATGATGCCTGCCAGGTTGATCGCCACGAAGGTCTTGCCCTCACCGCTGATCGTGCTGGTGATGGCCACCACCTTCGGCCCGGGCGTATTGTCCACGAATTGCAGGTTCGTCCGGACGCTCCTGAAGCTCTCGGCGATGAGGCTCTTGGGGTTCTTGTCGATGAGCAGCTGGCTCACCGGGATCTCCTTCTTGTACTTGGGCACCATGCCCAGGATGCCGATGCTGGCGTTGCTCAGCTTGGCGATGTCGTTGAGCGAGGTGATGTTGTCGTGCAGGATGTAGCGCACCAGCACGATGAGCAGGCCGAGCGTGATGCCCGTGAGCAGGTAGGACACGTACACCAGGCTGCGGTCCGGGGAGACGGGCGATTTCGGCAATGGCGCCTCTTCCAGTACACGATTGTCCGCCACATAGCCGGCCTTGCTGATCCGGTACTCGATGTCCTTCTCCAGCAGGTCGATGTAGTACTTCTCGTTGATGTTGAACAGCCGCTGGATGCGCGAGAAGGCCAATTGCTTCTCCGGCAGGCTGGTGAAGCGGCCCTCGTACTCGTTGATGCGCTCCTCATAGTCGCCCATCTTGCCCTTGATCCGGGTGCGCAGCGTGCCGATGCTCTCCATGATCAGCCGCTTCTGCAAGCTGATCTGCTTCTCGATCTCCTGCACGGCCATGTTGCCCTCCTTCACGTCGATCAAGGCCTCCCGGCGTTCGTTCAGCAGGGATTCGAGCTTGTCGATCAACGACGAGAGCGTTTGCTCGTAGGATGTTCCCACGAGCAAGGGGACCAATTCGTACACATCGATCTTGTCCGGGTCCGTGTTGGTGCTCCGCTCGATCTGGTCCAGCAGGTTGTCCTCGATCTGGAGTTCCAGGATCCTGTTCTCGTACTCATTGCTGCGCTCCAGCAACAAGGGCATCAACTGCTCCATGTCGCTCACCCGGTTGTCCGTGCGGAACCGCTGAAGACGGATCTCGCTGTCCTTCAACTGGGCGAACACCGTGTCTTTCTGGCTCTCGATGAACCGCACGATGCTCTTGGCGCTCTCGCTCTTGCGCTCCAGGTCGTATTCGATGAACGCATCGGCCATGGCCTGCGCCAGGTCGCGTGCGAGGAACTTGTTGTTGTCCCGGCAGTTCACGAACACGGTTTTCGCCGTCTGGTCCTGTATGCCCGCCTGCAACTGCCCACGGAACCGTTCCACCAACGCCTTCTGGTCGTTGATCACGAAATAGAGTTTGCCGTCCTTGTCCGGGGGCACCAACGTGCTTCCCTCTACCGGGCGGATCACACAGCGGAAGTGAGGTGTGGCGAAGGGGCTGCCCACCACGTAGTCCGCGAAGAAGCGTTCCGTATCGATGACGTAGGAAACCCGACCGTTGCCATCGGCGCCCACGTCCATGGTGATCGGCGTGCCCCGCACCTCCGGATCCAGCACCACCAGTTCGTCCACGGTGAAGAAGGTCTCCGTGTAGAACTCCTTGGTGAGGATGTTCCCCTTGAAATAGTAGCTCACCTCCAAAGGCAGCCGCTTCAGCGCTTTGGCGATGAAGAACTTCGACTTGATGAGCTCCACGTCCGCGTTCAGGTTCGTGCTCTCCATCAGCGGGTTCACCTCCAGCACTTTCTGCGCGTTGTTGCTCTCCTTCAGCTGGAGCATCACCTTGCTGTCGTATGTATTGGGCGTGTAGCGCAGGTATATCCATGCCGCCGAGAAGGACAGTAGCATGCACAGTGTGATCCACACCAGGGACCGCTTGAAGATGTACAGGAACAGCCCGAGGTCGAACTCATTGCTGAAGTTCGTGATGCGCTCGCGATAACTGTCCAAGTTCGCGGCGCGGTTGCTGACGTCGTCCAGCATCGGCCGCGGTTATTGGCTGAAGCCCCGAACGATGCCGATCACCAGTACGGTGCTCGTCAACAGGGCGATGAACGGGTTGAGGTCCGCCAGCAGCTCACGGGCGATCTCCGGGTTCGGCTGCACGTACACGATATCATCCGCCTGCATCGTCATGTCCGCAAAGCGCAGGTTCTGTATATCGCTCAGATCGAAGTTGTAGACGAGGCGGGGTGAGCCCGGGACCTTGCGGAAGAGCTTCACCTTGTGGGCGTTCCCGCGCTTGTTCAACCCGCCAGCGCTGGCCAAGGCCTCCATCAACGTGGTGTTGGTGTTCTCCAGCGGAACGATTTTGGCATCTCCCCCGCCGCCCGGGAATACGATCACCCGTCGGTTGTTCACGAACATCTGCACGAAGGGCCGGTTGTAGAACTCGGTGTACATCGTCTCGAGCTTCAGTTCCGCCTCGCGCACCGTTAGACCCGCCAACGGGACCAGACCCAGCAAAGGCAGCTTGGCCATGCCTTGCATGTCCACGGTGTAGATGAAGTTGGTGCGCTGCATGGTGCGCTGGCTCTGGTTCGCCTCATCCACCAGGTCGATCATCCGGAAACCATCGTTGGCGTACAGCCGGAAGGTGACGGCATCGTTCAGCTGGATCTTGAAGGACTTGGCCACCGTGTCCGGCACCGTGTCGAAGCGGTAATCCAGCGGCGTCTTGAACATGATGTCCCGGTTGATGTTGCAGCTCGTCGCCAACACGCACACCAGGACCAGCAAGCTCCACCACTTCCCCATTCCGCTGAATTTCGGGCGAATGTAATGCACCGGTTCCGTGGGCCTCAGCCGAGGAGTTCCCGGTACAACGCGGCCGTGTCGTCCACCAGCCGGGTATAGTGGTACCGCTGTTTCACATGCTCCCACCCGCCCTGTGACATCCGCGCGCGCATGCCGTCATCCTCCACCATGCGCAAGAGGTTCTGGGCGAAGCGCTCCACGTCCTCCGTAGGGCTCAGTAACGCGGTGCCTCCTTCCACCACCACGTTCTCGATGCCGCCCACCTTCGTGCTCACGATGGGCCGATTGGCCGCCTGCGCTTCGATCAGGCTCACCGGCGTGCCCTCGTTCACGCTGGTGAGCGCCACCACGTCCACACCGGCGTTCACGATGTCGATCTCCTTGATCCAACTGGTGTAGGTGATGTCCGCGCGCCCCGTCATCGGATGGCCGTTCAACCCGTGGCCGAAGCCATGCCCGTTGAAATAGGGGCCCGTTGTCTGGCTCAATCCCAATTCCCGGGTGCGGCCCTCCAAACGCTCGCGCTCTTCGCCGTCGCCTACGATGAAAGCCCGCACTTTGCGGCCCGTGCGCTCGCGCACCAGCTTCATGGCTTCCAGGAAAAGGTCATGGTTCTTCACCGGGACCAAGCGGCCTACGATGCCGATGGCGACCTCATCATCGGTCACTCCGTACACCCGGCGGAACAAGGCACGCTTTGCCGCCTGCTCTTGTTGGAATTTCCCGAGATCGAAGCCCAAGGGGATCACGCTCACCTTGTCGTCAGCGCAGATACGGTGCTCGTCCACCAATTCGCTCTTCTGCTTCTCGCTGATGGCCACGATCCGGCTGCTGCGCCGTGCGAGGAAGCGCTCGATGTTCTTGTACATCGCCGTACGTACAGCGCCGAAGTAGCTGTGGAAGACGTGCCCGTGAAACGTGTGAACGATGGCTTTCACCCCCAACTCGCTCGCGGCCATGCGCCCCACGGCGCCCGCCTTCGCGGCATGCGTATGCACGATATCCGGCTTGAACTCCTTGATCAGCTGCTTGATACGCCGGTAGGCCGAACGGTCCCGCCAAGGCGCCACTTCGCGCTGCATTTCCGGCAGGATCATCGGCTCCACCCCGAGGTTCTTCAGGATATGCCCGCTCCCCTCTTCGCTCTGCTCCTGCGCACCGCCTACCAGCAAGGTCTCGAATTCGCCCGGCAGGTAGCGTGTGAGGTAGGCCGCATTGTGCGTGGGGCCGCCCAAGTTGAACCGGTTGATGATGCGGAGTACGCGGGGCATGTGTTCTGGCGGTGAAGGTACTTGTCCATCTACGGCCCGGACCGCCGCCCGGATCGCCGTTCTCCACTGCGGTATGTAGACGGGGCCGTGGTGGACGGTTGCCCCTGGCCCTCACTTTTTCGACGTAGCCCGGATAAGCAGGTCGCTGCTCAACCAGCGCAGCCAAGCCGGACTTCCCTTCACTCGGGCCAAGCGGCGTGCAATGGCGAGTGATAGGCCGGGGAGCAAGAGGTTGAATGGGAACACGGTGTGGTTCAGCACGTCCATGCGCTCGCGTCGGAAGTGCTTCGCCATGATGGACCCTGCCTCGCTGTTGGCATACATCCAGAGCTTCAATCCCGAGGACAACACATTGCCCTTCTTGCCGAACCAGGTCATCGGCCCACGGGCCAAGGCACGCATCCACGTATCCAGCGCGTGCTTGTTCGTGAAAGTGATCACCGCTACCCCTCCCGGTTTCAAGCTGCGCGATATGAATGCCAGGTTCTTCTCAAGCTCTTCCGGGGTCAGATACGTGGTGACGCCCAACATGAAGATGGCATCGAACGCCTTCGTAGCGAACGGGTGATCGTACGCATGACCGGTGTACTTGCGCTCACTTGGCACCGCGCTCTGCGCCAGCATGCCCGCGCTCACGTCCGTGGCATGGAAGCGCATCGCCGGAAAGCGCTGGACAAGATGCTCGAACAGATCGCCCGTGCCGCTGCCGATGTCCAATACGTCCGCGTCGGACAGGTCCAGGTCGCGGGTGGCCTTCTCCAGCCGCTCGTTGAAGAAGTAATGGTGGAACGGGCTGCGGTCCTTGTACTTGTCCTTGTACGTGCCGCTCACGCTGTCGAAGAAGCGCGCGGCGTGCTCGTGCTGGGCGGCCATGAGGAGGTGTGAGGTATGCGAGCGGTGGTGCGGGGTGTGAAGTGGCACTTCACCCTTCACGACTCACCCTCCACACCTCACTTTTTCTTACAGATGGATGACCTCCCCGTACGCCGCCGCCGCCGCCTCCATGATGGCCTCGCTCATCGTGGGGTGCGGATGCACCGTCTTGATGATCTCGTGGCCCGTGGTCTCCAGCTTACGGATGCTCACGCACTCGGCGATCATTTCGGTCACGTTCATGCCGATCATGTGCGCGCCCAAGAGCTCGCCGTACTTGGCATCGAAGATCAATTTCACGAAACCGTCCTTCGCGCCGGCCGCGCTGGCCTTGCCGCTCGCGCTGAAGGGGAACTTGCCCACCTTGATGTCCAGGCCCTTCTCCTTGCACTGCTTCTCGGTCATGCCCACGCTGGCCACTTCCGGTGAGCAATACGTGCAGCCCGGGATGTTACCGTAGTCCAGCGCGTGCGGTTTCTGGCCCGCGATCGCTTCCACACAGATGATGCCTTCGGCAGAAGCCACGTGCGCCAAGGCTTGGCCCGGCGTCGCATCACCGATGGCGTAGTAGCCCGGCATGTTCGTGGCGTACATGTCGTTCACCTTGATCTTGCCCTTGTCCGTTACGATGCCCACCGCCTCCAAGCCGATGCCTTCGATGTTCGCCGCGATGCCCACCGCGCTCAGCACGATGTCGCATTCGATCTTCGTTTCGCCTTTGGCGTTCTTCACCGTGACCACGCAGCCCTTCCCCTTCGTGTCCACGCTCGTGACCTCCGAGGACACCATCACGTCGATGCCCTGCTTCTTGAAACTGCGCTCGAGCTGCTTGCTCACCTCTTCATCTTCCACCGGAACGATGTTCGGCATGAATTCCACAAGCGTGACCTTGGTGCCGATGGCGTTGTAGAAATAGGCGAACTCGCTGCCGATGGCACCGCTGCCCACCACCACCATGCTCTTGGGCTGCTCGGCCAGCACCATCGCTTCGCGGTAGCCGATGATCTTCTTGCCGTCCTGCGGCAGGTTCGGCAACGCACGGCTGCGTGCGCCGGTGGCGATGATGATGTGCTTGCCTTCCACGACCTGCTTCTTCCCGTCCGCGCCCGTCACGTCGATCTTGCGGCCGGGCTGCAACATGCCCGTGCCCATGATCACGTCGATCTTGTTCTTCTTCATGAGGAACTGCACGCCGTTGCTCATGCCCTTGGCCACGTCGCGGCTCCGCTGAACGATCGCCTTCATGTCCGGTGAGCCAGCGCCCACCGTGATCCCGTAGTCCTTGGCGTGGTTGACGTACTCGAACACTTGCGCGCTCTTCAGCAACGCCTTGGTGGGGATGCAGCCCCAATTGAGGCAGATGCCGCCAAGGGATTCCTTCTCCACGATGGCGGTCTTCAGACCGAGTTGGCTGGCACGGATGGCCGCCACATAGCCGCCGGGGCCGCTGCCGAGAACAATGACGTCGTAGCTCATGGGGGTGTGTACGCTTGGGCGCTTCGCCCGATGGAGCCGCGCGCGGGAATGCGTGAGGTCCGGCGAAAGCGCGGCGAAGGTATCCCTTGCGCGGAATGCGGATCCACCCTTCAACCCCGGCCCGGGATCGAACAGCACCGGGTCGATAACACTGCCCACCCGGATTTGGTGGTCCGGGCCCGGCGGTTAGTTTCGACTGACCAAAACACACCACCATGACCGACGGTACCACCTCCGGAACTACGCAACTTTCACATGCCGATGCCGAAGCCCTGCGGGGAACGGCCAAATGGGCGCGATTCCTCGCCATCGTCGGCTTCGTGATGATCGGTCTCATGGTGATCATCGGCCTGTTCGCCGGATCGATGATGGCCAACCTCGGTTCAATGATGGGCGGAGCGAATGCCGCTCAAATGGAGCAGATGCGCGAAATGCAGGAACAGATGCAGGGTATGGAAGGCATGGAGGGGGTGGACATGTCCGGTCTGGAGAACTATCAGAACAGCATGGCCACTGCTGGAGCCGCCTCCGGAGTGATGTTCACCATCATGTTCCTGGTCATGGCCGCCTTGTACTTCTTTCCCACGCTGCTCCTCTACCAGTTCGCTACCAGAACGCTGAAGTCGTTGGATGGTGCCATGGACGCGGCCACCCTGACCAGCGGCCTGAATTCCCACCGCCGCTTCTACAAGTTCATGGGCATCCTCATGATCATCGTTCTCTCCCTCTACGCGCTCATCTTCCTCTTCGGCGGCCTCGCCGCCATGATGATGTGAGAGAACGCACAGGTGAACCATAATCGACAATCAAAGACCACCACATGAACGACATGACCATGGACGCCCCGAAGCGGCCCACACTGCTCACCGTGATCTGCATCCTCAGTTTCCTCGGCGGAGCTTGGGGGTTGTGGGAGGGCTACAAGAGCGCCTTCACCGATGCGCCCCAACGGGAGTTGGAGGAGGCCAAAGTGAAGATCCAGGAATCCATGGACCAGTTGGGGGCCGACAACCCCATGGCCGGTATGATGGATGAGATGATGGCGGTGGCTGAAAAAACCGTTGAGAACGCCGCAACACTGGGTTACTCCAACATCGCCTTCTCACTGATCAGTCTCGCTGGCGTTTGGCTCATGTGGAACCTCAAAAAGACCGGGTTCTGGCTCTACCTCGTGGCATCCGTCGGTGGCTTGGCGGTGATGTTCTCCGTCCTCGGTGGCGGGGGCCTCCTCGCGAATACCTCGCTTATCGTGGGTGCTGTCGTCAGCATCGTCTTCATCATCCTCTATGGGGTGAACCTGAAGCACATGCGCTGAACTTTGTTCCGCGCCGCACGAAGGCCCCGCTCAGCCGGGGCTTTCGCATTTGCGGCCCTTGGTCGCTGATCGCCTCTTGCACTGCTGACGGATCAGGTGGATGTTCATCGCTTTCCGGTTTACTTTATCGACGGATGTCCATGCGCCTCCTCTGTTTTCTCACGTGCCTGTTGCTCCTGACAGAAAGCCGAGGCGCGCAGATCGATACGGCCGCGGTTAGGCCAAAGAAGATCGCATCCAACGACCTCGACGCTGGCCGCATGTGGATACAAGGCCAAGGTCTTGTTCCTGGTTTGGGATTCAAGCGTTGGGGAGCGTCGGCAACACGGATCAACTTCTCGGATGACCCTTCATTCTCCCGGCCGCAGTTCGATGTGCGCGGTTGGGCGAAGGCCGATCACTTGGACAGCTTGGATGCATTGGACAGCTCTATCTGCTGGATACGGTTCCATTTCAAGCCCGATAGCTCGCTCGACGTGAATACGATGCTGTTGCGGATGGTGGTGGTTGGCCGTGCAGAGATCTGGCTGGACGGCACACTGCTGCTGCACCACGAAATGAGCAATGAGGTCCGTTCCGACCGACACGGCCCCGGAGCTGATACCACCGCCTATTTCACCGTGCCGATCCCGGTCCAGCGCGATGGAAAAACGCATGTGCTCGCGATGCGGCTTGACGCCGGACCTGCGGGTCCACCGCCGTTTCGGACGCTCCGTGCCAGTCTTCACAGACCTGCCGCAGCGGCCAAATTGCACCGTGGTGCCGTGCATCTTTCCGTATTCGTCGGCGTGAACGCGTTCATCCTCATCATGGCGCTCCTGTTCTGGCGGCTGGATTCGCACGATCATATCTGGCCCTGGTTCGGCGCATTGACAGGCATGAACGCCTTCCTCGCTTTTACCGACCTCGTCCATCGTCTGGATCTGGGGTTGGACCGGCCCACGATATTGTTTCTTGAGCACTGGGGTGATGCCCTGCGCTTCACCCCGTTCTGTCTTTCTGTCCTGCTGTTGGTCGCTATCCTTGGAAAAGCAGCTGGAAGAACATGGCGCTTGTATGTCGGCTCCGCCATCGTATTCAGCCTGGTCACCGCCTTCATAGCGCTCTGGGAAGGTCGAACCGTGGAGGCCGAGGCCGATGTGATCACAACGATCATCATCGTCATTATACTTGTCCTTATCGCTTCGGTGCCCGCTGGGTGGTTCCTGATCGAAACCATCCGGTTGGGAATCCGCGTTGTCCGATCAAGCGGTTTTCAACGCTGGATAGGAGCCGGTGTCCTGATCGGAAGCCTGATCCCGATACTCCTTCCGGTCGCTTGGATCCTTGTCTCCCAGTTCATTTTGAAGATCCCGGACACCGCGATCCCTGAAGGGCTCCAGACCACGGCTGACTACATCGGGTACATCGCCCTCCCCCTCTCCATCATTACCGCGCTGGCCATCCGCACCACCCACCAGAACCGCATGCTCGCCCGCCAGCGCGACGACCTGGACCGCGAAGTGCATGAACGTACCGCCGAACTGCGCTTGGAGCGGGACCGCTCAGAGAGCCTGCTTCTGAACATCCTGCCCCACGAGGTGGCCGAAGAACTCAAGCAGACAGGTGCCGCCGAAGCCCGTCACTTCGATCAAGCCTCCGTGCTCTTCTCGGATTTCAAAGGCTTCACCGCATTGAGCGGCATGGTGACCGCAGTTGAACTCCTGAAGGAGCTGAACTTCTGTTTCAAAGCCTTCGACGACATAATCGGCGCGCGCGGGATCGAGAAGATAAAGACCATCGGTGATGCCTACATGTGTGCCGGGGGCCTCCCCGATCCCAAGAGTTCCGCTCCGGTCGACGTGGTTTTCGCCGCCCTGGAGATGCAGGAATTCCTGAGTCGGCGCAACGCGGCCCGTAAGAGCGAGGGCCTGTTCGCCTTCGAGATGCGGTTGGGCATACACTCGGGGCCGGTGGTCGCCGGTATCGTGGGCGTGAAGAAATTCCAGTATGACATCTGGGGCGATACCGTGAACATGGCTTCGCGCATGGAAACCAACGGCGAGGTAGGCCGGGTGAACATCAGCGCGGGCACCTACGCGCTTGTAAAGGACGTTCCGGGCCTCGCGTTCACTTCGCGCGGCACCGTGGAGGTGAAGGGCAAGGGTGCCACGGAGATGTGGTTCGTGGAACGCTCTTGATCCCTCGCCGGGTCGGTTTTACCGCATTCCGTTCCTTCGTGGCCCATGGAAGTTCCCGGTACCGTACGTCCGCCCACGCTCACACGCCTGTGCGTGCTCAGCTTCATCAACCAGGGCGTGGTATTCCCGGTCTACCTGCTCGGTTTCTTGGCCTCATTCTCATTGCCCGATACCGATCCGCAGATGATGCGCGACACGGCGGCCACTCTCTACAAAGGCTTCGTCCCCGACATCTCCGAGGAACAGATGGATCAAGTGTTCCGCTTCTTGGACCTGCTCCGGGAACACGGCGTGGCGCTCATGGGCGTATTCGCGATGCGCACCGCCGTGCGCTTCGTCGGCATACTGCGCATGTGGAAACTCCACGGAGACGGCTTCCACATCTACACCAGCGCGCAATTGCTCGGAGTGCTGGTGCCCATGCTCATCGCCGGCACGGACACCTTCAGTCCGATCGGCCTCCTGGCCGTGGCGCTCTGGTGCCTCATGTACTTCACGCGCATGAAGGCCATTGGCGCGCTGGGGAGCGGGTTCAAGTAGAGATTCCGGACAGCGCCGGAGGCTTGGATGGCGGGGGCTTCGGCACCGAGAACCGGAGGGTTCCACTGTTTTTGGTTGCTGGTTGGATGGTGAATGCGCGCTATGCTATTGCCACCCTGCCGAACAATCAGCAACCAACACCCAGCTCCGCTCAGCTCCGGCCAGCGATGCCGCTGATCTCCACGTTCACCCCGCGTGGCAGTCCCTTCACCGCGAAGGCTTCCCGTGCTGGAGGTGCCTCCTTGAAGTACGAGCCGTACACCGTGTTCACCGCAGGGTAGTGCGACATGTCGCTCAGCAGTACGGTCATTTTCAGCAGGTCATCATAGCCCAAGCCGGCAGCGCGCAACAGGATGCCGATGTTCTCCATCACCTGCGTGGTCTCCTCTTCGATGGAGCCCATCGCGAGCTCACCACTGTCGCCTTTCAAGGCGATCTGTCCGCTGAGGTAGACTACACCGTTGTGCTCGATGGCCGGTGTGTATGGCGCGAGCGGCTTCGCTGCGCCGGGAGGATGGATGGGCTGTTTCTTCATGGTGCCAAAGCTCGATCAGAAAATCAGATGATCGGACGATCAGATGACCACAAATCCAAGCACGCGATCAATGAGCATTGCCCTCTGGCGTCGTCAGCAATGTCCATTTTCTGATCAGCTCATCTTCTGATCATCCGATCCCACCGGTAGTTTCGCCCCGCGATGGCAGAACAACCCCTCATCCTCGTCACCAACGACGACGGGATCACCGCACCGGGCATCCATGTGCTGGCCCAGGAAATGAAGGCCTTCGGGCGCGTGCTCGTGGTGGCGCCCGACAAGCCGCAGAGCGCCATGGGGCACGCCATCACGATCCATGACTATCTCCGGCTGAACAAAGTGGAGATGATGGAAGGCGTGGAGGCTTATGCGTGCAGCGGAACACCCGTGGACTGCGTGAAGCTCGCCGTGTACCAGGTGATCAAGGGTAAACCCGCACTGCTCGTCAGCGGCGTGAACCATGGCAGCAACATCAGCATCAATGTCTTGTACAGCGGTACCATGAGCGCGGCGGTGGAAGGTGCCATGGAAGGTATCCCCAGCATCGGCTTCTCGCTCATGGACCATAGCATCGAAGCGCGCTTCGAACATGTCCGGCCGATCATCCGCAATGCGGTGGGCAATGTGCTCGAGCGCGGTCTTCCCCGGGGTTCGTGCCTGAACGTGAACATCCCGCGCGAAACTTCCGAGCCGCTCAAGGGCATGCGCGTGTGCCGCCAGGCCTGGGGCTTCTGGGAAGATGATTTCGAAGCGCGCAAGGACCCGATGGGCAAGGACTATTTCTGGCTGCGCGGCCGCTTCAAGGACATGGACCACGGCGAGGATACCGACGTGTGGGCCGTGAACAACGGATATGCGAGCGTGGTGCCCGTACAGTTCGACATGACCGCCCACCACGCCATCGCCGAATTGAACACGTGGGACCATGCGCGGTGATCCGCAACCCGCGGCGCTGGATTCAGTACCGCTCGGCTTCATCCTCGGCCTGCTCTTCCCAGTGCTCGGCTTCTATGGATACGGAGCCATCTACGTCACCGCCATCCGACCGAACCATGATATGCACTGGTTCGTGCATGACCTCTTCCTGAGCACGAACGAATTCCGCTCGAAGATCATGTCATTGAGCCTGATCGCCGATGCCTTCCTCTTTTTCGGCTTCGACCGGTTCGAGAAGTACAACAGCATGCGCGGTGTGATCGCGGCCATGCTCCTCTTCGCCATCGTCGTGGTCGCATTCCTGTTCTGATGGCACGAAGGCTCTACTTCATAGCGGGTGAGGCGAGCGGCGATCTGCACGGCGGGAACCTCATCGTGGAACTCAAGAAGAAGGATCCATCGCTGAGCATCCGGGCCTGGGGCGGCGATCGCATGTCCACTGCTGGTGCCGATGTGGTGAAGCACTACCGCGAGCTCGCCTTCATGGGCTTCACGCAGGTGATCTTGAATTTGCGCACCATCCTGCGCAACATCCAGCGATGCAAGGAGGACATCGCCGCGTTCAAGCCGGACGCCGTCGTGCTCATCGACTATCCGGGCTTCAACCTGCGCATCGCGGACTGGGCCAAGGCGCAGGGCATCCAGGTCTTCTACTACATCAGCCCGCAACTCTGGGCGTGGAAGGAGAACCGCATCGCCATCGTGAAGCGCGCCGTGGACCGCATGTTCTGCATCCTTCCGTTCGAAAAGGACTGGTACGCACAGCGCGCCGTGGACGTGGAATTTGTAGGGCATCCGCTGCTCGATGAACTCGCGAAGCACTCCCTCCCCGCCGGGGAGGGCCGCAGTGGGGTCATCGCACTGCTCCCGGGCAGCCGCACACAAGAGATCACCCGCATGCTGCCCGTCATGCTCGAAGCGGCCAAGCATTTTCCGAACGCGCGCTTCGTCGTGGCGGCTGCGCCATCCGTTCCGCAGGAGTTCTATCGCCAACTCATCGGCGAGGCACACGTGGAACTCGTCGCCGGCAAGACCTATGACCTGCTGCGCCAAGCCAAGGCGGCCGTGGTCACCAGCGGCACCGCCACCTTGGAAACCGCGCTCTTTGGCGTGCCCGAAGTGGTCTGCTACAGCGGCAGCGCCATCAACGTGTGGCTTGCACGAAGGCTGGTGAAGGTGAAGTTCATCTCCCTGGTGAACCTGATCATGGACCGTGAAGTCGTGCGCGAACTGGTGCAACAGGACATGAACGCCGAGTCCATCCGCCAAGAACTCGATCGCTTGCTGAACGACGCAAGCTACCGTGACCGGATGATCGCCGGCCTGAACGCCTTGCGCGAGAAGCTGGGCGGACCGGGTGCTTCCGCACGTACCGCTGACCTGCTGTGGAAAAGTCTGCGGCCCGCGGCTGGATGAACCTTTCCGGTCACGGGTACGTTTGCGCCCGATGCTCCGTTTCCTGTCCACCGCCGCCATCGGCCTTCTTGCTCTCTCCCTTTCCGCGCAAGACCATGTGGTGAGCGCTGGCATCCTGCGCAACGTCGAATTGAAGCAGGTGCTCGTCATGAGCACCGTCGGACCGCTAACCGTGCTCATTGACGGCGAAAAGTCGGGCGAACTCACCGCCAAGGACGGTCTGCGCATTTCGCTGAGCGATGGACAACTCGTCGCGAAGTCCTTGTCCCAGAAATTCTCTGCGGCGAAGCGTATCACCTTGCGCTCTTCCGCTCGCGGGCTACTGCGGGTGAGCAGCCTCGGCAAGCCCGCCATCGAACGCGACTATCCGGGCAGCATCGAGGTCACGCGTGCCGGTGATCTGCTGCTCGTGGTGAACCAGGTACCCATCGAAGACTACGTAGCGGGCGTGGTGCAGAGCGAAGCCGGCGACAACAAGGGACTCGAGTACTACAAGTTGCAAGCGGTGAGCTGCCGCACCTATGCGATCACCGCCGCACGGCGGCATCTGCCGGAAGGCTTCGGCGTGTGCGACGGTACGCATTGCCAAGTGTACAAGGGCATCTGCAAGTTGGACAGTGTGAAACAGGCGGTGCGCGCAACGAAGGATCTCGTTGTCGTGGACGCGGACATCAAGCCGATCCACGCCACCTTCCACAGCAACTGCGGCGGCGAAACGATGAACGCCGAGGATGTGTGGAGCAAGAGCGAACGCTACCTCGTGAGCGCCGTGGACACCTTCTGCCGCGCGCAGCCCCACGCCACCTGGCGCAAGACGATGCCGCGCATGAAATGGCTCGACTACCTGCACCGCACCTACGCGCTCGACCTCGCCGACAGCAACTCGGTGCGCGCTGTTACCGCCTTCTCGCCGCAATGCCGTTCGCTCTACATCGATGGCGCCAGCCCTCTGATCCCGCTGGAGCAGGTGCGCACGGACATGAAGTTCAACTCCGCGCTCTTCACCATCTGGCCTAACGGCGATGAGGTGGTCTTCGACGGCCGTGGCTTCGGGCACGGCGTGGGCCTCTGCCAAGAAGGTGCCATGCGTATGGCACGGCTCGGCATCCCCTTCACCGATATCCTCCACCAGTACTTCGCCGAAGTACACCTCGTGGACCTGAACACGATCGACTTCTTCCGGGACGAGGGGCGGTAGACCGTAGGCGTTCAGCGTAGCTTCGCCAACGTGGAACGGTTGTCATTGCTCTTTGTGATTGTGATTGGGTCTTCCGTTCAGGCGCAGAATTTGGTGCCGAACCACTCTTTTGAGCAAGCTGACACCTGCTGGCACTTTTCTGGGTTCTACTATCCCCAGGATGGTCCGCTGGATTGGTTTTCCGGTGGTGAAAGCCCCGATTACTTTCAAGCCTGTGGTGGCTATGGTGCAGTGTACAGCCAGCCGCTCAACTATGTCGGGTTCCAATACCCGCAGGATGGGGCAGACTATGTAGGCATCTTGACCTATGCGACTTCGCCGTACCCAACGAGGGAGTTCCTGATGGTAGAGTTGAACACTTCATTGACCGTTGGCCAGACCTACTACGTCAGCTTCTATGCTAACGTAGCTTGGAACAGCAATACGCAGTATCCATACGTCTGGATGGCCTCTAACAATGTGGGAGCATTGTTCACGATGCAGTCCCGCCAATGGGAACAGGATGATCCATTGCCCGCAATGGTGAACCATGCGCAAGTGTACTCTCCATGGATCATTGAGGATACCGTGGCTTGGACCTTGGTAAGTGGCAGCTTTGTGGCGGATAGTGCCTACCATTACTTGATGATCGGCAACCACTTCGACAATGCCCACACTGATGCCGTAGCTGTTGGCTCTTCCATTAACCCACCGTCAGCATATCTCTTCATAGACAACGTGTGTGTCACTTCGGATCCTGATGGGTGTCCATCAACCTCAGGTATACCAGTGACAGCGGAAGGCGCAGTTGAGTTATTCCCAAACCCTGCCTCGGCCGAGGTGGTTGTTCGCGGGCTTCCGGTTGGCAGCCGAGTCGAGGTGCGGGATGCTGTGGGCAGGTTGGTCAGGGAAGATCGAGGTATGTCAGGGGTCTGGAAACTGAATGTCAGTGGCTGGGCGAGGGGTGCGTACATCCTGCAGGTGCGGGGCACAGGATCCGTGGAAGTGGTGAAGTTCGTATTGGCTGAATAAGAGCATCGTTCCGATTTTTTCGCTCCCGTCGCGCTGACGTCCGATTGTCCGAAGAGCACCTCCGAGCGCCCCTGCTGCGCGTCTCGTCGCTGGCACGGTCCGTCTCATCGAAAAAACAGTCGTTCGCTGTCCACACGCCCCTGTTGGAAGATCACGATCGGCGCGGCCCGCGCGCGGGTGCGGCCTCGGATAGTTTCGCCACCGACCCTACGCGCTGGCGCACCCTATTCTCTGGCCCATGATCAAGTTCCTTACCCTGCTCAATCTCTCTGGGATCCTCCTCTTCAACGCCTTCTTCCTCACCAACGTGGTGATCACGCACGAAACGCCCGCCACCATGCAGGCGGGCACGGAGGTGAAGGTGACGGTGACGATCGACAAGGGTTCGTTGAACGGCTTCGCGAAACTGCAGATCGACCTGCCGGAAGGACTGAGCGCGACGGCCATCGAGACCAAGGGTGCCTCCTTCACTTTCGCTGATGGCAAGGCGAAGTTCATCTGGATGGCCCTGCCCAACCAGCCGCAGTTCAAAGTGAGCTACACGCTGGGCGCCGCAGCTGATGCGACCGGCAGTTTGCCCATCAACGGCAAGTTCTCCTACATCGAAGACAACGAGCGCAAGACGGAAGACCTGGCCACCACCACGGTGACCATCACCGGCTCGGCCACGGCCGTGGACAACAGCACCGCTCCTCCTGCTGACGTGAGTACCGTCGCCGTAACACCGACGGACAATTCCAGCGATGTGACCTTTGCTGGTGGTGGTGCGCCGATCAAGGAGGCGGAGATCGTCAACGAATCCGGAATCGCACCACAACAGGGAGCCGGTGGCGTCATGGGCACACGCACGATCTCGGCCGTCACGGAAACGGAAATGCTCGTGGAGGTGGTCGTGAACAAAGGCGACATCCGGGGCTTCGGCAAATTGCAGGAGACGATCCCAGCCGGTTTCACGGCGCTGGAGAAAAGCAGCAGCGAAGCCATCTTCACCACGCAGGACCGCATCGTGAAGTTCGTGTGGCTGAACCTGCCCGCCTCGAAAGAGCTGAAGGTGATGTACAAACTGCGCGCGAACAGCCAGCCGGATGGCGAGTACACCGTGAACGGCGAGTTCGGCTACCTGCTGAACGATGAGACCCAGAAGGCCGTGCTCGGCAGTACGAACTTCTTCACCGGCCCGAAGGCGCTTGAAACCCAAGCGGTCGCTACCCACACGGAACCCGCGAAAACCACGGAGCCGGTGAAGACGACGGAGCCCGTGAATGCCAAGCCTGAACCCAGCAAGACGACCAGTGTATCCGAGGGTGATGGTGCGACCGCCCAGAAGGAGAAGCCCAAGTCCAAGCCGAAGTCCAACTCCCCCAAGGTCACCGGACCGGAGACGGGCGTTACCTACAAGGTACAGATCATGGCCGCGCACCGCGAAGTGGGCAGTGAGTACTTCGACCATCAGTTCCACTACAGCGGCGACTTCAGCATCGAGCGCCACGAGGGTTGGATCAAGTATGTGACGGGCCGCCACAGCGACTACCGCAGCGCTCGCGACCAGCGCGCGGGCTTCGTGAGCGCCGGGCACAACTTCCGGGGACCCTTCGTTACGGCATACAACAATGGTGACCGGATCACGGTGCAAGAGGCGCTGATGATCAGCAACCAGAAGTGGGTCCAGTGATCGGATGCAAGAACGATCGGAGAGCCCCGACCCGTCGGGGTTCTTTCTTTTCCGCCCGGCCGTAACGACCTGAAATGGTGCCCGCTCCGGGGGCCGTCGGATCCCGGATAGCACGAACGGACCGCGCGGCTATCTTTCGCGGGCCTCCTCCTGGAGGTTGCCACCGTTCACATGCATTCCCACCTCCGGTTCCTCCTCGGCTGCGGCCTGCTCCTGTCCTCGTGTTCCCACGCTTTCGGACAGCGCGATAGTTCATCGCTCGTTCTGCGGCCCACCTTCTCCTTGGGTGCCGGGGCTTTCGCCTTTTATGGCGATATCGGTTCGCGGCACGACGGATACAGCCCATTGGTAACGAGACTGGGCTATGAGTTCCGCGCGAGCACGCCCGTGACCGAATGGCTCGAAGTGGGGCTCTTCGCGCAGCACGGGCAACTCGGTGCGAACGAACGCGGAACGGAGCGCAACCTGAACTTCAAGAGCCGGGTGACCACCGGTGGGCTCCAGTTCACCTACAACTTCCAGCAGTTCCTGAAGCCCGACCGCGTCATCGAACCCTACATCAGCCTCGGCTTCGAGAGCGTGGAATTCCTCAGCAAGACCGACCTGTACGACGCTGATGGCCGCGCCTACAACTACTGGAGCGATGGCACCATCCGCGACATCGCCGAGAACGCGCCGAACGCCGCTGACGCCGTGCTCTTGCAGCGCGACTATTCCTATGAGAGCGATATCCGCGAACTGGATCTGGACGGCTTCGGGAAGTACATCGAACGCACCTGGGCCGTGCCCGTTGGCTTCGGTGCCAAGATGCGCTTGGGCGGTGGCTTCGACCTGCGCTTCGGGGCTACGCTGCACTACACCTTCACGGACCTGATGGATGGTGTGACGGATGAAAGCCTGAACGAGCGCGCCGGTGACAGCAAGAACGATCGCTTTCTCTATGCGGGAGCCAGTCTGAGCTACGCCATCGACCTCGAGCACAAGAAGCGCAAGAAGTTGGAAGAGCCACAGCTCACCCCTGAGCAGATGGACATCCTCGTGCTGAACGACGACGAGGATGCCGATGGGGTAACTGACTTCAAGGACGATTGCCCACAAACACCCGCCGGCGCGAAAGTGAACGAGCATGGTTGTCCCATCGATTCGGATGGTGACGGCGTACCCGACGGCGTTGATGAAGAACCCGCCACAGCACCCGGTGCTCCCGTTGACGCTCGTGGCGTGACCATCACCGACGACCAGTTCCTGAAAGCCTGGCTCAACTACGCCGACAGCGGAAACGTGAACATCATCTCCAGCACGGCGGAGTCATTGGGCCGCAAACCCAATGTGATGGTGAAGCCCACGCGCGTCTACACCGTGCAGGTGGGAAGCGAGGTGGAGGGTATAACCGAGCAGCAGATGCAGCAATTGCTGAGCATTCCGGACGTGCGCACGGTGGAGCACGGGGACACGATCAACTTCGTGGTGGGCGGATACGACGCACTGCCCGAAGCCATCCGCCGTCAACTCGCACTGAGCAAGGACGGCGTGAAAGGACGCGTTGTGGCGCAAGAAGGCAATGAGATCGTGGACATCACCGAGGAGGTGGCCAAGGCGGCCGCTGAAATGAAGGGAGCCACGGGCGGTGGAGCACATGCGGACCAGGGCAAGACCCTCGTGCGCGTGCAGCTGGGTGCGTTCAAGATGAGGCTCTCTCAGAACATCTTCAAAGGCATCGATGATCTGGTGACGATCAAAGGCGATGACGGCCTCACACGCTACTACACCGGCGTGTACACGGACATCAACGAGGCGGCCACGCACAAGGTGAACATGCTCGCCAAGGGCTTCAGCGGCGCTTTCCTCGTGGCCTTCAAGAACGGAAAACGCGTTTCCCTGAAGGAGGCCGGGGCGAAGCTCACCTCACCGGAATCGCTGAAGGACGTGGCCGTGAACGGCGTGGACAAAGAGTCCATCCGCTATAAGGTCCAGCTCGGCGCCTTCGCCGGCAATGTGCCTTCGGACGTGATGAGCAGATTCATCGAGATCGGTGACGTGACCAATGTGACCGGTACGGAGGACACACGCTACTACCACGGCTCGTTCAAAACGCGCGAAGAGGCCAACGCCGCCCTGAAGTCCGTTCAGGAAAAAGGCGTGACCGATGCGTTCGTCGTGGGCGAGATCAAGGGCCGCATCATCCTTGCCGAAGACGCGGACAGCATCTTGGCGCAACCGTAGGTTCAGAGCTCGACCCCGGCACGCCAGCGCTCCCCCGTGGAGAGGTCCTGCAGCGTGATGAATAACGGACGTCGAGGATCCTTCGCTCCATCCAAGGCCCAACGTCCTGAGGTGAAATGCTGGTCCACGGCCGGCACCCCGTCCCGGCCAACGGGATCGAGCATACGCACTTGGAGGTAGCAGGCATCGAGGCCGGTGGTGATGAGCACGGGTTGGCCCGTCTCGGAGATCACTAGGGGGCGCATCTCTCCGGGCCGGTCATCGCAGGGCCATGTTTGGCACACCGCCACGCACGCCGAACCCCCATTACGTTCACGGAAGGGGGCCATGCACACCGATGGTGCCGTCATCGCATCCGAAGGGATCCAAGGACGTGGTGGCATTATATGCGACAAGCTCCCGTCACCGAACTCCCACGTGATGGCCCGCATGGCCATCGGTTCGATGGGTTGGCCCAGCATGAATTTCCCACCGCTCCCCGCCCAGCGTGAAACCCGGACGCGTGCCGTGTCCGGTATGCGCTGTTCAGCCACTTGCGCAACGGCCCCCTCTTGGGCTATGGCCCCGATCCATGGCAGCAGGGCCAGAGGAATGAATAGCGTACGCATGGTCGGTCGGAGTAATGCAAGACCGTTCGTTCCTACGTCACGTCCTCCTTCCGGGTTCCGCCGCAATAGGGAAGAGCATTATTCCGTTCACAATACCGCCTCCCCCCTACATTTCCTTCCCCAATCTTCACGAACCACCCATGTACCGTGCGCTCCGAAGGACGCGTGTGACCACCCACACCCTGTCCTTGCCGTCCTTTCCTGTATTGGTCGGAACCCTCACGCTGACCTTGGCCGCCTGTGATCACGAACAAGCCGTGGTCAAGCCCGATGCGGCGTTCACCCCCTACATCCCCGCCTTCACGGCCGGGCATATCCCGGCACGGAGCGCCATCCTCGTGCGCATCGCTGACGGGCAGACCTACCGCGACAGCTCCCAAGCCGCCATCCAGGAGCTCTTCGACCTGGACCCCGATGTCGAGGGCACCGTCTCCTGGTCCGACCGTTCCACGCTCTCCTTCCAACCGACGAAGCGGCTCGAGCAGAACAAGACCTATACGGTCAACTTCCACCTCAGCGAACTCATCGAAACCCCGACGAACGTCGGCACTTTCAAATTCCAAGTGACGACGTTCGCACAAGCGATCGACGTGAAGGTGGACGACATGCAGGCCGTTTCCCCAGCGGACCTAACCTGGCAACGTGTGCACATCGGCGTGTACACCAGCGACTACGCCGACCCCGAAGAACTCGAGAAAAGCGTGACGGCCGAACAGAACGGCCGAGCACTGAAACTGCTTTGGGAACATGAGCCCAATGGCAGCTTCCATCGGGCGGTGGCGGACAGCGTGCGCCGCGAAGAGAAGGCGAGCACGGTGATCTTCCGCTGGAACGGCGAGGCCATCGGCGGTACAGACAAGGGTGAGAAGACCTTCGATGTGCCCGCGATCGGCGACCTGCAGCTCATCAACCAGGAGACCTTCAGCGACGGCGAACAATACGCTGCGCTCCTCTTCAGCGACCCGCTGGATCCGGCGCAGAACACGGACGGCCTCGCCGGGATCACCGGCGCGGAATCCGTGCGCCTGGCCATCGATGGCAACAAACTCCTGATCTACCCGGGGCAACGCCTCAGCGGGAAACAATCCGCTTTCGTCGCCGCAGGCCTGATGAACATCAACCACCGCAAGCTCGGCAAGGACATCACCATCGCGGACCTGGAATTCGAGGAAGTGAAACCCAACGTGCGCATCACCGGCAACGGCGTGATCCTGCCCAGCACCGATGGCCTGCTCTTCCCCTTCGAAGCGGTGAACCTGAACGCCGTGGACGTGCGCGTGGTGCGCATCTACGCCGAGAACGTGCCGCAGTTCCTCCAGGTGAACGACCTCAACGGCGAGCGCGAACTCGCCCGCGTCGGCCGATTGATGCTGAAGAAGTCCGTTCCGCTGAACAATACCGACAAGAACGTACAAGGGCGATGGACCACATACTATCTCGACCTCGATGACCTGATCAAGACCGAGCCCGGTGCCATCTACCGCATCAGCCTCGGCTACCGCAAGGCCTACTCCACCTATCCGTGCCCGGATGCCGAGGACGAGACACCGGCGCTCACCGCGATCGAGGATGCCCACGATCTTGAGGAGAACGGCCAATGGGACAATGCCTACCAGGACTACTGGTACTATGATGAGGGAGACTATTACGAGGAAGAGGAATACAACTACCGCGAGCGCGAGAACGCCTGCTCCTCCAGCTACTTCCGCAACAAAGCCGCGGTGGTCGAACGCAACATCATCGCTTCGGACATCGGCCTCATCGCCAAACGCGGCAACGATGGCTCCCTGCTTGTAGCCGCCAGCGACCTGCGCACCGCAGGACCCATGAGCGGCGTGAAGATCGACGTGCTGGACCTGCAACGGAAAAGCCTCGGCTCTCCGGTCACCGATGGTGAAGGCCTGATCACACTGCCCGCCAGCAAACACCGCCCCTTCCTGATCGTGGCCAGCAAAGGCGATATGCGCGGCTACTTGAAGTTGGACGACGGCGGCGCGTTGAACGTGAGCGCCTACAGCGTGGAAGGACTCAGCGTCGACAAGGGGCTGAAGGGCTTCCTGTACGGCGAACGTGGCGTATGGCGGCCGGGCGATTCACTCTACTTGGGCTTCATCCTGCAGGACGCTGAAAACAAGTTGCCGAAGGACCATCCCGTGGTACTGGAACTCACGGACCCCAAGGGACGCCTCGACCAGCGAATGGTGCGCAACACGGGTGTTGATGGCGTGTACTCCTTCCGATGTGCTACGGATGCGGATGCACCCACGGGCATGTGGGGCGCGAGCGTCAGTGTGGGCGGGGTTTCTTTCTACAAGCCGATCCGCATCGAGACCGTGAAGCCGAACCGGTTGAAGATCGCGTTGGACCTCGGCGATGGCAAGGGTGCGGAAGAAGGCGCCCGCATTACCGTGGAGAACAAGGACCGGAAGGTGAAGTTGCAAAGCAACTGGCTGCATGGCGCGCCTGCCCGCGACCTGAAAGCCCGCACCACGGTGACCTTGACCGGCGGCCAAGCTGAATTCAAAGGATACGACAAGTTCAACTTCGACGATCTGAACACGAACGTGAGTTCGGAGGAGATCACCGTTTTCGACGGCACGCTCGATGCGCAAGGTCACATGGAATTCCCCTTCGAGTTGGACCTGAACCAGAACGCACCAGCGGCTGTACGCGCCAACATCGTCACACGCGTCTTCGAGGCCGGTGGTGATGCCAGTATCGATCGCTTCGATGCCGTGTACTATCCGTACAGCGCGTACACCGGGATCCTGGCGCCACAGGCCAACGGCTATTGGGGCACTTACAGCACGGACACCACCTACAAATTGACAGCGGTCGCACTGGACCCGAACGGCAAGCCGCTGGCGGGCCACAAACTGAAAGCGCAAGTTGTGAAGGTCAGCAGCAACTGGTGGTGGAACGGCGATATGAGCGGGCCGGGCAGTTACATGAACGCGCCCAGCAGCACGATCCTGGGGGAAGATGAGATCACCACCGACGCGAAGGGCAAGGCCACCATCCCCTTCCGCGTGAACCGCCCGCATTGGGGCCGTTACGTCGTTCGGCTGAGCGATCCCGGCAGCGGGCACGTTTCCGCCGCACAGCTTTACGTCGATTGGCCGGGCTACGAAGGCCGCAGCCGCAGGCAGGAGGACAAGGAGGCGGCGATGCTCTCCTTCAACAGCGACAAGGAGAAATACAACGTCGGTGACAACTGCGTGATCACCATCCCCTCGGGCGGAAGCGGCCGCGCGTTCATCAGTCTGGAAACAGGCAGCCGCATACTGGAGGCGAAATGGGTGGAACTGAAAGCGAAGGAGACCAGGTTCGATTTCCCGATCACGGCCGACATGGCTCCGAACGTGTACGCGCACGTGATGCTGATCCAACCGCATGCCTATACGCGGGACAGCTTGGGCAATGACCGGCCCATGCGCCTCTACGGCGTGATCCCGATCATGGTGGAGGACAAGACCACGCGCATCCAGCCTGTGATCGCTATGGCCAACGAAGTGAAGACCGATGCGCCGTTCAACGTGGAAGTGAGCGAGGCCAGCGGCGAGGCGATGACCTATACGCTCGCGATCGTGGATGAAGGGCTGCTCGACCTCACGCGCTTCAAAACACCGGACCCGTGGAACTACTTCTATGCGCGCGAAGCCTTGGGCGTGCGCACCTGGGACCTCTACGACCAGGTGATCGGGGCCTTCGGTCAACAGTTGCAACGAGTGCTCGCTCTCGGCGGCAGTGATGAAGCTTCACCGGATGCCGCAGCGAAGGCGAATCGTTTCAAACCCGTCGTGCGCTATGTCGGACCGTTCAAGTTGGCCAAGGGCAAAAAGGCGCAGCACGGTTTCACCATCAGCAACTACGTGGGCAGCGTGCGTGTGATGGTGGTGGCCACCGATGGCGATCGCGCTTACGGCAACGCTGAGAAGGCCGTGCCTGTGCGCAAACCGCTCATGCTCCTTGCCACACTGCCGCGTGTGGTGGGACCCGGAGAGACGCTCGATCTGCCGGTGACCGTTTTCGCCATGGACCCCAAGGTGAAGAACGTGCAGTTGAAGCTCGAAGCTAACAACCTCTTCAACGTGGAAGGCGGTGCGACACAGGCACTCACGTTCAAGAGCACAGGGGACCAAGTGGCCGTATTCCACGTGAAGATGGCCGAGCGCATCGGCAAGGGAACGGTGAAGGTCATCGCCGAAGGTGCCGGTGAACGGGCGACACAGACCATTGAGATAGACGTTCGTCAACCCAATGTGCCGCAGACCGACCAGAGTGAAGCCGTGGTGGACGCCGGAAAGTCGTGGGAGGACATCCCCAAGCCGGTAGGGCTCGCTGGCACGAACTCCGCTTACCTGGAAGTGAGCACTATTCCCGCCGTGGACTTCGGTGCCCGCTTGCAATACCTGATCGATTACCCGCACGGGTGCATCGAACAGACCACGAGCGCCGCGTTCCCGCAGCTCTTCCTGGCCAATGTGATCGATGTGGACAGCCGTGTGGCCGCAGAGATGCGCTCCAATGTGGATGCGGGCCTGCGCCGTTTGAAGATGTTCCAGCAGCCCAACGGCGGCTTCAGCTATTGGCCGGGCGAGGAGGGTGTGAACGACTGGGGTTCCATCTGGGCCGGGCACTTCCTCACCGAAGCCGAGCGTGCCGGCTTCACCCTGCCCACCGGTATGAAGAACAAATGGCTTGGCTACATGCGCAGCGCCGCACGCAATTGGGTACCCACCACCGAGTACGGCTGGACCTACGAAGGCCGACAGCTCACTCAGGCGTACCGCCTGTACGTGCTCGCATTGGCCAATACCGCCGAGCTCGGTGCCATGAACCGCTTGCGCACGCATCCGCAGCTCGCGACAAAGGCCAAGTGGATGCTCGCCGCTGCTTACGCGATGAGCAACCAGAAAGCCGTGGCCAAAGAGATCATCACCGGACTGACGACCATTGTCGCACCCTATTCGGAAATGAGCTGGACCTATGGCAGCGACATGCGTGATGACGCTGTGATCGCCGAAGCTCTCCTGCGCATGGACGACAAGCCAACGGCCGCCATGGTCATCAAGCGAATTGCGGAGAACCTCGGCAAAGAGGATTGGTACAGCACTCAAAGCACAGCGTGGGGCCTGCTCGCGATCAGCCGCATGGTCACTTCCGATGGCATGGGCCAAGGGCTGAACTTCACCCTGAACCTGAACGGCAAGAGCGAGAACCGATTCAGCAAGAAGAGCGTGGCGCGGATCGACCTGCCCATACCTGATGGCCAGAAGAAGGTGTCCATCATGAATACCGGCAAGAACCTCCTTTACGTGCGCGTGGTGCGCACCGGCACACCCATGCCCGGAGCGGAAAGTCCCGCCAACAATGGACTCGCGGTGGACGTGCGCTACCAGAGCATGAGCGGCGATCGGCTCGATCCCACATCGCTCGAACAGGGCACGGACTTCCAAGCGGTGGTCACCATCCAGCACCCCGGGATCCGTGGCGACTACCAGGAGCTCGCACTGACACAGGTATTCCCCAGCGGTTGGGAGATCCGCAACAGCCGCCTTGAAGGGACCGAAAGCGCGCAGGAGAACAGCTACTTCGAATACCAGGACATACGTGACGACCGCGTGATGACCTACTTCGACATCAGCTCTTACCAGCACGCGACCTACCGCGTGTTCCTGAACGCCGCGTACATCGGACGGTTCTACATGCCGCCTACCACATGCTCCGCGATGTACGACAACACGGTGAACGCCCGCAGCAAAGGCGAATGGGTGAGCGTGGTGAAGGCCGGTGAAGTGAAGGCCGCGAAATAGCGCGTTGCGAAAAAGCGAACGCCCGGATCGAGTTCGTCGATCCGGGTGTTCGCTTTGATAGCGGACAAGTCTACCTCCGCACTACCCGGATGGACGCCGGCGAATCACCATCCACACGCACCACATAAGCGCCCGGTGCGAGCGCGGACATGTCGACCGTCTGCATCCCACTGCGAATGACACGACGGGTCAGGACCATCCGACCTTGCGCATCACAAACGCGGAGCGCTCGGCTACCTGCCGGCAGGCCATCGATCGTCAGTTCCTCTTCCACTGGGATCGGCCAGGCGCGCAACGTGCTCGTCTCTTGTTCCGCCACGGACACCAGCACCTGTGCCTCATCGCAGATGGTGAACGTGCCCGCCGCATCTCCGCCGGTGTTCCAGACCTGCACATAATAGACCGTGTTGGTGTCAAGTCCCGTGAGCAAGATGGGACCGAGTTGTGGATCGTAGCAGTCGATGAACTGATCGGGGCCACACCCACGGTAGAGCGCCGCTCCGAGTTCTCCGGAAGTGACGGCCGCTAAGGTGATGGTATGTTCCGCGGATGGACCGGTATTGAAGGCGTACCAGACATCGAACGCCGCGGAATACGGATCACAAGGCGGATTCGGTGCCGCCGTCGTGTACGCGCAAACGTTCGTCCCGAGCGTCGGTACGCACGCCCCGATGGTCTGCGGCAGGATCATCTGCGCGGTCGAGCAATCATCGTTGGGGACGGCCGGCGTGCAAGCAGGGGCGCACGACATGCTGATGGTGAAAGGACCCGCTCCGCCATCATAACCATGGACCAAGGCGTAATAGACCGTGCCTGCGGTAGTAGCCACCGTTACCGCGCTCGTGTTCCCCTCACAGCCCGGCGCATCGTCGACCCCGGCTTCGCACACGAGGTCCGCGCAGGTGCCGCTCCACACCGTGATCTTGGTATCGAAATCAGCGTTGTTGCACGTGCTCAGCGTCACATCGCCGCCATCACCGGTGAAGGTGTACCACAGCCCGGGCGCTCCGATATTGCCGGAGCCGCATGCGGGCGCTGTGGCCAGCACCCCCAGCTGCGAATCTCCGCCCGCTTCCTGGCCACAGCTCAGGCTGACCGCACCCTGGCAGAACGCATTCTCCGGCAAGGGCTCCTCCAAGGTGGTGAAGGCGATGGGTCCACGCCGATATCCGTCCTCCCCGCCGGGACAAGTCTCCATGAGGTAGGCATCATAACCCGTGGCCAATTCCAATCCGGCAAGGGTCACCGGCGGCCCGTCCACGCCCACCGTGCCCGTGAGCACCGTGCCCGTGCCGGGCGTGAATCCGGCAGGGCCGTATTCCACCGTGAACGAGCCGTTCGGGTTCGCGGGCGTCCAACTCAGGTAGGCCAATACATCAGCGGGTGTCATGACGATATCGGTCGGCGGTGCACAGGCCGCGCAATCCATGACGAGCGTGAAGTCGCCTACCGCGCCATCATAGCCTTGTACCAGCACATAATAGGTCGTGGCCTCATCCGCAGTGATGATCACTTCGCTGCCGGGATAACATCCGAACGCGCCATCATCGTTGCCGTCCACGCACGTGAGGTCGTCACAGACCCCCGTGTACACATTGATCTTCGTGTCATAGCCATGGTCCGCACAGGTGCTGAGTATCACTGCGCCGGACACGCCCGTGAACGTGTACCAGACACCCGGTGCGGTGATGTCCGTTCCGCATGGGGGTGGACCATCTCCCAATGCTGTGCTCGTGCTGCCGCTTGTCGAACTACCGCAGGCGATCGGCGTCGCGCTCTCGCAATCGTCGTTCTCGACCACCACCACTTCTCCCGCTGTGCCGTGCCAAGGGCCGTTGAACGGTGCCGCATTCCCGCCACCACAATCGACACTTATCCAGATCTCGTATTCCTGCCCGCCGATCAATCCGATGATGGTCACGGGCGGCTGTGCATCACCCTGCACACCGGTGATGATGGTGCCTGTGCCCGGTTCGAAACCGGGAGGCCCATACTCGATCGTGAACGTTGCTCCCGGCGCATCCACAGGCCAATCCAGTGTGATCGACCCCGGTCCGCTCACGATCGAAGGGATCGCGTTAGGACAGGTGTGCAGGTAGAATTCCCACTCGAAGCCCAAGCCCGAATGCAGGTCGTCCCACTCGATGAAGTACGTGGTGCCCTCACTGACGAGCACGTTGGCGATCAGGCTACCACCGAACGGATCGGCGTCGGGACAGCCATTGTCATCACTCGCGACCAATTCCAGTGCGTCACATGTACCCTGGTGCAGGTTAAGGCGCGTATCAACCCCGGCACCGCAGCTGACGATGGTGATATAACCATCCAAGGGTGCGGTCCACGAATACCAATCGGCGTTCACCGCATCGGCTTGGCTCGCACCGCCACCGTTGGAAGGGCCATCAGCCGTAAGCACGCCCGGTGTAATCGGCAACGCGGTGGTGCAGGAATCACCTTGGGCGGACAGCAGACCAGGGCTGATGATCGAAAGAGCGAGGATGTACGGGTAACAGTTGCGCATACGGCGAAGGTTGGGGTCCGAATATACCCCGGCTGTCGGCAGGGGTCAGGATCCAAAGGCCAGGTAGGCGACTATGGTGGTTCCCCGCTCCCTCCTAGTTGTTGCGTGTGTCCCCCTTCCGCCTCCGCGCCTTCTCGGGATCGTTGTGGAAGAAGTAGCGCAGGTCAGCAGTGAGGTAGCTGCCGGGGATGTCCGCGCGGAGCGTTGTGCCGAAGTTCAAGTTGTCGTACCACGTGAGCTCCGCCTGTGCGATGTCTCCGAAAGGGCGGTGGTATGTGGCCCCCAGATAGAACCATCCGCTCTTCGGGGTCCTGTACTCCACTCCGATGTTCGCCACCAGCCCCAGCTGCATCCAGTTCTTGCGGGCCATATACACATGCGAATACTCCTGCGCCCGTTCCGCATCGCTCGGGTAGAGGTCAGCGCTGAAGCCCAGTGCGTTGTTCATCCACGCGTGCTCACCCAAGCGGATGTACACCATGCCCAGCACGGGTACTTCGTAACCGATAAAGCGCACCGCGTCCTGGACGGCATATCCGTTCGTGTCGTTGGCGATGGCCACATCGAAGCGGCGCGTGATCTGGTTGATGCCCGTTTCGAAGGAAATGCTCTTGGTGAGGCCAGCCCGCACCATCATGCCGAACGCGAAGCCACCGGTCAGCTCTACACTCCCGTTCAACGGCGGCCCGTCCAAGCGCGTCACCGGATCGAAAAAGGTGAAGGGGATCACGGGTTTGGCCTGGATGCCGAGCGTGACGACACCGACCTGCGCATTCACGCCTGCGGAAGAGAGAAGCAGGAAAAGCCCGATCAGTGCCCGGTTCGCTCCGAAGGTCGCGTTTCGGCGAAGTGCTCCGCCGTATCGGCCCGCAGCACCATGAGGCGCTGGCCCACCCGCAAGCGGGCGCGGCGACTGATTCCGTTCACTGAGCATAGCGCGTCGAGGGGCACACCGTACTGGTCTGCGATGGCGCTAAGATGCTCCCCTTTGGCAACAGTATGGAACCGCGTGCCTTTCGGATAGGCGGAGAACGAGGTGCGGCCCCGTTTCAGCACGAGCGTATCGCACAGCAGTTCACCTGTGGTCAGGTCGATCATGTGCGAAGGGTCGAAAGGAACCCCCTTGAACCGCGTCTCGAAGTGCAAATGGCTACCGGTGCTGTGGCCACTGCTTCCACCGAGGCCCACGAGCTGGCCCGCTTCCACCTCATCGCCCGGTTTCACCTTGATCCGGTGCAAATGAGCGTAGTAGGTCTCCAGCCCATTGAAGTGCCGCACAACGACCAAGCGGCCGAAGCCCCCTGACTTGTCAGCGAAGCGCACCACGCCGGGAAATGCGGACTTCACCGTATCCCAGACCTCCAAGTCCAGGTCCACACCGTTGTGACTGCGGCCATCACGCCAACCGAAGCGACTGGTGACGATCGGGGGCACGGGCATAGTGAAACCGCAAAAGGCCGCATCCCGCAAACGGAGCTGCAGGATCGTGTCCGCTGCTGACAGGTCCATGCCGTACGGGTTGGGCATATCGGGACGCCACGCACCGTAGGTCTCCGCACCGGGCTCAATTGTACGATCGCTCCATGCCAGCACACTGCTTTCATCCACCTCGGCGCGCGTGGGCAACTGGTCCACGTACAGGTTGATCTCGTTCACCAAGGCGTAGGGCACCGTGTCCAATTCGAACAACGAATCGATCAGCGTGACCATCTGTGACTCATCCATCCGACGGATGCGCAGGAACAGGCGCAGGTCCCTGATCAGGTGCTGTGGCGCGGGATCCAGCGTGCAGAGCGAATCGAGCATGTAGCTCAATTGCTCATCCGAGAGCGCCTCCTCCTCGTCGATCAACTTCTGATCACCATAGACGACGACCGCCTCCACGATCTCCGGCTCACTGAACTGGGCCGAAGCACGCATGCCGTTCCCTATGAGGAGGAAAGGCAGGACCAAGCCGACCACGTGTCGGGCCGGACGGAGGTATTCTCCCGGGTTCATGCGCGCTCCTACGGAAAAAAGGGGCGGGAAGATATCCGGCGACCTGTTCCGGGCACTGCGCCTCGGTCATGATCCGGTCAATCCTTGCCAGCGGCCGACGAAACCTGCTCTGGCATGGCACCAGTCCCGGCCGTCCAGGTGCTCCACTCGTCCACCCGCTTGTCCGAACCGTTCGTCGCGAACGTGTTCTGGTACACCGTGGCCTTCCCCCCGGGCTGGCCGGGCTTTGAGCGGTGCAGGTCGATGGCCGTTGAATTCCCCGAGAGGGTGCAGCCATCGAGCAGGATCTCTGACCCGTCCATGGCCGAGATCGCGGTGCCGTTCGCCGAGAACATGGATCGCCGGAGCACGGCGGTGCTCTTGATGCGCAGAGACAAGCCTTCGGACCGGAAACCCGTGAACGCACAATCGTCGAAGCGCAGCTGGGCACCCTTGCCCCGCCCGCCCATAGGGGCACCCTCGCTCATGAAGGAGCACTTGCTGAAGACCCCTTGCGCGAACGTCACGTCCACCAGTGCGTCCGTCCCCGAACTGAAGTAGCACTCCCGCATGGACATGGTTCCCCGTTCGATGGCAACGGCAGCCGGCCCACGCGCACCGGTAATGGCACTGCTGGAGATGGACACCTCGCATCCATGGAAGCTCAGCATCGCGTTGTGGTCTCCCTGATCATCCTTCAGCATGCTGCCGCCGCTCATCTTCAATCCGGTGATGACGCAGCGTGTGCGCCCCGTCCCGTTCACGCAGATGCCCGCCCAGGCGGCGCCGTCATCCGTGGGGCGGATGAACACGGGATTGAGGCCGGTTCCCCGCATGTGCAGGGAGCCGTTCACCACAAGGCCGCTGCCGGGGGCCATATTCAAGCGTGCGCCCTTCTCCAACACCACGCCGATGCCCGCAGGTACCGTGATCACATGATCGATGACATGCTTCGCGCGAGGGATCCGCACCGTGTCCCCGACAAGGTACCTCCTGAGGAACGGGTCCAGTTCAACGACAGGGACCGCCTTCTTCACCGTATCGACAACGGCCAACCCGAAGCTCGCCACCGGCTCCGGATCGAAAAGGCGATGCAAGAAGTCCTTCCGCTCCTGACCGAGCTGGGCACGGACGTATCCGATGCGGGTGTCGCCCACGAAAGCAGAAGCGTTCATCGCGTCCACTTCGGCCAAGCGGTGCTCGAGTTCGGCGCTGTCCTGCCGCATGGTCGTGGCCAAGGCGGCCATTTTCCGTTGCGCTTCCGGCGCACTCACATAGAAGGCCAATGCGCGGTCGCCTACATCCATGGCAGCCGATGAACGGACCATGGGCCCGAGAGCTGGCTGAAAGGCGCGCACCGTTGGATCGAACCAGGCCCCGCCTCTTTCCGCAGGCGTGTACCCGGCCGCAGCACTGACCACGCCCCAAATAGCGGCGGCGTTCTCGTTGATGCGCGACCAGTCCGCATTGTCGATCAGGCTCCGAGCAGAACGTCTCGCCTCTTCAGCGATCATCGCATCATCCCCTTCCATCGCACCTGCGCTGTCCACCAACGATGAGCCCGCGTTCCCTTCACGGTCTACGAAACTCTGCTCGATCACTTCCTCGGCCAGGAACAATCCCTGATCATCTCCGCAGGACCAAAGCCTCACCAGTTCCGCATGACCATGAGCGAGGCCGTACACATGGGCCACCTCGCGCGCATACAGCGCACGGATCGACGACATCGAAGCGGGAGACAATCGGAGGGCATGTTGATCGCGGAACGGTTGCCCGTCCGGCAAGGCGAGCAGCCATGCATCGCCCGCGCGGCTCACGACCACCTTGTCCGCGTAGCCTTTCGCGTTGAACCTTCTCGTTGCTTCCGCACCATCGCCCTCCATGCAATCGCCCGTACTGTCCAGGTCGAAGCGTTGGACATCCACCGTGGCCATCGTGTCGGGCCGTTGATCGAAATAATGCTGGTAGGCGTGAACCTCTTCGGCCGTGATACCCATGGGCCACTGCGCCGTCATCTGGTCGTACGGGATCAATGAGAACAGTCCGAACAAGGCGAGCACGGGAAGACCCAGCCCAACGAGCAGGGCCATGGGCGTCGAGTTCCGCTTGCGCTTGGACCTCATTTCTTCTGCGCCGGGCGGCTCAACAACAAGGCGATGAAGGCGACGGCGAACAGCATGAGCGCGCTCAGGTTCAGCCCGAAGCCCATGAGTACAGCCAGCATGATCATCGCGAGCACGGGTGCGCGCGTGCCGCTCTTGGAGATGATGACGCCGGCAACGGCCAAGCCCAACGCGATGATCACCGCGCTCCAGCGATCATGGTGGAAATGCCGGGCGAGCATCAACAACCCGAAAGCCGAAACGAACATCGGCACGCTCAGCGCGGGTCCGCGATCCACCGGACGCAGGCGGCGGTTCGCCAGCCACGAGAGGATCACTGCCGCCAGCAGCAGCAGGAAGAAGAGGATGACCAGTTCCTTCCAGCCATGGAGGAACGAGCCCATGAACCGTTCCGTGTGCTCACCCATCGCCGCAAGGTGCGGACCTTCCCGGTGCCACTTTCAACGTGCGTAGAGGAGTTCGCCAACAGCCCGCCGTGCATAGCACAGGTCCGTTGCGTCAAAGCCGGATCCTGAAGGAAGCGGCCACGCGTTGGCAGCGGCGTTCAGTAATTGTCCAACCGATAGTAGGTAGCTCCGGACAAGACCAGCTGCATGGTCGAAGCGTGTTCGCCGTTCCGCTCCATGTGCACCATCGTCAATGGAGCAGCTGTCGGTGCTTGGGTGATCTCGAGGCGCTTGGAGCCGATCCGCAAGTGTCCATCTGAAATTCGCGCCGTACCACTGTGGTTCATGCCGTTGCAATCCGTCAATGCATGGGTGTGGTCATACGTGGCGTCCCCATTGGGCTTGATCCGCATTCCGGGCTCGCATTCCAACGAAGTACACAACCAATAGCCCACATAATTCGGATCGACATCCGGGGCCTCCTTACCACAGGAGGAAACCAACAGCAACAAGGCGCACAGCGCAAACCCGGGATTCAGCTTGGACATGCTTCAGCGTTTTGATGGCGGATCGGTAGACCAACGATCCGCCGCTCATGGATGTTGCCCGGAGCGGAAGTCATTCAAGCAGCCAAGGGAGCACCACACCTTCTCAATAGATCATCAGTATCGATGGATCGCGTTCACAACCATCGCGACATCCATGTCTCGCGTAGGCGGGATCTGAAGCGAGCATCCAGATCAGCCCGGGTGTTCACCAGATCATCGAAGACGACGGTTTCAGCCGTGAGTTCACCGCTCTTCAACAAACCCTCCACTTCAGGAACGCGGCACGCATGCATCCCACCATCCTTTTCATAGAGTACCACCATCCGGTCAGTGAGGTTGATGGCCAAGTCCTTCTCCAGTTCCTGCACGAAACGCACGCTCTTGTCGATGCTGCAACCGCTGGCCATGGCCTGTTGTTCATCCACGGCGACCACTACAAAATGGTCCAGGAGCACATCCACGCACGCATCCAACGCGGCACCGTGGGCGGCCCAGGATCCCGTGAACGCGCGGCCACCCTCGATGATCGCTCGGCGCTGTTCCGGGGTGAAAGCCATAGCGCTCTTGTAAACCCATACACGAGCGTGGGCCGGCATGGTGGCGATAGTTCGGGGTCGGAGGGCTTGTTCCATTTCACAAAGGTTGGCACAGAACCGTTCGGCCCGTGACCATCGGCGCAAAGGGACGGATAGTTTGGCGGCCTATTCACCACACCATGAAGTCGAGCACCACCATCCTCGCATCCATCTTGACCCTGAGCGTCGCTGCCCAGACCGACCCGCTCTGGCTCCGCAACGCCGCCATCAGTCCGGATGGACAAACCATCGCGTTCTGTTATCAGGGCGACATCTGGCGCGTACCGACCGCCGGAGGCGACGCGGTTCCGTTGACCACGAACGAGGCTTATGACCACACACCGGTCTGGAGCCATGATGGAAAGCAGATCGCCTTCACCAGCACCCGCTATGGCAGCAACGACGTGTTCGTGATGGCCAGCACTGGCGGTGCGCCCACGCGACTTTCCTTCCACGGCAATGGCGAAACCGCGACGGATTTTTCCGCCGACAACAGCCAAGTGATCTTCTACGGTACTCGGCAGGACGACGTGAAGAACCAGCAGTTCCCCGTGGGCGGCTTGGGCGAACTCTACACGGTTCCCGTGAAAGGCGGACGTCCCTTGCAGGTGAGCACGATCGCCATGGAGAAGGCGAAGTACGATCCCGCTGGCACGCTCATCGCCTACCACGACCGCAAGGGGTATGAGGACAGCTGGCGCAAGCATCATACGAGCAGCGTTACACGCGACATCTGGACCTTCAACCCGAAGACCAAGGAGTACAAGCAGCTCACCACTTTCGCCGGTGAGGACCGCAATCCGGTCTGGACGAAGGATGGGAACAGCATCTATTACCTCAGCGAGGAGAAGGGAAGCTTCAACATCCACAGGATGCCTGCTGCCGGTGGTGCGAGCACGCAGGTGAGCCATTTCACCGATCACCCGGTGCGCTATCTGAGCATGAGCGATGGCGGTGTACTCTGCTTCAGCTATCGTGGCGAGCTCTACACGATGACGGACGGGGGCGAACCCAAGAAGGTGGCTATCCGGATCAATACCGATGGGCGCTACAATGCTGAGAAGATCATCAACGTGAACAACGCCAACGAGTACGAAGTGTCCAGCAATGGGAAGGAGATCGCCTTCATCCACCGTGGCGAAGTGTTCGTGACTTCCGTGGCAGAGGGCACGACACGTCGCGTGACCAACACACCGGAGCAGGAGCGCAATGTGAGCTTCAGTCCCGATGGCCGCACGCTGCTCTACGCCAGTGAGCGCGGTGAGAGCTGGGATCTGTACACCACCACCATCACACGCAAGGAGGAGAAGTACTTCTTCAATGCCACGGTGCTGAAGGAAGAGCCGCTGCTCACTACTCCCGCGGAAGAGTTCCAGTGCGCGTACTCGCCGGACGGGAAGGAAGTGGCCTACTTGGAAGAGCGCACTACGCTCAAGGTGCTGAACCTGGCCAGTAAGCAGACGCGCGTTGTTGTGCCCGGCAACAAGAACTACAGCTACAGCGATGGCGACCAGTGGTACGAGTGGAGCCCTGACAGCAAGTGGTTCGTCGTGAATTTCCTGCACGACAAACAGTGGATCGGACAAGTAGGATTGGTCAGCGCCGAAGGTGGCAAGGAGATCACCGATCTTACCAAAAGCGGCTATGGCGGTTATATGCCGCGATGGGCCATGGACGGCAAGGCCATCGTCTTCTTCAGCGATCGCGACGGCATGAAGAACCATGCCAGCTGGGGTGGACAAGCCGATGCCTACGCCATCTTCCTCACGCAGGAAGCCTTCGACAAGTTCAAGATGACCAAGGAAGAGGCGGCCCTGGCCAAGGAGGACGAGGACAAGAAGAAGGACGGTGACGACAAGAAGGAGGCGGACGACAAGGACAAGAAGAAGAAGGAGGAAGACAAGAAGAAAAAAGAGGAAGAGGAGAAGGACAAGAAGGTTGAACCCATCAAGATCGAGCTCGCCGGCATCGACGATCGCAAAGTGCGCTTGACACCCAACTCCAGCGACCTCAGCGGCGCGGTGCTGAGCAAGGACGGCGAGAAGCTCTTTTACCTCGCGCGTTTCGAGAAGGGCTATGACCTCTGGCAATTCGAGATCCGCACCCATGAAACGAAGATCCTGAACAAGATGGGCGAAGGCGGTGCCGGCGGCCTCACCATGGACAAGGACGGAAAGAACCTGTTCTACATGGCCAACAATGGCATCAACCGGTACGATCTGGAGAAGAACGAGAACAAGAGCGTGGGCATGAACGGGGAGATGCTGCTGAACGAGACGGCCGAACGCGCTTACATCTTCGAGCACATCTGGCGCCAGGTGAAGAAGAAATTCTACCGCGTGGACATGCAAGGCGTGGACTGGGACAAGTACAAGGCGGAATACGTGCGCTACCTCCCCTTCATCAACAACAACTATGACATGGCCGAGCTCTGCAGCGAGATGCTCGGTGAGCTCAACGCCTCACATACCGGATCCGGTTTCCGGCCGAACATGCCCAATGGCGATGAGACCGCGAGCCTCGGCTTGTTCTACGCCAACGAACCGGGGCCTGGACTGCGCATCACCGAGGTGATGGACAGGAGCCCGGTGATCAAGCAAGGCACCAAGATCAAGGCCGGGCATGTGATCGAGAAGATCGATGGCATCGAGATCTCCGCCGATATGGACTGGGCCAAGCTCTTCAATCGCAAGGGAAACAAGCCGATGCTCCTGAGCATGTTCGACCCGAAGACGAACACACGCTGGGACGAGACCGTGAAGCCCCTGCCCGAAGGCGCGGATGGCGAACTGCTCTACCACCGCTGGGTCGAGAAATGCCGCCATCTGGTGGACAGCCTGAGCGGTGGCAAACTCGGCTACGTGCATGTGGAAGGCATGGACGACCACAGCTATCGCACCGTCTACGAGGAAGCCCTCGGCCGCTACAACGGCAAGGACGGCCTGATCGTGGACACGCGCTTCAACGGAGGCGGATGGCTGCACGACGATCTCGCGACCTTCCTCAGTGGCAAGGTGTACATCCGGGAAGAGCCGCGCGGGCAGGATCTAGGCAGTGAACCCCAGTTCAAATGGCGCAAGCCGAGTTGCGTGGTAATGAGTGAGAGCAACTACAGCGATGCCCACATGTTCCCGTTCACTTACAAGGAACTCGGCATCGGGAAGCTGGTGGGTATGCCCGTGCCCGGCACCGGCACCGCAGTGTGGTGGGAGGGCTTGCAGAACGACATGTGGTTCGGCATCCCCATGGTGGGCATGGTCGACAACCGAGGGAAGTACCTCGAGAACCAGCAACTGGAACCCGACGTGAAGCAGACACTGGAGCCAGGACTGGTCAGCCAAGGGCGAGACCAGCAATTGGAGGCGGCGGTGAAGTTGTTGTTGGGGCGATAGCACGCACGTTTTGAAAATGACGAGGGCCCCGCTCGCTTATCGGGGCCCTCGTCATTTTCCGATCAACGGATCACAGTTCCCCCGCCTCCGCGATCAATTCCGCAACGTCCTTCACCTGCACCTCCCCTTCCTTGTTGAAATGCTTCACGCCGTCGGTGAGCATGGTGTTGCAGAACGGGCAACCCGCGGCAATGATGTTGGGTGACGCGGCCAAGGCTTCTTCGCTGCGTTCGATGTTCACTTCCTTGGTACCCGGTTCGGCTTCCTTGAACATCTGCGCTCCGCCCGCACCGCAGCACAGCCCGTTCTGCTTGCTGCGCTTCAGTTCCACCAGCGCGGCATCCAGCTTCAACAGCACTTCGCGAGGGGCTTCATACTCGCCGTTGCCGCGGCCGAGATAACAGGGATCATGGAAGGTGATGCGCTTGCCTTTGAAGCTGCCGCCCTCCACCTTGATGCGCCCTTCCTTCATCAGCGCGTTGATGAACTGCGTGTGATGCAGCACTTCGTAGTTGCCGCCGACTACCGGGTATTCGTTCTTCAGCGTGTTGAAGCAATGCGGGCAGGCGGTGACGATGCGCTTCACACCGTAGCCGTTCATCACCATGATGTTGTTCTGCGCCTGCATCTGGAAGACGAACTCGTTGCCCGCGCGGCGAGCCGGATCACCCGTGCAACTTTCCTCCGTGCCCAGCACCGCGAACTTCACTTTCGCCGCGTTCAAGATGCGCACGAAGGCCTTGGTGATCTTGCGCGCGCGGTCATCGAACGAACCGGCACAGCCTACCCAGAACAGCACTTCGGGTGTTTCGCCGCTGGCCAGCATTTCGGCCATGGTGGGTACGCGGATCGGGTCGCTGCTCGACATGTCGATCAATGGTTCTTGATCATCGGTGCATCGCCCCAAGCCTCAAAGACCTGTACCGTCGCATTGCGTTCCACCAAGTCCGTGAAATGGCCTTCGTACCGCGTAGCGCGTACCTCTCGATCATCTATCCAGTGATAGTTGCCGCCACGGGGCTTGCCCATCAGCATGCCATGGTACTTGAAGCCATGCTTCTTCAACCACGCCTCGGTCACCGCGCGGTGCTCTTCGGTGCGGCTGGTGAAGAAGGTGATGATGTGGCCTTCTTCGTACCACATGTTCAGTTTCTCCAGTGCTTCCGGGAAGACTTCCGCATCGGCCATGCGCCACGGCTCCTCGTTGGGGATGTCATCGCAGATCGTCCCGTCAATGTCGATGAGGAAGTTCTTGATGTGCGCGGGAAGCTTCGGGCTGACCTTCTTGCCGTTCTCCGTCGCTTCGATCAGGGTGGGCTTCTTCATCGGTTTCAGTATTTCGGTCCTCGTCGGGCGATACACGCATCGCCCTTACTCGGCCCACTTGAGTCGATCGGCCTGTGACATCTGCCACGGGGCTCCGTTGTTCTCCACGTTGGTGAGCATGTTGGCCAAGGCAGGACGTGTCTTGCTTTCCTCCATCACAAGGTAGCGCCTCAGGTCGATAATGATGCCGACGGGGTCGATGTTCACCGGGCAGGCTTCCGTGCAGGCGTTGCAGGTGGTGCAGGCCCACAGTTCCTCTTCGCTGATGCGGCTGTGCAGGCTCTTGCCGTCCTCCTCCCACTTGCCCTTCGCGTCGATCACCTTGCCCACTTCTTCCAAGCGATCGCGCGTATCCATCATGATCTTGCGCGGGCTGAGCAATTTGCCCGTGAGGTTCGCTGGACATACGCTCGTACAACGGCCGCACTCCGTGCAGGTCATACCATCCATGAGCTGCTTCCATGACAGGTCGAAGACGTCCTTCGCGCCGAAGCGTTCTGTCATCTCCACGCCCGCAACCGTATGCGGCGCAACTACCGGCGGCTGAACGGAAGGATCGAGCATGCTCTTCACCTCACCGGTCACGCGGTCCATGTTCACGATCTCGGTCTTCGGCTTCAAGCTGCTGTACCACACGTTGGGGAAGGCCAACAGGATGTGCAAGTGCTTGCTGACGACGAGATAGTTCAAGAACGCCAGGATACCGACGATGTGGAACCACCAGCAGGCGCGCTCGACGATGATCAGACTTGCGGATGAAAGGGATGTGAGGGAAGCCGCGGAGGCGATGAAGGAGCTGATGGGGAAAGCACCCGCGGCGATGTAGTGCCCCTCTCCCTTGCCCTGCAAAGTGAAGTCGGCCGCGTTCATCAGCAGGAAGGCGGTCATCAGCGCGATCTCGGTGAAGAGGATGAGGTTGGCATCCGTACGCGGCCAGCCGTCCAGTTCCTTCATCACGAAGCGCTTCAGCTTGATGATGTTCCGGCGCACGAGGAAGATGGCGCAAGCCACCCATACGCCCAGCGCGAGCCATTCGAAGCTGCCGATGAGGAAGTCGTAAAACCCGCCGAGGAAACTGAGCACGCGGTGCGTTCCGAAAATGCCATCGATGAGGATCTCCAGCACTTCGATGTTGATGATGACAAACCCCGCGTACACGATGATGTGCAGGATGCCGACGATCGGCCTTATCATCATCTTGCTCTGGCCGAGCGCCACACGCGTCATCACCCCCCAGCGTTCGCGCTTTCTGTCGTTGATCGTCACATCGCGGCCCAGCAGGATGTTCCTGCGGATGCGCAGGATGTTGCGCCCGAAGAGCCAACTCGCGGCACCGAGCAACACGACGAAGACGATGCTGCTGATCACGGCGTAGTGTGCTGCTTCTGATACGCTTCCTGGATGCGCTCGATGTCGGCCTGGCTCAGCTTGGGCAGCTTGTCCTTCTTGCCGAAGATGCTCAGGTATCGGTTCGGGTTCACGCGCAGATCCTCCAGTAAGAGGTCGAGTTCCTTGGTGGCCTTGTTCAGGTTGACGTACAGGCTATCGTCCTTCACCAGCTTGCCGAGTGTGCCTTTGCCCTCGTTCACGCTGGCCATCGTCTGCTTCAATTGATCGCTCGTGGCGGTGATGTTCGCCATCATCTTCTCGATGCGCCCATCGCCCAGCGCCGCCATCAACGAATCCGCGTTGGCGAAGATCCTGTTCAGTTCATCGCTGTTCTGCGCCAACGTGCCGCTCACTTTGTTCAAGTTGTCCATCGTGGACTTGATCGTCACCGTCTCCGCATCGAGCAGCGCGTTCAACCGGTGCGTGGTGCCGTCCACGTTCTCCAGGATGCGGCGCAAGCTGACGATGCCCGAGTCCAGATCACCGATGGTCTTCTTGTTCAACAGCAACTGCACCGCGTTGAGCACGCTGTCGATGTTGTTCAGCATGCCTTCCGCCTTCTTCTTGATGGGATCGAGCTGCTGGTTGATGCTCTCGGTAAGGCTGGCCTGCGCCCCGCTGTCCAACGTATCACCCCGTTCCGCAGGGGCTCCCGGCTGCACCACCAGCTGGATGGCCCGTGTGAACAGGTCGCTGCTGTAGATCTCCGCCGTCGTGCTGTCGGTGATCACCAACCGGTCATCATTGATCTGGAAGGCCACCGCCACCATGCCGTTCCCGTTGGGGATGAGTTCCGTGCCGATCACCTGCCCCACCTTCATGCCGTGGTACAGCACCGGGCTGGCGTCGTTGATGCCGCTGACGTCGGCGTACTTGGCATAGAACACGTTGCGGCCCTGAAGCACGTTCAGCCCTTTCAGGTAGTTGATGCCGTAGTAGAGGAGCACGAGGGCCCCGATCATCATCAGGGCGATGGTGTACTCTCGTTTGATCTTCGGCACTGGCGCGGGGTTCAGAGGTCGTGGGCCAAGGTAACGGCTTGCTGAAGATCGATCCGCTGGCCGTCCTTGAAGGCCACGATGAAGCAGCCTTCGAAACCCTTGTCGCGACAGGCCTTCTGCACCGCCCGCGCCGCCTCCAGCGTGCGTTCATCGCCCACGGTGTATTTCCACAGGTCGTTGCCCTTCATCTCCACAACGCCGTCCAGCCCGTTGAAGTTCTTCGGCTTCAACTCCATGCGCTTGCTGCTCGTGGCGATCTGCACCTTGAAGCGGATGCCATTGTCCTTCGGCTCTGGAACCGGCGTCTCGACCTTCGTGCTGTCCGGTTCTTCCACCACGGGGGCCACATGCACGTCCGTGCCCTCGATGCCCGCCTTGTACTCCTTGAAGGCGCGATAGATGCCGCTGGCCATCAGGTCCTGCCCTTTCGCGCTCTGCAGGTAGTCCTCTTCCTCGCTGTTGCTGAGGAAGCCCAGTTCGATCAGGATCGCAGGCATGGTGGTATAACTGATGACGAGGAAACCCGCCTGCTTCACCCCGCGGTCGTTGCGGCCCACGCGCTCCTTGAATTGCTTCTGCACGGCACCGCTCAACATGGCGCTCTGGTCCAGGAAGGCGTTCTGCCGAAGGCTGAGGGCGATCATGCTCTCAGGATCCTTCGGATCGTAGCCGTCATACTTCAGCGCGTGCCCCTCCTCCAGCAGGATCGACGCGTTCTCCTTCATGGCCGTGCGCATGTTCGCCTCCGTCTTGTGCAGGCCCATCAAGTAGGTCTCCGTGCCATGCGGCTCGTGCTTCTCGTTGGCGTTGCAGTGGATGCTGATGAACACGTCCGCCTTCGCACGATTGGCGATCTCGCAGCGTTCCTTCAACTCGATGAAGCGGTCGTCCTCACGGGTGTACACCACCTTCACGTCCGGGAAGTTCTCCGTGATGTACTTCCCGACCAATTTGGTCACATTCAGCGCGACGTGCTTCTCCGTTGTCTTGAAGCGACCCGTGCCGAGGTTGCCAGGGTCCTTCCCCCCGTGGCCCGCGTCGAGACAGACCACGTCGATCCGGTTGGGGTCGGACGGGCTTTGTGGCAAGGTCTGTGCGGACGCGCCGAGCACCGCCGCCAGTATCGCCGTCCATCGTTTCGCCCGTGTGATCCCGACCATCCGTATCGCCCTGATGCGCTGCGCTACTTTCGGCCGCCCCATGAGCCAGCCGCCGTGCCCTCCCGCATCATCGCGCGAAAGTAGAGGGGGGCGTTCCGGCAGGGCTTCCGCGTCCATCGCGGTTTTCATCACGTTCCTGTTGACAGCCTTCATGGTGGTGGAGGTTCAGGCGCAATCGCTGAAGGAGCAGGTGACCTATGCGGCCCGCGACAGCATGCGCTACGACGTGGCCAACCAAACGGTGTACCTCTTCGGTGCGGCCACGGTCAAGTATGAGGGCTTGGAGCTCACCGCCGAGCGCATCGTGCTCGATATGAAGAACGAAACCACCTGCGCCTTTGGTGCGCCGGACAGCAGTGGCACGATCACCGGCAAGCCGGAATTCAAGCAGGGCGGCAAGACCATCAATGCCGACAGCCTGTGCTATAATTTCCGGACGAAGAAGGGCTTGATCCAGGAGGTACGCACCACCGAGGACCAGCTCTATGCCGTTGCCCACCTCAGCAAGCGCCAACCCAACGAGGAGGTACACAGCCGGGGCGG
>JBGAJW010000114.1:0-6697 GCA_044224725.1 Flavobacteriales bacterium
CCGGCAAGGTCTTCTTGTTCCTCATTCTGTCAGCAAAGAAGGGGAGAATGGTGGTTGTACGCCCCGATATCTTCGCGCCTCGTTCGCCGGAGCTCGCGATGGGCGGGCGAAGGAGAACCCATTCGCCCAGCCATGCAGGAGACCCGCACCGATCAGCGCACCAAAACCCAACAGGCCATCGCCCTCGAAGAGAAGTTCGGTGCGCACAACTACCACCCGCTGCCGGTGGTGCTGGACAGCGGCAAGGGCGTGTTCGTGTGGGACGTGGAGGGCAAGCGCTACTACGACTTCCTCAGCGCCTACAGTGCCGTGAACCAGGGCCATTGCCATCCGCGTCTGGTGAAGGTGATGCAGGAGCAGGCCACGCGGATGACGCTCACCAGCCGCGCCTTCTACAATAGTGTGCTCGGCGAATACGCCCAAGTGGTCTGCGAGACCTTCGGCTACGAGAAGATGCTGCCCATGAACACGGGTGCCGAAGCCGTGGAGACCGCGTTGAAAATGGCGCGCAAGTGGGGCTACGAGAAGAAAGGCATCGCGAAAGACCGAGCGAAGATCATCGTGTGTGAAGGCAACTTCCACGGCCGCACCATCAGCATCGTGAGCATGAGCACGGACCCGGACAGCCAAGGCGGCTTCGGGCCGTTCACGCCGGGATTCGAAGTGATCGCCTACGATGACATCCCTGCACTGGAGAAGGCGCTGGCCGATCCGAACGTGTGCGCCTTCCTCGTCGAACCGATACAAGGGGAGAAGGGTGTTTATACCCCCTCCGATGACTACATCCCCAAGGCCATCGCCCTGTGCAAGTCACGCAATGTGCTTTTCATCGCTGACGAGATCCAGACCGGCATCGCACGCACCGGCCGTCTGTTGTGCAGTGTTCCCGATGACGAAAAGGACAAGTCCCGCCGACCGGATGTGGTGATCCTGGCCAAGGCCCTCAGCGGTGGCATGTACCCGGTGAGCGCTGTGCTCGCGGACCACGACATCATGGACGTCTTCACGCCCGGCACGCACGGCAGCACGTATGGAGGAAATCCGATGGGAGCGAAGCTGGCCATCGAGGCGCTGGCCATCGTGAAGGACGAGAAGTTGGTGGAGAATTCCGACCGCTTGGGAAGGATCTTCCGCGCGGAGATGCAGAAGCTGGTGGACCGCTACGACTTCGTGAAGCTCGTGCGCGGCCGTGGGCTGCTGAATGCCCTCGTGATCGAGGCGCGCACCGCAGCCGATGGCTCACCGAAAACCGCTTGGGAACTCTGCTTGTTGCTGCGCGATAACGGTCTTCTGGCCAAGCCCACGCACGGCGACATCATTCGTTTCGCGCCGCCGCTTGTGATCACCGAGGAACAGGTTATGGAGTGCGCGAACATCATCGCGCTGAGTGTTTCCCAGTTCGCATAGGGCATTGTTTGCAAGCACTAGGCGCCACGGCCTACGTGCAGTTTGAATGATCCAAGCGCCACTTGTTGAAGTGCGCTGTGGTCACTTCTTGGATATTCTCCTTTGTCGCACCTTCCCAGTAACGTTGGTCGCCGTAATTGATCAGATCGAACGTCGCGAAATAGAGGAGGTAGAAGCTGTACAGGTACTTCGCATATCCCAGTTCGATGCAGAGGTCTTTCAAGGTGGCGAGCACTTTGAACGTATCCAGTTCCCCTTTGAGCGACCGGTCGAGCAGGTAACAGGCGTACTTCTTGACGGTCCGTTCGATATTGGAATGGTCCAAGTCCAACTCAGCTAGGACCTTGTTTGTCAACCGATGCAGGTAGAACTGGTCGAACGGTTCATGTTCCCCAGCAAGGATCCGTAGGTGCTTGGTGTCATGACCGGCTAGCAGCATTTCCGAGGCCCAATCGATCCATGCGCCATCGATGTCACGGTTCAGCACCTTGAAGGCCAGGATCTCTGCTGTCGATCCCACTGCTTCGACTACGGCTGCTTCGTCCGGTCCACCGTGCTGATCAGCTTACCGTGATCGTAGTGCAGCTCGCGGTAGATCTGGCCATCCGGGGCGTAGTCGTACTGGATGCCATGCTCCAGTCCGTTCTCCCAGTGCTCCACGAATTTCTTGGTGCCGTTCTCGTAGTAGTAGGTCCACTCGCCGCTCTCCACGCCCTTCTCGAAATGGCCGACGTATTCCATCTGGCCATTCGGGTAGTAGACCTTCTCCATCACTTTTTCGGCCTCTTCGCCCTTGCCTTTCATATAGATCACCACCTCCGGCTTGCCGTTGGGGTGGCTGCTGGCCACGTGCTTGTGGGTGGAGCAGGAAGCGAGCAGTAGGCAGCCCGCAATGGCAGCAGGCAGCACAGAGAACCGGAAGAGTTGGGCGCGCATCGCGGTCGAAAATACATCGCGCTCCCGATCAACCGTCAGAACCAGGTGATCAGTTTCAGGTTGAAGCGGCGGGGAGTCAGGAATTCCGGGATCCCGTAGTAGCGCCCACCCACATCCTGCACCCAGCTGTAGTCGATGGTGTTGTTCAGGTTGATCAGGTTGAAGACCTCGAAGGAGAGCCAGGCGTCCTTGACATTCCGCAGGAAGCCCGTCTTCTCCTGGCCCTTCGCCCCGAGGAGTTGCTTGCTGAAGCCGATGTCGATACGACGGTAGAGCGGGCCGCGCAGGATGTCCTCGTAGCGCGAGGCGTTCGGTGGGCCATAGGGGAGGCCTGTGCCGAAATTCAGGCTCACATGCACCTTGAAGGTGGGGGCATTCGGCATCTCGTCCTGGAAGAACATCGCGAAGCTCACGCGCTGGTCCCCGGGGCGGGGGATGTAGCCCGGCTTGATCAATGTGCTATCCACCGCCACGTTGTTGAAGGTGTAACCGGGCACGATCAGCTTGCCATCGCTGTTGTAGCGTTCGTAATAGGAATCGTCAGAAATGTCCTCTGCTGTCCGCAGAACGGACAGGGCCGCCCATGATTCGACGCCCTTGATGAACTCGCCGTTGAGTTTGGCGTCGATGCCGGTCGCGTAGCCCTTCGCGTTGTTCTTCGCGTAGTAACGTATGCGCACATTGTCCAGCTCGTAGGGGATGAGGTCGTTGAGCAGCTTGTAGTAGGCTTCCATGCTCCACTTGAAGGGCCGGTCCCACAGCTTGAACTGCTTGTCAGCCCCCAGGATGAAGTGGATGCTCCGTTGTGCGCGCAGTTCCGGGTTCAATACCCCGTTGAAGTCGCGCAGTTCGCGGTAGAAGGGCGCCTGGTAGTAGAAGCCCGTGGCGAACCAGAAGCTGTAGTCCTTGTCCGTCGTGTCCCGTGCGGTGATCTTCTTCCACCCCGGATGGTAGGCCACACGCAGGCGGGGGCTTACCACGGTCTGCTGGTTGTAGCTCCAGTTCTGTGCACGCACACCGGCCACGAGTGACCAGTTGCGGTCGTTCGCGCCGTTCCAATCCCACGCGTGCTGGATGTAAGCGCTCGCGCGAAGGCTGTTCAGGTCCGCCTTGCTCTTCACGCTGCTCTGGAGTTGGAGGTTCTCCGGATCGCTCGTGTAAGGAATGCTGTAGTCCGCGCTGTCCAGCAAGTACCATTCGCTCAGTTTGTCCTTGATCGTTTCACCGCGCGCTTCCACGCCCCACTGCAGCTCATGGTGCCGCGTGGCCGTGCGCAGGATGTGCCAAGTGCCCTTGTGGTTCGCCGCGAGCACCGTCGCTTCCAGACTGTTGCGTGCGTGGTCCAGATAGGTGCCGACGCCCAGGATCTTGATCGGTTCCCCGAAGTTGTCACTGCCGAGGTCGCGGTCCAGTTCGCTCAGGCGGTATTGGCCCAGGATGTCATAGCGCTCGGTCTCGTAAGTGCGGAAGGCGCTACCGGTGAATTTCAACAGCAGGTCCGGCGTGCTCTTCACGTTCACGTTGAGCGCCCCGAAGAAGGTCTCATATGCCGTCTTCTCCTGGCCTTCGAAGTACACCGTGAACCGCAGCGCCTGGTTGAAGTTGCCCAGCTCGGTCTCGCGGTTCTTCGGGATCACATCGTACTTGTTGCGGCTGTAAACGCCGAGGAAACCGAGCTCCACCTTTTCGGAGATGTCGTAGGTCCAATAGCTCTGCAGGTCCGTGTACACCGGCGTGTAATCGCCCTGCGTGTCCAGCCCTTTCAGCACAGCATTCAATGTGCGGTACCGGAAGCCGGTGACCTGTCGCAATCGGCGCTTCATCATCGGGGTGGCAATGCTGAATGAACCTCCCATCAAGCTGGCCGAGGCCGAGGCCGAGAACTCACGCGGGCGCTTGTAGGTGATGTCCAGCACGCTGCTCAGCTTGTCCCCGTAGCGCGCCTCGAAACCGCCCGCGCTGAAGTGGATCTTGTCGATCATGTCCGGGTTCGGGAAGCTCAGGCCTTCCTGCTGGCCCGCGCGGACCAGGAAAGGCCGGTACACCTCGATGTCGTTCACGTACACCAGGTTCTCGTCAAAGTTGCCGCCGCGCACGCTGTAGCCGCTGCTCAGTTCGTTGCGCGAGGTAGCCCCTTGGCCTTTCAGCAGGTCGCTGACATCCCCGCCTGTTGCGGACGCGATGAAGCGCGTGACCCGTGCGTCCATCTTCGTGACGCCAGCGTCGCGCAGGCGGTCGCTGGTGACAACGACATCGGGGATGGCCTTGGCCTTGAATTGGGGCGAAAGTTCGCGTCGGTCGCCCGGGGTCAACAACAACTCACGCTCAATGCGGTCCTTGAGGAATTCGAAGCGGAAGGTGATCGCGGCGTCCGCCGGGATGCTGGGTGGAACGCTCAGCTCGTAGTGTCCTTTCTCGTCCGTGGTGGCGGTCAACGCGGTGCCGACAACGATCACGCTCACTCCGGGGATCGGTACCCCGCCTTCGTCCCGCACAGTTCCGGAGACCATGGCGTTCTGCGCGAACAGGGAAGACCAAGAAATGAGAAGCAGGAAGACTAGGAGCGCGCGCATCAAGGTCGTTTGGCCCCGACCACGGCAAAGGGCCGGGAACCGAGGGCGGCCAAGATAACGGGCCACTTCCGCGCTTAGTGCCCACGCCCGAAAGCCTTGGTGAACGGCCTTTCAAGCTTGGCGCTCGGCCAGCGCAGCTTCCACGTTGCGGCTCAGGTTGTCCGGTCCGCCTTCATGTTCGATCAACCGGATGCCGAGTTCGGCGCAGAGCGCGCGGCAGTTCATGCGTGGCTCACGCTCCACGCCGGCCCCCAACACGAGCAGCGACACGGGTCCGCTCCGCACACGCGCATCCAGCTCGGACTCGTCCAAGTAGCCCTCCACGCTATGGCCCAACGCGGAGATCTGGTGCTTCACCAATGCCATGATCGCCGGGTTTCGGCCGAAAAAGACGATGGGTGAGTTGGACATGAGCCTGCTGCTTGCTCCCTAAAGGAACGCAACACCACATCACCGGTAACTGGCTTTCGACGGCTTCATCCGTTCAACGGACCAATACCTGCGGCATGTCGCTCGGATGCTCCTAGTGCTTCAGCAACTTGAAGGCATGGCTCCACTGGTTGCGCGCGAAACCAGGGATGCACCATAGAATGCATAATGGCTCAATGGCCCGTGCGCCTTCCACGCCGCCCATGTCCTCGGCATCCCACCCGAAGTCGTTCAGGATCGCCGCCACGGTCGATTTCGCGACCGCGTCGTTTCCGCAGATGAACATCGTGGGGCGGCCTTCGGTGAATTTCGGGTCCACCATGAAGGCGTTGCCCACGCTGTTGAAGGCTTTGACGAAATGCGCACCGGGCTGTGCGGCCTGAAGCTGCTCCATCAAGCTGTTCTCCAAGGTGGTAAAGTACTTCAGCACGCCGTGATCCGGTGGCGCGTCGGCGATCGGGTTCGTGGTGTCGATGACGATCTTGCCTTGGAGGTCCTTGCTGTCGCACAAGCGGATAGCCGTTTCTGCCGCCGTGCCCTTCGTAGCGAGCACGATGATGTCGGCCCATGCTGCGGTCTCATTGTGTGAACCCACGTTCCCGCGCGGGTTCTTCTCCTGCCAGTCCTTCACCTTCTCCGGTGAACGCGTACCGATCATCACTTCATGACCGTGCTTGAGGAAGCCTGTGGCCAGAACTTGTCCGACCATTCCGGTGCCGAGGATGCCGATCTTCTGTTTCATGGTATGAGGTGTTGTTGTTCGAGGTGAGGGTGTCGAAGAATCCAAACAGGTTGCATGTACAGCCCAGTTGAGTTTATCGAGGGTCTAGCATGGTGATGGCCATGTACGCCAGGTCCATCTCCGCCGCGAGTCGAGCAGTCCGGTCCGTGCCGAGTCTGTGACTGTACCGGATATTGAGCTTCTTCCACGCGGCCTTGGTTTCCGCGACTTTCTCCAGCCCGTCAGGCAGGGCGAACAGGCGAACGGTGCGTTTGTAGGGCTCGGTGTACAGTAGCCCGGTTGTTTTCATCTTGTCCAGCGTGCGGATGATCGTCGTCAGGTCCAGCCGCAGTTCCTTGGCGATGCGGGTCATCGTGATGCCAGGTTCCCGGCCGATGGACATCAGGATGAATGCTTGCGTAGGACTTAGGCCCAGTGGGTGAAAAGCCTCTTCAGCCAATTTCACCAGCCGACGGCCCAGCGAATTGGCAACGAAGAACATGCAGCCTGCGTAGGGGTTGCTCTGTTTGGACATGCATGCGAACCTACACAATTGACTGGGCTGTACATGCAAGTCAAGATCAGGGTGACATTCTGTGGGGCCCTCATCGGGTCACCCAGCCACCCGACT
>JBGAJW010000115.1:0-6629 GCA_044224725.1 Flavobacteriales bacterium
TCGCACGTGGGCCATGGCGTCAGGGTCATATTCGTGATGGACATGTTGCACTGGCACCACACGAGGTGGGCGGCGAACAAAAGTGGAGCTGTGAGGAAGGCGCGCTTCATGGCAACTGCTGCGTTCGTGTATTGTTCGGCATGGTGCTGCCCACGTTGGTGAGGATGATGTCGCGGTTGGCGGGTCCTTCCCAAGACGCCACTGTCCCCGCCGGTTGCCCCAAAATACCGGTCCTCAGCGCACTGACTATCATCCGATCGGATGATTCCGCGACTTGTTGCCAACTTCGGCCGCCGTTGGGTGGCTCAACCTTGTAACTCTGCCAACCTTCGAACCTTCAACCCGCATTCATGGCCAAGATCCTGATCATCGACGACGAGAAAGCGATCCGCAACGCACTGCGCGACATTCTGGAGCACGAGAAGCACGTGGTGGACGAGGCCGAGGACGGCGCGGCCGGGTTGGACAAAGCCAAGAAGGGCAGCTTCGACGTGGTGCTCTGCGACATCAAGATGCCCAAGCTCGATGGGCTGGAGTTCCTGCAGAAGCTGATGGCGCACAACGACGAGATCCCGGTGATCATGATCAGCGGCCATGGTACCATCGACACGGCGGTGGACGCCTTGAAGAAGGGCGCCTTCGACTTCATCGAGAAGCCACCGAACATCAGCCGCATCCTGGTGGCCGTGCGCAATGCACTGGACCGCGGCAACCTCGTTCAGGAGACGAAGACGCTGCGCCAGAAAGTGCAGAAGGAGAAGACCGGCGTGAACCGCATGGTCGGCGAGAGCAAGGCCTTGGGCGAGATCCGTACGATGATCGAGAAAGTCGCGCCGAGCGATGCGCGCGTGCTGATCACCGGCGGCAACGGCGCGGGCAAGGAGGGCGTGGCGCGCATGATCCACGAGAAGAGCGGACGCTCCTCAGGCCCCTTCATCGAAGTGAACTGCGCCGCGATCCCCAGCGAGCTGATCGAGAGCGAATTGTTCGGCCATGAGAAAGGATCCTTCACCAGCGCCATCGCACAGCGCAAGGGCAAGTTCGAACTGGCCGATGGCGGCACGCTCTTCCTGGACGAGATCGGCGACATGAGCGCGAGCGCCCAAGCGAAAGTGCTCCGCGCCTTGCAGGAGAATCGCATCACGCGCGTGGGCGGCGACAAGGACATCAAGGTGAACGTGCGCGTGGTGGCAGCGACCAACAAGGACCTGCGCAAGGAGATCGAGGCGGGGAACTTCCGCGAGGACCTCTACCACCGCCTGAGCGTGATCCCGATCCACGTGCCCGCGCTGAAAGACCGCCTGGAAGACATCCCCTTGCTGGCCGAGCACTTCATCCAATTGGTGTGCAACGAGCAGGGCATTGCCCCGAAGAAGATCGCTGACAAGGCCGTGAAGGAGCTCCAGAAGCTGCCGTGGACCGGGAATGTGCGCGAGTTGCGGAACGTGATCGAGCGCTTGGTGATCCTGAGCGATAAGGAGATCACGGACGGGGATGTGAAGATGTACGCGTTGCCGAGAACTTGAGAGTGGCGAGAGATGAGAGATGAGAGACGAGAGACGGGAGATGAGAGACGAGAGACGAGAGATGCGAGACGAGAGACGGGTGATGAGAGACGAGAGACGAGAGACGAGAGACGGGTGATGAGAGATGAGAATGAGAGACGGGAGGTGATGCGGGGTATGTCCCGAGGGAATGAATAGCCGATCCTGGTTAGCATTGTGCTGATCAATACCCCGACCTGATGGCTCTTCGCAGCTTTGAGGATGCGCTCGCTTGGCAGCGCGCCATGGACCTGAACGTCGCGGTCGACAAAGCACTCTGCGAGAACAAGAACTGGGGGTTCAGGGACCAGTTGTTCCGAGCTGCATTGTCGATCTGCAACAACCTGGCAGAAGGCTATGAGATGCCAACCACGGCCCATCAACTGAAATACTTGTGGATCGCAAAGGGCTCATGCAACGAGGTCTGCTCGATGCTGATCCTCGCTAAACGCAGAGGCTATTTCCCCGATGATGCGATCACTCAGATGCTGGGCCTTCAAGACGAAGTGGGGCGGCTCATTCGCACCTATATCAACCACAAGTCCAAGGGCTGGGGCAAGATTCCTGGGGCATTGGCCGTATTGGGGTTCTGGTTCAACCTGACCACGCCTTGGTTCATGAGATAGAGACGAGGGACGACAGTTGAGAGCGGAGAGACGAGAGACGAGCGGCACCTGCCATTGCAGGTACGCCACTCGCCTCTCCGCTCTCGTCTCTTCCTACAGCTCGAACGCCTTCTTCACCACGCCCACCGCGTTCAGATCCTCCCAGGGGAAGAGCTTCACGGTCACCTTGGCGGTCTGTCCGGCGTTGTTGAACGTCTTCGTTACCGTCTTGCTCTCGCGGCCCATGTGGCCATAGCTGGCGGTCTCGCTGTAGATCGGGGTGCGCAGCGCGAAGCGCTTCTCGATGAAGTACGGGCGCATGTCGAACTCCGGCAGCGCGGCGATCTTCTTGGCGATCTGGCCGTCGGTCATCTTCACCTTGCTCGTTCCGTAGGTGTTCACGTAGAAACCTACGGGTTTCGCTACACCGATGGCGTACGCCACCTGCACGAGCACTTCGTCGCAAACTCCTGCGGCCACCAAGTGCTTGGCGACATGTCGCGCCGCGTAGGCCGCGCTGCGGTCCACCTTGCTGGGATCCTTGCCGCTGAACGCACCACCGCCGTGCGCGCCTTTGCCGCCGTAGGTGTCCACGATGATCTTGCGTCCCGTCAATCCGGTATCGCCGTGGGGGCCGCCGATCACGAACTTGCCGGTGGGGTTGATGTGGTACTTGATGTCCTTGCCGAAGAGCGCCTGCACGCGCTTGGGGAGCTGTTTCATCACGCGCGGCACAAGGATGTTGATCATGTCATCCTTGATCTTCGCGAGCATCTTCGCGTCCTTGTCGAAGTCGTCGTGCTGCGTACTCACCACGATGGCGTCGATGCGGAGGGGTTTGCCGTTGTCATCGTACTCGATGGTCACCTGGCTCTTCGCGTCAGGGCGCAGGTAGGGCATCTTGCTGTTCTTCTCGCGGCGGATGGCGGCGAGCTCGCGCAGGAGCATGTGGCTGATCTCCAGCGGCAGCGGCATGTAGTTGTCCGTGTCGCGGCAGGCGTAACCGAACATCATGCCCTGGTCGCCCGCACCCTGCTCTTCCGGCTTCTTGCGCTCCACGCCCTGGTTGATGTCCGGGCTCTGCTCATGGATGGCGCTGAGCACGCCGCAGCTGTGCGCCTCGAACATGTATTCGCTCTTGGTGTAACCGATGCGCTCGATCACCTCGCGGGCGATCTGTTGCACATCGAGGTAGGCGTTGCTCTTCACTTCGCCGGCGAGCACCACCTGGCCGGTGGTCACCAGCGTTTCGCAGGCCACTTTGCTCTGCGGATCGAAGGCGAGGAAGTGGTCGATGAGGGCATCGCTGATCTGGTCGGCGACCTTGTCGGGGTGGCCTTCGCTGACGGATTCGGAGGTGAAGAGGTAAGGCATTGAAGTGTTATGGTTTCAGAACGCCTTCGCCTCCCCTGCGCATTGCTTCGGTGAGCAAGGCAAGGCTTCGGCGTTCAAGGGCGGCAAAGGAAGTGCTTTTGGCGAGGGGAGCCAACGCAGCGGGACCGGTCGCGAACAGCGCCTTGTCAGCCTTTGGTAAGCTCCTTGAAAACTTCCTCCAGCCCGCGCTCGGCCTTCTGCAGGGTCAGCACCTTCAGGCCCTTCTTCACGGCGAACTCGAAAACGGCCGGTCGGATGTCGTTGGAAGCATCGAAACCGAGCACCCAGGAACGCTCGCCCTGCTTGCTCACCTGTTGTACGCCGGGGATGTTCCGCAATTCGTTCGGTGCGACCTCCGCATCGAACTCCACCAGCACGGCTTCGCTGGAAAGCCCGGCCGTTCGCAGCCGATCAGCGCTGTCGTCCGCCACGATGCGACCCTTGTCGATGATGATGACGCGGGAGCAGATGGCTTCCACCTCCTGCATGATGTGCGTGCTCAGCATCACGGTCTTCTCGCGCCCCAGTTGCTTGATCAACCCACGGATCTCTTCGAGCTGGTTGGGGTCCAGGCCGCTGGTGGGTTCATCCAGGATCAGCACCTTGGGGTCGTGGATCATCGCTTGCGCGAGGCCCACGCGCTGCCGATAGCCCTTGCTTAGCGCCCCGATCTTCTTGTGCGCCTCACGCTCCAGGCCAACGGTGCTCACCATTTCCTTCACGCGCTCGCTCCGCTTCCTCAGTTTGAAGATGTCGGCGACGAATTCGAGGTACTCCCGCACGTACATGTCCAGGTAAAGCGGATTGTGCTCCGGCAGGTAACCGACGTTGCGGCGCACGTCCATGCTCTGCTCGCGCACGTCGAATCCGCACACGCTCGCTTCACCACCGCTTTGGGGGATGTAGCAGGTGAGCACCTTCATCATCGTGCTCTTGCCCGCGCCGTTGGGCCCAAGGAAACCGACCACCTCTCCCCCACCGATCTCGAAAGAGACATCGTCCAGCGCTTTTTGGGCGCCATAGAGTTTCGAGATGTTCCGAACGGAGATCGACATGCGGCGCGAAAGGTAGGATCATGTCACCGAGCACCGATCTTTGCCTTCATGTCGAGGGGACTGGTCATGCGCTCCACCGGGAGCCGCTACGTGGTGCGGGCAGAGGACGGCACGCAGCACAGTTGCGTGGCCAAGGGCAACCTGCGGATCAAAGGGTGGAACAGCACCAATCCCTTGGCAGTGGGCGACCACGTTGAATTCACGCCCGCTGCGGAGGTCATCGGCAATGAACAGGTGGGGGCCATCACGGACCTGCACGACCGTAAGAACTACATCGTTCGCCGGAGCGTGAACCTTTCGCACCACAAGCAGGTGATCGCGGCGAACCTGGACCAAGCGCTGTTGCTCGTCACCCTCGCACGGCCACGGACCTCCTACGGTTTCATCGACCGCTTCCTGGTGACGGCGGAGATCTACCGCGTGCCGGCCATCGTGGTCTTCAACAAGGTGGATGACTACTCGGATGAAGAGCTGGACTTGCTCGCGGAATACGATGACACCTACCAGCAGGCCGGCTACCGCACCGTCATCACTTCGGCGGTGAAGAACATCGGCATCGATACGATCCGGTCCATCATCGCGGGCAAGGTCACGCTCATCAGCGGCCACAGCGGCGTAGGCAAAAGCACGTTGATCAACGCGATCCAACCTGATCTGGACCTTTGGACCTACGAGATCAGTGCGGCCAGTGACAAGGGACAGCACACGACGACGAATGCGGAGATGTATGAATTGAGCACAGCCGCGAGCCATCAGCCACGAGCCACGAGCTCGCCACAGCTCGAAGCTCGCGGCTCGCAACTCGAGGCACCCACGTTCCTCATAGACACCCCCGGCATCAAGGGCTTCGGACTGGTAGACATGGACGCCAACCAGATCGTTGACCAGTTCCCCGAGATGTTCAGGCTGAAGAACCAGTGCCGGTTCAATGACTGCAAGCACATGAACGAGCCGGGTTGCGCGGTGAAAACGGCGGTGGAGAACGGCGACATCGCGGAGAGCCGGTACATCAGTTACTGCGATATGGTGAACGGCGTGGAGGAGGAAAGCCCGTACAGGCTCGATTAGGTCGATCAAAAATCAGATGATCAGATGATGAGGAGCGCGCGAACGACCATCACGGGCGCGGTGGTGCTCGCCATGATCGGATGCCGGACGAACGCTCCGGTCGCTACGGCCCCGGCCCTATCGCCTGCCAGCACGTTGAGCATCCAAGGTTCGGATGCGGTGCTCTGGCAGAACGCTTCAGCCGAGGCCTATCGGCTGTACCAACAGAGCTACGAATACGCGACCTGGAAACTGGAGACCAAGCTGGGTACCATCGAAGAGGAGAAGCAGATGGTGGACAGCACCGAATGGGATCGCCGCCCACTGGCGGTGATCGTCGACATCGACGAGACGGTCCTGGACAACAGCCCCTATCAGATCACTGCGGTGAAGAACGGGAAGACCTTCGACCCCAAAGACTGGAAAACCTGGACTGACAAGGCCAGCGCCAAGGCGAGCCCCGGAGCGCGCGATTTCCTGCTGGCAGCGCGTGATGGTGGGTGCGAGGTGTTCTACATCACCAACCGCGACCAGTCCGAACGGGCCAGCACCTTAAAGAATCTGCAGGATGTCGGCTTCCCGAACGCGGACGACCTGCACCTGCTGCTCATGGATGGCACCAGCGACAAGACCGCCCGTCGCGCCCAAGTGGCTTCCACCCATGCCGTGCTCCTGCTGGTGGGCGACCAGTTGCGCGATTTCGACGAGCGCTTCAAAGACCGGTCGGTGAACAACGGCAAGAACGTCGTTGACGCAATGGCTGACAGCCTGTCCCAGTACTTCATCCTGCTACCGAATCCGATGTATGGAACTTACCGCGATGCGATCCAAGGCAAAGGCACGGACGCCGAGAAGCTGGCGCGGATGAAAGCGTGGTTCGAAGCCAACGGCTATTGACATGCGCGCGGTGATCCAACGCGTCAGCGAAGCCTCGGTCAGCATCGAAGGCGTTGAACGGGCACGGATCGGCAAGGGCTTCATGGTGCTTCTGGGCATTGCCATCG
>JBGAJW010000038.1:0-47568 GCA_044224725.1 Flavobacteriales bacterium
TGGGAGTGGCCGATCAAAGAGAAGTTGAAGCCTGGCACGAACGAGCTGAAGGTGATCTTCCGCAGCCCGATCAAGGAAGGAGCGAAGCTGCGCGATGCATACGGCATCCAACTACCGCACGACAACGACCCCAGCGGCGTGAGCCCCTACATCCGTAAGGCGGCTTACCAGTTCGGTTGGGATTTCTGCCCACGATTGGTCACGAGCGGGATCTGGCAGGAGGTGGAGTTGAGGTGTTGGGATGAATCGATGTTGGGGGGCTTCCGCGTTTCTGCGATACCCTTTCATGATTCTCTCTCTCTCTTTCTTGGAACATACATGTTCTATATCCCAAACGGCTCGGTCCGCTTCAAGCTGGATGGGCGTGACATCAGCCGCGTAGATGTAGTCTATAAGAACGGAGTTGGAGCCGGAGAGAGCCTTGTCGTGTTACCCTTACTCGATACGTGGTGGCCAAACGGTGCGGGTCCACAGCCGCTGCACACATTCACCGCCGAACTTCTCGATGCGCATGAAAAGGTGTTGTACCATTCGGAAAAGCGGACGGGCTTCCGCACTGTCGAATTGCTAGAGGACAGCAACAGCATGGGCCGCTCATTCTCATTCCGTGTGAATGGAAGGGATCTGTTCATTAAGGGCTGTAACCTCGTTCCACCGGCTATGTTGCTATCGCATGCGAACGATAGCGCTTGGTTAGCCCTAGTTCGCCACATGCAGCGAGCGCAAATGAACATGGTGCGCATATGGGCCGGCGGGGTGTATCCCCCTGACGCCTTCTTCGATGCATGCGACACCGCAGGGATACTCGTATGGCAGGATTTTATGGTGGCCAATATGATGGGAGGGGATGCGCTCTTTGAAGGAAACCTGATATCGGAAGCACATGAACAGGCCGAACGCCTTTCAGCCCATCCGTCCTTAGCCCTGCTCTGCGGCGACAATGAATTGGGTGTGGCTTGGCAGAACTGGGGATGGCAAGAGCGCTATCAACTCCATGGATTGGACTCCGCCAGGGTATGGCGTGATCACCAATGGATGCAGTACGATCTTGAAATGGCAGCATTTGACAAAGACATCTCTTTCGTCCCCACCTCCCCCCTCAGCAACTGGGGCAACGCCGAGGGTCTGAAGAGTGGCGATCTCCACTACTGGGGCGTGTGGCACGGCGACAGCGCCTTCAGTTCCTTTAAGAACAACGTCGGCCGCTTCGTGAGCGAGTACGGATTCCAGAGCTACCCGGACAGTGCGCTGCTTTCGCACTACATCGATCCGAAGGAGTTGTACCTCGGCAGCCCGGCGATGAAACGCATGCAGCGCAGCTACAAGACCGACAAGCCGATCTGGGACGCGATAGCGCGAGAGCTGGTGAAGGAGCCGAAGACCTTGGGCGAGTTCATCGAGGACAGTCAGGAAGTGCAGGCGAAGGCTTACCGCATAGCCATCGAAGCGCACATGGCCGCGCAGCCGCATTGCATGGGCACGCTCTTCTGGCAATTGAACGATTGCTGGCCCGGCCCTAGTTGGAGCCTCATCGACTTTGAAGGCAACTGGAAGCCGGGGATGTACGAGGTGCAACGGCTTTATCAGGAGAAGTGACCTTACTCAAAGGAGGCTCCGCTCAGGTGGTTACATTGCCCGAGCTTTACCTGAAATCGCTCCTTCGATGCGGAACCTCTACACGCTCGCTCTGTTCGCCCTTACCGCACTGTCCACCTTCCATTCATCCGGCCAGTGCCTGAACCTGAACCCATATCCGGAGAATGCCGTAACGCCCAGCGCGAGCGGCTCGGTCACGCAGATCACGGGGTGCAGCTACCAGACAGAGTACTCGCACATCACGGGGCTGATAGCGGGCACAGGTTACCGCTTCACCATCGTTGATGGTTCGCACATCACGGTGCGCCAAGGTGCTCCGGATGGCCCGGTACTGGGCTTCGGTTATTCGCCGCTCACGGTGGTGACGACCTCGACGGAAGACCTCTATGCGCATTGGAACGTGAACGCGGCGTGCGCCAATGCCACGGCTTGTCTCGCCACCACGGTGCAGCGCCTCCCTGATTGCGTGCCCCCGACGGTGACAGCGACCACCGTGAACGACTGCCTGAACGGCCAGTTCACCCTGAACGTGGATGTGGCGGACGCCGGCGATGCTTCCACGATGTCCTTCGCATACACGGTGGATGGAGGCAGCTTGGCAGTGGAGAGCGGCATCGTTCCCGGGACCTACGATCTGGGGCCCTTCGCGTTGGGCGCGATGATCGACCTCACCGTGGTTCATGGCGACAACTCCGAGTGCAACGTGGAGTTGCTCAACATCACCGACACGAGCTGCGTGGTCGTGAGCTGCGGTCCGGACACCTATACGTATTGCTACGGCAACGACGCCGACTACGAACGGACCTACCAGAGCACATCAGCGTTCCCGGTGCGGATCCACTTCAACAGCGGTGGCGTATCGCCATCGGGCAATGACGCTCTGGTGATCCACGATGGACTGAGCGAATACGATCCGGTGCTTTTCAGCGGCGTGGGCAATGCGGGGGACCTGACCGGTGTGACGGTGATCTCCACGAACCCGGACCATGCGCTCACCATGACCTTCACGTCCAACAGCAGTTTCGGCTGTGCGGACGGCGGCGTTTCACCGGAATGGAACTACACGGTGAGTTGCCTGGGCTGCATCCCGCCTGCCGCTTCGGTGGACAGCGTGCATACCGATTGCGATGCGCAGCAATTCACGGTGGATGTGATCATCACCGAACTCGGCAGTGATCCGGAACTGACGATCGCCAACGATGCGGGCGTGGCGCCGACCATCGCCGATGCGCCGGGCACTTACACGGCTGGTCCTTTCCCGACAGGCACTCCGGTGCTCATCACCTTGGAGAACGACGAGGATCCGCTCTGCACGGTGGAACTGGGCACCTTCCAAAGCGGCTTCTGCCCGGTGAACATCGATTGCGGGGGACCGCTGTACACGGACACCTATTGCTATGCGAACTACGACGAGGAACGATGGCTCTACCTGCGGCCCGGTACAGGTGCGCTCGTGATCGACTTCACAGCGGGTTCCATCGAACAGGTCGCCTACGATCACCTGCGCATCTACGATGGGGTGGACAACACGGCTCCGCTCCTTTGGGAGCATACCAGTACCTCCAACTTCAACCTGGCGGGCCTACAGGTCGTTTCCACCGGTCCGGCGCTCTATATGGAAATGACGGCTGACTATTCCGTCAGTTGCGGCGAAGGTTCCTTCGTTCCCTGGGTGTGGTCAGTAGGCTGCTTGGATTGCACGGGCCCCAGCGCCGGATATGAAGTGGTCGCGGACTGCCTGCACCATTCGTACAACGTGGAAGTGAACGTGACCGGTCTCGGCTCGGGAACGGATGTGCGCATCACGGACACATGGAGCGGCGATACGCTCACGACGGGGTTGGGTACGAGCGTCATTGGTCCGATCCCGGTGGGCACGCAGGCGAACGTGACGGTGATGAACGGGCAGAACACGGCTTGTCGTATAACGAGCCCGCCCCTGAACTACTCGGCCGAGAATTGTGTGCAGGTGGCCTGCGAAACGCTCAGCGCCGAGCACTGCTATGCCGATGCGGATACCGCTTGGTTCGTCTACACGAGCGGCACCACGATACCGGTGACGATCACCTTCCTCGCGGGCCAGCTGCTCGACAATGACAACGTGATGCTCTACAACGGCCTCGATACGGATGCCCAGCTCGTCTATGCGGGGAACCTTGGCGGTGATATTTCCGGCCTGGCCCTCAGCAGCAACAATCCGGACAACGCATTGACATTACTGATCACCAGTGACGGCAGTGGATCCTGCGCCAGCGGTGACGCTTCGCCGATCCTACATTGGACCGTGGGCTGCGGACTGGTCGGTCTGCAAGAAGCATCTTCCGCAAGCCCGGTGCTTTTTCCTCAACCCTGCAACGACGTGCTGAATGTGCGCTGGCCGTTGGACCATCAGGGCGCGGTGGTCCTGGAACTCATCGATGTAACGGGAAGGGCGGTGCTCCATGAGCGCTCCTCGGCTTTTCCGGACGGTGTTCACAGCATTGATGTGGCAGCCTTGCCTACGGGCAGTTACGTGCTCCGCACCGTGTCCGCTGAAGGGATCTTCACGGCCCCTGTGGTGATCGAACGATAGCAGGGCCGGGCGAGCAACGCGTAGGCGAGGGCCCAACGTCCTGATACCATGTTGATGGAGGAGGAAGGTGCCGCATCGGCCCCACTTCACCATCTTCGTCACCCATCGTTCCACCCAGACCCGATACCGCATGAACCATCGCTTACCCGTGCAAGTCCTGTTCTCGTCCGCCTTGTTCTTCGCCGCTCTTGGCGGAGCCTCGGCGCAATGCACCAACCTGTCCCCGTATCCGCCCAATGCGACCATCGCCACCGCGGACGGGCAGGCCACCACGATCACGGAGTGCAATTTCCAGACGGAGTACGCCACGATCACCGGGGTTATCGCAGGGGCATCCTATGAGTTCACCATGGCCGGCGGAGCCTGGGTCACGGTCCATCAAGGCACCAGCAATGGACCTGTGCTCGGCTACGGGGCATCGCCACTGACGGTGGAGGCCGCGACGGCGCAGAACATGTTCGTCCACTGGAACACGGACAGCCTGTGCGGTACAGCGCAGGACTGCCATACCACCACCGTTCGGTTGCTCGCTGGTGGTTGCACCCCACCGGAAGTGGTCACGGAGGTGGTGCCGGATTGCGCGAACAACCAGTTCACCGTGCAGGTGGACGTGGTGAACACCGGCGACGCGACCTCCGTCGGGTTGAGTTGGACGGTGAACGGTGGAACGGCGAACACGCTGACAGGCCTTCAAGCCGGCACGTATGAGCTCGGACCCTTCACGAACCTCTCGCTCATCGACCTCATAGTGATCCACGCGGAACAGCCCGCTTGCAGTGTCGTAGTGGTAGACCTCACAAGTTCGCCCTGCTCGATACTGAGCTGTGGCCCGGACACCTACACCTTCTGCTACGGGAACAATGAGAACATCGTGCGCACCTATCAGGGCACGTCCACTTATCCGTTGCGCTTGCAATTCAACAGCGGTAGTGTTTCCGGTTCGGGCAACGACGCATTGGTGATCCATGACGGTTTGCTGCCGACCGATCCGGTGCTCTTTTCCGGCGTTGGCAATGCGGGGAACCTCACCGGGGTGACCGCGCTTTCCACGAATCCGGACCATGCGCTCACACTCACCTTCACGTCGAATTCGAGCTTCAGCTGTGCGGATGGCGGTGGTCTTACCCCGTGGAACTACACGGTCGTTTGCCTGGATTGCGAAGCGCCTGCAGGTGTTGCCGGTCCGGTTTCCACGGATTGTGAAGCGCAGGAATTCACCGTGGCGGTGAACGTGACGGATCTTGGAACCGCGGACTCCGTCCTGATCGCGAACAATGCGGGCGAACCGTGGACGACCGTTCTGGCCGCCGGCCAATTCATCGCGGGGCCTTTCGCGGTGGGAACACCCGTGCAACTCAGCTTGGTGAACCCCGAGAGCGCCATTTGCACCGTGCAGTTGGGCACTTTCGAGAACGGGTTCTGTCCGCTGCAGATCACCTGTGGCGAGCCCGCGCTCGATCAGACCTACTGCTATCAGGATTCCGACACGCACAGTTGGCTCTACACGAACACCGGTACCGAGTCGCTGGCCATCCTGTTCAGCGGAGGCAGCATCGAAAGCGCGACGTTCGACCATCTGACCATCTATGACGGCGATGACGATACGGCACCTGTGCTGTACAACCACATCCTCGGTTCCACGGAACAATTGACGAACCTGCTGGTGATCAGCACGGGTCCTTCGCTGTATATGGAAATGAGTTCGGACAACAGCGTGTCGTGCGGGTCAGGCTCCCAAAGCCAGTGGTTCTGGACCGTGGGGTGCCTTGATTGCGAGCAGCCCGAAGCCACCTGGGCCGTGGTACTGGATTGCGAAAACAGCCAATTCTCCATCGCTGCGGAGATCACGGCATTGGGCTCGGACCCATCGATCACCGTCACCAACACGGGGGGCGCAGCGACGATCGAGGTCACGGAGGTCGGTACATACAACGTGGGGCCGTTCGCGCTGGGTGCGGATGTGCAGGTGAACCTTGTCGTGGAGAACAGTTTGTGCAGCGTGCATTCACCGGTGCTCACCAGCGCGCCATGTCCGCTGATCGGATGCGGGCCGTACCAGTTCGACCTCTGCTACCCGAACAACATGGACACCACCGTGGTGTACCAGAGTTCCAGTGCGTTCCCTATCGCGGTGATCTTCAACACCGGTGGTCTCATGGTGAACGGGGACCTGATCCAGGTATATGATGGACCCGACTTCCAAGCACCGCTCATCTTTTCGGGAAGCAACGGCGGGGATCTCAGCGGATTGGAGTTCGTCAGCACGAACCCCGACAATGCGCTGTGCCTGCGTTTCGTTTCGGACGGGTTCACCAGTTGTGCTTCAGGGGGCGTCACGGTTCCATGGAATTGGAGCGTGAGCTGTCTGGACTGCACGAACCCGGCGGCCACGTTCGAACTGGAGGAGGATTGCCTGCACCATGGCTTCAATGTGGCGGTGAACGTGTCGAGCCTTGGCTCAGCTTCGGACCTGCGCATCACGGACTCTTGGTCGGGCGATACGCTCAGCGGTGTCGGTCTCGGCACCACGATGATCGGTCCTATACCGGTTGGTCAATCCGCACAGATCACCTTGCTCAACAGTGTCAACCCCTTGTGCCGGATCAATAGTGAGAGCTTCTTCCTGCCGCAGGACCAGTGCGTGGTCACCGCCTGCGAACCGCTCGGGGTGGACTACTGTTACGCGAATGCCGACACGGCCTGGTTCACCTACCAGAGCGGGGAGAATACACCAGTAACGGTCGCCTTCGCCTCCGGCCAGATCCTGGAGGGCGATGAGGTATGGGTCTACAACGGCTTGGACGATGAAGCGCAACTGGTGTTCGCCGGCGACTTCGGCGGGGACATTTCCGGCTTCTCCATTTCCAGCAGCAACCCGGACAATGCGCTCACCTTCCAAGTGATCAGTGATGGCGAAGGTTCCTGCTCCACCGGCGAAGCGGCGACGCACATTTCCTGGACGGTCGGTTGCGGACTCGTGGGCATGGACGAGGAGCAGCCCGTTGGAGCGCTGTTGTTCCCCCAGCCGTGCAGCGACGATCTGAACGTGCGCTGGCCGGGGATGCGCGATGCGTCCGTGATGGCCGAGTTGTTCGATATCACCGGCCGATGCGTGCTGCACGAAGGGTATCGGGCGGTGCCGAGCGCTGTTCGCACCTTGGATGTCGAGCACTTGCCCGCTGGTGGATATGTAGTGCGTTTGACATCCGCCCATGGTGTATTCAGTGGGCAGGTGGTGATCCAGCGCTAGGTCCGGAAAGAACCGGGCGAAGGTGGCGGCCCAACGTCCCGTCCCAAGTTCGCTCGCGATGCCGATCGATGATGGACATTCGATCGGCATCGCCATTTTCGACCTGTGGTCACCCCTCATCACCCCACCAGCATGAAGCCACTTCGACCCCTTTTCCCGCTCTTGGCCGCCGCCCTGCTCCTCATCACCCCGGAGGCTGCGAAGGCGCAATGCACCAACCTGTCCCCGTACCCCGTGGGTCCCATCACACCGGATACCTCCGGCCTGGTCACCACCATTGCCGAGTGCAATTTCATGCAGGAGTATTCGGAGATCACGGGCATCGTGCAGGGGGAGGCCTATCGGTTCACCGTAAGTGGTGGGGCCTATATCACGGTGCATCAGGGCGTGTACGATGGTCCGGTGCTCGGCCAAGGCGCATCACCGCTGACGGTGACTGCTGCCACGAACGAGGATCTCTTCGCGCATTGGAACGTGGACAGCACATGTGCCACGAGCATCGATTGCCAGTCTACCACCGTGCAACTCGTACCTGAATGCACGCCTCCTACCGCCGTGGTGACCACCGTATCCGACTGCGGGAACAACCGGTTCACCATCGTTGTGGATGTCCAGGACCTCGGCGATGCAACGTCCGTTGGGCTCACCTGGACCGTGAACGGGGGCGCACCGAATTCGCTTTCCGGCCTGCCCGCGGGTGTTTATGAGATCGGCCCCTTCGTGAACTTCACACAAGTGGACCTTACTGTTGAACACGCTGAGCAACCCGCGTGCGATGTGGTGGTGAACGACCTCACCGGAACCCCCTGCATCATACAAGGCTGTGGACCGGACACCTACTCGCTCTGCTTCGCGAACAGCTCCACCTACCAGATCACCTATCAAGGTGATTCGGGCTATCCGATGCGGCTTCAGTTCAACAGCGGTGGCATCTACGAGTTCGGGGGCGACGTGTTCACCGTGTACGATGGCTTGGATGTGATGGCCCCCGTGCTTTACACCGGAACAGGTACCAATGGCGACCTCACGGGCCTCGTCATCACGTCCACCAACCCGGACCATGCGCTCACCTTGACGCTGGTCACCGACCAGTTCACCAGTTGCGCCGATGGCTTCTCGGAGGAATGGAACTACACGGTGGGTTGCCTCGATTGTGAGCCGCCGATCGGGACGGCAGGGGATGTGGTCACGGATTGCGGTGCGCAGACCTATACGGTGGAAGTGAACGTGAGCGATCTCGGCACGGCGGCATCCGTGGAGATCGCCAACGATCTCGGCCTGCCTGGAACCATCGCTGAAGAAGCGGGTGCTTACGTCGCCGGGCCTTTCCCGGTGGGCGTGGCGGTTGAGTTGGGTTTGGTGAACACGGAAAGCTCGATCTGCAACGTGCAGTTGGGCACCTTCGAGAATTCGTTCTGCCCGATCCAGATCAGCTGCGGCGGACCGGCCTTCGAGGATGCATACTGCTACACGAATGATGACGCCCAGAGTTGGCTGTACGAGAATACCGGTCCGGAATCGTTGGCTCTCCTCTTCAGCGCGGGCAATATCGAGAGCAGTACATGGGACCACCTGACCATCTATGACGGCGGCGACAATACGGCACCGGTGCTCTTCGATCACATCTCCATGGAGACGATCGACCTGGCCGGACTGTTGGTGATCAGCACGGGCACTTCCATGTATATGGAGATGACCTCGGACAACGTCGTGTCGTGTGCGGACGGGACCTTCGGCATCGGCGAGTGGAACTGGACGGTGGGCTGTTTGGATTGTGAGCAACCCGAAGCGAGCTACGAAGTGGTGCTCGACTGCGACAACAGCGCCTTCTACATCCGCACCACCATCGATAGCTTGGGGTCCGATCCGACGGTGACCATCACGAACACGGGGGGGGCACCAGCCATCGCCGTGACTGAACCGGGCCAATATGATTCAGGCCCCTTCGCGCTCGGGACCATCGTTTCGGTGGACGTGGTGAGCGACGAGAACAACCTGTGCAGCGTGGGCTCCCTGCCGCTCACCAACGCGCCATGCCCGTTGATCGGCTGCGGACCTTACCAGTTCGAGTTCTGTTACCCGAATGATATGGACACCACCATCGTGTACCAAGGGGTGGGCACCAATCCCGTCGCGCTCCTGTTCAACTCCGGCCTCGTCGGGGGCTTTGACGATCACATCGAGGTCTACAACGGCCCGGACTACCAGGCGCCGCTCCTGTACAACGGCAACAATGCCGGTGACCTGACGGGGCTGTTGTTCACGAGCAGCAACCCCGACAATGCGCTGTGCGTGCGCTTCGTGTCGGACTTCTTCGACAGTTGCGAGGACAACGGAGGCACGGACCCCTGGGACTGGAGTGTGAGCTGTCTGGACTGCACGAATCCTGAAGTCAGCTTCGAAGTCGTTGAGGACTGCCTGCACCACGGGTTCAACATCGTAGCGAACGTGACCGGATTGGGCACGGCTACGGACCTGCGCATCACGGATTCTTGGTCGGGGGACACCTTGGGCGATATCGGGCTGGGAGAAACGGTGATCGGCCCTATCCCGGTGAACACCTTGGCGCACCTTACCGTGCTGAACAGCACCAATCCACTGTGCCGCATCATCAGTGAGGACTTCACCTGGGCGGCCGATGATTGCGTGGTCACGGCATGCGAGCCCACGCAAGGGGAGCATTGCTACGGCGACGAGGATACCGCCTGGTTCGTGTACCAGAGCGGGGAGAACATCCCAGTGACCATGACCTTCCTGGCCGGTCAACTGCTGGACGGTGATGAGGTCTGGGTCTACAATGGCTTGGACCAGACGGCGCAGCTCGTTTATGCCGGCAACTACGGTGGCGATATGGCCGGCTTCGCGATCAGCAGCAGCAACCCGGACAACGCGTTGGCCATCCTGGTGATCAGCGACTCGCTAGGGTCATGTGCTGGGGGGCAGGCTGTCCCGCCATTGCTGTGGACGGTCGGATGCGGATTGGTCGGGGCAGGAGAGGCAGCTATGGACCAGGTTGTACTAGCCCCGAATCCAACGGAAGGGCTTCTGTTTTTCCAGCACCCATCAGGGTGGAAGGGCCGCATCAGTGCCGAGGTGTTCGATGTGACCGGTCGCTTGGTACTGTCCAACCCTTCGGTGTGCAGCGCAGGCACCAATTGCGCATTCGACCTGGGAGGTCTGGTGAGCGGCCGTTACACGATGCGGCTTTCCAGTAAGGAGGGATCGGCAGCGGTTGCGGTTGAAGTCATGCGGTAAGGCCACCGTGGTCGGCAGCTTTTCAAGGTCGGTCCCAACGTGCGGGTCCCGGGGTGGGGGTGGGGTGCCTCCGCGACCGGGCGCCTCACTACATTCGCCCGGCCTTGGCCGTGCGAGGCTACCAAACCGAAACACATATCCTGCGCATGAACGTCCGAACGCTACGCCTTTCCACGCTGGGTGCCTGCCTGCTCGCTCTCGGGGCCGTCGCCTTGAACACCTCCGGCGATGCGGGTTCGCCCAGTGCACCGCCGCTCCCCCCTCCTCCGCCGCCGGTGATGATCGTTTGTGGCGATCCTCCCCTGCAGGAAACCCATTGCTACACGTCCTTCGAGACCACCTCGTGGCTCTATCAGAATGCGGGCACCGAAGCCTTGGCGGTCGATTTCAGTTCGTTGATCCTGGAAGGGTGGAACTACGACAATTTGACCATCTATGATGGGGTGGACAACACCGCGCCGGTGCTCTACAGCCAAACCGATATCCAGTTCGGTCTGGTGGATCTCTCCGGACTCATCGTTACATCGACCGGTCCGAACATGTTCATGCAAGCGAGTTCGGATGGCAGCGTGGATTGTGGAAGTCAGAGTATCGGCTACACCCCATGGATGTGGACCGTGAGCTGCTTGGATTGCACGGCACCCGCTGCCACGTTCGATATCGATCTGAACTGTGATCTCAGCTTTTTCAACGTGGTCGTGGACATTACCGCGATCGGGTCCGATCCATCGATCGACATCTTGAATACGGGTGGTGCGCCCACGGTCACGGCTACCGCTCCAGGCCAATATATCGTTGGTCCTTTCACCCCCGGCCAAGAGGTGGAAGTGACCCTCGAGAACGAGCTGAACTCCTTGTGCAACGTCGAATCCGGGCTGCTCACCAATTCCCCTTGCCCGCTCATCAGCTGCGGCCCGAACACGTACGACTACTGTTATGCCAATGATGACGTCTACACGGTCGTTTACCAAGGCAACACGACTTTCCCGCTGCGCCTCCAGTTCAACAGTGGGGGCATCTACCAGTTCGACGGGGATCTGCTCACTATCTATGACGGTCTGAACGATCTGGCACCAGTGCTCTATTCCGGTACGGGTGTCAACGGTGACCTCACCGGCATTTTCGTCACATCCACTAATCCGGATCATGCGCTCACGCTCAAGATGACCTCCACGCAGTTCACCGGCTGCGCGGACGGCAACGCATTACCCTGGAACTACACCGTGGGTTGCTTGGATTGCGACCCACCGGCGGGCACCGCTGGGGTCGTGAACACGGATTGTGCGCAGCAGTCCTACACGGTGGAAGTGACGGTGACGGACCTGGGAACGGACCCGGAACTGGAGATCGGCAACAACGTCGGCGTACCGGGCACCTTCGTCACGACGCCTGGCACATACACCGCAGGGCCGTTCCAGATCGGGCAGCCGGTGGAACTTACGCTGGTCAACGACGCCAATGCATTGTGCAACGTACCGTTGGGGAATTTCGAGAACTCCTTCTGCCCCGTCATCAATGTCACCTGCGGCAACCCGGCGATCCTGCAATCGCATTGCTACTCGAACGGTACGACCACCACATGGCTCTACCAGAACACCGGAACGGAATCGCTGGCCATGCTCTTCAGTTCGCTGTATGTCGAGGGCTGGTTCTACACCAACGTGCGCGTTTACAATGGCGTGGACAATACGGGAACGCTGCTCTGGTCCACCGACATGGATGCCGATCCGAATTTCCAGTTCACCAACCACGACTACGCTGGACAGCTGGTTATCTCCAACGGAACCTCGATGTTCATGGAAGCCGTCTCCACCGGGTTCAGCAGTTGCGCGAACGGTACGATCGGATTCACCCCGTGGGAGTGGACGGTGGGCTGCTTGGATTGCGATCAGCCCGACGCCACGTTCAGCATGGTGCTGAATTGCGCGGACAGCACGTACACGGTGAACACGCACGTGACGGGTATCGGTTCGGACCCCACGCTCGAGCTCACCAACTCCTTCAATTCGGATGTGGTGACGGTGACGGATACGGGCCTGTATTCGGCCGGCCCGTTCGCCAATGGGACCACCGTGCAATTCACCTTGAACGCCGACGTGAACACCCTGTGCAACATGGTGTCGCCGGAATTCATCAATAACCCGCCCTGCGCCCAGATCGGATGCGCCTCCAATACCTATGAGGATTGCTACGGTAACAACTGGGACACGACCATCGTGTACCAGAGCGAGAACCAATACCCGATCGCCTTGCGCTGGAACTCGGGGACTTTCGAGTCCTGTTGCGACCGTGTGGAGATCCGCGACGGCAACCATGGCGGCGCTCCGCAGATCTACTACGGCAACAACGGGGGGCTGGACATGGGCGAGGTGGATCCGGCCGTTTCAAGCAACCCGGACAATGCGCTGTGGGTTCACTTCACCTCGGATGGTTCGGTGGAATGCGCTAGCGGCAGTTTCGGCTTCACCCCGATCAATTGGACCGTGGCATGCTTGGACTGCACAAGCCCATCGGTGGAGTTCGAACAGATCCCGGATTGCGTACACAATGGCTTCCTCGTGCAGGTGGACGTATCGGCATTGGGGACCAACGTGCCCGGCCTCATCATCCGCAATACGCTGAACGGGGACACCATCACGAACGTGACCACGGGCACCTACTTCGCCGGTCCCTTCCCGGTTGATTCGCTGGTGCGTGTGATCGTGGAGAGTGAGAACAACGCCTTGTGTCGCCAGGTGAGCCCTGAATACACCTTGCCGTCGAGCAGCTGCGTGAACGTGGCCTGCGATCCGACCGGCGTGGAATACTGCTACACCAATGCGGATACCGCCTGGTTCGTATACACCAGTGGCACCAACGACCCGGTGACGATCAACTTCGGCTACGGCCAGCTGCTCGTGAACGACTACATCCAGATCTTCAACGGTCTGGACACCTCTGCCCAGATCGTTTACATGGGCAACCAAGGCGGCCAGATCGGTGGCTTGGCCATCTCCAGCAGCAATCCGGACAATGCGCTCACATTGCTCGTGATCAGCAGCCAGGCAGGATCCTGCGCTTCGGGCCAAGGCTTCCCGCCGCTCTACTGGACGGTCGGCTGCGGCTTGGTAGGTGTGGATGAGTTCACGGTAGACGGTTTCGCGATGTTCCCCAATCCGACGAACGGCGAGCTGTTCGTGCGCATGGCTGACGGCCTCACCGGCAAGGTGCGCGTGGATGTGATGGACGTGATGGGCCGCGTGGTAATGAGCGAACAGTTCAACGCGACCATTGGCCGCACGGAGCGCTTCGATCTGGGCATGCTCAGCAACGGCAACTACGCGGTGCGCCTCTCCACGGACAACTGGTCCAAGACGGAGCAGTTGCAAGTGGTGCGGTAAGAACGCGGATACTTTCAAACTGGAACGCCCGGCTTCCGCCGGGCGTTCTGCGTTCTGACAGTCCGCCGGAGAGCGGCGATAGCCGCGGCAAGCCCGGCTCGCTGCAGCCGGGCTGATGCTCGGCGGACCGTCATTCGGCCTCTATCAGGATCTCATCCGCGAAGATCCAAGTGGTGCCGCCCTTGCCTTTGTGCCAGTCCGGGCAGGGTCCCGCGTTCTTGGCGATGATCTTGACGAACCGTGCCTTCTTTCCGATGACCTCGGACCACAGTTCCTGTTTCTGGCCACCGGTCGCGTGGCGGTCAACGGAGTTGGTCACCTCCGAGCTGCTCCATGTGCGGCCGTTCGCGCTCCATGCGATCGTGATGGAAGCCGGGTACCAGATCCACGCGTTCTCATCCTGGAGCACGCTGAGCCCAGCGCGTTTGAGCTTCTTCACGCGGCCGAAGTCCACGGTGGCCAGCAGATCGTGTTCGCGGAAGCCCTGCCATTCACCCGTGCGGAAGTCCGTGCCGCCGCGGATGCCGTCGATGAGCGCTTGATCGCCACCGGCGGCGTACTGGTTGGCGTAGGTGCTTTCCAATTCCAAGGTGCGACCGCCATCGATCCTGGTGAAGTGGGCTTGGACAGGGGCGAGGTCATCGCTCCAGTCCACTGCAACGTCAGCCGAATTCACCAGTTGGAACGGGACACAGGGTACGCACGAACGCTTGATCCCGTTCTCGGTAATGGTGCAGGTGCCTTTCCCGATGACCGTCACTTGAAGGAAATCGGTGAACACCGATGAAGCCGCTTCGATGATGGGGGCACCAGGTCGTTCGCAACCTGCAGCCCTGTGCGCTTTGATGTAAGCACCATCCAGAACGAAAGGTCCCGTATCCTTCACGAAAGCGACACGATCCTTGTTGAACGCGATGCCCCCACCCGCGATGATCCCGGCATGAGTGACCGAGATCGGGTTGATCCGGCGGTTGCCGATATCCAGCCCGGCCACACTGGGCGGTCCGGCCGCCGATGTATCAACGGCCATGACCCACGTCTTGCTGCCGGGCAATGCGATGCGCGCGTTCGAGAAGAGGGGATGACCGAGCTCATATCGCGTGTCGATGCCGGGAGCGATCTGGTAGAGACCGATGGCGCTCATCACGTACCACGCGCTCATCTGTCCGCAGTCCTCATTGCCGATGAGCCCGTCCGGATGATCGTGGTAGAAGTCCTTCATGATCCGCCGTGCCAACTCACGGGTCTTTTGTGGCTCGCCCGTATGGTTGTAGAGGTAGGCTATGTGATGGCTGGGCTCATTGCCGTGCGCGTACTGGCCGATCAGTCCGGTGATATCCGCTTGCTCCCTGCCGGACGTGCTGCTTTCTGCGGAGAAGAGCTTGTCCAGATGCGCTTTCAGGAGGGACCTGTCGCTCTCCGACAGGGCAGGGGACATGTAAGGCTGGGGCGGGAACAAGCTGTACTGCCACGCATTCGCCTCTGTGTAGTGGAAGTTCACCTCGAACGGATCGAAGTTGGCAGCAAAGCCGCCATTGCGCCTTGCACGGTAGAAACCCGATACCGGGTCGAACAGGTTCTGTGCGTTCAGACCGCGCATGGTGAAGACGTGCGCGATGCTGTCCAAACGGTCCATCGATACCTTGTCCCACGAAGGGAAATGCTGAAGCTCTTCCGCCATGGCGGCGATGCATGCATCATCGAAGGAGTACTCCAGTGTTTTGCTCACGTCATCACTCTCATCCTCTCCGCTGATGAAGCCGTTCTTGCGATAGGCATTGAGACCCGGCTCGTTGCGGTTGGCGCTGGCCATCATCGCTTCGAGCGCCAGGTTGTTATCGAACCCCCGGATGCCTTTCAAGTACGCATCGGCGATCACGCTCACGCTGTGGTAGCCGATCATGCAGTTGGTCTCGTTGCCCCAGAGCTCCCACACGGGCAATTTGCCGCCTTGCTGGTAGTTCACCAGGAAGGTCTTGATGAAGTCGCTCGTCATGTCCGGCTCCAGGATCGTCATCAGCGGGTGCAGCGCTCGGAAGGTGTCCCACAGGCTGAATACCGTGTACACGTTGTGATCGGCGTGGTGGACTTCGCCGTCCATGCCGCGGTAGTTGCCGTCCACATCGTTGAATATGTAGGGCGCCACATAGCAGTGGTACAGCGCCGAGTAGAAGATGCGCTGCTGTTCGCGACTTCCACCGGAGACTTCGATCTTGCCCAGCTTGGCGTTCCACGCCGCTTCCGCTTGCGTGCGCACGGCGTCGAAGTCCCAACCGGGCACCTCGGCATCCAGGTTCGCACGAGCGCCTTCCGCACTCACCGCGCTGATACCCACCTTCACGATCACAGGCGTACCGTCAGACTTTCCCAGGAGGAAGATCTGCGTGGTCTTCTTGCCGGGCGTTCGTGAGAGAGGTGGATCACCGGGCAGCGGCGTCACCGAAGGGAACATCGGCTTGTTCACGCGGATGCAGAAGAATAGCCGCTGGTCTTTTGCCCAAGAGTCGCTCCGGCGTTCGCCCGTGATCTCGGTCTTGCTCACTTGCAGGATGGAGCCATCGAGGAGCTTGTCGCGGTGCTTGAGGTCCAACACGAGCACTTGTTCCTTGTCTTTCGGCCATGTGTAGCGGTGAACGCCCGCCCGTTGGGTTGCGGTGAGCTCCGCTTCCACGTCCGGGTCATCCAGATGCACACGGTAGTAGCCCGCATGCGCGCTTTCGTTCGTATGGGAGAAGCGCGAAGACCATGGGTTCGTTGTTCCGGTGAGATCTTTCGGTTCGGGGTTGTGGTCCATCGGCATCAGGAGCACATCACACAGGTCCGCGACGCCGGTTCCGCTCAGGTGCGTGTGGCTGAACCCGTGGATCACGCTATCGGAGTAGTGGTAGCCCCCGCAGCCGTCCCAGTCCATCATGCCGTCCGCGCGCGTGTCCGGGCTCAGTTGTACGAGGCCGTTCGGGACGCAGGCTCCCGGGAACGTGTGGCCGTGGCCACCGGTACCGATGAAGGGGTTGACGTCGTTGATGGCGTGGTCCACCTGTGCGGAAGCACCGGTGATGCAGGAGGCCAGCAGGACAGCGGACGGAAGGGGTGAGCGCATGAGCCGAAACTTACGCTGTCCCCGGAGATCGCGGGAGCGATCATCAGGGCCCCGTCAAGGCCGCAGCACCGAGCATGCCCGCATCATCTTCTTCCAGTCCGCTGAGCAGGAGTTCCACCTTGCCCTTGTAGATGTTCAACAGCGCATCATTGAACATGCGCTTCAGCGGGTTCATCAGCACATCGCCGTTGCGGGCGATCCCACCGAAGAGGATGATGCGTTCCGGACAAGTGTGCGCCACCGCGTTCGCCAAGCCCACGGCCAGCCAACGCGCTGTGTCGCGGAACGCTTGCACGGCCGCGTCCTCACCGCGCATCGCAGCCTCCGCGATGGGCTTCACGCCTTCTTCCTTCAGCAATTCGGAGGAATCAGCGAGTTCGAGATAGGTCTGGCGCATGCCCCGGATGCTCACGTAGGCTTCCAAACATCCTTTGCGCCCGCAGGTGCAGAGCCGTCCGTCGATCACGGTGATCACATGGCCCAGTTCGCCCGCATTGCCGAAGGGGCCCAGCATAAGCTGCCCGTTCACGATGAAGCCGCTGCCGAGACCCGTTCCCAACGTGACCACGATCAGGTCATTGGAGCCGCGTCCCGCACCGTAGCGCCATTCGCCCAAGGCGGCGGCGTTGGCATCATTGCCCAAGGTGCAGGGCACGTTCAGGCGTTCGCCGAGCATGAGCGCCAAGGGCACGTTGTTCTTCCACGGCAGGTTCGGCGCCTGATCGATCGTTCCCGTCAATTGATTACCGTTGGGCGCACCGATGCCTGCGGCCGTTATCGGTTGTCCGGTGTCGCTTGTCAGTCGTGCGATCTCGGCAGCGATCGCGTCGGCGAAGGCGTGTTCATCGGCATGGCCGGTGGTGGTGATCCGTGATCGCGAGATCACGGCGTGGTCTTTCACCAGTCCGATCTTGGTAGTGGTGCCCCCGATGTCGATACCAGCGATCATGCGGCCCGGTCCGGATCAGTGAGTGAAGGAGGGGCGATGGCGGACGTGTGCGAGGAACTGATGAAGCCGTACCAGGCCAAGTAGGCATAGCACACCAAGGGCACCACGAAGGAGAACTGCAGGCCCCAGGAACTATCGGCCATGAGACCTTGCAGCTTCGGGATCACCGCACCACCGGCGATCATCATCACCAAGAGGGAACTGCCTTGGCTCGTGTCCTCTTTCAAGCCCTCGATGGCCAAGGTGAAGATGTTGCTCCACATCACCGAGTTGAACAGGCCGATCGCCACGAGCGACCACAGTGCCCATGAACCGTGCGTCACCATCGCACTTCCGCAGAGCATCGCCGCCAAGCATGCGAAGACACCGAGGGTGGCGGACGAAGAACGACCGACAACGACAAAGGCCGCCGCATTGATGGCGATGAGCGCCAACATCGGCCAAAGCGCCTGAAGGTCCAAACCGCCGGACACCCGTTGTATGAACAGGATGAAGGCGAACAATCCAAGGCCGAGCGCTGCGATGAGCCCGGGTCTCCACTTCTCCTGCACCTGATCGGAAAGGGCGAGCGCGCCGAGAAAGCGGCCGCACATGGCACCGCCCCAATACAGGCTCAGGTAGAATTTCGCCGTTCCTTCCTCCAGGCCCATCACCGCCGGCAGTTTTACGAAGTTGATGAACAGGATACCGATGGCGACCTCCGCCCCCACATAGGAGAAGATCGCTGCCATGCCATAACGCACCTGCGGGTGACGGAGCGCATGCCCACCCTTGGCAGGAAGAGATGGAGGTTCTGGTAACCGTGTCACCGAAAGGAGGCCGGCCAGGATGAGGAAGATGCCGCAATAGACCAGGTAGGGTACCACCAGAGACTGCGTGTCCGTGATGCGGTTGAAAACGAGATACCCGCCGATGATCGGTGCGAGCGTGGTTCCCAAGGAGTTGAACGCTTGGGCGAGGTTGAGCCGACTGCTGGCCCCGTCCTCACTGCCGATGATCGCGACGAAGGGGTTCGCGCTGATCTGCAGCAGCGTGAAGCCGAGGCCCAAAACGAACAAGGCACTTAGGAATCCACCGAACGTGTGCAGATAGGACGCTGGAACGAAGAGCGCGCAACCCACGGCCGAGATGACCAGGCCGAGCACCGCCCCGCGCTTGTAGCCGAAACGGACGATCGGATCGTAGCCCCATGTGGAAAGCAGCCAGTACACGAAGGAGCCGATGAAATAGGCGCCGAAAAAACAGAGGCTCACCGACATCCCTTCCCAGTAAGAGAGGTCGAAGTCCTTCTTCCAGTGCGGCACGAGCACATCGTTCATCACCGTCATGAACCCCCACATGAAGAACAGTGAGGTCAGCACGGTCATCGGCCAGGCGATACTTCGCACGGAAAAGTTCGTGGTGCTCATGTGACAAGGATAAGCGCCAGCCGTCCTACGGGTTAGATTGGCCACGGATGAAGGACAGAAGGGAATTCCTCAAGACCGGTCTCGCGGGATCGGCCGCATTGTTGGCCGGGTGCGCAGGCAGTGAAGATCAAGGTGCCGTGCAGCCTGAGGGCAAGGCATCGCTGACCGCGACCCCGAAGATCGAAGGCGCCATCATCCTGAGCACATGGGACCACGGGCTGGCCGCGAATGCCAAGGCGTGGGAGACGCTCACGGCGAAGAGCAGCGTGTTGGACGCCGTTGAGCGCGGCGTGATGGTGACGGAAAGCGACTTCACGAACCGCAGCGTGGGTTTGGGCGGAACACCGGACCGTGATGGCCATACGACCTTGGATGCCTGCATCCAGGACCACGATGGGCGGTGCGGTGCGGTGGCGTTCCTCGAGAGGATAGAGCATCCCATCAGTGTGGCACGTGCCATCATGGAGCGCACACCCCATGTGATGCTTGCGGGTGATGGAGCTCTACGCTGGGCGCTGCAGAACGGCTTCACGGAGAAGGAGGTGAACATACCCGAGGTGCGCGCGGCGTACGAGGAATGGCTGAAGACCAGCGAGTACAAGCCGATCGCGAACCGTGAGAACCACGATACCATCGGTCTGATCGCCATGGATGCGAACGGCCGGATGGCAGGGAGCTGTACGACCAGTGGAATGGCCTACAAGATCCATGGGCGGATAGGGGATAGTCCGATCATCGGTGCAGGGCTCTTCGTGGACGGGGAAGTGGGCGCAGCGTGCTCCACGGGTACGGGTGAACTGGTGATCCGTACCGTTGGCAGCCATACCGTGGTGGAACTGATGCGTCAGGGCATCGAGCCGGAAGCGGCGTGCAAAGAAGCCGTCCGCCGTATCCTGAAATTTCTGCCCAATCCGTTGGACCACCAAGTAGGCTTCTTGGCGCTTCGGAAGGACGGGGCCTATGGTGCATGGTCCCTCCAGAAAGGCTTCACCTATGCGCTGCGGACCAATGCAGTGGAAAAACTCATGGAGTCCGGGGCGGACATGGAGGCTGCCGTCAAGCCCTGATCCTCAGGGATCCAAGCATCCGACGGCCCGATCTTGCGCCGGATCTGCGACATAGGTGACATCGGTCTTCCGATCGATCCAAGGGTCATCCTTTCGGTGGATGGACAATTCGGGATAGGGATCCTACTTTTGTGCAGTCCCTTACCAGGCACCATGCGCAAGTCGCTCCGAACGGTCCTCTTCGCGTCACTCCTCACCACCTTCCCGATCGCTCAGGCCATGCCGTGTGTCCCGGAAGGTACTGCTCGTGTGGAGGTGACGTGTACGCGATCCTCGGCCTTTGTGAATGTGAGCATCAACAGCGACCGGCCCATCGGTAAAGTGGTGATCGAGGTGGTGGACGAAAAGGGCCGCACTTGGTACAAGGAGGAAGGTAAGGCCCTGACCCCGGAACTGATCCGCCGTTTGGACAAGGGCGGGTTCCCCAAGGCAGCGATGACCTTGAAAGTGACCGCGAAGGACTTCGAGATCTCCCGCTCCTTCAAGGTCGAGTAAGCTCTACCACGCTGCGCGCAGCAGACCGATGTACGCGCCGGCATCAGCGGTAGCGGCATCATCGGTATTGCCGCTGTCCCACGCCACAGAGCGTTTGCGCTCTTGCTGCCTCTTGGCTTTCTCGCGCTGTGTGAATACCTGAACGCTCTTGGCCGACACCGTTTGTTCCACCTGGGCCGGGGCCGCATTAGTCGTTGAGAAATTGAGCGCGAGCTCATTACCGGTCACCAGGTGCGAGGCGTCACCTGTTGCCAAGCTTGCGGTATCCAAGCGGATCGCGGCTGCACCTGCCCGGGAGACCTCCTCGAATTGGCCATCGGCGAACTCCTTCTCCAGGTCTTCGGTAACGGCCACGTCCATTCGGGCCTCGGCGGCGGGCGGGGGTGCTGGGCTTTCCGCTTCCGCCTTGCCCGCAATGGTGGCGTCCACATCGGGGGTGAACACTGGTTGGTCCGCTTTCATATCATCCGTGATCGCATCCGTGTTGGTTACGGTGCTCACAGCACCTTGCGCTTGTTCGGCGCGAAGCTCCTCCAGAGTTGCAGAAGGTTCTTGGGGTTTCTCCGTCGCAGCCTTTTCATTCTCAACACGCTTCGTTTCCTTCAGCTCGGCCATTTGAGGTGCGTCCGCCTGTTCCAGCTGGCGCGTACCGATCACCACGAGCCAGACCACCAGGGCCACGGATCCCAAGGCGAGCGCGGGCCGCCAGAGGTCCGAGGTCTGCTTCGGCAGGAGGAAAGCGGGCACGCTGTTCAGCCAGATGCGCCATTGTGGGCGCTGCTCCGCGCGGAACACGTCCAGCACATGGGCGCGTACGGCAGGATCGGCATCGATGGGCTCCATGTGCGCGTCATCATCATGCACCTTCAGTAAGAGCGCGCGCATGGCCTCGTACTCATCACGGCCGCTGAGGTGGCGCAGCACGAAGGCGCGCTCCATCTCCAGCAGTTCGTCGTAGGGCCGCTCGATGAGCAATTGCTCGATGTCTTCGGGTTCGTACAGTTCGCGACGTTCCATGGTTCGGTTCACCGGGCTTTCGGTGAGGAAGTTTGTTGGAGGATGCGGGGATCGAATTCGTTGAGGCGCTCGGCGAGCTTCTTCAACGTGTAGAAGAGCCGGCTCTTCACGGTGCCTTCCGAGATGCCGAACGCGCCGGCGATCTCCTTGATGGCCATATCCTCGTGGTAACGCATCACGAAGGTGGCCTTCTGGTCGGGGTCGAGCTTGTCGAGCTCCTGGTCCAAACGCAGGCGGAAGCGTTCCCGGTCCACGCCGTCGCCGTGGATGGCGTTCACATGGTCGGTCTCGGCTTTCAGGTGCGGAACGGCTGCCTTGCGCGTGCCTTCGCGCCGGTACTCGTTCTTGCACATGTTGTTGGCCACGCTGTACAACCACGTGCTGAACGGGCGCGAGGGGTCATAGCTGTCCGGTTTGCGGGCGATCTTGGTGAAGAGCTCCTGCAGGAAATCCTGCGCACGCTCGCGGTCGTTCCAGAGCATACGGCTGAAGTAGGTGATCAGCTTGCGCTGGTAGCGATCGTACAGCGCGCCGAACGCGCGCTCATCACCGCGGACGATCAGTTCCATGAGCCGTTCATCGCTGAGCGCCTGGTGGTCGGTACGGAAGAGCCCCATCGGTCAGTGGGTGAGCACCCCGGCTTTGATGAGGTCCTGTGTGGCTCCGAGCTTCCCGGCCATGGCGCGCAGTTCGAACTCCAGTTGGGAGGCGCGCTTCTCATCCGTCGGTTCGGATCGGTACTTCTGCAACAGGATGGAGCCTGGAAGCAGATAATTGCGACTGAGCGGCCCGGCGGCCATGGTCTTCTTCATCAGGCCCCATCGCTGCTCGAGCGTATGGGTGCCGCATCCGTTCCGACCACTGATGGCGAAGGCGATGCCGGTGGCGCACAGTTGGCCTTGGAAGGCATCGAACCACTCCCGGTCAAGGCTAAGGGCAAGGAACACTGGTCGGTTCGTTGCACCGAGCAGCGTATGTGCGAACGCTGGACCCGGTGCGGGAACTGGGCCGCTGGCTTTGGCCTCGTTCCAAACGCGCTGCCGGTAGGTCGGATCCGCCAACAGGCGTTGGTCGATGACGAGAACATCTCGCCGCTGATCGTGCAGCCGCTGCCGCACGAGTGTCGGGGCTGCGTCCATGTCGCCGTTGGTGAAGACGATGCCGCCCTCATCCACGCTCAACAGCAGGTCCGAAGCAACATCGGTGAGCGCAGGAGCGAGTCCGCCGCGTTGCTCCAATTGACCGCACCACCGATCCAGCGCCCCTTTGTCACCGTTCGCATTGGACCAGGTGAGCATGGGCAGGATCAGTTCGGCACGGTCGGGGCCGGCCGAGCTGGCCTGTTCCAACTCCTTGAAAGCCGAGCGGTCCGGGAAGCCGACATAGTAGCTGCTGAGGTGCTGCTCGAAACTGCCCGGTGCCGTGGAGTTGATGCGTTCGGCGATGGAGTTGAGCTCCGCTTCATCCTTCTCTTGCAACCGGCCGTTGTTCGAGCTCAACCGGGCGTTGCGTTCGCTGCGGAACCAGTTGAACTGTGCGTTCACATCCATCGGGCGCGCATCGCAGAGCGCCTTCCACACGGCGGCGGTGCGTTGTGCATCTGAAACGGACCAAGCCCCTTGATAAGCATCCTGCGCGGGAGCGGCGTATCCGTATTGGGCCTGTTTGCCCAGTTCATCATTGGACTGGTCCTTCGAAGGTGTCGATTCGGCTTGGGCGAGAAGGGCCACCGTGCAAAGGTTGAGGGAGACGAGGGCGAGGGCGCGGGTCATGCTGTCGTGGAGTGCGGTCATCCGGGAAGCGGTACACGGCACTTCGGACAAAGTTCATGCGCTGACCGTTCCGATAGCCGCCGGTTAACATCTGTGTTCACCGCACTTGCCCGCAGCCGCTTCAATGAAGGTAAGGTCCGTGAGCTTCGTGGTTCATGTCCGAAGCGCCACAACGGGCGCCTCCGGCCAATACCTTTGAACGCTGCAGATGCTCAACGCCGAGACCAAACAACGCCTGCTGGACCGCTTGAACGAGGTGCATGAATGGCCCAGCGTGTACATGTTCAAGCTGATCTTTGAGCCGGAAACCGCCCGGCTGGAACGTGTCTTGGCACTCTTCCCGCCTGAGTCCGAGGTGCTGCGCAAGTACAGCACGGGTGGCAAGTACTTGAGCATTACCGTGCGCGAGGTGATGATGAGCGCCGAGGAGGTGGTGGCACGCTATGAACTGGCTGCCGGGATCGAAGGGGTGATCATGCTCTGAACCATGCCTTGGATCGACCATCTGCGCACCGCGCTCCTGATCTCGCTCACCCTGCTCTTCGCGGCGATGGTTTTCCGCCGCTTCAAGCGGAAGGCGATGATGGAAGAACGCCCGGTGGCCTCCCACGCCGAATTGCTCGCCCTGCATGTGGAATACCATCCGGTGCGCATACGTGTTGAGGTGATGCTTCCCGGACCGGAAGAAGTCCGCTCCGCCATGCTGGACATTGGCCATCAACCCTACAAGGACTGGCCGGCACAATCGAAAGGGGAGGGCAGGCATGTGCTGGAGTTGCCCATTGGAGCCGCACCGGACGGTGAGTACTATTTCGAACTGGCGACCACATCACAACGCACCGTGCGCAAATTCCGTTTGAAGCACGCATGAGGTTGACGGGTGTGCTGTTGATGTTGCTGATCGGCGGCAAGGCCCTGTCGCAGGAGCGGCTGCCCGCGCAGAAGCCCACCTTGCAGGGTACGCTGGTGTTGCCCGCTCAAATGGGCAACAAGATCTTCGGGCGGCTCACCGCGCCGCTGGGCGAATTCGATCTCTGCGTGCAGTTCCCGCTGTGGAAAGGACTGGGGATAGGCCTGGGCGGATCGGCCATGGGCTGGGAGTTGAAGAAGACCACCTTCTCACAGCTCAACACACAAGGGGATGCTGGGCGGCTGACCTACTACCTGAAAGCGCTCTATGCGCGTTACACCGGTCCCAATGCGTTCTATGAGTTCAACGTCAAGGTGGGCAACAGCCGCTGGAAGTGGGACTGTGCGACCTGCGTGGACGATGTCGTTCAAGAGGGGCTGCACTGGTCCAGCACCTTCGGCTATTATGTGCATGCCTCGGACAACCTCGCTTTCGGTGTGACCGCTGGCTACGAGTCGGACGCGGCCAAATTCACGCCGGCGGTCCTGTGCTTGGATGATTTTCCCGGGTACGTGGAAAAGAGCGGACCATACCACTTCTTCACCGTCGGTTTGGGTTTCAGCACGCGGTTCGAAAAAAGCAAGGAGGAGCGCTGGTAAAGGGAAACCGGGCTCCATCCGGTTCACGCTCGCCAGTAGCGGAAGAAGAGTCGGCTCACTCCTCGTCAGGAGTCCTGAAGCCTGGAGACCGGCGCACCAGATCGCACATACGAAGAAGCGCCACCGCGCATTCGATGCCTTTGTTGCCGTGCTTGCCTCCACTACGGTCACGCGCCTGCTCCATGGTGTTGTCCGTGAGAACGCAGAAGATCACCGGCTTCCCGTGCTTCAAGTTCAGGTCCATGATGCCTTGGCTAACCGACTGACAGACATAATCAAAGTGAGGGGTTTCGCCGCGCACCACGCTGCCGATGCAGATCACGCCGTCCACGCCGCGATGTTCCAAGAGTGTTTGCGCTCCCAAGGGCAGTTCGAAGCTCCCGGGCACCTGCTCCTCCACCATCATCTTCAAGGACACGCCGTGCTTCAGCAGGGTCTCCACAGCACCGTCGCGCAAAGCACCGGTGATCTCCGGGTTCCAGGCGCTCACCGCGATGCCCAAACGCAGACCGGCGCCACTGGGGACGCCGGCCGCATCGTAAGCTGAAAGATCCTTGCCTTCAGTGGCCATTCTAGCCTTGGCCGCTCATGGCTTCAGCGTAAGCCGCGTACTTCTTGGCCTGCTGCACGTCAGGTGAGGTGGGGAAGTCCGTGGCGATGCGCCCGAAGCACTTGGCCGCGTTCTTGTGATCGTTCTTCTGGCGGTAGAGGATACCGGCCTTCATCAGGAACATCGGTGTGGTGTAGTCGCTCTTCACCATGTTGGCGGCCTTCTCGAACTGGCCGATCGCCTCGTCGGTACGGCCGAGCTCGGTGAGTACATCACCTTGGTTGCCCACGGCCATCACGCGCAGCACATCATCGTCCAGGTCGGCTTCCTTGTAGTAGTTGAGGGCCGTCTCCCATTCCCCCTTCTGGTGGTAGCAAACGCCGAGGTAGAAGTTCGCGGCCTCACCTGCGGGCGTGCTGCCGTAGGCATCCACCACTTGCAGGAAGCCGAGGTAGTTGCCGTCCCCGTTGATCGCCAGGTCGAGCGAGTCGATCTCGAACCAGTACTGCGCTTTCCAGACCGCCTTTTGCGCGTCCGCCGCTTTGGGCTCCGCGACGAACTTCTTGTAGCCGAGAATGCCGCCCACAACGACCAGCACGGCGATCACCGCACCGGTCACCATCTTCTTGTTCTTGTCGAAGAACAGTTCAGTCTTCGTGTAGATCTCGCCGATATCGAGGTCCTTGTTCTCGGCGGGCGGGGTGGTCTTGGTAGCCATTCGTCTGAGTACCGGGGTTTTCCGGCGGGGCGCAAAAGTAGACGTTCCGGGGGAACGGGCGAAGGGGGCGGGGCTATCTTTGAACGCTCTGGAGTTCACCCCCGGCCTCAGGCCGGAGTGAAGGCCCTTCCAGTTTGACTTTCCCGGCATGAACATCCACCTGCAACGCCTGTCCGTGCTGCAATTCCGGAACCACCGGGAAGCGGCCTTGGAGTTGGGTCCGCAGGTGAACTGCATCACCGGCCCGAACGGCACGGGGAAGACCAACTTGCTGGACGCGGTACACTACTTGGGCCTGTGCAAGAGCTACTTCGAGCCGCAGGACAGCCACAATGTGCTGCACGGGGAGGAGTACTTCATCGTGAAGGGCGAACTGGTGACGGAGGATGGCGTGGACAGCTTGGCGTGCAGCGTGCGCAAGGGTGTCCGCAAGGTCTTCACCCGCAACAAGAAGGAGTACGAGCGACTGAGCGACCATGTGGGCCGGGTACCCGTGGTGATGATCACGCCCTACGACGGGCAACTGGTACTGGACGGTAGCGATGTGCGCCGCCGCTTCTTGGACGGATTGATCGCGCAGTTCGACCGGGCTTACCTGGAAGCATTGATGCGCTACAACCGCGCGCTGGCCCAACGGAATGTGCTGTTGAAGAACATGGCACAGGGTGGGGGAGCGAACCGCTCGACCACTGAGCCGTGGGACGAGCAACTGATCACGCAAGGGGAAGCCGTTCATGCCGTGCGCAAGGCCTTCATGAACGAATTGATTCCGCTACTGGCCAGTCACTATGCGGGGATCACCAGTGGCCCGGAGACGGTGGACCTGGGCTACAAGAGCGAATTGGGAGAGCGTTCGATGCGAGACATCCTGGATGAGCATTGGCAACGCGACCTCGGCGCGGAGCACACCACGGGCGGTGTTCACAAGGACGATCTCATCTTCACCATCGGTGGGCAACCGCTCAAGCGTTACGGCAGCCAAGGCCAGCAGAAGACCTATTTGATCGCCTTGAAACTCGCGCAGTTCGACCTCACCGCGCAACGCAGTGGAAAGCGTCCCATTCTCTTGCTCGACGATATCTTCGACAAGATCGATCCGCTTCGCATGCGGCACCTGCTGAAGCTGCTCGGCGGCGGCCGCTTCGGGCAGGTCATCATCACCGACACCGACGCCGGGCGCTTGCACACCGCGCTCGACGGACTTCCGCAGGACACCCGTTTCTTCGAACTCGCCCATGCACCGCAGGAACAGCAACGAACGGTCGTTGAAGGAGGCGCTTGAAGCCCTCGTCGAGGACTACGGACTGCGCGGCAAATTGGACGAGCAGGCCATTCGCGCCGTGTGGAACGAGGTGGCGGGAGAGATGATCGCGCGGCACACCCGGAGCATGGACCTGCGCAGAGGCAAACTCACGGTGAAAGTGGACAGCGCCCCGCTCCGCCAAGAGCTCCATTTCATGCGCACCACGCTCGTTGAGTTGCTCAACCGACGCTTCGAGCGGGAGGTGGTGAAGGAGATCCGGATCGATTGAGCATTCACCGCTCCGTCAGGGCGGTCATCTTCCCGATCGGCGTCATCATACCGTGCGCGCTCCTGTTCCAGACCGAGCCGCGACCATCGACTTCGAGCACCTCCGCATTCCACAGGATGGTGAAGGCATAGGCCTTCTGGGTACTTGTGGTGAAACCGCCCAGCACGATGGGTTCCGCCAGCTCATTGAACCAGACGACCTGATCGGAGGCGTTCACATAGTAGGTGTTCGGGTCGCCCTCGAAGGAGATGGACCACTTGAGGTCTTCGGGCGGGGCTGTGCACGCGATGTCCTCGCCGCGCGCGATGCGTTCCCGATCGAGCCATCCCTGACGTATCGCGTCAAGCCGGGCTTCCTTCTGCGGGTGCCGCAACGTGTCCAGCGCGTGGCCTGATACACGCATCGCCGAGAGGCTTTCGTCCAGTGTGGCCCCCATCGCGTTCAGGATGAAGCCGGAATAGAGATCGCAGGCCAGTTCGTCTCCGGGGTGGCGCTTGCCGGGTTCCAGCGTGTGCCCCAGCAGGTGGTGCGCGATCTCGTGCGCCAGGATGCTCACCGCGCTCCAATCCGTTCGCGCCGAATCCACGATGCCGGCGATGACGGAGGGGTTGTATTCGATCCAGCGTTTGCGCGCCTTGATAAAAGCGATGGCCGTGGGGATGCCCGTATTCTCCCGTACGATGAAGTTGGGCTGCAGACCGGAATACCGCACGATCCGGTATACGGCCGACTTCGCTTGCTGCTCGGTGATGCGCGGCTGCTGCGCATGGCTTGCAATGGCCGCGAGGGAGCAGCAACAGAAGAGCCACACGCGCATCATGCGGTGGAAGTTAGCGCCGGTCCGGCCGGTGGGCTCAGTACTGCTCGCGGGAGCTGAAGAAGAAATGGCCTTCGATCAGCGCGTTGTCATCGCTGTCGCTGCCGTGCACCGCGTTCTTGGCCTTGCTCTCGGCGAAGCGCTTGCGGATGGTGCCTTCCTCCGCGTTGGCCGGATCGGTGGCCCCGATGAGCTTGCGGAAGTCCTCCATCGCGTTGGCCTTCTCCAGGATCGCCGCGTAAATGGGGCCGCTCGCCATGTAATCCACGAGTTCACCGTAGAAGGGACGCTCCTTGTGTACTTCGTAGAAAGCACCCGCCTCGTGGTGGGAGAGCCGGGTATACTTCAGCGCTACCACGCGGAAACCGCTCGCCATGATCATGTCCAGGATCTTCCCGGCATGGCCTGCTGCCACTGCTTCGGGTTTGATCATGGTGAAAGTCCTGTTGCCAGCCATACGTTGTCCGCCGAAGCCCGGCGAAGGCATGAGGGTGTTGTTGAAAAAGCGGCGCAAAAGTAGACGCGTCATCCAATAGGTGGGGGTATGGAGGTGATTTCCTTCGCACCGCCCTGCCCGGCGCGGGGTTCACGCTTTTTCCACCCACCCATGCGGATCCGTTACGCCACTGTCCTGCTCACTTCCGGTCTGTTCATCGCCTGTGGGGATGAGCCGGCTCCACAGACCACCCAGGACAAAGGCCCTGCACTCGTGATCGGTGGTGAGGACGCCTCGGCGCAGGCCAGCAGCCTGTACCAGATGCCCACGCCCAATGAGTTGTTCATGATCGTGCGTGCGCTCAATGGCAAGGGCCAGAAGAGCGCGATGAGCGCCACCCCGAAGGCCGACCGCTTCGCCACTTTGTCCGGCCGCGCGCTGAACTTCGGCGTATACGCCACGGACATGGTGTACGCCAGCAACTTCAAGCTCACGAGCGAAGTGGTACGCTACTACCTCGCGTGCAAGGACCTCGGCGAACAACTCGGGCTCACCAACGCGTTCAACGGCGACGTGCAGCGGCGCTTGGAGAAGAACCTCACGCACGGGGACTCGCTCGATGTGCTCGCCAATGACGCGTATTACTCGGCCTACCAGAAACTCCAGCAGGAACAGATGGGGCCCACGCTTTCGCTGGTACTCGCAGGTGGATGGGTCGAAAGCATGCACTTGGTGATGGCCCAGCAAGGTCCGTACGATGAGAAGAGCCCGCTGATATCGCGCATCGCCGAACAGAAGGTGAGCCTTGAGCAGCTCATCGACATGATGGAATCGACGAAAGACGACACCAACGTGGCTCCCACCCGACAGCGGTTGATGGCGATCCGGGACATCTATGACCAATTGAACGTGGTGCGCACACCGAATACGGGCAAGTCCTCCAGCGGCCGCATGGTGCTGGGCGACGATGTATCCGTGTCGATCACCGCCGCGAAGTATGAGGAACTGAAGACCGCCGTGGCCGCTCTCCGGGACACGATCACCAAAGCCGAGGACAAACAAGCCAACGCTTGAACCCACATCGCCCGTCGCCGAACGGGCCTACCCGAATGAGAAGCCAACTGACCCAAGCCCTCGCCATACTGCCTTTGTTGCTGGCCACAAGTACGTTCGCACAGGACGACTGCGCTGATTTCCATCGCTTCAACTGTGAGCGCTCCACTGACACGCGCTTCAGCATGAACGGCCAGAGCAAGAGCGCCAGCGTGCAGATCGGTGTGCCCACCGAACTGAACATCATCGTTTACAAAGGGCAGGACTATCGCATCGCGTTCTGCTACGACGAGAAAGTGATCGGTGATCACGTGGTGGCAAGGCTGATAGAGAAGGTGCGCGAGCCGAAGGATGTGAGCGAGCAGGTGATCAAGAAGGAGGAACTGCTGGATGCCAACGGCAACCCGAGCGGTAAATTCAAGGAGACCACGGTGACCGAGACGAAGCGCATGTTCGAGGACGTGGAAAAGGTGCTGTGGGACAACCAGGAGCATGAGATGGCCGACGCGATCGAATTCACGGCTACGGCCACCAAACGCCTGATGGTGGAGGTGACCGCCCCTGGCGCGGTGAACGCCAAGCCCAAGCGCAGCGACAAGAAGTTCGATATCGGGTGCGTGGGCATCCTGATCGAGCACATGCCGACGCCGGCAGTGGGCTTCGACGACAAATAGGAACGCACAGGAAGTATGGGCAATGGGGCGGCTACTTTAGCCGCCCCATGCATTTTCCTTCAGCCCCTGCGGCCGCGGTCAGCTCGTTGCGCGAACTGCTGGCCCGGCCACGGTCCATCGCCATCGTCACGCACTTCAATCCCGATGGTGATGCACTGGGCAGCAGCTTCGGATTGTGCTCGATCCTGAAGAAGCTCGGGCACACGGCCGTGGTCGTTCTGCCCAATACGCCCCCACAGAACCTGCACTGGATGCCGGGATATGCCGAAGCGCTCGCCTTCGACAAAGACAAGGAAGCCAGTGAACGTACGGTGCGTGGAAGCGAGCTGCTGTTCTGTCTGGACTTCAACAAGCCCGACCGCGTGGGGAGCTTGGAAACGTCATTGCGCGCAGCACCGACCAAAGTGCTCATCGACCACCACCGGCATCCGGACGACTTCGCGACGGTCTCCTTCAGCGATGTGTCGGCCTGCTCCACGGCACAGATGGTCTTCGACATCATCAGCGCGCTGGGGCACGCGGACCTCATCGACACCGATGCCGCGACCTGTCTCTACACCGGCATCATGACGGACAGCGGCTCGTTCCGCTTCAGCAGCACCACGCCGCATACGCTGGAAGTGGCCGCCGAGCTGATGAAGCAGGGCGTTGTGCCTGAGCGCATCCACGAGGCCATCATGGACGACAACACCGAACTTCGCCTGAAGCTCCTCGGCTTCGCCCTCAACGAGCGGCTTACGCTGTATCCGGAATTGCGCACGGCCATGATCGTTCTCAGCAACGACGACCTCACACGCTACCACTACCAGCCAGGCGACACCGAAGGTCTGGTGAACTACGGCCTGAGCATACGGGGCGTACGTATGGCGGCGTTCATCGTCGAGCGCCCTGATGTGGTGAAGCTGAGCCTGCGCTCCAAAGGCGCTCTCCCCGTGAACGAGTTCTTGACGCAGCATTTCAATGGCGGTGGGCACGGCAATGCGGCCGGGGGCCACGCCAAGGAGCCATTGGCCAAGGTGGTGGAACGCTTCCTACGCGAACTGCCCGCTTTTCTCGCAGCGCATCCGGCATGAAGTACCCGGCCGTGGTAGCGTTGGCCTTGCTGGCTGCCTGCGAAGGCGGCGGTGGAGTGCCTCCCGCGAAAGTGGGCTCGGCGCACGAGCAGCCTCCCAACGCAACTCTGCTGGAGGAGAACAAGCAGCTCGCACAACACGAAGCCCACGACATCGACGCGTGGATCGCTCGCCATGGACTGACCATGGAGGGAACGGGCACCGGCGTGCGCATCAAACTCGTTGAAGACAGTGCCGGGACGAATGCGGTCCCTTTGCAGACGGCGTCGATCATCTTCAATGTCGCGCTCATCAACGGCACCGTTTGCTACGCCAGTGCGCCCGGCGAGCCGGAAGACTTCACGATCGAGAAGGACAACGTGGAAAGCGGGCTGCACGAGGCCATCCAGCGCCTGAGCGTGGGGGATAGCGCCATCATCGTGATCCCCAGCCACCGAGCGTACGGCCTGGCCGGCGACAGCAAGAAGATCCCCATGCGCAGCACGGTGATCTATCATCTGCGGTTGGTGGGGCTGCGTTGAAGAAAGTCACACTGAGCTATCCGGATGTGCTCCCCTCTCCTCGGGAGAGGGGTTGGGGGTGAGGTGCATTCCTCCGCGCCTCTGCGGCTCTGCGTTAGAAAGGCCCCGTGCCTCTGGAAACGAAGAAGCCCCTGCTCTCGCAAGGGCTTCAGTGACTCCGCTGGGGCTCGAACCCAGGACCCCGACATTAAAAGTGTCGTGCTCTACCAGCTGAGCTACAGAGTCCTCCACCACTTCCGGGTTACCCCCTCCGTGATTTTGAGGGCGCAAAAGTAGAAACGCTTTGATCCCCTCCAAGTTGAGTTGTACACGGTGACGCCGCAACACCCGATCTCACAGGATCGTGCGAGCATTTCACACCTTCTTCTCGATTATCGGCAACCGCTCGAAGGGCTTGTTGCGATCGAAGAGGTAGCGGAAGGTCGCCAGCGTGCGGTAGTTCGAGGCGCCGAGGTTCTCGGCCACCTTCAGCATGCGCGGATTGAAGTCGCCGATCCAGGTGAGTACCGTCTCCTTGTAGCGGCCTGTCTTCACCAACCAGTTGCTGGTATGTACGATCATCGCGCCTTCGATGCCCTTGCCCTGCCACTCCTTCACCACGCCGAAGACGATGCCGGTCATGGTCTTGGAGGTGCCGCGCCATTTGTGCCAGAGGAATTTCAGTTTGCCAAGCAGGTTCAGGTCGCCGTCCACGTATTTGAAGATCTCGTTCAACTCGGGCAGGTTGATGTAGAAGGCGATGGGCTTGTCCTTGTGGTACACGAAGACGATGATGCGCGGGTCCATCACGGGCTTCATCGCCTTGATGGACTTCATCGCCGTTTCCGCCGTCATCGGTTTGAAGTTCTCGTGGTCCACCCAAGCGGCGTTGAGCACTTCGCGGAAGTCGGTGGCGATCTTCTCCGGTGCCATGCCAGTGGCATTGCTTATCCGGAAATCCGGATCGCCCTTCATCTGATCGAACTTCCGGTGGAAGATCGGCGGCACGCCCTCGATCGCGGACATGCGGTAGAACAGCTGCTTGAAGTAGAGCCCGAAGCCGTAGCCCTCGAACAATTTCACGTAGTACGGCGGGTTGTAGTTGGTGCCGTAGATGGGCGCAGCGGTGTAGTTCTCGATCAGCAGCCCCCAGAACATGTTGCGCTCCCCGAAGTTGATGGGGCCGTCCATGGCTTCCATGCCGCGCGCTTTCAACCAGTCGCGGGCGGTGTCGAAGAGCAGGTTCGCAGCGGCTTGGTCATCAATGCACTCGAAGAAGCCGCAGCCACCCGTGGGTTGCTGCTTGTCCGAATGCGCCGTCTTCGGGTTCACGAATGCGGCGATACGGCCGATGGCCGAACCGTCCTTGCCGTAGAGCACCCAGCGCGTGATCGCTCCACCGGGATGCGCCTTCTTGTCGAGGAGCTTGTTCTTCTCCGGGTCGAAGACCTTTTCCACGTCCTGTTTCAGGTGCGGGATCCAATTCTTGTCCTGCGCGTAGATCCGCCAGGGCAGGCGGGTCCAGTCACGCAGGGTGCGGGCGTCCGTGACTTCGGTGATCGTCATCCGGGGCGAAGATGGCAGAACCTCTGTTCACTTCGCGTTGCTTTGCGTCATACACCTCCGCCGTAGGCTACGGCGCATGCAATGCGGGTCTTCCTGGTCGGTTTCATGTGCAGCGGTAAAAGCCGAATCGGTCGGGAGCTGGCGCAGCGTATGGGTTTGCGGCACATCGATATCGACCGGATGATCGAGCAGCGCATCGGGCCGATCACCCCATGGTTCCAGAAGAACGGGGAAGCGGCGTTCCGCGATCTGGAGAAGAAGGTCCTCGCCGAACTGCTCAGCACCGAGCGCGCGGTGATCAGCACCGGCGGCGGCACGCCGACGGAAGGTGACAACATGCAGCGGATGCTTGCTGCGGGCACCGTCGTATTCCTGGATGTGCCGTTCGATGAGCTGTTGCCGCGCGTGGAGCAGAAAGGCGGCGATCGCCCCTTGCTCTTCGGCTTGAAAGGCGAGGCCTTGCGCACGCGCGTCGAAGAATTGCTCTCAGTCCGGCTGCCGTTCTACCAGCTCGCGCACATGCGTGTACGTGCCAGCGGCGAACCGCATGTGATCGCGGAACGCATCCAACAAGGATTGGAGGGAGAGGCCCAGCGGTTGCCCGTTTAGAGTCTGTTCGGGATCTCTTCAAACTTGTCTCCCGGTCTCTTTTCCGCCCATGCTTCGCCTGAAAATCATCGCATAGGCACCGCTATGCGATGATCTTCAGGCTGTGCCTGACCGAAAAATAGCCTCGGGATCCTTCGTTCAAGAGATCCCGAACACGCTCTTAGGAGAGATAGACCGCGTCCTTGCGGCCGAGTTCTACGCTGATGTGCTCTTGTACCGTGGTACTGAGCGTGAGCCCGACGATGTCCGCACGGATGGGGTAGGCCCGGTGCCTGCGATCCACCAGCACGACGGTGGTGAGTTTGGCGAGCTTCACCTGCACGAGGTAAGCGGCGGCGTGCATCAATGTGCGGCCGCTCATCAGCACATCATCCACCAGGACCACGGTGCGTCCCTTCAAGGTGCCGAGGTCGGCGCTGAGCTTCACCGGTCCGGTGAGCGGATCGTTCTTGTCCAAGCGCAGTTCGACCAGGTCGGCTTCCACAGCGTTCAGTTCGCTGATCATGGTCGCCAAACGCTCGGCGAGTTTCATCCCACGCGGCGCAACGCCTACGATCACGATGCGCTTTTCCGCCCAGTTCTCCTCGCAGAGCTGGATGGCGATGCGGCGCAGCTTGCGCTGTACGCGGTCGTGGTCCAGTACGAGGGTGCGCTCTGTGGTCATGCGGCCGAAAGATAGACGGCGCACGCACGGAGTGGACGGCCCTGAACAACCCATCATTCCACAACTTCGCCGCTGATGATCACGCTGCTTTCCCCCGCGAAAGACCTCGACATGTCGCCACCGGCCACGGCCGTGAAGGGCTTCACGCAACCATGTTTCCTGGAGGACAGCGAGCGCCTTGTTTCGAAGCTCCGTACGCTCTCGCCCAAACAAGTGGCCAAGCTGATGGACCTGAGCCCCAAGCTCGCCGAACTGAATCGCCAGCGCTACCAGGATTGGTCCGTCCCGTTCACAGCGAAGAACGCCAAGCCCGCTGCACTCGCCTTCAACGGTGAAGTGTACAAGGGATTGGGAGCTGCGGCGCTTTCCGCGCAAGACCTGGCGTTCGCCCAGCAGCATGTGCGGATCCTGAGCGGACTCTACGGTCTGTTGAAGCCGCTGGACCTGATGCAGGCCTACCGCTTGGAGATGGGTTGCGGCTTCAGCATGGGCCGCGGTGCGAAAGACCTTTATGCCTTCTGGGGCGACCGGATCACCGAGGCCATCCATGCGGATCTAGCGGATCAAGGAGCGGATACGGTGATCAACCTGGCGAGCGGCGAGTACTTCAAGAGCGTTCGCCCGAAGACATTGAAGGCGCGGGTGATCACGCCGCTGTTCAAGGACAAGACACCGGGCGGTTACAAGATGCTGATGCTCTTCGCCAAACACCAACGCGGCCGCATGTGCCGCTGGATCATCGAGCACCGCACGGCCCTCGCGGAAGACCTCAAGCGCTATGACGCCGACGGTTACCGCTTCAACAAGGACCTGAGCGTGGGGGATGAGTGGGTGTTCACGCGGGACAAGCGTTAGAGCAAGGGCCACGGTGCCGATAACTTCACCGCGTGCTACTGCTTTCGCTCTACGCGCTGTTGCTGTTGGTGCTGCTGTACGGCACCGTATGCCTGGTGTACTGGTGGGTGCAAGAGCGCTTCATCTTCGTGCGGTTCAGGGTCTCCCGCGACTACCGTTTCCGCTTCAGTGAACCTTTCGAGGAGGTTTTCCTGGCACCGGAGGAAGGCGTGGAATTGCATGCTCTGCTGTTCCCGGCGAAGAGCGCGGTGGGCACCGTGCTGTTCTTCCACGGCAACTCCGGCAGCCTCCGGCGATGGGGCAAGCAGGCCCAGCGCTTCACACGGCTAGGCTGGAACGTGTTGATGATGGACTACCGGGGCTACGGCAAGAGCCGCGGCAAGCTGAGCGAAGCGGCCCTCCATAAGGACGCGGCCGTGTGGTACGCCTGGTTGAAGGAGCGGGAGCCGGAAGGGCGCATTATCGTCTATGGCCGATCCTTGGGTTCCGGGATGGCTGTGCCAGTGGCCGCGTCCCACCACCCGCGCGCGTTGGTGCTGGAATCCCCGTTCGCGAACCTGTACGATGCCGCTCGCCACCAGTTCTATGCGTTGCCGTACCGTTGGCTGCTGCGCTATGCGTTCCGCAATGACAAGGCCATCCGGCGCATCACGTGCCCGGTGTACATTTTCCATGGCAAGCGCGATCCCGTGGTCCCGTATGAGAGCGCGCTGAAGCTCTATGCGCTGGTGCCCGACACCGTTCACCGGGAGATGGTCTCCTTCGGGCGGGGCTTCCACAGCGACCTGTGGCGCTTCAAGCGGTTCCAGCGGAAGATGGAGCGGATACTGGGTCCGCGGACCCCTGCGGGTTAACGATCGTGAACGCTCCGGTAGCGGCGGTCCGGCCGGACCCGGGGGCATTCCTCAGCCCACTATATTCGCCGCCCCTAAAGAACCCCCTGATGAATATCCGACTCTGTTTCTCGGCCTTGGCGGCGATCCTGCTCGGCGCATGCACCGACCAGGCCGCAGGCCAGAAAGGCCACACCGTGGCGCTCAAGACGAACGTGGATTCCGTGAGCTACGGCATCGGCACGGACATCGGCCACAACATGAAGATGGGCGGTCTGGATTCCCTGAACGTGCAAGCGATCGCCATGGGCATCAGCGATGGCATCGACAGCACCGAGAAGATCACCTCCGAGAAGGTGAAGGCCATCGTACAGACCTACATGATGGAGGCCCAGAAGAAGGTGATGGCGCGCCAAGCGGCGGAGGGAGAGTCCCGCATGCGCGCGGGCGAGGAATGGTTGACGGCGAATGGCAAAAAGCCCGGGGTGCAGACCACAGCCACCGGCCTGCAATACGAGGTGATCACTGCTGGCACTGGTCCCAAGCCGACGGAGAAAGATGCGGTGAGCGTGCATTACAGCGGGTCGTTGATCAATGGCAAGGAGCCGTTCGACAGCAGCTATGGGCGAGGTGAGCCCGCCATGTTCGCGCTCAGTGCGGAAGCCGCCACGGATGGCGCTTTCCCCGTGATACCCGGCATGACCGAAGCCCTGTTGCAGATGCCCGTTGGCAGCAAGTGGAAGATCTACATCCCACAGAACCTCGGATACGGGGCATCCGGATCCGGACAGGTGATCCCTCCGTACAGTGTGCTGATATTCGATCTCGAACTGCTGGGCATCAGGCCGACACCGGCGGGTAAATAGGCCCATCGAACTTCACCGGAAGGCCGCAGCGATGCGGCCTTCCTCGTTCCTATAGGTGCGCCGGCGGCCGTGGTAATGCCATCCAGTGCGTCACCTCCTCGAAGAAGTGGTTGCTGGTGCCTTCGCCGATCCAGAAGTGCGGACCTGTGGCCTTGCCGGTCTTGCTCGGGTTCTTCACGAAGAAGTCGTGCGCGAAACGGAGGATCACGCTGTTGCGCTGCTCGGTGGCACCGGTCTTTCCAGGCAGGAACACGGTATTGCTCGGAAGCCAGCCCAGCACGCGCTGGCCGTCCTCGGGCAGGCGTTCAGTGCAGGGGATCCAAGCGCTGGCGTCCATCCCGATGATCAACCGAGCAGGTCGTTGGGCGGGGTGGTGGCCTGCGTCACCGCGGTAAGCGTGGCCACTGCGCGGGCACTGGCCTCCTTCACCGCCGGCTCTGCACGGCCGAAGAGTTTGGTGGCTTCCTTCTTGATCAGGTAGCTCATCAATTCATCATGGATCTCCAGGCCGGTATCGGTCACGATGCCGTGGCTGCTGCGCGTCCATGACCAGAGCAAGAGCGTGCTCAAACGCACGGAGGAACGATCGTGCGAACGGCCTCCTTGTTCCACAACAGGGATGCCCTGCTCGCGTGCAACGAGCGCGCTGATCACGGTACGCACCGCGCCCATGAGCCCGTCCGTGCTGATGGATCCCACTGGTCGCTGGATCAGGTCGCTGGGCTTCGATCTGTCGGTGCGCTCATAGTACATCTGGTGCGCCTTGGGCATGCTCTTGTTGAACTCCATCATGGCGGGGTTCACCAGGCCGGGATGCGCCACGATGGTGCCGTCATGCCCATCCACGGCTTCTCGTTCCTTGTCCGCGATCATTTCGAGATAGCCCGCTTGCGTCTTGCCGCGTTCGTCAGGCGGAAGGATGTACGCGGGGGCCCCGATGGCATGCGCCTGCCGTTTGTGGCACGTGGCGATCGTCATCAGGCTCACGCTGCGCAAGAAGTGCTCGTTCAGCCCGATGCGCTCGCGGTCCGGCAGCACGGCGCGGTCCGGTGCGCTGAAGAGGAAAACGTGGTCCGCCGCGTAGGCCTGCGGATCGATCGAGAGCCCGGCGGAATGATGGCTGAGCTCGAAGAGGATCTCATCGGCCTCCAGCGCGGCAGCGAGCGAATCGAGCATCACCGTGGCGCGGAAGGTGCCGCGCGGGAGCTGGAGGTGTTCTTCGATATGCTCGAAGAGCTGCTTCCACAGGCGCGCTTCCTGGTGGCTGTGCACACCGCGCAAGTAGAGGTAGACACCGGCTTGGCGCACACGCAACTTCACCGCGTTGTAGCTGGCGTAGACGGCCAGGTCGAAGAAGCTCGCGGGTACCGGTCCACCGTGGTCGCGCACCGAGGCTTCCTTCACGTGCAGCGGCCGGGGCGCCATGAAGATGCGCGTGGTGGAGGTGGGGTTCACGCGTACGCGATCGCCGTCAGCGTTCACGTATTGGAGTTGGCTGTCCACAGCACGCTCCAGGTTCTTGTGGGCGCGCAGCACGCTGGCCGGGTCGTTGGCCGTCATGTTCCACAGGTCCGCGATGTAGCTCTTCGCGCCGCAGTTCATCCCTTGGATGATCTCCTGGCGGGAACAACCACCGAGCAGTTCCACACGGCGTTCGAGCAGTTCCACGGGCACGGGATCCACTTTCCATAGCGCTTGGCGGATGTGGGCTGTCTCCTGCAAGCGCTCCACGTTCCCCTGCCGGAATTGCTCCTGCCGCAGCGGGCGCGCCGCGAGAAGCTCGGTCCTCGTCGCGCCGAAGCGGTGCGCGATGTCCTGCACCATCTTCACCAGCTCCCCGGTGAGGAGCCGGTCTTCCATGGGTTTTTCGGCGGAGCTGGTACCGGGCATCAGGGATGTGCAGAAGTGGTCAGGCGGTTGCGGTATTCCCGGATGATGCGCCTTGGCGTGGTCGGGAAGTACTGCGCGCAAAGGTGAGCGTCGGGTGCTGCTCCGCCAAACGGATGATGATCGGGTCCACGGTGCGGAACCACAGCGAGGGTATCAGGCTCAGGATCATCATGCCCGGATAGCCCGTGGGCAATTGTGGGCCTTCTGCTTCGCTACGGAGCACTTGGTACTTGCGGCTGGCCAAGTAGTGGTGGTCGCTATGGCGCGTCAGTTCGAACAGCATCAGCCGACCGATGACGTGATCACTGTTCCAGCTGTGCACGTGCTGCACGCGGCCGTAGTTCCCGCGTTCGTTCAATGGGCGGCCCAGGCCGTAGTGCTCGATGTAGTTCACCGTTTCCAAGAGCAGGATGCCGATGAGGGCGGCACCCAGAAAACACAGTAGCACGTGAGCGCCGAAAAGGAGGAATACGGCGACGATCAGTGTAGCCTCGACGAACAGGAAGCGGATCATCTCATTGCGCGCACCGAACGGAGCGGTGTGCTCCTTCCGCAACCGGTCCGCTTCGATGCGCCACGCGCTCAGGAAGCTGAAGACGATGGTGCGCGCCCAGAAGAAGTAGACGTTCTCGCCGTAGCGCGCTGAGGCCGGGTCATCGGGCGTGGCCACGCGGCGATGGTGCCCGCGGTTGTGCTCGATGATGAAATGCATGTACAACGAGGTCAGCAACAGCGACCGCGACAGATTCCGTTCCCAGCGGTTTGAACGGTGCCCGAGCTCATGCGCGATGTTGATGCCGTACACCCCGCACATGAAGCCCATCGTGGTGATGCGCCCCGCGACTTCCCACGGCAGCAGCCCGGGTTCGCTCACGCGGAAGAGGAAGAGCACCAACACTGCCCATTGCAGGGGCACGAAGGCGATGAGGAGGATGTCGTAGAGCGGGTCGGCCAGCGCTGCCGCTTCCTCTTCCTCCGTCAGTCGTTCGTGGTCCGGCTTCAGGAAGAGCTCCAGAAGAGGGATGAGCGCAAAACCGTAGAGCGGCAGTGCCCATGTGGCGAGGCCGCGTGAGTTGAACCCCCAGAACGCGAGGGCCGGCCCGGTGAACGCGAGCGCATACCGGAGCGCCCGTCCGCGCATGCGCCGGGCCGCAGGCGGGGTATCCGGCAACACGGCATCCATGGGGTCCGAAGGTAGCGCGGCGGTCGACCGGGCGGGCCTACTTTTGCCTCCCTTCGTCCACGGCCGCACGGCGGTGGGCGTGCGACCGCCGATGAAACACCTTCTACTTTCCACCGCCTTCACCATGGCCGTCCTTACCGCCGGGGCACAGACCCGCGAGATCGTCTTTTCCGAATTCGACCTGCCCAACGGGCTGCACGTGATCCTGCATGAGGACCACGGCACGCCCATCGTGGCCGTGAGCGTGATGTACCACGTGGGCAGCAAGGACGAGGCGAACGACCGCCGGGGCTTCGCGCACTTCTTCGAGCACCTGCTGTTCGAGGGCAGCGACAACATCGCGCGTGGCGAATTCAGCAAGTACGTGGAGAAAGCGGGCGGCGTGCTGAACGCCAACACAAACGGCGACCGCACCTACTACTACGAGGTGCTCCCCAGCAACCAGCTGGAACTCGGCCTTTGGCTGGAGAGCGAACGCATGCTGCACGCCCGTGTGGACCAAGTGGGCGTCGATACGCAGCGAGAGGTAGTGAAGGAGGAGCGCCGCCAGCGCTACGAGAACCAGCCCTACGGTGGATTGCTGCCGGAAGTGCTGAAGCGCGCCTACACCGAGCACCCTTACCAGTGGCCCACCATCGGCTACATGGAGGACCTGAACGCCGCCAGCGAAGCCGACTACAAGAAGTTCTACAAGACCTTCTACGTGCCCAACAACGCGGTGCTGGTGGTGGCCGGTGATATCACCAAGGCGAAGGCGGAGGAACTCGTGAAGAAGTACTTCGGCGACATTCCCAAGGGCGGAACGATACCGCGCACCAAGGTGGTGGAGCCGGAGATGACCAAGGAGACCCGCGACGTGGTGCATGACAAGATCCAATTGCCCGCCGTGGTGCAGGCCTACCGCATCCCCGCTTACGGCACCAAGGATTTCTACGCGGTAGACATGTTGAACCGCCTGCTGAGCAATGGCAACAGCAGCCGGCTGAACAAGCGTGTGAAGGACGAGGAGCAGAAGGCGGTCTACGTCGGATCGTTCAGCCTTCCGTTCGAGCATCCGGGATTGGCGATCGCCTTCGCCATCGCCAACGCGGGTGTGGAGCCCGACTCATTGGAGAAGGCCATGGACGACGTGGTGGCCGAGGTGCGGGACAAGGAGGTTCCTGCGGCGGAGCTGGAGAAACTGAAGGTGGGCATCGAGACGGAATTCGTGAACGCCAACGCGCGTGTCGCCGGTATCGCCGAGAACCTGGCCAGCGCTTACACCTTCCTGGGGTCCACCAAGAAGGTGAACAGTGAGATCGACAACTACCTGTCCGTGACGGCCGCTGACATGCAACGCGTGGCCAAGCAGTATTTCGACCCGAAGAAGCGCGTGGTGCTGCACTACCTGCCCATGGCCAGCAAACAATGACACGCCAACGCAACGCCGCCATGTTCTCCCGACTTCCACAGGCCTGCTCGTTGGCAAGCGCCCTGCTCATACCCACCTTGATGCTCGCACAGATCGACCGCGCGAAAGCGCCCGCGCCCGGCCCACCGCCCAACGTCCGCGTGGCGGATTCCAAGTTGGGCACATTGCCCAATGGCATGAAGGTGATCACCGTGGAGAACCACAAACTGCCCGTGGTGAGCGTGCAGGTGCGCTTCGATCATCCGCCCATCCTGCAAGGGCCGATCGCGGGCTACCAGGACCTCGTGGGCGAACTGCTCACGGCCGGTACCGCACGGCGCAGCAAGGAACAGTTGGATGAGGAAGTGGACAGGCTCGGGGCCCAGTTGAACGGCGCGAGCGATGGGCTCTTCGCCTCCTGCCTGAAGAAGAACTTCAAGGACCTGATGCGCCTGGTGTACGAAGTGACCACCGCGCCCGCCTTCAATGCCGCTGAATTCGAGAAAGCGCGCACGCGCTACGCCAGCGGACTGAAGATGCGCCCCGAGGACCCGGACCAGATCGCCGAGGCCGTTTCCCGCGCGCTCACCTACAGCAAGAAGCACCCGTACGGCGAAGTGGCTACGGAGGCTACGGTAGCGAAGATCACGCGCGCCAACCTGGTGGCCTATTATGAGCGGTTCTTCCAGCCGAAGCAGGGCTACATCGTGTTCGTGGGCGACATCACCGAGAAGGAAGCGATGGACGCCGCCAAGGAATGGTTCGGGACGTGGAACGGCGCCACGGTGGAAAGCACGACCGACGCGAACGGCGTGGAGAGTGTGAAGAATCTAGGACCGGTCGCGCAAGCGGACATCCAACCGACGGCGAACGGCCCGCGCCAAGTGAGCTTCGTGGACCGCCCCGGCAGCGCGCAGAGCGTGATCCGTGTGGTGTTCCCGGTGGACCTGAAGCCGAAAGACCCCGACGCGATCACCGCGCAGGTGCTCAATACCATGCTCGGCGGTGGCGTGTTCAACGCAAGGCTGATGCAGAACCTGCGCGAGAAGAACGCCTTCACCTACGGCGCGTACTCCAGCATCGAGCCGGACCGTTGGTGCGGCAGCTTCAGCGCGGGATGCAGCGTGCGCAACGCCGTTACGGACAGCGCCGTGACCGAAGTGATGAAGGAGATCGAACGCATGCGGGACGAGCCCGTCACCGAGGAGGAGCTCACCTTGGCGAAGAACTTCATGGCCGGCAGCTTCGCCCGCTCCTTGGAGGACCCGCGCACCATCGCGCGCTTCGCCTTGAACACGCAGCTCTACGGCCTCTCGCCGGTGCACTACGCCACCTACCTGCAACGCTTGGACACGGTGAGCGCGACGAGCGTGCAGGCCGTAGCCCAGCGCTTGCTGAAACCCGATAACGCCACCATCCTGGTGGTGGGGGACAAAGCGGAAGTGGCCAACAAGTTGGTGCCGCTCAGCGCCAACAAGTCCGTAACGTACTACGATGCGAACGGCGACCTGTACAGGGAGATCTTCGAAATGCCGCCCGCCGGAATGAACGCGCAGACCGTGCTGGACAACTACGTGAAGGCCATCGGCGGCGCGGACAAACTCGCCAAGGTGAAGACGTTGACCAAGGTGTACGAAGCGGAGATGGGCGGCATGACCGTGGAGCTTTCCGAGCAATACGCGGCGCCGCGCAAGTACGCGATGAGCATGGCCAGCGGCCCCATGGTGATGCAGAAGATCGTGTATGACGGCACACGCGGGAAGAAGACCGGCATGGACGGCGAGGATGACCTGGTGGACCTGGAACTCGAGGACGCCAAGCAGAGCGCTGTGCCCTTCCCGGAGATCGCGTACCAGGAATTGGACTACGGGGCCTTCCTGAACGGTGTGGTGGAATTGAACGGACGCAAATGCAACCGGTTGATGGTGAAGAAAGCCACCGGTGGAGCTTTTACCGAATACTACGATGCGGAGAGTGGCCTCAAAGTGCGCCGCACCGAAATGCAGGCCGGTGAGCAAGGCAACATGCAGGTGACCACCGACTTCAAGGACTACAAGGAAGTCGACGGCATTCTGTTCCCGCACACCATCGATCAGAACGTGGGCGTGCCCATGCACTTCACGGCCAAGACCATCGAGGTGAACAAGACCATCGATGCGTCGGTGTTCGCGATCACCGATTGATCAGGCACACGGATATTGAACGGAGAGCGCCTGATGGGCGCTCTCCGCTTTTCAGGGCTGCTGGTGGATGAGCCTGCGGGTGGTGGAAGCCGAACGACCTTCCAAGCGAAGAATGTGAACGCCGTCGCTTAGGCCAGGCAGTTCCCAATGGAAGCGAGTGCTTCCCGCAGCGATGGTCGTAGCGGCCAGTAGCCGACCGGGCGCATCGAAGAGCGTGGCGCGGAGCGGTTCCTGTAAACGTGTGGCGAAGCCCAGATCAAGTGCACCGGAGAAGGGGTTGGTGACCATCACGCCAAGTTCTTCCCGAGGAAGATCCTGTAGGCCCAGTACGATGTGCACAGTATCGCAGGCGAGGTTGTCGCTCTGGTCACGGTCGTAGAGGTTGTTGGGGCTGAGGGCCGCGATACAGAAGTACTGGCTGTCCACGCTCGCGTAAGGCCCATACCAGAGCAACGGCTGAATGCCGGTGAGAACGGTATCCTCTCCCTGTTCCAGCCCGAGCGCGTGGTAGCGGTAGGTATTGCCGGGCGCACTGCAAATGCCCGCGCTGATCCAGGAGTTGAGCACAAGGTCTTCCAGCACCTCCGAGGACTGGTTCGTTACACGTATGGAGACGGACGCATGCGGGAAAATGACGGGGAGGGTGCCCGTGTACCATGTGCTGTCTACGCTGGCGACCTCGATGGCCGCGTTCGTCGTGTGGGCGGCGGTCGTACCCTCCGCGCCGATCACGCGCACGAGCCCTGTCGTACGGTTGGCGAGGAGAGGGGTGCCTGCCATCGCTATGAGGCCTGCGCCGTCTGAGGCGAACGAACGGAACAGGTCGGTCGGAAATTCATCGGTCGGATCCCACGCGAAGTCGCTGACCAGGTCGAACTGCTCATTCAGTTCGAAGACGTGTTCATCTCCGATGGCCCGCCAAGTGTTGCCTACGCGCAGCAAGGCGGACCGGCCGAAGGTGTCGTCCAATTGCACGCTGTCCACTGTCGCCAAGGTCGCATCATCCAGTATGAACAGCCATCCGTCCGGTCGGATGGCCAGCAGGTGCCCATCGCTGTGACCTGAACAGGCCATGGACCAGTGCAAATTCGTTTCGGCGAGGGGCACACCGCTCAAGGACATCAACTGGACGGTCGAATCCGCGCAGAGCAGCAAGGTCGTATCCGATGTCCAGAACAAACGCTTGGCCACAACGGGCCATCGGTCCAAGCTGTCCCCGCTTGCGCTGCGAAGCTCCGTTGCCCCATATCCGAGCAATGCGATATTCCCCGTGGCTGCCTGGGCGATGTCCCGAGTTCCTGAAAAGAAGGTCCGGCGTTGCCAATCGACCGTTCCATCGGGTGCGATGGACATCAAGAAGCCCTGGTCAAACGGACCCGTATCACAGCCATCCACATCGCCGGAGAGCAATAGATGTTCATCCTGGGCAACAGTGGATGCGGAGGGGAATCCGTTGTAGAAGCTGGTGTCCCCGGGATGCACTGTCCAGAGCGTATCACCGGTGCCCGAAAGGTGAGTGATGAACCCGTACGTCAAGACACCGCTCTCGGTGCCAGCACTACCGCCGATGGTCCAACCTTCACCCTGGGGGGAAACAGTGGAGAGCCATGTGTTATGCGTCCGTTGGTCGGCATACTCGAACGGCGTTTGCCCGAAGCACATCGGAACGAGGAGCATGAGCGGCAGGAAGGCGGCGTAGCGATGCTTCATGGTCTGAAGGTATCTCTTGTTCCGGACGCCTTGGTGACCGCGATCGCTGCCTGAGCGGCTAACATTGCGCCGATGTCCCGCTACGCGCCCTGGCTCCGTTCGCTGTTGCTCCGTTTGGGCGCGGTATTGGCGCTGCTGACCGTTCTGCGCTGGGTGTTCTTCATCGCCAACCGCAGCGCCTTTCCGGAGTTAATGCCCATCGATGCGTTGCGTGTGAGCGTGCAGGGACTGCGCTTCGATGCGATGACGGTTGTGCTGGCCAACGGGCTGCTGATCGTGCTTCACCTGCTCCCGCTGAAGTGGCGATCGAGTGCGGGGTATCAACGCATGCTCTTTACGCTCTTCATGGTCGTGAACACCTTGTTGATACTGCTCGTGGCCATCGACCTGCCGTTCTATGGATTCAATGGCAAGCGCATCACGCGCGATGTGCTCGGCCATGCGGGCACGGGCCTGCGCGAGTTGCCGGCCTTCCTTGTGCATTACTGGTGGGCCACGCTCATCTTCCTCGCTAGCATCGGTGCGCTCGGCTTCGCGTGGATGCGCATACGCGTACCGGGGACAGGGGAGGGGCCCACCTGGGTGATGGACGGTGCCATCGGTGTGTTGTCCTTGGGCGTGTTCGTCCTGGTGGGCCGTGGGGGGTGGCAGTACCAAGGGCTTTCACCGGCGCACGCGGCTGACCATGTTCCCGTGGCCCTCGCGCCGCTGGTCACGAACTCCGCCTTCACCTTCGGCTACTCGCTGAGCGAACCGGCCTTCACGCAGCGCGTGTACATGAGCGCTGAAGCACTGAACAGCCGCATGCCGCTGCGCTATGAATTGCGCAAGGACAGCACGGACCGCCCCCGCAACGTCGTCTTCCTCATCGTGGAAAGTCTCGGGCGCGAGTACCTCTCGGCCATCAGCGGCGAGGCGGCCTACATGCCCTTCCTCGACTCGCTCTGTGGAAGGTCACTTGTACTCACCAACGCCTTCGCCAACGCGGAGCGCAGCAACAAGAGCATGTGCGCGCTCTTGGCGGGCATACCGTCATTCACGGAGGATGCCTTCATGAACACCACCTACGGCGGCAACAGGGTGGATGGCCTCGGC
>JBGAJW010000039.1:0-46987 GCA_044224725.1 Flavobacteriales bacterium
CCGTCTACAACACTTGGGTGCCCGGGAGCGTGGACGTGGATGGTTACTTGGACGCTTCGTTGCAGGGTGTGCAGGAGTTCGATGGGAATGCGATGTTCTCATCGAGCCCTGTTCAACAGTTGAACGGACTGGAAGCGTTCATTTCCCTGAGGAACCTCTACTTCTACGGCAACGCAGGACCCATGTCCATCTCCTCGTTGCCGCCGAACCTGGAACACTTGCACGTTGAAGGCAACCAGATATCCGAACTGCCGACACTGCCGTCCTCCCTGAAGTCGTTCAATGCCCTTTCGTACACGCTGCAAGACCTGCCATCATTGAATGAAGGGCTGGTACACCTCAACGTCTACTGCACCACGAACTTTATGATAGCTGCCTTCCCCAGCACATTAAGAGACCTGCGTCTCGCCTCACTGCCGGAAGCCACCATACTCCCACCGCTTCCCAACGGCCTGAAGAGGATCGAGCTTTCTTACTCCACCACCGATGTTCTTTCGTCCTTACCTGACATGTCCGGGACGGAGTTGGAGTCGATCGTGCTGGCAGGCGTGCTCAATGACGTGCCGATAGGTGAGTTCCCGCAGAGCCTGAACAGGCTGTTCGTGTACGAATGCGTTGAATTGACGACCATCCCGACGCTGCCTCAAGGGCTGGACAGTCTGACTCTCGGCGTATGCCCATACCTGAGCAATCTCCCGCCGCTACCAGACTCGCTGAAATTCCTGAACATCTATGACTGTGCTCTTCCGGTGATGCCCGACCTGCCCGAAGGACTGATCGAGATGTATACGTCATTCGTTGGGATAACGGAACTGCCTGAACTGCCCAGTACACTTCGCCTGCTCACGATCGAGTATGTCCCCGGGTTGAATTGCATGCCGGTCTTGCCTGATAGCTTGGCCGGTTTCTCTCTCTTCGGGACCAATGTGCATTGCCTCCCCAATTTCCCCGCGGACTGTCAGATGGATGGGAGCATCTGGTTGATGGGATTGTGCTCGGTCATGAACACCATTTGCCCCACCCAGAACCCAGGGATAGGCGGGCACGTCTTCCATGATGTGAACACGAACGGTGTTCTGGACGACGGTGAGCCTGGCTGCAACTACGTCAGCCTGCTCGTTGAGCCGCTTGGCTACGCTGGCGGTGTGCCGCTCAACGGACAGTACGACCTCGGCCTGGATCCCGGGGATTACACCATCACCTGCGTTCCCTACATGCCCTTTGTGCAGAACGTGGCACCACTGTCCCACACCGCCAGCCTGCCGACACAGACCAGTTATGAAAGCGACAATGACTTCGCCCTCACCATTCCCCTGTTCGAGGATGTATCGCTCGCCCTCACGGGCTGGTCGTTCTGCCCCGGCTTCGATCGTCCCCTGTGGATCACGGTGACCAGCCAGGGCACCTTGGTTTCCGACGTGCCGGTGGAGCTCACCTTCGATACGGATCAGACCTTCGTGGAGAGTTGGCCGCCACCGACCGGACAGAGCGGAAATTCACTCACTTGGACGCTGGGCGACATGGTCATGGGCGAGCAGCGGTCCATACTCGTGATCCTGCACACGGATGTATCCATTCCGTTGGGCACCGCCATCAGCCAAGTGGCGACAACGGGTGCGATGCCCAACGATGCACATCCTGAGAACAATACCTCCGTTTGGGAGGATGTGGTCGTTGGCAGCTTCGACCCGAACGATAAAACCGTGTCGCCGTCGACCATCGATGCATCCGAACTTGCGAGCACGGAGCTCACTTACACGATCCGCTTCCAGAACACGGGTACGTATCACGCCGAGCGCGTCATCATCACCGATACGCTGAGCACCTCGCTCGACTGGACCAGTTTCCGCTTCGTGGCCAGCAGTCACACGTGCAACTGGACGCTGTTCAATGGCGTGCTGCGCTTCACCTTCGAGCCGATCTATCTGCCGGACAGCACGAACGATGAACCCGGCAGCCACGGCTTCGTCACCTTCAGTATGAAGCCTGATGTGACCACGGGGCTTGGTCCGATCGGCAACGTTGCCAACATCTACTTCGATTACAACGCCCCGGTGATCACGAACGAAGCCGTGGTGGATATCTCTACAGGCACACCGATGCCTGAACGGACCGGCGTGCGATTGTTCCCGATACCCGCACAGGAGTTTCTTTGGATCCAGCGCGCATCGTCAGGAACGGCCTTGGCGAGCGTGATCGATGCGCAAGGCCGAACACTGTTGACTCGCGTCGTGAATGGAACCCCCGCACGTTTGGAAGTGGGTGAGCTGCCTCCTGGTGCCTATGTGCTGGAACTCCGTTCCGATAGCATCGAGCGGATCCCGTTCCTGAAACAGTGATCAGCCCTTCGACTTGCGCACCCCGCTGCGAGCCGGGGCCGGCTGTTTGAGCCACTCCTGGTAGATCACCTCCAGCTCGGCGTACCAGTCCGCTCCGTAGGCACGCGTCAGCGGGTCCTTCAGGAAGCGGAACACGGGCACGTCCAGCTTCGCCCCGCACGAACACGCCGGCTTGCAGATGTCCCAGACGCTGTAGTTCAAAGCATCGTGGTACTTGAGCTTCTCCACGCGGATGGGATAGAGGTGGCAGCTCAACGGCTTGTGTACTGGGATCTCGCCCTTGCGGTACGCCTGCTCGATGCCGCACTTCCAGGTGCCCGTCCTGTCCTTCTTGGCGAAGGCGCACTCCTGGTACTCGTCCACCAGCGGGGTCACCAGCTCGCCGTCCATGTCCACCACGCTGTAACCCTGTTTCTCCACGGCCTTCTTGCCGCGCGCGGTCATGTACGGTTCAATGGCCGGGTAGTACTTCTTGATCTCCGCCGCTTCCTCCGGGGTGATGGGCGCACCGCTATCGCCCTGTTCGCAGCACGCGCCTTTGCATGCGCTCAAGTCGCAAACGAATCGCTTCTCGAAGAGGTCTTCACTGATGAGGGTGCCGCGGTGTTCGATCATTCCGGCGCGAAACTACGGGCCGTGAGCTTCGAGCCACGAGCCACGAGCTTGGCCTCGTCACCACTGGCTATGTCAGCTCGCGGCTCATGGCTCAGAGCTCGTGGCTACCTTCACGAAAACCGCACACCGATGAAGGACTTCAAGAAGCTCAAGATCTGGCAGAAGGCGATGGACATCACCGATATGGTCTTCGACCTGTATGAGGAACTGCCTTGGCAGAAAGCCTCCGAGTTGAAGGGCCAGTCCACGCGCGCAGCCATCTCCATCGCATCGAACATCGCGGAAGGGAACTCACGCCGTAGCTAGAAGGACAAGCTCCGGTTCATGGAGATCGCCTTGGGCTCCGCCTTCGAACTGGAAACACAAACGCAAACTCTTCAAAGGCGCAAGTGGTCGCCGAAGGCCGAAGTAGTCGTGCTGCTCGCCGCCATAGACGAACAACAGAAGATGCTGATGGCGTTCATGACCAAACTGAACAACTGAGCCCCCCATCGTCGAAATTCAACACTCAAAGCTCGTGGCTCGAAGCTCATGGCTCGTGGCCCGTAGCTCGCAGCTCCCAACTACTTTCGCGCCCCGCTTCGCCGAAGGTTTCCAGGGCGACAGCGCACGCATCATGAGCACCAACGAGGACAAACTCAAAACGATCATCTCGCACTGCAAGGAGTACGGCTACGTCTTCCCCAGCAGCGAGATCTACGACGGATTGAGCGCCACCTACGACTACGGTCCGTACGGCGCCGAACTGAAGAACAACATCCGCCAGTACTGGTGGGCGGCCATGACCAAGCTCAACGAGAACATCGTGGGCCTGGACGCGGCGATTTTCATGCACCCCACCGTGTGGAAGGCGAGCGGTCACGTGGATGCCTTCAACGATCCGCTGATCGACAACAAGGACAGCAAGAAGCGCTACCGGGCGGATGTGCTCCTCGAGGACCACATGGCCAAGTACGCGGACAAGATCGAGAAGGAGACCGAGAAGGCGAAGAAGAAGTTCGGTGATGCTTTCAACGAAGAGCAGTTCCGCGCCACCAATCCGAACGTGCTGCGCGCACAGGAGCGGATCAACGTGGTGGAAGGGCGCATGAAGACCGCGCTCGAAGCGAACGATCTGGAAGCGGTGCGCCAGCTCATCATCGACGAGGAGATCAAGTGCCCCGTGAGCGGAACCGCGAACTGGACGGAGGTGCGCCAGTTCAACCTGATGTTCGCCACGGAGCTCGGCAGCGTGAGCGGCGAGAGCAGCACGATCTACCTGCGCCCCGAAACAGCGCAAGGCATCTTCGTGAACTTCCTGAACGTGCAGAAGAGCGCGCGCATGAAGATCCCCTTCGGCATCGCGCAGACCGGCAAAGCCTTCCGCAACGAGATCGTGGCCCGCCAGTTCATCTTCCGCATGCGCGAGTTCGAGCAGATGGAGATGCAGTTCTTCGTGAAGCCCGGCACCGAAATGGAGTGGTACAACACGTGGAAGGAGAAGCGCATCGCCTGGCACCGCGCGCTGGGCCTGCCTGCGGAGAACTACCGCTTCCACGACCACATCAAATTGGCGCATTACGCGAACGCCGCCTGCGACATCGAGTTCAAGTTCCCCATGGGCTTCAAAGAGCTCGAGGGCATCCACTCGCGCACGGACTTCGACCTGAGCAGCCACGAGAAGTTCAGCGGCAAGAAGCTGCAGTACTTCGATACCGAGGCCAACGAGAGCTATGTGCCCTACGTGGTGGAAACGTCCATCGGCTTGGACCGCATGTTCCTCGCCATACTGAGCGCCGCCTATGAGGAGGAGAAGCTGCCCAACGGAGAGGACCGCACCGTGCTGCGCATTCCCGCCCCTCTCGCTCCGGTGAAGGTCGCCGTACTGCCCCTGGTGAAGAAGGACGGCCTGCCCGAAAAGGCCCGCACCATCATGGACGGCCTGAAGCTCTCGCACAACTGCCAGTACGACGACAAGGACAGTATCGGCCGCCGCTACCGCCGCCAGGACGCCATTGGCACGCCGTATTGCATCACCATCGACCACGATACGCTGCAGGACGAGGCCGTGACCATCCGTGAACGCGACAGCATGAAGCAGGAACGGGTGAGGATCAGCGAGGTAGAGGCCATCGTGGGCGAGAAGGTTGACCTCCGCACGTTGTTGAAGCGGTTGTAGGGCTATTTTCGCCGTCCGTACTTTTCGAAAGCACCTACCCAGGTGGCGGAATGGTAGACGCGCTGGTCTCAAACACCAGTGACGCAAGTCGTGCGGGTTCGAGTCCCGCCCTGGGTACGAATTCGATCAGATGATCCGGCGATCAGACGATCAGATGATGGAATGCAGCAGGATTCGCTGGTCTATTCGGACCCGAAGAAGCAGGAGCGCTACGACCGCGCCTACATGCGCATGGCGCAGGAGTGGAGCAAGTTGAGCCACTGCACGCGGAAGAAGGTCGGGGCCCTGATCGTGCGCGAGGGCATGATCATCAGCGACGGCTACAACGGCACGCCCACGGGCTTCCCCAACGATTGTGAAGACGTGAACGGCCTGACGCATTGGTACGTTCTTCATGCCGAGGCCAATGCGATCATGAAGGTGGCACGCAGCACGAACAACGCCAAGGGCGCAACGCTCTACCTCACGCATTCCCCGTGCAGGGAGTGCAGCAAGCTCATCCTGCAGGCCGGCATCCAGCGCCTCGTTTTCCTGGACGCCTACAAGGACCCTTCCGGCTTGGAATTGTTGAAGGAGGGTGGCGTGCTCATCACCCAACTGGCGGAACTTTGAGCCGATGAACGAGGTGAAGCGGCCCTGGTTGGTCATCCTGTTCCCGATGATGCTGGGCTTGGCCTTGGCCGTAGGCTTCTTGGCCGGAACGCGTTTCGGAACGCCGCGCGTTGTGAACGCGGGCCTGTTCTCCTTCCATCGCGACCGTCCCGTGGACAAGCTGGACCAGGTGATCGACCTGATCGACCGGAACTATGTGGACAGTGTGAAGGAGGGTGAACTCGTGGATGGCGTGCTGCAGGACATGCTCCAGAAGCTCGACCCGCACAGCTACTATATCAGTGCGGCGGACCTGAATGCTGCGCAAGAACCCCTCGAAGGCAGTTTCATGGGCATCGGCGTGGAGTTCGCCATCCAGCGCGATACGATCGTGGTGATCAGCCCGGTGGAAGGCGGCCCGAGCCAAAAGCTCGGCATCCAGGCCGGCGACCGCATCATCAGTGCTGACGGCAAGAGCTTGGCCGGGGTGAAGGTCGCCAACGAGGATGTGATGAAAGCCCTGCGCGGGCCCGAGGGCAGCTCCGTTACCGTGGCGATCCTGCGCGGCCATGCGAAGCCCTTCGAGGTGACGATCGAACGGGGCGAGATCCCCATCAACAGCATCGCGGCATCGCTGCTGGATGCTGATGGCACGGGGTACATCAAGCTCAGCCGTTTCGCCAAGACCAGCGAGGAGGAATTCGACCGCGCCACCAAGCACTTGATGGAGCAAGGCATGAAGCGGCTCGTGCTCGACCTGCGGGGCAACGGCGGCGGCTACCTGAACGCGGCCAAGGCGCTCTGCGACAGGCTCCTGCCTGCCGGTCAACGCATCCTGTACACGCAAGGCCGTACGAGCCCCCGCAAGGATTTCTTCGCCGAGGGTGGAGGGCCGCTCACCGAATTGCCCCTGGCCTTGCTCATTGATGAGGGTTCGGCATCAGCGAGCGAGATCGTGGCCGGTGCGGTGCAGGACAATGACCGGGGGCTGGTCGTGGGCCGGCGTTCGTTCGGAAAGGGGCTGGTGCAGGAACACATGGAACTGGAGGACCACAGCGCCGTCCGCATCACCACCGCCCGGTATTACACGCCCAGCGGGCGTTCCATCCAGCGCCCGTACGGCGAAGGCATCGACTACGATGAGGACATGAGTTCCCGCTTCGATCACGGTGAGTTCCTCAGTGCGGACAGTATCCATGTGGACTCTACGCTCAAGTACACCACAGCGAAGGGGCGTACGGTCTATGGCGGCGGCGGCATCATGCCCGACCTCTTCGTACCGGCTGATACCGCCGAGCGCTCGCCCTACCTCACCGAAGTCTTTTTCAGCGGGGCCATCAACCAGTACGCCTTCGACCTGGCCGACCGCCAGCGGGAACGACTCAAGGCCTTCGGTACCCCGGAACGGTTCGCCAAGGAATACGTCGTCTCGGGTGATGTCATGAACGACTTCAGCCGGGAGGCCGGAAAGCTCGGGGTGAAACAGGACCCCGTCGGGTTGTCCCGCTCGGGTCGGTTGATCGCTGAGCGCTTGAAGGCCGGGGTGGCCCGCAACATCTGGGGCGAAGCGGGGTATTACCGGATCACCATCGCCAGCGATCCCATATACAAGGCCGCCCGCGCAGCGATGGAGGGTGAGCTGGCCGGGAAGCGCTGACCGGAAAAGCGAAGGGGCCTTGCGGCCCCTTGCTCATGTATCTCGTTGAAGAACGACCGGCTTAGTGGCCCGTCATCTTGTCGGCCGCCTCTTTCGTGGCGTCCATTGCACCCTCCATCTTGGCAGCAGTGGTGTCCATCGCGGCCTTGGCCATGCTGTCAGCCTTTGCCTGTGCGGCCTTGGCGTCAGCCTCGATCTTTTCCATCGCGGCCTTCGCGCTGTCGGCAGCGGCTTTTGCTTTGGCTTCCATGTTCTCCTCGGTGGCGCCGCCGCAGGCTACCATGAGAGCCGCCGTCGTGGCGAGCAGTGCGAACTTCCTGATCATCTCCGTGTTCTGTTTTGGTGAAAGTGGGCGCGAAAGTAGCATTTTCTGCTATCCGTCAAGGACTTCACTGCTCGGCCCTCAAATTATCTTGCGGCGCACGTCCTTTGTCACCGTCTAACCAACCTGTACATGCCCTTCCAACTCCCCGCCCTGCCATACGCCCCCAACGCGCTGGAACCCCACATTGACGCGCGCACCATGGAGATCCACCACGGTAAGCACCACAATGCCTATGTGACCAACCTGAACAAGGCCATCGAAGGCACCCCCTTGGACGGGATGACCATCGAGGAGATCCTCGCCGGGCTGGACATGAAGAACATGGCCGTACGGAACAACGGTGGGGGGCACTACAACCACACCCTCTTCTGGAACATCATGTCCCCCCAAGGAGGCGGTGCCCCCAGTGGGGACTTGGCCACGGCCATCGATGCGGCTTTCGGGACTTTGGATGGGTTCAAGGAGAAGTTCGCACAGGCCGGGGCCACCCGGTTCGGCAGTGGCTGGGCGTGGCTTTGTGTGCACAAGGGTGGCAAACTGGAGGTCTGCTCCACGCCCAACCAGGATAATCCCCTGATGCCCGACACCGGTTGCGGAGGTACGCCCATCCTCGGGCTGGACGTGTGGGAGCACGCCTATTACCTGCACTACCAGAACCGCCGACCTGACTACATCTCTGCGTGGTGGAACGTGGTCGATTGGAAGGCGGTGGCCCAGCGCTATTCGGCAGGCAAATAGGCGTGGGAACGCTTTCGGCCAGCATACGCTCGGTCATGGGCAGAGGCATCCGCCGATGGAGCCTCGTTCTCCTCGCGCTCGGTGGTCGGATGTCCTGTTCAACGGCGGAGGCGGCAGGTCCCTACAGCGACGTGCAGGTGGTGATCATGCAGGATGGTGCTGTGGCCTTTTCAGCGGACAGCCTTATCGGTGGTGAACCCCATCGGGTAAGCCGTGCGCTCGCGGCCGCTTTGGCCGTGACCTTGGGACCTTTTGGCGCGCACAGGTTGTACTTGGGGACCACGCCCAAGGTGCCTCTGCTCTATGGCCTCACGTTCGGTGGCTTCGGTGTGCTGGTACTGATCGACCTGGGCCACATCCTGTTCACAAAGGACCTTTCGGTGTATCAGGACAGCCGACAGGTGCTCATGTGGGCCAAGCCGCGCGACGGCGAGGTGGTCACTCCACCGTGACGCTCTTGGCCAGGTTGCGGGGCTGGTCCACGTTGCAGCCGCGCATCACGGCGATGTGGTAGCTGAGCAGCTGGAATGGCACTACGGACAACAGGGGCGCCAAGGCATCCGGCGTTTCCGGTATGGGGATCACATGGTCCGCTAGCCCCTTCACGACCGTATCGCCCTCGGTGACGATGGCGATGATCTTGCCCTTGCGCGCCTTCACCTCTTGGATGTTGCTCACCACTTTCTCATAACTCGCTCCTTTCGTCGCGATGACGAATACGGGCATCTCCTCATCGATCAACGCGATGGGACCGTGCTTCATCTCCGCTGCCGGGTAGCCTTCCGCGTGGATGTAGCTGATCTCCTTCAGCTTCAACGCGCCTTCCAAAGCGACCGGGAAGGTGAAGCCGCGGCCGAGGTAGAGCACGTTGCGCGCATCCTTGTAGATGTCCGCGATGTACTTGATCTGCGCTTCGGTCTTCAGCACCGCTTCCACCTTGTCCGGGATGGCGTCCAGTTCATTCAGCAGGCGGAAGAAGCGGCTGCCCGTGATGGTGCCCTTCTTGTGGCCGATCATCAGGGCCATGAGCGTGAGCACGGTGACCTGTGAGGTGAAGGCTTTGGTGCTCGCCACACCGATCTCTGGACCCGCGTGGGTGTACGAACCGGCGTGCGTGATGCGCGCGATGCTGCTGCCCACCACGTTGCATACGCCGAAGATGGTAGCGCCCCGGCCTTTCGCCAGTTCGATCGCCGCCATGGTGTCCGCGGTTTCGCCGCTCTGGCTGATGGCGATCACGATGTCGTCCTCCCCGATGATCGGATTGCGGTAGCGGAATTCGCTGGCGTACTCCACTTCCACCGGTATGCGCGCGAGCTCCTCGAACAGATACTCGCCCACCAGGCCCGCATGCCAGCTCGTACCACAGCCCACGATGATGATCCGCTTGGCATTGACGAGCTTTTGCTCGTAATCCTTGATGCCCCCGAGGGTCACTTCGCCTTGCGCGAGGTTCAGGCGCCCCCGCATCGAATCGCGGATGCTGCGGGGCTGCTCGTGGATCTCCTTCAGCATGAAGTGGTCGTAGCCGCCCTTCTCCAGCGCCTCCAAGTGCATCTCCAGCTCGGTGATGAACGGGGTCTTCTCCTGGTTCTTCACGTTGCGGATCTTCAATCCCTTGCCGCGCTCGATCACCGCGATCTCCCCGTCCTCCAGGTACACCACGTTCTTGGTGTGTTCCACGATGGGCGTGGCGTCGCTGGCGATGAAATGCTCGCCGTCCTGGCCGATGCCGATCACCAGCGGGCTGCTGCGCCGTGCGGCCACCATCACGTCGGGGTCCTTCCGGTCCAGCACGACGATGGCGTACGCGCCCACCGCGCTGTCCAAGGCCAGCCTCACCGCTTCCGGGAGGTCAACGCCTTCGGTACGCTGGATGTCGTCGATCAGGTGTGCCAGCACTTCGGTATCCGTGTCGCTTTTGAACACATGGCCGCGGTGCTTCAATTCCTCCTTGATCGGCGCGTAGTTCTCGATGATCCCATTGTGGATGAGTGCCAAGTCCCCACTGGTGCTCTGGTGCGGGTGCGCGTTCACATCGTTCGGCGGACCGTGCGTGGCCCAGCGCGTGTGGCCGATACCAACGGTACCCTTCAGGTTCTTGCCCGTCACATGGGCCTCCAGGTCGCTCACCTTGCCCTGGCACTTGTACACGTTCAGCTTGTCGCCGTCCAACAGCGCCACGCCCGCGCTGTCATAGCCCCGGTATTCGAGGCGCCGCAATCCGTTGATCAGAATGGGATAGGCGTCCTTGTCGCCCATGTATCCAACGATGCCGCACATGCTTCGGGCGCCTTGGCCAGGCGCAGGCGTTGATAAAGCTCAGTAGGTGGTGAAAGTTAGGCGCAACCGCATACGCTCCACGGGGTTTTCCGGTCCGGCCAGGATCGCCCGGTTCACGGATACGCCGTTGCTCCCGGAGACCACGGAAAGCCCGGTGTTCGGGTACGTGCCGTTGATCACGCCCTGCAACCATTGGGTGATCACCAAGCGGTAAGCTTTCTCTTCGGTATCATAAAAGCCCCCCACCTGATTGGTGCTGGGTATCTGGTCGGGGATGGAGCTGTCATTGCCGTTGTCGTCCTTGCGGAACACGAAGACCTGGGAGGGAGGAGCGTACAGCGGGAAATAGCTCCCTTGGATGGGCAGGATCAACTCGGCTTTGGCCAATGCCCCGAACCCGGCGGCGGCATAGTTCTCCAACCCGGCGAAGCGCAATTCACCGCGCAGGCCGCCCAAGGCCTGTAGAAAGATGTGCTGTTGCCCTTGGGTGCTGTCCGATAAGGCGAGCGGAAGGCCTGGTTGAAGCGCCTGCTGATGGTCGAATCGGGTCACGGTGTACCGTACGCTGCTCGCATTGATGATGAAGTCGAAGCTCGTGGTGTCCGTCGCGCTATGGTAGTAGAGCGTGAGCTTGCTGTCCGGATTCAACAGGTTGAAGTACAGCGCGGCCTGCTGATAGGGTACCGAAGCGTCCGCATTCGGGACCACCAAGAGCCCCTTGAAATAGTCCAGGAATGCGCCTGGGCCGTCGTTGCTCGCTAGCTGAGATGTACCCCAAAGATCCAGAAGTTGATCGCCCAGCTCCTTTTTCAGGGGCAGGCGCAATTGAGGACTGAGCGTATCACCATTGATGACAGGCCCTTGGAAGGGATCGATGGTATACGAACTGCGCTGGCCTGCGAGCAGGTCGATGGGGGTGCTGGTCGGCACGTCATCGGTCTGGTAAACCGTATCCAAGCTCAGGTCTTCCGTAAGACGGTAAACCCGGAAGCCTTGGGCGTCGCGGTTGCCGTAGCCGTAGTTGGTAGCGTCGTACGCCAAGGAAAGAACGAGGGAGTCGCAAACACGCGTGGTAGTGGTATCACCAAGGCCGACGTTGTTCGTGCTCAAGCGCACTTGGGTCACGAGTCCGGCGGTCACCAGTCCGAAATCGGGATCCAAGTAGGTTCCGAGCACATTACGGCTCAAGGCACTGGTCTTGCCGGGTACGGGTCGTATGGTCCACGCCGTGATGTGTGTGGTATCGATCACGATCGTGCCCAATGCGTCCTCGGGCGGAAGCACGTCCAAGCCGAGCTCTTCTTCGGGCTTATGGCAGCCACTGGTCACCGCCAGGGCGAAAAGCAGCACGGCCCCGATGGCGGGCCGTGTGCAGGATAGCTTGTGGAATGGCTTCACCCTCAGACCAGCGCTTCTTCCAACACGTCGTGGTAGAAGTCCGCGTGGGCTCCAACGCGCTCTTCGTCCGGAGCGTATGCGAGCACCCGTTTTTCCGTGGCCTTGAAGGCGTTCTCCATCGTGCGGCTCAACTTCGGGCTGCCTTTGGCCACCGCGTCACACAGGCCCATGGCGAATTTGCTCAGGTCCTCGGTCGTCGGCTTGGTCAGGCTCTTCAAGAGGTCTTTCGAGAAGCCTTCCATGGTGAGTTTCTTCGCCAGATCCTTGTCCAGATTCTCCGGCTGCTCGTCGTAGGCCGTGTACACCAGCTTGGCGTCCTCGAAGTGAGGGTCGTCATTGAAGAAGTGGCGCACGTACAGGGGGATGAAAGCGGTCATCCAGCCGTGGCAATGGATGATGTCCGGCTTCCAACCCAGCTTGCGTACGGTTTCCAGCACGCCCCGGCAGAAGAACAGCGCACGCTCATCATTGTCCGGATAGAACACGTCGTTGTCGTCGTGCGTGAGCGCCTTGCGCTTGAAATACTCCTCGTTGTCGATGAAGTACACCTGCATGCGGGCGCTGGGCACGCTGGCGACTTTGATGAGCAGGGCGTGGTCCGTGTCGTCGATGATGAGGTTCATCCCGCTCAGGCGTATCACCTCGTGCAATTGGTGCCTGCGCTCGTTGATGCTGCCGAACTTGGGCATGAACACCCGGATCTCATTGCCCCGGTCCAGCATACCCTGCGGCAACTGGCGAGCCGCCCGGCCCATCTCCGTGCCGTCCGTGAAGGGTTCGATGAACTGCGAGATGGTCAGGACTTTCGCTTTCTTCAAGGTCATGCTGGATGCAGGGGATTTCGGGACCACAAAAGTATAGACATTCGGAGCCTTCTTCAACAAAGGGACCTTGCCTTTTCTCGCCCCAGCACGCGGCCGGACCATGCGTTTCATCCAAGAAGCCCCGGCAGCAGCGGCGTGGAGCGCGGCCATGCGCCGGGAAAGCCGCTCGGTCGGCTTCGTCCCCACCATGGGGGCCCTGCATGAAGGGCATTTGGCGCTGGTGGCCCGGGCCAAGGCCGAATGCGGTGCCGTCTGCGCGAGCATTTTCGTGAACCCCCTGCAGTTCAACAACCCGGAGGACCTGCTGCACTACCCGAGGCAGTTGGAGCAGGACCGTCTCTTATTAGCGGAAGCGGGCTGTGCTATGCTGTTCGCCCCGGATGAGGCCTCCATCTACCGGGACCATACCCCACGGACCTTCCATCTGGGAGGCTTGGATGAGGTGATGGAAGGAGCTTCCCGCCCCGGCCACTTCCAAGGCGTGGTGAACGTGGTGGAGCGCTTGTTCCACTACGTGCGGCCGGATGCGGCCTACTTCGGTGAGAAGGACCGGCAACAATTGGCGGTCATCAGCCATGTGGCCAGAACCCTGCGATGGCCGGAACGCATCGTACCCTGTGAGACCCTGCGAGCGATCGATGGGCTGGCGTTGAGTTCGCGCAACCAGCGCTTGAGCCCTGAAGAACGGGCCATCGCGCCCGTTATCCATCGCAGTCTGCGGGCGGTGCAGGAAGTCTCTTTCCGGTTAACCGTAGAAGAAGGGATGGCGGCAGGAAAACGCGTCCTCGCTTCGGAACCCGCCGTTCGCTTGGATTATCTGGCCATCGCCGACCCTTTGAACCTGCGCCCGCTGGAGGACTGGGGCGATCGTACCGAAGCGGTAGCCCTCATCGCTGCTTGGCTTGGACCGGTGAGGCTGATCGACAATATCACCCTGCGACGGAGCGGGTAAGTTCGCCCCGCATTCCAGCTGATCCCGAATGACCATCGAAGTCCTCCGCTCGAAGATCCACCGCATCACCGTTACCGAAGCGAACGTCGACTACATCGGCAGCATCACGCTGGATGAAGACCTGATCGACGCGAGCGGCCTGGTGGAAGGCGAGAAGGTGCAGGTGCTCAACGTGAACAACGGCAATCGATTGGAGACATACGTGATCAAAGGCAAGCGCGGCGATCGACAAGTGTGCATGAACGGCCCGGCAGCACTGAAGGTCGGCGTGGGTGATGTGATCATCGTTGTCGCCTACGCGCACATGACCGTGGAAGAGGCCCGGCAGTTCCGCCCCGTCATCATCTTCCCGGATGAGCGCACCAACACGCTCAAAGCGTGAAGAAGGCCATCGTCAACTTCCTGAAGATCGCCGCGCCACTGGGCATCGGCGTCTGGCTGGTGTTCAAGACCTACGCCGAACTGAGCGCGACGCAGAAGAGCGAGTTGTTCACCGCTTTCCGGCAGGCGGATATGCGCTGGCTCATCCTCGCGACCATCGTCGGCTGGCTGGCGCATGTGAGCCGTGGTTGGCGCTGGCGATACCTGCTGTCCCCGCTCGGGCACAAACCCGGCTTCTGGAACTGCTACCACGCGGTGATGATCGGCTACTTCATGAACATGTTCATCCAGCGGGCGGGGGAAGCCAGCCGGGCGGTATCCCTCTACCGGAGCGAAAAGGTGCCTTTCGAGCAGGGCTTCGGCACTGTACTCGCCGAACGCGTGGTTGACACGGCCATGTTGGCCGGCATGGGGATCATCACGGTGCTTTTCCAATTGGACAAGCTGGAACTGTTCCAAGCGCGCATCGCTCAATACCGGGCCGCACAAGGTCCTGCGGAGGAAGGTGGGTTCCCGTGGTTCACGGTCATCCTCGTGGCCATTGGCCTCGCGGTCATCGTGGGCATCTATCTGGTCTTCACGCGCCCGGCTTTGCGTGCCCGCGTCATGGACCTTTTGCGCGGATTCGGCGAAGGACTGCGTGCCGTGCTCAGCACGAAGCAGAAGGGTGCGTTCATCCTGCATACGCTCTTCATCTGGGGCGCCTACCTCGCCATGTTCAAGGTGGGCTTCTATTGCCTGCCGACCATGGTGGATGTCCCTTTCGCCGGGATACTCGCGGGCTTCATCATGGGCGCTGTGGGCATCGTGCTCGTGCAGGGCGGCATCGGTGTTTATCCGGCCTTGGTGGCATTGACGGTCGGGATGTACATGTCCCCGACCACCGGCGGCGAACTGCTGCGGCCTGATGCGCTGGCCATGGGCTGGCTGCTCTGGTTGGCACAAACCCTCATGATCATCGTGCTCGGTGGCGTGTCGCTACTTTTGACCGCCCTGCAAAAACCGGTCGCATGACCCCTGAAGTCGCCCAAGCTCCTGCCAACCCCCGCATCCTGGACCGCATCTCATTGGTGCGTATGGCGAACATCTGGCGGCTTAAGAGCGATCGTATCGTGTTCACGAATGGCGTGTTCGACATCCTGCATCGCGGGCACGTTGAGTACCTCGAAGAAGCAGCCGCATTGGGCGACCGTCTGATCGTGGGGGTCAATAGCGACTCATCAGTGCAGCGCTTGGGCAAAGGCCCGGACCGCCCGCTGAACGACCAGGACAGTCGCGCACTGGTTCTTGCTTCGTTGCGTTGCGTGGATGCCATCGTGATCTTCGAGGAGGACACACCCCTCGAAGTGATCAAAGCCGTTATGCCCGATGTTCTGGTGAAAGGTGGCGACTGGAAAGCCGACCAGATCGTGGGTGCGGATGTGGTGAAAGCCAATGGTGGAGAGGTCCGCTCGCTGAAACTGGTGGACGGTTTCTCCACGACGGAGCTCGTGAGGCGTATCCGCCATGGCGGCTAAGGTCCGCTCCGCATACGTCTGCCAGAATTGTGGTGCGTCCTTCCCGCAATGGCTGGGACAATGCTCCACGTGCAAGCAATGGAACACGCTGGTGGAAGAGGTGCAGGATCGCGTGCAGGACCGGCGCAGCCTTCCGGACAGCGTGCGGGACCGCAAGCCGAAGCCGATCGCCATCGAGGACATCTCCGCGGACAGCGGCCCGCGTCTTCCGCTCGGTGACCGTGAGTTGGATCGCGTGCTCGGCGGCGGTCTCGTGCCCGGCTCATTGATCCTCATGGGCGGGGATCCGGGTATCGGCAAGAGCACATTGATGCTCCAGACCGCTCTGCGCGTGAAGGGCATCCGCACGCTCTATGTCTCCGGCGAGGAGAGCGAGCAGCAAGTGAAGATGCGCGCCGAGCGGCTGCAGCCTAGCGATGGCGGCATCTCCGCGAGCGATTGCTACGTGCTCACCGAAACGAACACACAGAACATCTTCAAGCAGCTCGAAGCGCTGCGACCGGGCCTGGTGATCATCGACAGCATCCAGACCCTGCATACCGCCGCGCTCGATGCGAGCCCCGGAAGTGTGGGCCAAGTGCGCGAATGCACCAGTGAGCTCATGCGCTTCGCGAAGACCACCAACATCCCGATGGTGCTCATCGGCCACATCACCAAGGACGGTTCCATCGCCGGACCGAAAGTGTTGGAGCACATGGTGGATTGCGTGCTGCAGTTCGAAGGGGACCGGGACCATGCGTTCCGTTTGCTGCGGCCACTGAAGAACCGCTTCGGCAGTACGAATGAGCTCGGTATCTATGAGATGCGCGGCAGTGGCTTGGCCGTAGTAGAGGATCCCAGCCGTGTTCTGCTCGGCGATCGAGGAGAGCGCCCCAGTGGCGTGTGCGTAGCGGCCACGCTCGAAGGCATGCGGCCCCTGCTCATCGAAGTGCAGGCATTGGTGAGTTCCGCCGTCTACGGAACGCCCCAGCGCAGCGCCACCGGTTTCGATCTGCGCCGCATGAACATGTTGCTGGCCGTGCTGGAGAAGCGCTGTGGCTTCCGCTTAGGGCAAAAAGATGTGTTCCTGAACCTCGCTGGCGGCTTCCGTGTGGAGGAACCGGCCATCGACCTCGCGGTGGTCTGTGCGATCCTCGGTTCCAATGCCGATATCCCCATTCCCATCGACACGGCCTTCTGTGGGGAGGTCGGGCTCACTGGCGAGATCCGCCCGGTACCGCGTACCGAGCAACGTATCGCCGAAGCCGCCAAGCTGGGGTTCCAGCGGATCTTCGTTCCCCAAGGCACGAAAGGGTTGCCGAAGGATCCGGGGATCGAACTTGTTACCGTCGGGCGCGTGGACGGTGTGCTCGCGCACTTGTTCGGCTAGTAGGAGCCGAGCAACCCGTTGTTCACATTTCGTAACGCTGAATGAGTCGTGCCCCTTCAGGGTGAGGATAGATTCGCGGCCCCGAAAAAAACAGCTGTATGCGCGCATACGGTCTTCGGGCCTGATCTCTCCTCCATGAATGAACTGATCGAAACACGCCAGGCCACTATTGAACGGACCGCTGACAATGTGCTCGAGGTCCGGTACAAGCCGGGGCAGACCTTGGATCCGGCCGGGCTGAGCGATGTGCTCAGCGAACGCGAACGCCTGTGCAAAGGCCAAGGTGGCCAAGCCGTACTGGCGGTCATCCCCCCGGATGCGGATTTCCAGATGCTGATCATGACCCAGGACCACTACAAGGGCCGCCCTGTGGTGGACTGCACGCGCTTCTTGGCCATCGCCGCTACCAGCGTGATGCACGAACGCATGGCCAGCCTGTATTTCGCCTTTTTCCCGCAGAACTTCCGCACGAGCATCTTCTCTGATGAGGCGGAGGCCCGTGAATGGTTGAAGAAGAGCATGAGCGAGGTCTCGCTCAGCTGATGGCCCCGCCGCTACTCGTTGACGAGCTTGTAGAGGGCTTCCAGATTCGGTGAGAGGATCACCTCGATCCGGCGGTTCTTCGCCTTGTCGTTCGGGTCCACAGGGACGTACTCGCCACGTCCGCCGGCGGTGATCCGTGTAGGGTCCACTTTGCTGCTCTCCTGCAGGATGCGCACCACGCTCGTGGCCCGCAGCACGCTGAGGTCCCAATTGTCCTTCATGCTGCCGCCCGGCAGGATCTTGTCCGTGTCGGTGTGCCCTTCCACCAGGATGTTCAGGTCCTTTTCGTTTTCCACAGCCTTGGCCAGGTTGCTGAGCGCCTGCTTGCCCTGGTCTTCCACCACCGTGCTGCCGCTCTTGAACAGCAGCTTGTTGTCCAGGTTCACATAGATCTTCCCGTCCTTCTGGGTAACCGTTAGCCCTTTGCCCTCGAATCCGGAAAGCGCGGCCGTCACACGGTCTTTCAGCGACTTCATGGCGGCATCTTTCGTGGCCAGCTCCTTCTGCAGGTCGGCCAGCTTGGCTTCGCGGTCCCCTAGCGAACGGCTCAATGTGTTCAATGAATCCTCCTGCCTCTGGAGGCGGAGACGCGTGGCTTCCAGGTCGGTAAGCAGCTTGCGGTTCTCGCTGCGGTCACCGGCCAGCAGCGAGTTGTACTTCTCCAGCAGTTCGGTGTTCAGCTTGTTGATCTTGTCGTACTGGGTGGTCATGTTCCGGAGGCTCGTGCCTTGGATCGTGGTATCGCGCTCCAAGTTGGCCTTGCGCTTCACCACGTCCTCCATGCTGGCGGCCTGCTCTTTCATGGCGGCTTCGGCTGCCTGCGCCTTGGCCAAGGCGGCCGCCTCGCTCTCTTGGGTTCCCTTGTAGCGGTTCTGGAGTTCCTCGTACTTCCGGGCCGGAACGCACGCGGTGAACAGGCCGATGAGGATGAACAGGCCCGCAGGCTTGGTGAAGGGGGTCATGTGCGCGTAACTTTCCGATGTGACGGCGAAAGTCGCCCTAGTCACCCCCTTGGCAAGGTCCTTGGCCGGAACTTTTTTTTGAACATGCCGTTCTTGCGGCAACCAACATGGACGACCTGACCCGGAACGCATCGGATCCGCTCGACTGGTTCCCCGTGCCTACCGACGAGGAATCGGACATGTACCGCTTGCTCGCCTACGTGCAACGCATCGATGCGCACTACCGCGAGCGGAAGCTGTATCCCTACCTGGATGAATTGCGCGGACGGCTCGACCAGTTGAAGGAACTCCGCCGCCGCCGTGATGAACTTACCGCCAGTATGCCGCGTGACATCACCGGCGTGGACCTGCGGAAGGGAGAACTGGTGCGCGCGGCCTTGCGCGAGGATGAACTGCTGCGCGCCATCGACGTCATGATCGCCATGAGCCTTCCGGAATTGAGCGGTGCGTTGGAGCGCGGGGTGGATCTGCGCGCACAGCTCGCGGCGAGTATCCGTTTTGAACCGGTGGGCCTTCTGCCGCTGTACACGCGAGAAGGCTACCTGCTCATCCATCACGGGCGGGAAGCGCGCGCTTACGCCTACGCGCTCACGATCCCCATGTTCGGAGCGGATGCTTCGGCACGCCGGGCGCTGCGCACCCGATACGTTGCGGACTATACCATCGGCATCACCTGCACCTACGAACACGTCAAGGCCGACCTGGTGCGAAGTCATGTGCATTTGCCCAACCCGGCCGTGTTCGCCTTCTGCTCTGACATGTCTCTGCCGGCCATCGAGACCTTCGTGCCCTTGGCCAAACAACTGGTGTACGAAGTGGTCGGCCCCCGGAGCGCTTAGCGCCCCGGCATCAATGACCGGTCGAACCACACGGCCGACAGGTCCAGGAATTCGATCGCGTTGATGTGCAGGTCCATCACCCATGGATGCATGAGGAAGACGGCCTGCTCGTGGTACAGCGGCGCGATCGGCATTTCCGCCATCGCCACGCGTTCAGCATCGGCCAGTCCTTCCATGCGCGCGTTCTTGTCCACCGCCTGCGCGGCTTTGGCGAACAGGTCGTCGAAGGGCTTGTAGTGGAAGCGCGTGTTGTTGATCGATGCCGCCAAGGTGGTATCCGTCACGGCGTTCTTCCCATAGAGCAGGGCCAGGAAGTTCTCCGGGTCCGGATGGTCCGCCGTCCAGCCTTCACGCCAGAACCGGGCCTGTACCATCTCTACGCGCTCATAGTGCTTGTCAGCAGGAAGAACGCTGATGGAGACGGGCACGTGCAGCTCCCGCTCGAGCATCACTTGCACCGCTTCGGCCACCCGTACGTAACCGAATCCATCGGCGTTCACCTGCAACTGCAAGGGCGGGAATCCTCGGCCTTCGGGATACCCGGCTTCGGCCAACAAGCGGCGCGCGCTGTCCGGCGCGAAGGGCACTCCCGGTACCCGTTCGTAGGGATAGCCATCGAGTCCGGGGGCTACCAGCCCGTGCAGGGCGGGGGTGGCGAAACCGCCCAGCACCGAATCCACGAGCGTGCGCCGATCGATCGCCAGGGCGAAGGCCCGTCGCACGCGTACATCCTTGAACGGCACATGGAACGCGTCGAAGCCGTAGAACTGTGAAGTGAGCGCGGGGATGGAGCGCATGGTGAACCGCTTTTCACCTTTGGTAGCGTCCACCGAATCCTTCAGGTCGCCGAGCCTGTCCACGGGAAGTTCGAGCAATGCCGTCACACGGCCGTTCAGGAACTCGTCGAACTCCGCGTTCTTGTCCTCAGCGAAGGTCACGCGCACGCCGTCCAGATACGGGAGTGCCCGTCCTTCGGCATCCGCCTTCCAATAGTGGGCGTTGCGTTCGAGCACCATCGCTTCACCCGCGTGCATCTCGTGCAAGGAGAACGGCCCGGTGCCGATGGCATGCGCCCCAAGATCGTTCCCATATGCGGCCGTCAGTTCTTCAGGCCAGATCCAGCAGCCTTGGTGGGCGATGATCTGCAGGAAATTCGGGCTGGGATGGGTCAGCGTGATGATCACGGTTTCATCGTCCCCTTTACGGATCCCCCGGACGCCGTCGGCGGAGGGGATGCCGTTCGATGTGGCGGCATAGTGCGCGTTCGCACCCTCCACCCGGTCCTGGAAGAGCCAGATCATCTGGTCTCCGATGCCTTGCGTGCAGATGGCCGTGAAACACCGGACCACGTCATCGGCCGTCAGTTCGCGGCCTTTTCCGTCCGGGAACGCCGGATCATCCTGGAAGCGCACCCCCGGCCGCAGGTGGAAGGTGTATCGGGTGGCGCTCTGATCCACCTCCCATCTTTCGGCGAGGCACGGGATGATCTCCAGTGTAGCGGGATCGAACGAGACCAGGCCCTGGTAGACTTGGCTCATGATCCGGAACGCCGATGCCTGTGTGAGCGTGAGCGGGAAAATGCTCCGCAACGGCTCCGTTTCGTTCAGGTTGAAGATGCCCCCGAAACGGGACCCCACCGACAAGCGCTGCTCGGGCTGGTGATCACATGCGGGCAGGAAGACGAGAAGGAGGATGAGAAAAAGACCTGCCCGCATGGTGGAGTCCCAAAAGTAGCCGGAGCGTTTCCGGGCAACGACGAGGGCTATCCGGCGTTACCAACATGCGCGTCTTGATGGACGCCGACCTTCGCACCGAACGCGGGTACTTTCCGGCCGCGCCCAGCACTGAACACTTGAGCCACGCTCATCGTCCACTCCTCGTCCGGACCATCCGCCTCCTGGCGATGGCTTCCGGTACTCTTCTCTGGGGAGTGGCGGCGTACGCGCAGGACATCGGCAACCGCAGGGAGCAGCGCATCGTGCTCGATCGCGATACGGTCCGGCTCGATTCATTGAGTATCGCACCCGGATCCATTTCTCTCTGGAGGGACAGCTTGCCGGTGGATACAGCGCTCTACCGCGTGGACCCCTGGGGTGCTCTGCTGTTCAGGCGACCGGGCGCGCCGAAGGACACCCTCATCGCTCGCTATCGTTCGATGCCCCTCCTGCTCGCAGGACCATATCGGCACAAAGACCCGACCCGTTTGATCAATAGTTCGCCGGACCGCCCGGACCCTTTCAAGTATGTCCCCGGGAAGCAGAGCGAGGATCCGCTCGGCATCCAAGGCCTGAACAAGAGCGGCAGCATCTCACGCGGCATCCTCTTCGGCAACAATCAGGACCTTAGCGTGAACAGCGCTCTCAACCTGGAGCTCAGCGGCAAGCTCACCGACCGCATCAACGTGCTGGCTTCCGTTACCGACAACAACATCCCGATACAGGCCGGCGGGAATACCGCGGAACTGCAGGATTTCGATCGCGTCTTCATCAAGCTGTTCGACGAGCGGCAGGAGCTCATCGCCGGGGACTTCGTGCTCGAGCGACCGAAGAGCCATTTCCTCACCTACTACAAGAAGACCAAGGGCATCGGTTATTCCACGCTGCTCGGCCGGAACCCGCTCGACACATTGCACGGCGGAGCGCGTGGCTCATTGGGTGTGAGCGCCGCCATCAGCAAGGGGAAGTTCTCCCGCAACGTGATCCAGGGCATCGAGGGGGTGCAAGGACCTTATCGTTTGAGCGCTTCCGATGGCGGTTTGTTCATCATCATCCTGAGCGGAACGGAGCGCGTCTTCATCGATGGCCAGCAGCTGGCGCGCGGGCAGGAGAACGACTACGTGATCGACTACAACACGGCCGAGGTCACCTTCACCGCCAAGCGATTGATCACCAAGGACCGCCGCATCGTGGTGGAGTTCCAGTACAGCGACAAGAACTATGCGCGTTCGCTGGTCCGCCTCTCGAACGAATGGACACTCGGGCGGACCGAGCTGCACGCGGACATCTACACGGAACAGGACAGCAAGAACCAATCCCTCCAACAGACCCTCAGCGACGCGGATAAGCTCGCCCTCACCGAGGCGGGCGACGACCCGCTCGCGGCTACCACCCCCGGCGTTGACAGCGTCGGGTATAATGTGGACGAAGTACTTTATGCCAAGCGTGATTCACTCGGATACGACCCGGTCTTCGTGTACAGCACCGACCCGGACAGCGCGCTGTACCGGATCAGTTTCAGTTCGGTGGGGGCGGGGAACGGCGACTATGCCCTCGACCGGTTCACCCCGAGCGGCCGTGTGTTCAAATGGCTGGGCCCCGACACGGTGAGCGGGACCATCGTCCGACGGGGCGACTATGCACCGGTCCGCGTGCTCGTACCCCCACGCGCCCAGCAAGTGATCGAAGTGGGTGCGGCACACAAATTCAACGACCGCTTCAAAGCATGGACGAACCTGGCCTGGAGCAATGACGACAAGAACACCTTCAGTCCGATCGATGACGCCGACAACCAGGGTGCTGCCCTGCGTGCTGGCGCTGAGTTCGCCATCCCGATCAACAAGGCCGATACGTCCGTACGACTGGTCATCGGCACGGACAACGAATGGCTCGGGCGCACGTTCCGTCCCGTGGAGCGTTTCCGCCCGGTAGAATTCGAGCGCAACTGGAACGCCCTGCTCGTTCCACAGGACAACGACCAAGTGTTGGCAGGTGCGAGCCTGGGGATCAGGGCCGGGAAGAAGGGCATGGCCAAACTCTCTTCCACCACATTCCGCATCACGGACCGCTACACGGGGTATCGGCAGCTGTTGGAGAGCGACATGCACTTCGGCAAGTACGACGTGTCGGCCACCGGCAGCCTGCTCAATACGACGGCGAAACTGGTCGTCAGCGATTTCGTCCGCCACAAGGCGAGGGTGCAGCGCCGGATGAAGCACATCATCGTGGGCCTGAAGGACGAGCATGAGCACAACCGCTTCCGCAGCGACACGAGCGGAGCACTGCTCACCGGCAGCTACCAGTTCCTGGATTGGGAGGCCTTCGTCCAGAGCGCGGATACCGCGAAGACGGGATTCCGGCTGAGCGGTGGCCAACGGTACGAACAGGCCTTGAAGGGCCGCTCGCTCGCCCGCAGCACCAAAGCCACGGCTTACACCGCAGCGTTCAACTTCAAGAGCGATCCGCGGCGACGTGTCGGGCTCTCCTTCACTTACCGCAGCCTCCGCATCATCGATAGCCTGCTCACCGCGCAGCGGCCGGAGGACACTTGGCTGGGGCGTCTGGAGCACGACCTCACCACGTTGAAAGGGGCGTTGCGCTTGAACCTGTTCTACGAGTTGGGAAGCGGATTGGAGCAGCGCCGCGAATTCATCTATGTGCAAGTGCCGGCCGGGCAAGGCACCTACGTGTGGATCGACTACAACGACAACGGACTGAAGGAGCTCAATGAGTTCGAGATCGCGAACTTCACGTACGAGGCCGATTACATCAGGGCGTACACGCAGACGAACAAGTACGTACGGGTGTTCAACAACCAGCTCAGCACCTCGCTCGAACTTCGGCCTGGCGCGGTGTGGGCGGAGAAGAGGGGTTTCAAGGGATTCCTGGCGAAGTGGAGCGACATGGCCAGCTACCGTACCGATCGGAAAACCGCGAGCGACAAGGTCGAAAGCGCATTGGACCCGTTCCAATGGGACCCGACCGACACGGCGCTCACGGCCTTCAGCGCTTCGCTGCGCAACACGGTCTACTATGATCGCAGCGGGCGCAAGTGGAGCATCGACCACAGCCGGCAGAGCGATCGCAACAAGAGCCTCCTGTTGAACGGTTTCGAATCCCGCTCGCGCGATGCGGATATCCTGCATCTGCGCTGGAACACGACGACGAGATGGACATTGGAGGTGGAGGCCGAGACCGGTCGGAGCACCAGCCGTAGCGATCTGTTGGCCGGGCGTACCTACGCGATCGACCAGCGTGCCACACGACCGAAGGTGACCTGGCAGCCGAACACGAGCCTGCGCATCTCATCGCAGTTCAAGTACACCGAGAAGAAGAACCGGATCGAGTTCGGCGGTGAACAGGCGATCATCCAGGATCTCGGCGTCGAGATGCGCTGGAACACGGCGGGCAAAGGTTCCATCCAAGTGAACGGGAACCTCGTGGACATCCGCTACGAAGGCAACGTCAACTCGTCGCTGGGCAACGAGATGCTCACGGGGTTGAAGCCCGGCACCAACAGCACATGGGCGCTCATCATCCAGCGCCGCCTGAGCGATCACTTGCAAGTGGACCTGACCTACAACGGACGTCGCAGTGAAGGCACGCCCGTTGTCCATGTGGGCGGCGCGCAAGTCCGGGCCTATTTCTGACCAGGGAGAAGCGCAGAGGAACATGGAGAAGACCCCGATCTCCGGTCTTCGCGCCCGAACGGAACCCTAACGGCAGCGACTACTTCAAGGTGAAGGTCGTCTTTCCAACGCTTCCGCCGCTTTCATATACCTCGACGATGTACTGGCCGCTGGCCATTTCGCCGGTGGCGGTCCAGAACAGGCACGCGTCCATCGGTTGGTTCTGGTAGTTGATCTCGCGCTTCACGCTGAACTCGCCTTCTACGCCATTGTACTGGAAGCGGTTGTTCGTTTCCGTGGCCGCCAGCACTGATCCGTCCGGGCTGATCACCCGCATGTAGAGGGTTTTGTCGCCCGCGTTCGCCGTGCGGTTCTCACCCAAGGTCAGGCAGCACTTCACCATTTCGGCCTTCTTCGCGCGCTCGGTATCCACCTGCTTGCCATTGTTGCGCAAGAACACCGCACTGGCCGAAATGGCCGTGCTGGTCAGGACCGATCCCTTGGCCAATCGGGCGGCCTGTTCCGCCGTTTGCGTTTCAAGTGCCGCCTTCTGCCCCTTCACTTCGCCGAGCTCTTGTTTGGTGGTGAGGTTCTCAGCGGTCAAGGCCTGGTTCACCTGGTTCAACGAATCGATCGTGGCCACGTAGCCCTGCATGATGCGGCGCAGCGTATCGGCCTCCTTCTTGGCCTTGGCCAAGCTGTAATTGCCGGACTTCACCTTTTTCATCAGGTCCTCGATCTGCTGCTTCTGCGCGGCCATCTCGGCGGTGAGCTGTTCGTTCTCGGTGCTCAACGTGTCGTACTGGGACAGCATGTCCTCCAGCAGCTTGGTCACGTTCTCCTTCTCGCTTGTAACGGCCACCACCTGCTCTTGGGCCTGCTGGGCCTGATCGCCCTTCTGGTTCCACAAGTAGAGCAACACCACGTTGCTGATGAGCAGCAGCACCACGAGGGCGAGCAGCAGCGCGTTGGAGCGGTTCTTCGGAGCGGGGGTCGGTTGGTCCATGGCGGGTAAGGCCACGCCCACGGCGGTGGCCGGGCGAAGTTACCTTGGGCCTATCCCGGCCCCGGAACAGGGCATCACCGTTTTCAACAAAGTATTGAACCCGATGCGCCCGCACTACAATGCCCTCTACGACCTGATCGGCCTGTTCCTTCCCCGCCGGTGCGCGGGATGCGACGCGGCATTGATGCGCAACGAAGGGTCCATCTGCCTCGCGTGTGAGGACGACCTCCCCTTGACCCGGTTCCATGATGACCCGGACAATGCGGTAGAGCAGGTCTTCAAAGGCCGCTTGCGCTTGGAGGCCGCAAGCGCGTTACTGCGGTTCACGCGCGACGGCATGGTGCAGCACATGCTGCATCGGCTGAAGTACAAGGGGGACCGTGACGTGGGTCTGGAGCTCGGGCGCCGAATGGCCCGCGATGCGATGTCCTGCCGCCGTTTCGCCGGTGTGGACATGGCGATCGCCGTGCCGCTCCACGCTGCGAAACTCCGCCAACGCGGCTTCAACCAGGCCCAAGTGCTGGTGGACGGTATGCGCGAGGTCTGGCCTTTGGAAGATCCCGGCCGAGAGCTGCTCCGCATCGTGAGCACGCGCACACAGACCAAGAAGGGCCGCTTGGAACGCTGGGCCAACGTGAAGCAGGCGTTCCAGCTCGCGCATCCTGAAATGCTCCGGGACGCGCATGTCCTTCTTGTGGATGACGTGGTGACCACCGGAGCTACGATCGAAGCATGTGCGTTGGCGCTAGCCGATGTTCCCGGACTGCGACTGAGCGTGTTCACCTGCGCCTGTGCGTGAGCCGGAGCGGTCCCGGCCAAGGCGATAGCCACGAGCCGGGATACTTTCGCCGCCCGATATCCGCGCGTATGTCCGAACAGATCGCTCTTCCCGCCACCACCGATCGCGTTGAACTCTACAGTGCGCTCCTGCCGCAAGTGCGCGCGCTGCTCGGTGAGGAACGCGACCTGGTCGCCGCGATGGCGAACATGAGCGCCGCGCTGCGCGGAGCTTTCGGCTGGCATTGGGTGGGCTTCTATCGCGTGATGGGAGCTGAACTCGTGCTGGGGCCCTTCCAGGGACCGGTCGCGTGCAGCCGCATCGGCCACGGCAAGGGGGTGTGCGGTACCGCTTGGGCCGAAGAGAAAGTGCTCATCGTGCCGGACGTGGAGAAATTCCCGGGCCACATCGCCTGCAGTGCACTCAGCCGGAGCGAGATCGTGGTACCCATCCGGGACCGCAATGGACGCGTTGCCGCCGTGCTCGATATCGATAGCACGGAACTTGCCGAATTCAGCGAAGTGGATGCCCATGCGCTGGACCGCTTGTGCGCATTGCTTGAGCCCCTTTTCGAATGAAGCCCGTATTCGCGGCGATCGCCGTTCTCCTCTTGGCCGCGTGCGCGCAAGTGCGCGAACTGCAGGGCGGCGAGAAGGACACCACGCCGCCCGTCCTGCTGGCCGCTGAACCGGCGAACGGTACCACACGATTCGATAACGACCGCATCACGCTGCGCTTCAACGAGCGCGTGAAGCTCGATCGCGTGCGGGAGCGTTTGCTCATTTCGCCGCCACTGGACAAGGCTCCCGACGTCACCGTGAGCTCAGGTGAGCAAGTAGTGATCGCCCTGCGTGCACCGCTCGCGCCGAACACGACCTACACGTTCAATCTGGGCGAGGCCGTCATGGACATCACCGAAGGGAATCCGGCTGCAGGACTCACGTATGTCGTTTCCACCGGGGATGTGCTCGACAGTTCCGAGGTGCACGGCACGGCGATCAATGCGTTCACGGACGAACCGGAAGCGGATGTGCTGGTCATCCTCCATGCGGATACCGATACCGCAGGATTCACCACGGGTCGCCCCGGTTACTTCACACGCACGGACAAGCAGGGGCGCTTCCACCTGAACAATCTGCGTGAGGGGCGCTACCGACTGCACGCGTTGCAGGACCAGAACGCCAACTTCCGGAAGGACCTGCCGAACGAACGACTAGCCTTCAGGGATACGCCGGTAGATACGCGGGACGGCGCTGAGCAGGTGCTGCGCATGTTCCTTCCATTGGCCGCCGCCCAACAGATCAAGGAGGCCGCTGTGCAACCGGACAGGGCTTGGCGTTTCGTGCTGGCGAGGCCTTCGGACAGTCTGGTGCTTTCTTCCATCGACCGATCCGGCGGGAAATTGGAATGGCTGACCGAATGGAACAACACCGGCGACACCGTGCTTTTCTGGCCCAGTGACACCACCTTGCTGAACGGTCAGCGCTTCACCGTGAGCGACTCTTCCGGGGTGATCGATACCCTCACATACCGCCCGGTGCGGAAGATGCCATTCAACGTGGATGTGCGGGGGAAAGGCCGTATGAGCCCCGGTGCGCCGCTTTTCCAGACCTCGCGTCCGATCGGACGCTTTGAAGTGGAACGGATGCGCTTGCTCAGGGATTCTGTGGAAATGCCCGTGGAACCTGCGCGTGTGGAAGGCGGAGAGAGGCTGTTCACGGTAAACACTGCGAACGCACAAGAGGCCGTGCTCGTGTTGCAGCTTCTTCCGGGAGCGATCCGGGACATCTATGGCGGAGAGAACGATACCCTTCGATTGGCCATCGGATCGGCCGCTGCGATACAGTCCGGCGAACTGAAGGTGAACCTGGTCTTGGACAGTATGAGCGACATAGCGGGTCCCTTCTTCCTCCAGTTGGTGAACGCGCAAGGCGTAGTGGTACGTACGGAGGCGTTCACGGAGCTGCCCCACAAGTCTGACTTCGCAGGAACGCCAGCGGGGACCTATACGCTCAAACTCATCGCCGATCAGGACGGTGACGGCCGATGGTCCACCGGCTCGCTCGTGGAACGACGGCAGCCCGAGCGCGTGTACCGCCAGCAGGGAGAGGTGAACGTGCGCGCAGGCTGGGAGGTGGTGGTGGAGTGGGCTCTGAAGGGCGAGTAGACCGCCATCCATCGGTTGATCGCAGAGGCTGGTCGTACGCGCGCTTCGGGTCGTCGAGGAACATTTGACAAAGGGGACCGTAGGAAGGGGCCGCATTCGGACCTGACCGGTGAAGCATCCCATTCTCCAACGCCTTTCCTGCACCCTGCTCATGCTCTTCGCGGGCATGGCCGGTGCGCTCGCGCAAACCCAGCCTCTGGCCTCCAGCGGCAAGGAGTTCTGGGTGGGCTTCATGCAGAACGCGTATGGTGCCCAGAGCCTGCGCCTGAACATAGCCGCGCCCTCCGGTGCGACCGGAACAGTGAGCATGCCGCTGACCGGGTGGAGCACTCCGTTCACCATCGCGGCGAACGGCCAGGCGGCCATCACGGTCCCGAACAATGCCGAGCACACCGGCAGCGAAACCGTCACGAACAAAGGAGTGCTGGTGACCAGCGACAATGACATCGCGGTAACGGCCGTCAGCTACCAGAGCTTCACCAGCGACGGTGCCCAAGTCATGCCCACGCGCTCCCTCGGAACGCGCTACCGCGCACAAGCCTATCGCGGATTGCCGGGATTCGCTGACTTCTACAAGAGCGAGCTGCTCATCGTGGCCACGCAACCCGGCACGCAGGTCGTCATCACGCCGAGCGTGAACACCAGTGGCGGACATCCGGCAGGCGTACCCTTCACCGTGAACCTCGCCGCCGGAGAGACCTATCAAGTGCAGAGCGCGCTCGCCGCGCTGGACCTCACAGGCACCTCTGTTGTCGCCACCCAACAGAGCGGTATCTGCCGACCGTTCGCGGTATTCAGCGGCAGCATGTGCGCGAACGTCCCCGTGACCTGTCCCGCATGCGACCACATCTATGAGCAGATGGTGCCCACCGACCAGTGGGGCACCCTGTTCCATACGGTGCTGATGCAGAACATCGCCACCTATACCTATCGCATCCTCGCCGAGCAGAACGGCACACAGGTCTCGATCAACGGCGGTGCGCCCATCACCTTGAACGCTGGACAGAACCACGAAGTGAACGCGGCGACCACCGCGGTCTGTATCACGGCCACGCTTCCCGTGAGCGTCGTGCAGCACATGGAAGGCTTCAACTGCGCAGGGCAGGGCGATCCTTCGATGCTCGAACTCCTTCCGGATGAGCGAAAGTCCACCAGCGCCTTCTGGTCCACCGTGGTCTCGGCGCAGCTTACGGGCCATGCGGTCAGTGTCGCATTGCCCACGGCCAACATCGGCCAATTGACGATCGATGGCGCGGCCGTAAGCCCCGCTCTTTTCCAAACATATACCGATTGTGCGGGATGGTCCTACGCGAAAGTCCCGGTAACCGCGGGTCAGCACCGCATCGCCGCATCGGGAGGCTTCATCGCCTATGCTACAGGCACGGGTACCGGTGAGAGCTATGCGTTCTCCGTCGGTAACGTGGCCATTCCCGACGATCCGACACCACCTGTGATCTGCGCCACGGACCCCATCACATTGAGCTCTTCGGTTCCCCTTGTCAATACGGAGTGGACATTGGCCAGTGCGCCAAGTACCGTCATCGCGACCGGCAATTCCTACACGTTCACGCCTACCGTGAACGACACTTACATCCTGGACGGCGAGGTCCCCGTGAGCTTCTGTCCCATGCACTACGAGTGGGAGGTGGGCGTGCCCATCCAACCGGTGCTCGACATCACGGCCGATGGCCTCCCCACCGGCGATATCTGCCAATACGGAGCCGTGCAGTTGAACGCCGTTCCTCCGCCGGACCCGAACGTGTTCGATCTGGCCTGGACGCCGGCCGGACAGCTCAGCGATGCCACCATCCCGGACCCCATCGCCTTCCCGATCGCCGACACGTGGTTCAAGCTGATGGTCACGAGCCCGGTGGGTTGCGGTCAGGTCACGGACAGCGTGTTCGTGAACGTGGATGCCAATGACATCTATGCGGTACTGGCCTCAGCCACGGACAGTGCGATCTGCGCGGGGGAAAGCACCGCGTTGCAGGCGCGTGCCGAGCGTGTGATCGCTTCGGAGGACTTCGATGCGGCGCCGTCCGCGCTTTGGGCGACCATCCAAGGCGGTGCCGTCAATGGAATTTGCGGTTCAGTGTCAGGAACGGCTCTCCGCTTCGATGCCGCTGGTACACGTGCGGCCACCACAGGCCCTTTGAATATGTCTTCCGGTGCGGCGCTCCACTTCGCCATCCGCATCGCTGCGGGCAGTGCGCCATGCGATGACGCGGAGCCGGGTGACGACGTACTCGTCCAATACAGCACCGACGGCGTGGTGTGGAACACCATCACCACGCTGAACGAAGCGGCCTATCCGAACTGGACCATGGTGGACGTGCATTTGCCCGCGGGAGCGTTGACCGCCAGCACCCGCTTCCGTTGGACGCAAGTGGTCAATTCCGGTGCGGGAACCGACAACTGGGCATTGGACAACGTGCGCATCACCAAGTACGACAACACCGGCTTGACCTTCGGATGGACACCCGGAGGCTCGGTGAACAACCCTTCGAGCGCGTCTCCCTCGGCCAGCCCTTTGAGCAATACCACATACGCGGTCACCGTGCAGAACAGCGCGGGTTGCTCCTTCACTGATGATGTGGCGATCGCGGTGGCGCCCGCGTTCGATCTGACGATCACGAACAACACCACCATTTGTACGCCCGGAACCGCCGTGCCTTTGCAAGCAACGCCCTCTTCCGGTTCGGGTGTCACGTATGTCTGGACCCCCTTGAACGCAGGCCTTTCCAGCACGTCCGTCAGCAACCCTGTGGCCTCGCCGTTGATCACGACGACCTATTCGGTGACCGCGATGAGCAGCATCGGATGCACGGACAACGCCCAAGTCACCATCACGGTGGGCCAACTGCAATCCATCGATGTCTCGGCCAGCGATGCGCATCTCTGCCAGAGCGGACAGGCCCAGCTCGGTTCCGTGGTCGTGGCTGGAGCGCCTTATTCACTCGTTTGGACGCCGAGCGATGGCTCACTGAGCAGCACTACGGCTCCGGACCCGACGGCATCTCCTTCCGCCACTACCACCTACACCGCCACGATCACAGAGAACATCAGCGGCTGCTCCATGTCCGATGCCGTCACGATCGAGGTAAGTCCCGCCTACAGTGTCAACGCGGGCCCGGACGAGACGATCTGCACCACACTCGGTCATCAACTCAACGTGGCGCACAACGTGCCGAACCCGGTGATCCAGTGGACCAACGGCCCCTTGCTGAACGATGACGACATCCAGTCACCGACCATCATGTTCGATACTTCGGCCACGTATCAGGTGACGGTCACTGACGCTTTCGGCTGCTCTGTCAGCGATGAGGTGACCATCTCCGATCCGTTCGACCTGCTCATCACACCCATCAACGTGGACGGCTGCGAAGGACAGATGCTGACGCTGGACGCGCAGTTCCCCGGGTGCACCTACGAATGGACATCAGGCCAGACCACCCAGACCATCAGTGTGGGCACTTCGGACGTGTACGTGTGCACCATCACCGATCCGCAGTATTGCCAGGCGATCAAGACCTACTACGTCGACTTCCATCCATTGCCCGTGGTAGACCTCGGGGTCGATCTTCCACTTTGCGGTGTGACTTCCCAAGCGCTGGACGCGGGCAACCCCGGCAGCACATACCTGTGGAGCAACTCCGCGACCACCCAACAGATCACGGTGTCCCAATCGGGCAACTATGGTGTAACGGCCACGACCCCGTTCAACTGTTCCGCCTCGGACCAGGTGCAGGTCGATTTCCACCCGACGCCCGTGGACGTGCTCCAGGACATCACCACTTGCATCAGTTCATCGCCAACGTTGGATGCCGGAAATACCGGAGCTTCATACCTCTGGAACACCGGCGCGACATCGCAATCCATCATAGCCGACACGAGTGGTACCTATGAGGTCGCCATCACGACCCCGGACCAATGCACAGCAACCTACGATGCGCATGTGGCGCTCATGCCGCTTGTTGTCATAGACCTGGGGCCGGACTCCCTGCTCTGCGCTGGACAAACGCTCACGCTCGATGTCGGCACACCGGGGCTCACCTATTCATGGACCACGGGCGCGACGACACAGAGCATCGTGGCAAGCTCTACGGACAACTACGGCGTGTCCGCGACCAACGGCTACTGTACGGGCAGCGATGCGATCGGCCTCATATTCCAACCAGCTCCGGTGGACGTGCTCGCTGACCGGACGGCCTGCGTGGACGAGCCCATCACTTTGGATGCGGGCAACGCCGGATGCACCTATCTCTGGAGCACCAACGCGACCACGCAGCAGATCACGGTGAGCGTGGGTGGCAACTACAGCGTGACCATCACCAACGCGGCGAACTGCTCCAGCACCTTCAATGCGACGGCGAGCTTCATCGGTTATCCGGTGGTTGCTCTCGGCCGTGATACCGTTCTGTGCGAAGGGGATCTGCTGGATCTTGATGCGGGCAATCCCGGCGCGGCGTACACATGGAGCAACGGAGCGCATACGCCCTCGATCACCGTTGGCAGCAGTGGGGACTACGCCGTGGAAGTGGACAATGGCTACTGCGTGAGCACGGACAGCATCACGGCGATCTTCAACCCCCGGCCCGATCGGATGGGCACGCACCAGTTCTTCACATGCCTGGATGAAGAGCCGCACTACGTGGTGATCAGCGCCGGAAATGGCGGAAGTGAATACGACTGGAGTACCGGAGAACAGACCCAGGTCATTTTGGCCGGCGCGTATGGCTGGTATTATGTGGATATCACCAACCAGTTCGATTGTTCAGTGCGTGACAGTGCGCAAGTGAACGAGTTCTGCCAGCCGAGCCTTTATGTACCGAACACCTTCTCCCCGAACGGCGATGGAACCAATGATATCTGGCAACCCGTCGGCAAGAACATAGGCGAGTTCGACCTGAACGTGTTCGACCGCTACGGCCAGGTCATATTCCACAGCGAAAGCCCTGCCAACGGCTGGGACGGGAAGATCAATGGCGTGGAGGCTCCGAACGACGTGTACGTCTTCCGTATGGAATACCGCTTCATCGAGAAGGTGGACGGGGACCAGGGCGTGAACCACAAGCAGCTCGGCCACGTCACCATCCTGCGCTAAAGGCGCAGAGTGAAATCGTCCGCATCCTTTCCAACAGGGAACTTCTCCCGGAAATCCTCCAACGAGGCCCGGCCCAACGTCACGGTGGCGGTGCCTTCCTGTGATGGCTCGACCCGTCCGATCACCGCACCGCGTGGATCGATCACGACCGAATCGCCGGTGTAGTGGTGCCCTTTCCCGTCCATGCCCACACGGTTCCCACCGATCACATAGCATTGGTTCTCGATCGCGCGGGCGATGAGCAATTGGCTCCACGGATAGCGGCGTGCCTCCGGCCAATTGGCCACGTAGAGGATCGCGTCATAGTCGCCGCGATTCCGCGCGAAGACCGGGAAGCGCAGGTCGTAGCAGACTTGCAGCAGTATGCGCCAGCCTCCCTGATCCACGACCACCCGTTCCCGGCCCCGTGTGTAATTGTCCTTCTCTTCCGCCATGCGGAAAAGGTGGCGTTTGTCGTAGCCCGTGACCTGTCCTGATGGTGTGACGAACAGCCCACGATTGAAGTGGTTGCCGCCGTCGGCGATGATCACGCTCCCATAGATCGCCGCGCCCAGCCGGTCGGCCTGCTCTTTCATCCACATCACCGTCGCGCCATCCATCGTCTCTGCGAGCTCCTTGCTGCGCATGCTGAAACCGGTCGTGAACATTTCCGGGAGCACGACGAGGTCCGTTGTGCCTTTCAGGCTTGCCAGCTTCTCGCTGAACATCGCGCGGTTGGCCTTCGCGTCTTCCCAGTGCAGCATGCTCTGCACAAGCGTCACCCTCAGATCGCGCATAGCTTCTCGATGGCGTTGTCGAGCGTTTCATCCTGTTTCGCGAAGCAGAACCGCAGGATGCGCTGGTCCTTCGGCGCATCCTTGTAGAACACACTGATGGGAATGGCGGCAATGCCGAACTCCCGTGTCACGCGCTTCGCGAAATCCACATCGGCCTCGTCGCTGATGCGGCTGTAGTCCGCGAGCTGGAAGTAGCTGCCCTCACAGGCCAGCGGCTCGAAGCGCGATGTGCGGAGGCCGATCAGGAAACGGTCGCGCTTGTCCTCGTAGAAACCCGCAACGGTCTCGTAGTGGAGCGGATCCTTCAGGTATTCCGCGAGCGCGTGCTGGATCGGCGTGTTCGCGCTGAAGACATTGAACTGGTGTACTTTCCTGAACTCGGTCATGAGTTCTTTCGGCGCCAGCGCGTAGCCCATCTTCCAACCCGTGGTGTGGAAGACCTTGCCGAAGCTGAAGATGATGAACGCGCGCTCGCGCAGTTCCGGGTAGTTGATCGCTGAAGCGTGCGGCTCGCCATCGAATACCAAGTGTTCATAGACCTCGTCGCTCAAGAGCAGGATGTCCGTGCCCCGCAGCATGTCGGCGATCCGATCCATGTCCGCATCCCGCAGGATCGTACCCGCCGGGTTGTGCGGCGTGTTGATCATCAACATGCGCGTCTTCGGTGTGATCGCGCGTTGCACGGCATCGGCGTCGAACTTCATGTCGCTGCCCAGCCGCACATGCACGGGCTTGCCGCCGAAGAGTTCCACGGTGGGGGAGTAGCAGTCATAGGCCGGATCCACGATGATCACCTCATCACCGGGATGAACGACCGCGCCCAATGCAGTGAAGATGGCCTGCGTGCCACCGGCCGTTACCGTGACTTCCGTATCCGGGTCATAACTGAAACCGTACAGCCTGTTCACCTTGGAGGCGATCGCTTCGCGCAAGGACGGAAGGCCGGGCATCGGGGCGTACTGGTTGTGGCCGGCTTTCATGGCCGCGTTCACCAGGTCGCTCAGCTTCTCATCGATCGGGAAATCCGGAAAGCCCTGGCTGAGGTTGATGGCGCCGCACTCGGCCGCCAGCTTGCTCATCACCGTGAAGATGGTGGTGCCGACATGGGGGAGCTTGCTCCGGATCGGCTGTCGGGAAGACATGGTCAAGATACGCGCCGAAACTACGTTGCTTGACCGTTCCGATCAGGCGGGCTGCACGACGCCGGTCAACATCGGGCAGGAAGCCCCACGCAACACGCGCTCGGTGGTGCTGCCACGCAGCGCGTCCAGGAAACCGTCATGTCCCTTGGTGGCCATCACGATGAGGTCGGCGCCCATCTCCTGTTCCACCGCCAGAACGGTTGCGGGCACTTCGCCTTCGCGACTGGTCTTTTTCCATGTCCAACCGTTACGCTCCGGCAATGATGGCGTGGGCATTTCCGCTTGATGCCCGACGAAGAGCAATGTGAACTCGGGGTTCTCCAGTGCCAAATGTTCGGCCATGAGCGTGGCTGCGCGTATGGCTTGCAGCGGGTCGGGATCCGCAGCGATCGGTAGCAGTATGCGCCTGAGACGCACCGCGCCCGAGGAGGGCTCTACGAAGCCTGCGCGATGATGCGGGATGAAGAGCGTGGTCGCACCACTGGCCCGCAACAAGGGTTCCGCCACCCTGCGTTTCATCCAACCGGTATTCCAGTCCTCCTGGTTCGTGGCCAACACCACCAGATCGGTCGGGTGCCTTTCCAGGTACTCCGCGCAGGTCCGTAGCGGGTCACTGCCGTGGGCCAGCAATTTCTTCACGCCGAGCCCCAAGGACAAGAACTCGCTGATGTCCATTTCATCCTTCAAGAACCCCCATTCCTTCAGTGTGCGACGCACCTGCGGCATTTCATCCCAGTCCTCCCGGTGGCCTCCCACATGAAGGATGGTGAGCGATGCACGCGAGGTGACCGCTATGCGGAGCGCATGCAGAAAGGCGGTCTTGCTCGCCTCCGAAAGATCCGTGGGGTGGAAGATGTGCTTGAGTGCGCGCTCCGTGCTCATGGAGGCCAAGTTCGCACTTCATTCGAAGTGCTCAAGCAACGTCGGTCAATGGGTTTGTGCGTCCAGGTGAAGATGCGGGTGGCGACATGTAGGAGCCAGCTTCCGAGTCGGCCAGGAGATCCGTTGACATCGCGAGGGAACTACACGGGTTCACCCACACCCGTCGTGGGCTATCGGACGCGGTACAACTTCGCTACCGGACTTTCCAGAACGAGTTCCATCCGCACAGCGGGTGCGTAAGGGTCTGCCGCTGACAGGTCTTCGCCGAACGAGCGCCCATTGTTGAACGCTCCCTCCGCGAAGACGGCGATGAAGGTGCCGGTCTTCGCAGTGCCCAACGCGGTCAAGTCCGGAAGGATGCGCCCGGTGTGCACGTACAAGGCATCTATAGCGTTCGAGAGGATGGGGGATGAGGGGTGTCCCTTGACATGGGCCAGCACCGGGTCCGTCATCCATGTGGAAGAGAAGTAGCCTTCGGGGCTGGTCTTGTCGAGCACGTAACGCGCGTGGTCGAAGACGTGCAAAGCGCCGTAAACCGAGACGGCCAAGAGGCATCGTTTCCGCGCAACTGTGCTCCATTCTTGTTGCGTGGCCCAATGGTCAACGAGCAAGACCAGCGCGATGAGCAGCTGTACAAGCACGGGCAGATGATGCGGTAGTAGAGCGGGGTATCGTCCAGGAAGGTGTTCGAGATGATGAGCAAGAGCAGGTAGCCGATGTTGCAGCACACCAACGCGAAGGCGAAGGTGTGAGCCCGCAGTGCGCTGACCAGTGCTCTGCGATACCGCAGCGCAAGAACAACGGCCAACAGCACCGATGCGAGCCCGACTATGCGGGATTGTTCTTCCAGTTGCAGCACTTGGAGGAAGAACTCGCCCAGTGTATTGAGCAGTTCGTTCCAATAGTCCGCTGTCATCGGGTGATAGCCCAGCGAGCGGTTCGTCATGCTGTTGGCGACCAGTTTTCCACGGACGAACCAAACGAGCAAAGGCAGCGCGCTCAGTATCGCCGTGATGGCCGCGCGCCGGAACCGTTCGGCGAACGCACCAGAGGAGCGCACGAACATCACCCAGGCCACCGAGCAGATCAGCACGATGCCCACGTAGCGCGTTATTGCGGCCAGCGCTGTGCAGAGGATGGCGATCACCAGGTCCCACCAGCTGCCGTACTTGCAATATTCCGCGGTCTTCCACAAGGCCAGAAGTGAGAGCAGGAAGAACAGTGGTTCCGACCAGATCATCTCGTGGATCCTGAGCAGTTGCAGACAGGTCATCAGGAAGAAGCCCACGATGAGCGATAGCAGCGCCCGGCGGGTATAACGGTGCAGCAACCACATGACCAGGAAGAGGTTGATGCCCCAGAGCAGAACGCCGAGCGCCGTGCCTGCTGTCGTGAGCGATCCGCCGGGGGTGAAGAACGCCGCCACCGCCAAGGCCACGGGGTACCCCGGCGGATAGTGCGTGGCCGCGCCGTTCCCGCCGTCCTCGTAAATGCTCAGGAAGCCACGACCCTCCGCGAAGGTTCGCGCCGCATAGATGTACTGGACCGAATCCGGCGAGACTCCTGGACCGGTATGCGTGGTGTAGAGCAGTTCAGCCATGCCCGCAAGTGACAGCACGATGAACAACCACGGCCCCTTCGTCAATGACGCGCGCATCGCGACGAAGCTATCCGACTTGGAAGAGCCCGGATATTCGTGCCATGGTCATGCGCGTACTACAAGGTGACATCACGAAGGTAGAAGTGGATGCCATCGTGAACGCCGCGAACACGAGCCTGCTGGGCGGCGGTGGAGTGGATGGTGCCATCCATCGTGCTGGAGGACCGGAGATCCTGGAGGATTGCCGGATCATCGTCGCGCGGCAAGGCGGATGCAAAGTGGGTGAGGCGGTGATCACGCGGGCGGGGAGGCTACCGGCAAAGCATGTTATTCATACGGTGGGGCCGGTCTGGAACGGAGGCGACAAGCGCGAGCCGGAGCTGCTGGCCAACTGCTACCGGAACAGCCTTTTGCTCGCAGAGGGGCATGGACTCACAACGATCGCGTTCCCGGGCATCAGCACGGGCATCTATCGCTTCCCGAAGGACAAGGCGGCGGAGATCGCGGTGAGCACCGCGCTGGAAATAAGCGCAACTCTCACGCCGGTGATCGAAGTGGTGTTCGTGTGCTTTGATGAAGAAAGCCTCGTTCTATACACGCGACTTCTATCGAAACCATGAAGAATGTGTTGATCATGTTGGTCTGCTTCCAAATGAGTGCGGCCGCCAGGGCCCAGGTCATTCCCTATTTCGAAGGCAAGCTCGATTGCGATACGGCGTACACCAACATCGAGATGGGGCTGTGCTCTCGGTATTTCTTGGACAGCGCTGCGGCCGAGATGAATGCGCTCGTCACCCGGCTCGCACAACGGATCGACAGCGCTTCGGTAGAGACGACCAATGATCTCAGCGCCACCACCGATCCGATCCTTTTCGACTATCTCCGGGACGACACTGCCCGCCTTCGGACGATGCGTCGTGAATTGTTCGCCTCGCAAGAGGCATTCATGGCGTATTCATCCCACTCTCGCGATGTTGTTGGTGAGATGATCGGGATGGGACGTGAACGCGCCATCCAAGAGAATTATGAGGAACTGGACCTGGTGATCGGACGGATCGAGGTCCTGAAGCGATGGCTCGAGTTCTATTGAACGACGAGCTGAAGGTTCACTCCTTCGTCACCGTCGCCACCAAGTACTCGCGGTGCAGTCGTGCGATATGCTCCAAGCTGATCCCTTTCGGGCATTCCACTTCGCAAGCGCCGGTATTGCTGCAGTTTCCAAAGCCCTCCTTGTCCATCTGCTCCACCATGGCCAAGGCGCGACGCTTGCGCTCGGGCTTGCCTTGAGGCAACAGTGAGAGCTGCGAGACTTTCGCCGCAGTGAAGAGCATCGCGGAGCCGTTCGGACAGGTGGCCACGCACGCACCACAACCGATGCAGGTAGCCGCATCGAAGGCCTTGTCGGCATCGTCCTTCGGGATGGGGATCGCGTTGCCGTCGACGAGATTGCCGCTGGTGTTCACGCTCACGAAACCGCCGGCCGCTTGGATGCGATCGAAGGCACCGCGGTTCACCGCGAGATCCTTGATCACCGGGAAAGCCGCGCTGCGCCAGGGCTCCACATAAATGGTGTCGCCGTCCTTGAACTTGCGCATGTGCAGCTGGCAGGTGGTGATGCCACGACCCGGACCGTGCGCCTCGCCGTTGATGAAGAGGCTGCACATCCCACAGATGCCTTCGCGACAATCGTGGTCGAAGGCAATGGGATCTTCGCCCTTGCGCACCAGGTCATCGTTCAATACGTCGAGCATCTCGAGGAAGGACATGTCCTCGGACACATCGTTCACCGGATAGTCGACGATCTTGCCTTTGTCGTTCGTGCCTGACTGTCTCCAGACTTTGAGGATCAACTTCATGGTGAAGGAGGTAAGGGAAGTGAAGGAGGCAAGGGAAGTAGTGCCTAGCGCTTCTTTGCTTCCAACTTTGTGATGAATTTGAGAAGGGCCATGCTCAAGCCATTCGAGCGGTCAATGACGGGCCTGGCTTCTTCGTGCGTGATGAATTGTTGATCGACGGCGATCAGGAGTTGCGTCTCGATCTCCACGACCGAGTCTCGGGAGTAGGTAAGGCCCATCTGGAAAAAGCCCGTACGGTTCCGTGCCCATCCTTCAGCGACGTTCGATGGGACAGAGACAGCAGCACGACGAAGCTGCGAGGTAAGACCGTACATCTTCTCCTTCGGGAACTTGCGCGTGAGCGAGTAGATCCGGTTCGTGAGCACCATTCCTTGCTGCCATACCCACAGGTCCTTGAATCCGCTGACCGTTCGACCATCGGGCTCTGCCACCACCGAAATGGTATCGCCCACCTCGAAGTAGCCTTCGATGTTCCAGTCCCTGACGGGCTGATCATTCGTGGTAGTCACGGCTGTTCTCTTCTTGCTTCCATTACCTCCTTCACCTCACTTACCCCCTTACTACTTGTAACTCCTCTGCGTCAGTTTCACTTCTTCGAACGTGAGCGGCTCTTTGTGCAGGTTCGCCTTGCCGGCTTCGCCCAGCCACTCCCACGCGGCGACATATGCGTAGTTATCGTCATCGCGCTTGGCCTCGCCTTTCTGCGGACCATCCGTTTCCGCATATTCCTCGCGGAAGTGGCCGCCGCAGCTTTCGTTGCGGTTGAGCGCGTCCATGCACATGAGCTCACCGAGTTCCAGGAAGTCAGCCACACGGCCAGCTTTCTCCAGTTCCTGGTTGAAGGCTTCGGCCTTGCCCGGCACACGCACATTCTTCCAGAAATCCTCACGGATGGCGCGGATCTCCTGGATCGCCTGCTTCAACCCTTCGGCGTTGCGCGCCATGCCGCACTTGTCCCACATCACTTTGCCCAGCGCACGGTGGAAGTCGTCCACCGGCTTCGTTCCCTTGCTGTTGAGGAAGTGGTTGATGCGGTCCTTCTGTTCCTTTTCCGCCGCTTCGAACTCCGGGCGCTTCGTGTCGATGGGCCCCGTGCGGATGTCATCCGCGAGGTAATCGCCCACGGTGTAGGGGATCACGAAGTAGCCATCGGCCAAGCCTTGCATGAGCGCTGATGCGCCCAAGCGGTTCGCGCCGTGATCGCTGAAGTTGGCTTCACCCAACGCGAACAGGCCCGGCACGGTGGTCTGCAGGTTGTAATCCACCCACAGGCCGCCCATGGTGTAGTGCACGGCGGGGTAGATCTTCATCGCGTGGTCGTAGGGGTTCTCGCCGACGATGTTCTCATACATGTCGAAGAGGTTGCCGTACTTCTCGCTCACCACGGCACGACCGAGCTCGGTGATCTTCTCCTTGCTCGGCTTCTCGATCTTTTTCACGTTCGCTTCGAGCTTGCCGTAGCGCTCGATCGCCGCGCTGAAGTCGAGGTACACGGCTTCGCCGGTCTTGTTCACACCGAAGCCCGCATCACAACGCTCCTTCGCGGCGCGGCTGGCCACGTCGCGCGGAACGAGGTTCCCGAATGCCGGGTAACGGCGCTCGAGATAGTAGTCGCGATCCGCTTCGGGGATGTCGCTGCCTTTCTTCTTGCCTTCACGGATAGCTTTCGCGTCCTCGAGTTTCGCGGGCACCCAGATGCGGCCATCGTTCCGCAGCGATTCGCTCATCAGCGTGAGCTTGCTCTGGTGCGTGCCGCTCACCGGAATGCAAGTCGGGTGGATCTGTGTGTAGCACGGATTGCCGAAATAGGCGCCGCGCTTGTGCGCCTTCCATGCAGCGGTAACGTTGCTGCCCATGGCGTTCGTGCTCAGGAAGAACACGTTGCCGTAGCCACCGGTGCAGAGCAGCACGGCATGCGCGCCGTGGCGTTCGATCTCGCCGGTGATCAGGTTGCGGGCGATGATGCCACGTGCCTTTCCATCGACCACGACGACATCGAGCATCTCGTGGCGGTCGAACATCTGCACAGCGCCCTTGCCCACTTGGCGCATGAGCGCGCTGTAGGCACCGAGCAACAATTGCTGACCGGTCTGTCCGCGGGCATAGAAGGTGCGGCTCACCTGCACGCCACCGAAGGAGCGGTTGTCGAGCAGTCCACCGTAATCACGGGCGAAGGGCACGCCTTGCGCCACGCATTGGTCGATGATGTTCGCGCTCACTTCCGCGAGGCGGTACACGTTGCCTTCCCGTGCGCGGTAGTCACCGCCTTTCACGGTATCGTAGAACAGACGGTAGGTGCTGTCACCGTCGTTCATGTAGTTCTTCGCGGCGTTGATACCGCCCTGCGCGGCGATACTGTGCGCACGGCGGGCGCTGTCCTGGAAGCAGAAGGCCTTCACGCTGTAGCCCTGCTCGGCGAGCGAAGCGGCAGCGGCACCACCGGCCAGGCCCGTGCCCACCACGATGATGTCGATGCGGCGCTTGTTGGCCGGGTTCACGATGCGCGCGTGCCCCTTGTGGTAGGTCCACTTCTTGTCGATGGGACCGGGGGGGATCTTGCTGTCGAGCTTGCTCATGGATCGAAGAGGTTCAATGGATCACTTGATCCAACCGAAGTAGATGCTTACCGGCATCAGGGCGAAAATGGTCGGGACGACGATGCTGAAGGCTGTTCCGCAGAGGGCGATGAACCCGTTATAGCGCTTGTGGTTCAGGCCGAGCGATTGGAAGGCGCTCTTGAAACCGTGCAACAGGTGCCAGAAGAGGCTGAAGCAGCCCAGCACGTACACCACCACGCCGCCGCCGTAGCTGAAGGTGAGTTGCATCACCGCGAACAGGTTCTCGCGGCCTTCGGCGTCCACGCCGAACTCATCGAGGCCAGTGATGCGGCTCTTCACCCAGAAGTGGAAGAGGTGCAGGATGAGGAAGAGCAGGATGAGTGTACCGAGGATGCCCATGCTGGCGCTGTACCAGCGGCGGTTGGCACTGCCCTTCTCCATGGCGTACTTCACCGGACGGGCCGCACGGTTCTGGCTCCAGAGCATCAGGCCGTCCACGATGTGGGCGATGAGGCCGATGAAGAGCACCACCTCCATGATGCGGATGATCGGGTTCTTCGCCATGAACTCCGCTCCTTCATTGAAGGTGACCCCACCGTCGTTGAAGAAGATGAAGGCATTGAGGGTGCAGTGCACCAACAGGAAGCTGATAAGGAAAAGGCCCGTGAGGGCCATCCAATATTTCTTGACGAGGGAGGAACCGAAGAGTCCTTGGCTGGCCATGCTGATGCGTTGGGAACGGCCGCAAACTTACGGGCAGGGCCGTTTGTGAGGAAGCAAGTAGCCAACGCCCACCTGTTTGGAATTGTTCCAGATGAGCGACCGGTCGTGTCCTCCCGCAGAGGCCTTGCCTAGGACGCGGCCAGGTCTTCCTTGTCAGCGCGATCGACTTCTTCAGCAAGGTCTTGAGCACCTTCATATTGATGTCGTTCAGGCGCTTCGCGTAGAGGCAGCCTTTGGTGGTCTTGCACTTGCCCAGCTTCGCCATCAGCTCGGGCTCCTGCTCGAAGATGCCGGGCGTGCAGTAGATCACCAGCTCCGGCGTGCGCGGGCTGAAGGCCGCCAAAGGCGCATCGCCCTCGTGGCCGCTGGCGTAGGTGTAGTGGTAGTTGCCGTAGCCGACGATCGTCGGACCATACATGTACGGCTCCGCGCCGGTGAGCTCGTGCATCAATTTCATCAGCGTGCGGGAATCGTCGCGCACTTCTTCCTTGGGTTGCTCGTCGATGAAGGCATCCACGCTGGCGGCGGTGGCTTGGGTCTTGTTGGGTTTAGGCATGAATGCAAGCTAATACTAGCTTGTGCACATGAAACCGCAGTATGGAGCCGTGGTCGGAACCGTCGCATTCTGCCTGAGCTGTAAGCCTCCGGCTAGCCCAGAAGAACTTTTGGCTGCCCTGAACACCGTGTCATTCGATCAGGCGGTGATCGCCGATTTTCCGCGCTACCGGACACTATTTGAATTCCTGCATGCCCATGTCGACACGCTCATCGCAGCCCGCGACGCACGGCACTTCGTCACGTACGTGAACGGCAGTCGCGATGGCAAGCGAGATACAACGTATGCGACGCCGGAGGAGTGTTATGTGTTCTTCGAACACAACGACCAGTACGACCTCAACACCGCTCCGGTCTTTATTCGCGATGAGCTGCATCATCTTTTCCATCAATTCTCGGCGACCCAAATCCAATCGTTTGAGGTCTGTGAAGAAGGGCGCGTGGTGATCATCATCCGCCAAGACAACCCAACCGAGACCCTCGAAGCGATGCACGAACTCATTTGGGACCCGAGACTGAAGGAGGACAGGCCGAGAAGCAGTACCTACGTGCTGGACAAGGACACCATACTCAGCCCGGATTGTATCTATCGTATCGGGCTGGTTGAGGATCTCGGTGGTAGTTCGCGTTAGGGACAGCAGCGGATACCCCGCAGGCCGGTAATCCGGCCGAGGAGTAGAAGCGAATGGCCCGACGGCGAGTCTTCGAGCCAGAACGCCCCAAACCAAGTCACAAGACGCAAGTCCCAAGTCTCAAGCTTCAAGGCCGACCCACCTTGAACCGTTGAGACTTGTGTCTTGAGACTTCAAGCTTCGCTCTCCGCTACTTTCGCGCTATGCGTTACAGCCCCCTCTCAGCGTCCACCTACCGCGAGCACCGCGCCCGTTTCCGCCAGCACATGGAGAAAGGCGGCCTCGCCATTTTCCACAGCAACGACATCATGCCCACGAGCGCCGATGGTTCGATGCCCTTCAAGCAGGCCAGCGACATCTTCTACCTCAGCGGCATCGACCAAGAGGAGACGATCCTGCTGCTCTTCCCCGATGCGGTGGATGCGAAGGACCGGGAGATCCTCTTCGTGCGCGAGACGAGCGAGCTGCTCGCCATCTGGGAAGGCGCCAAATTCAGCCAGAAGGAAGCGACGGAGCTGAGCGGCATCTCCACGGTGTTGTGGACCAGCAGCTACGAGGCGACGATCAAACGCTTGGTGCCGCAATGCGAGCACCTGTACCTGAACAGCAACGAGCACCTCCGCCAGGGCAACGAGGTGGAGACGCGCGAAGAGCGCAAGAACAAGGAGACGCGCACGCAGTTCCCGCTGCACAGCCTGAAGCGCAGCGCGCCCATCATGCACCGCATCCGCAGCCGCAAGACGAAGGAGGAAGTGCAACAGATCCAACGCGCCATCGCGATCACGGACAAGGCCTTCGAGCGCGTGTGCGGTTTCGTGAAACCCGGTGTGAAGGAGTACGAAATTGAAGCGGAGATCACGCACGAGTTCATCCGCAACGGTTCACGCGGGCATGCCTACACGCCCATCATCGCTAGCGGCTACAACGCCTGCGTGTTGCACTACATCACCAACGACCAGGTGTGCAACGACGGCGACGTGATTCTGATGGACTTCGGCTGCGAGTACGGCGGCTACGCGAGCGACCTGACGCGCTGTGTGCCGGTGAACGGCCGCTTCACCAAGCGCCAGAAGGACGTGTACAATGCTGTGTGGCGCGTGAAGAACGAGGCGACGCAATTGCTGCGCCCCGGCACGCTGCTCGCTGACTATCACAAGCAAGTGGGCAAGATCATGGAGAGCGAATTGATCGGCCTCGGGCTCATCGACAAGAACGACGTGGCGAAGCAGGATCCCGAAAAACCGCTCTACAAGAAGTACTTCATGCACGGCACCAGCCACTTCCTCGGCCTGGATGTGCACGACGTGGGCCTGTGGAACGAGATGATCCAACCGGATATGGTCTTCACCGTGGAGCCGGGCATCTACATCCGCGAGGAGAAGCTGGGCATCCGACTGGAGAACAACATCCTCGTAACCCGTGACAACCCGATCGATCTGTTCAAGGACATTCCCGTGGAGGCGGATGCGGTGGAGGAGATGATGAACAGGAAGGCGGTGATGGCTTAGTGCACGGCCATGGGACGCATAAGGGTGCCCATTGTTTTCCTGGCGTTGTCCTGTGCTTGTGGTAGCTCGGTTCAGCGGCAAGGAGAGGTACCCCCTGAACCGCTCACTTCGGGAGGTGCCGTTGCTCCTGTTGGGCTGCTTGTCGCTACGGGAGATGATGCATGTGGCATGGCGCGCTCTTATTTGAAAAGTGATGCCTCGTTCGCACAGGTGAAATGGAGTGAGCCCTTGGTGGCCACCGATAAAGGGCTTTCTTGGGATGTTTATGTGCCGTGGCCTCAGCCCGAGCTATGTTCCGATGGACTAGTGATGACCGTGGATAAGCTCACCGGTAAACTGGTCGGAAGAAGGTTATTGTCATACTGTCTGTAGCGGGTTGCTCCGATGAGCTGGATCCGACGGTGATCGATGATGACATCAACACCGCGACTGGTACTACGGATTCTGCTCTGGCTTGTCGGTGGAGTGATCATGGCCGTGACCGCGCTGCCGCTCGAACGCTCGCGGTACATTCGGCCATCACACGCCAGAATCTCCTTTCCTGGTTGTTGGCCTTGCATCTGGGGGCCATCGCGATCGCGTCCTATGTGGCGATCACGGCCGACTGCGATGGCGACCGGCTCAGGGCGCTGTTCCTCTCGTTCGATATCACGGGCAGCCTTACGGCGTTGTCGGCTGCGATCTTTCTGGTGCGCGCGGTGATCAAGGGTGCTCGGATCCGGGACTTCGTCCTGTTCATCGTCCTGCTGCTGATCGGGCTGGATGAAACGCGCATGGCCGCGAACGGGTGGGAGCTCCTGAGAACGATGACCGCCTGACAAGGCCTGAGCACGAAGCCCCGCGCTTTCGCGAAGGGCCTCGTGTT
>JBGAJW010000040.1:0-45202 GCA_044224725.1 Flavobacteriales bacterium
TCCCGTGATTGCTCCACGATGATCTGCGTGGCCACGTTGCTCTTGGCGAGCACGCGGTTCTTTTCGTCGGTGGATATCACGCCTGTGAGCGCGTCCTCCAACTTGCTCTCCAGTTCATCCACCTTGTACCACTTGCGGTACTCCCGGTTGTACACCTTGATCATGTGCTCCCAGGCCCTGGGCTGCCGGAGCTGGAAGCGGAGCGCATGCATCCACGCGATGTGGCGGTGGATTAGCCGGGTGTGAACGCTCCGCAGTTCCTCATGCGTCATCGGCTTTCCAGCCTGCTTGGAGGTGACGAAGTCAAGGACCATGATGCCCCAGGCACGGCTCGTGTTCACGATGGCCCCGTAGATCTGGCGCGCTTCCCACAGACGATCATACGAGGCGTTGTTCCTGAAGCCGGTAACGAATGCGAGCGCTGTGCCTACCAACGCGATCGGCACCCACGGCAGGGTGAGCCACCGCCAGCCCAATACCTCGTGCAGCGCTGTGGGCACGATGGCCAGGAACAGGAACCAATAGATGTCCCGTCGTGTCCATGCGAGGACTTCGCGCAGGGTGAAGCGTCTTCCGGCGTGCATGAGGGGATCGGTAGGACTTTGAGGAGGTCAATGCGTCACCGCCAACGGCAATGAGCGCCCGTCGCCCGAAAGAAAACGATAGCGCCCGACATCCAAGGCACCGAGATCGATCGCCAGCGGTGAAGTCGCTTTCGTCCCCGAACGCACGATTCGACCGGTCACGTCGATGACCCTCCAGTCCGAGAGCGCCCCGCCTTCGGTCCATGTGATGGTGACCTGGTCGGGGGTCGGAACAGGGGAGGCCTGCATGTCCGCACGCGCATACTCATCCAGTCCCACCAAGTAGAACGGCGCAGAGAGCACCGAACAACTGTCGCCATAGTCCACGAACACCGTGTAGTTCCCCGCGTCGATCGGGATCACGCACTGTTCGAATCCCGCCACGGGCTGGCCATTGTAGTACCACTGTGAGCTCAGTCCTTCTGGTTGCGGGCACAGCAGGATGCCCGTCTGGTAGATCGTCGGTTGCACGTATGGGTGGAAGTCCATCTCGATGGTAATGCCCGCATTTTGTATGAAGTCCGGACAAACCGATGGTGCGCCTTCCACGGTGTAGCTGCCGGAACCGGGAACGGCGTAAAGCGTGTCGTTCGCTCCGGGGATCGGTTCCCCGTTCACGGACCACTGCACGTTCGTGTCGTAAGGCATGCTCAGCACCAGGATCGGGTCATCGCCTTGGCAATAGATCTGTTCGCCGTTGTCGCCGATCAGATTCGGTGCATCGCCGGTCTGGCTCACCGTGGGCAGGAGAAAAACGTGGCCGTCAACCAAAACGCTGTCCGAAAAACCGAAGCAGGTGTCTATGGTGGTGCGCACTTTGAACCAGGAGCCCACATCATCTGCCGAGTTCACGGTCAATGTCTGTCCAACGGCTCCGGGGATCTCCGCACCGTTCTTGTACCACTGGTAGGTGTCGAAGGCTTCTGTGGACAATTCACCTGTGCCGTTTGGACAGAGGATCGGACCCTCCGGCGAAATGGATGGGAAGACAGCGCAGTTGTCAGGCAGGTAGCGAGCCACGGCGATATCGGAGTAATCCAACCAAGCAGCGCCGGCCAGCACAATGCGTCCATCGGGCCGAATGGCGATGCTCCGCGCATATGAAGGCCCAGGATCGATGTCCGTGGTCACTGCCCCGTTGGACCCGAAGGTGTCATCCACGGAACCATCCGGGTTGAAACGGGCAAGCAGGAATTCCCCGGGTTCGATGTCCTCGGATTCGCTCTTGCCGCACACCAGCACTTTCCCATCGTCCTGCAAAGCCAGATCCAGCGCGTCGCCATGCGGTGATCCGGTGACGAGGGCCAGTCCATTCCCATTGAACACGGGGTCTGGAGTCCCATCACTCATGAAACGGGCGAGGTAGGCGACCGTCTCCAGAAAACTCTCTTCGATCTTGCCGCAAACCAGGATCCCATCGTCGGCCACGAGAATGCCATGCGCTGAACTCGTCGAATCGCTCAGCTCTGGTACGAGCAGGCCGTCGATCCCGAATGCGCTATCGTACGTTCCGTCAGTGCTGACTTTCACCAGCATGGACTTGCGAACGCCTCCGACGGTGGCATAGCCTGCCCCAACGATGCTCCCATCTGGCAGGACGGCGACGTCGTTCAGTGCATCCTCTCCCGACCACGCAGTGATCACCAATTTGCCATCGCTGCTGAATGTTCCATCCAATGTGCCATCTGCATCATACCGCATGATCAGGCCGTTCTTTTCTCCGTTGGCATCCTCCGTGTAGCCAGCCACTACGATCCGGCCATCCGGCTGAACGGCGATGTCCGCAGCGACATCGTCTCCGCTGCCGATGTCCGTTTTCGTGATGCCCCCCGAGCCGAATCCTGGATCGATGGCGCCCGTGGTTGAAATGCGGGCAAGTAATACTTGCGTATCCGGGTCCGGGTCCGTCCCGTCGTATTCCGCCAGGGCGGAACCCGCGACAACGAAACCACTGCTCGTCACGGCCAGGCCATTCAAGGAGTTGCGCTCACCTCCGATGATCGGAGCATATCCGCCCATGCCGAACGAGGGGTCCAGGCTGCCGTCATCCAGAAGGTGGACGACCAGGCCGCGGATCGTATCCGGTCCGAATAACCCCCAGGTCCATCCCGCAAGAATTACCGTGTTATCAGGCAATGTGGCCACGGCACTCGCTTCGTCGAAATGGAAACCCGGTTGCAGCAGCACCACGCCCGCATCCCCGAAGGTCGGGTCCAATGAACCGGGTTGCGCGAGCGCAAGGCCTGGGAGGATCGACAAGGCTTGAAGAAGATGTCTGCGCATCACTGACCGGTTTGAGCGGTGAAAAGTAGACGTCGGTCGATCCGATGGATGCCTTCTATTTGAGCACCGGTACTCCCATGCCACCCATCGACAAGATCTCCCTCCACAGCCTCCGCATCCCGCTGAAGAAGCCCTTCATCACCTCCCTCGGCCCCAACCTGGAAGCGGATAATGTCGTGGTGGTCATCCGCACCACGGACGGCCTTGCCGGCTACGGAGAGTGCAGCGCGTTCTGGACCATCAACGGCGAAACCGCCGAGACGGGGCTCAGTGTGGGTGCGCATCTGGCGAAGGCGCTCATCGGTCATGATGCAGCGGACATCGAAGGAGCCCATGGCGTAATGGACCGGCTGATCTTCGGGAACAACAGCATCAAGAGCGCGTTCGACATCGCTTTGCACGACCTCGCTGCACAAGCCGTTGATCTTCCGCTCTGGAAGTTCCTCGGCGGGAAGGAGCGCTCTGATCTCTTCACGGACTACACTGTCAGCATCGGAGATCCGGAACAAATGGCGGCGGATGCGGAGGACATCGTTCGCAGCGGGTTCCCTGTGATCAAGGTGAAGCTGGGCGGTGATGGTGATCTGGACATCAGGCGGATCCGCGCCATCCGATCGAGGATCGCATCGATCCCGCTGCGCATCGACGCCAACCAGGGCTGGGAGCCGGACACCGCGATCCGCGTGCTCAACGCGATCGGCGATCAGGGCATCCAGCATTCCGAGGAGCCGATCCCGCGCTGGCAATTCTTGGAAATGCGCCGGGTGAAGGAGGCCTCCCCGATCCCCATCATGGCCGATGAGAGCTGCTGCGACCATCACGACGCGGAACGGCTGATCGATCTCGGTGCCTGCCAGCGGTTCAATATCAAGCTTGGCAAGAGCGGGGGCCTGTTCAAGGCGAAGAAGATCATCGCCCTGGCCGAGGCGGCCGGAATGGTCGTACAGATCGGCGGCTTCCTCGAATCACGCCTGGCCTGGAGCGCGGCCGCGGCCCTGGCCACCACCAGTCCCTGCGCCAAGTACTTCGACATGGATACGCCGCTCATGTTCCAGGAGGATCCGGTGGTCGGTGGACTGGCCTACGGCGCGAATGGCACGATCACCTTGCCCCAGGGGATCGGGATCGGCGCTTCGATCCAGGAGCGATATCGATCCGGAACGCAGGCGATTGAGGTTGGATAGCTGAAGGCCCGCGAGGGTTACTCGGCGAACAGGCCTGTCCGTGTGAGGCGGACGAAGAGCACACCCAAGGCTGCCACGATGACCAGGTCCAGACCCACGGCCAAACGGTAGAGCAGTGGAGCGGGAGTGATGTCCAACGCAACGACCGCACCGATCAGCATGGCCAACGAACCGAAGAATACGGAGCGCTTTTGCCAGAGATGCGGGCGGGTGAAGGCGATGGGCATGAGAGCGGGCTTTGTTGGAAAAGCCGCGTGAAGGTAGTCGCGGCCGCCAATCGGCCAAATCCATGCTCGGCCGACTGTCGATAACGGACGTCCGGCCGCCGGAAAGGAGCGTTGGAGCCGATACCTTCGCGCCCGCAACCAAGCCCTGCCCAGCCACAGATGTCCACGATCTTCGACCTCGACATGATCAAGGCGGTGTACAGCCGCTTCCCTTCCCGCGTTGCCGCCGCACGCAAAGCCGTGGGCAAGCCGCTTACGCTCACCGAAAAAATCCTCTACGCCCACCTCTGGGATGGTGAGGCCAAGCAGGCGTTCGGCCGCGGCAAGGATTATGTCGATTTCGCGCCGGACCGCGTGACCATGCAGGACGCCACCGCGCAGATGGCCCTGCTGCAATTCAGCACCACCGGTCGCGCGAAAGTGGCCGTGCCCAGCACCGTGCATTGCGATCACCTGATCCAGGCGCGCGTGGGTGCGAAGCAGGACCTGCAGGATGCGCTGAACAAGAGCAACGAGGTGTTCAACTTCCTCGAGAGCATCAGCAACAAGTACGGCATCGGCTTCTGGAAACCCGGCGCGGGCATCATCCACCAGGTGATGCTGGAGAACTACGCCTTCCCCGGCGGCATGATGATCGGCACGGACAGCCACACGGTGAACGCCGGCGGCCTGGGCATGGTAGCCATCGGCGTAGGCGGTGCCGATGCGTGTGATGTGATGAGCGGTCTGCCGTGGGAGCTCAAGTTCCCCAAGCTGATCGGCGTGAAACTCACCGGCAAACTCAACGGGTGGACGGCTCCCAAAGACGTGATCCTGAAGGTGGCCGGCATCCTCACCGTGAAGGGCGGCACCGGCGCCATTGTGGAGTACTTCGGTGAAGGCGCGGTAAGCATGAGTTGCACCGGTAAGGGCACCATCGCCAACATGGGCGCGGAGATCGGGGCCACCACCAGCACCTTCGGCTACGACGACAGCATGCGGCGCTACCTGAAGGCCACCGGCCGCGCGGAAGTAGCCGCTCTCGCCGATGCCATCGCCGCCGATCTCACCGGCGATCCCGAGGTGTACGCCGATCCGGCGAGGTACTTCGACCAGGTGATCGAGATCGACCTGAACACCCTGAGCCCGCACCTCAATGGACCCTTCACGCCCGACCTGGCCACGCCGGTGAGCGAAATGAAGGCCAAGGCCGTCGCGAACGATTGGCCCGTGGATATCGAGTGGGCGCTGATCGGCTCTTGCACCAATTCCAGCTATGAGGACATCAGCCGCGCGGCGAGCATCGTGGCAGATGCGGCGAAGAAGGGCGTGAAGTCGAAGTCGCACTTGGGCATCAACCCCGGCTCCGAGCAGGTGCGCTACACCATCGAGCGCGATGGCTTCATCGACACGTTCGAGAAGAGCGGTGCCACCATCTTCACCAACGCCTGCGGCCCCTGCATCGGCCAGTGGGCGAGGGAAGGGGCGGACAAGCAGGAGAAGAACTCGATCGTCCATTCCTTCAACCGCAACTTCGCCAAACGGGCTGACGGCAACCCGAACACGCATGCGTTCGTGGCTTCGCCTGAAATGGTGGCCGCCATCGCCATCAGCGGTAAACTCACGTTCGATCCCGTACACGACACCCTCACCAACGACAAGGGTGAGCAGGTGAAGCTGGCCGAGCCTACCGGCTGGGAGCTTCCGCCGAAAGGCTTCGCCGTGGAGGATGCCGGCTACCAAGCACCAGCCGCCGACGGCAGCACCGTGAACGTGGTGGTGAAGCCCGACAGCCAGCGCCTGCAATTGCTCGAGCCCTTCCCCGCGTGGAACGGCAAGAACATCTCCGGTGCCGTGCTGCTGATCAAGGCGAAAGGGAAGTGTACCACCGACCACATCAGCATGGCCGGTACCTGGCTGCGCTACCGTGGGCATTTGGACAACATCAGCAACAACACGCTGATCGGCGCCACGAACGCCTTCAACGGCGAGGCCGACAAGGTGAAGAACCAGCTCACGGGCGAGTACGGTCCGGTTCCCGCCACGCAGCGCGCCTACAAAGCGGCCGGTATCACCAGCATCGTGGTGGGCGATCAGAACTATGGCGAAGGATCAAGCCGCGAACACGCCGCCATGCAACCTCGCCATCTGGGCGTGGCCGCCGTGTTGGTGAAGAGCTTCGCGCGCATCCACGAGACCAACCTGAAGAAGCAAGGCATGCTCGCCCTCACCTTCAGCAACGAGGCCGACTATGAAAGGATCCAGGAGGACGACCGCATCGACTTCACGGACCTAACCTCGTTCGCGCCGGGCAAGCCGCTCACATTGGTGCTGAACCACAAGGACGGATCGAAGGATACGATCAGCGTGAACCACACCTACAATGCTCAGCAGATCGAGTGGTTCAAGGCAGGTGGTGCGCTGAACATCATCCGGGCGCAGCAGAAGGGGTGAGGCTGGGTGCCAAGCGTGGGCTTGGCGGTTCATTCTCCGTCAGCTTCCGGCTTCGCGAAACTGTACCTGTAGCCGAAGAGCAGCATGGCCGCTCCAGGGAACCGGATGCCCGGGGGCCCCAATCCAGGAGATGACGCGGTGATCAGCCCTTCCACGAAAGGACCGCCCCACTTGAAGTTCCATTCTCCTCCGAAACCGGCGCGGATGACCGGTTCGCTGATGCTTTTCTCCGCCCGACTGGACGTGATGATACCGTCGCGGTCCTGCTCCCACAGATCGATGGTCTGCCAGCGTTGCGTGTAGCCGAGGCCAACGAGGACATAGGTGCCTTTATAGTAGCCGCCCAAGCACGCGTTGTTCTCGAAGGGGAACTTCAGGTCCACCGCGGCGCTGACTGAACGCATGCGGTCGTCCATAGTGGATGCCAGCCACCGATACTCCACCGGTTCGTGTTGCACGGCATACCGCTCCCAATGTTCATGGCGCACCGGACTGAAGGAGAGCGAAGCCCGCACCGCCGCGCTCGGGAACCAGGCACTGCGGAATTCGCCGAGGGCTCCGAGATGCGCCAGCTCCGTTTGCCAGATACGATCTTCGGAAAGCCCACCGAACAGGCCAATGGCCACTTGGGACCATGATGTGCCGGCCCCAAGCAGCGCAGTGAGCAAGAAACTGGTTCTCATCACCTCTGCTAGACTGTGGGAACAACGTCGGGTTGCCGCTTGCCATTGTCCCTCCGGCTCCACCATCCCCATTTCTCGGGACTGGTCAATTCGAGGCGGCTGATTAGGTTTGCCTAAACTCGCTGATCCATGACCAGAATGCCCCAGGCCCTGATGATCTTGGCCGTCATCACCTTGCCCAGCCGAATCTTCGCGCAAACCCAGGATGCAACGAGCCCTCCGGCAGGAGTGAAGAGGTCCGGTGGTTCGTCGTCGTCGACACAATTCGGTATCAAGGTCGGAGGGAACTACCTGATCGCTTCGCAGACCATCTCACCGGAACCCAAGGACGCGTTGCCGACTCCCAAAGGTCTGGGGTTGCAATTCGGGGCGTACGCCAAGATCCCCTTTTCGGATATGGTCGGTCTCCGTCCCGAGCTTGTCTTCTCGTTCCGCCGGGCGAAAACGGACAACTCGGTGACCAACAACGTTCCGGTCGTGGACGGTAACAACCAGCAGATCGGTTCGGCGGATCTGACCACCCAGACGAAAGTCGACCAACGCCTTCAGTACTTCCAGATCGCCACCCCCCTCACCCTGAATCCCAGCACCAACTTCCGCGTCATGTTCGGCCCGGCCATCGGCTTCCTCATGGGTGGAAAACTCAATGAAGACGTGACTCAGACCGTTTCCAACGGAACCGCCAACGGACAGCCGTTCAGCCAGGATCCGACCTTCACGGCCACCGAGAAAAAGGGTTCGGCCGCCATCAAGGATTTCAAGAAGGCCGAAGTCGCCGTGGTCGCCGGTGCAGGTTACGAGCTGGATATGGGCCTTGACTTCGAATTGCGCTATTACCGAGCCATCGTACCGACGCAGGATATCAGTGAATCCTCCGTGAGGTACAAGGCCTTTACGAACATGGTGGAGCTGAGCATCGGCTACACGTTCGGTAATTGACAACGTGGCTCATCCTGCATGGTCCAGAGGAACTCGATCCGCGCGTCCGTAGATAGTCGTGCGCGATTCTTACTTTGGCCGCACATTCACCAAAACCAAACAGCATGAAGAAGACGATTTTGGTCATAACGGCCGTGGCAATCTCTTGTGCCGTATCCGCTCAGGACAGTGGATTTTCCGCAGGTCTGGAAGTGGGTCTGCCGATGGGTGACTTCGGTGATCTTTTCTCCGTAGGATTCGGACCTTCGGTCGGTTATGACAAAGAAGCCGGGGAACAAGGGCTGTTGGGTGTGGATGCGAGCTACTTGTTCCATGGTGGCGGGGATGAGACCATCACGAAAGCCAAGACGCTGAACATCATCGGCCATTACAAGTACTTCTTTTCGGATGTCCGCGAAGGGTTTTACGTGGCCCCGCTCGTGGGTTACAGCTTGGTGGGTTACCACATTGAGTTCGAAGTCCCCGGGTTGATCTCTTATAGTGGGGATGAAAGCACCGGGGGTCTGAGCTTCGGACTTGGTGCCGGGTACTCGGTGACCGAGAACATCGAGATCGGCGCCAACTATCGCCTTATCCGCGCAACGGAGGATGGGGATGCCACGGCGTCTTCCGGTGAAGCTTCGACCTCTCTTGGGATCCTCGGATTCCGCGCTGCATACCTGTTCTGAGGATCTTCGTACATAACAACGGGAAAGGCGGCCTTTTGGCCGCCTTTCCCGATATGGGACACGCTCTTGGATAAGTTCGCCGCCCCGTGAAGAACGATCTCATCCTGCGCGCCGCACGTGGTGAACGCACTGACCGTACCCCCGTCTGGCTCATGCGCCAAGCGGGGCGTATCCTGAAGGAATACCGTGCTGTACGTGAGAAGGCCGGTGATTTCCGCACCTTGGTGCAGACCCCGGAGATGGCCGCCGAGGTCACCATACAACCGGTGGACATCCTCGGTGTCGATGCGGCCATCATCTTCAGCGACATCCTGGTGGTGCCCGATGCCATGGGCCTCACGTACGTCATGGACGAAGGGAAGGGCCCACGCTTCCCGGAAACCGTGCGCTCGATACCCGAACTCGCCCGTCTGCGCGTGCCCGATGTGCCCGATGATCTCCGCTATGTGGCCGAGGCTATCCGCCTTTCCAAACAGGGGCTCGGCGGCAAGGTGCCGCTGATCGGCTTCGCCGGTGCCCCGTGGACCATCTTCTGCTACATGACCGAAGGCAAGGGCAGCAAGACCTTCAGCATGGCACGGCGTTCGCTTTTCGCGGAGCCCGCATTCGCACACGACCTCTTGTCCCGCATCACCGATACCACCATCGCCTACCTGAAGCTCCAAGTGGAAGCGGGCGCGGACCTCATTCAGGTCTTCGATTCCTGGGCCGGCGTAATGGACCGGGCGACCTACCGCACCTTCGCCATCCCTTACCTGAAGCGCATCTGCCAGAGCATCACGGAAGTGCCGGTGACGCTCTTCGCCAAAGACGCCTGGTTCGCCTTGGAGGACCTGGCCGCGCTGCCCTGCGCCACGATCGGGTTGGATTGGTCTCAGGAAGCCACGTGGGCGCGATCGATCACCGGTCCAGGAAAGACCCTGCAAGGCAATCTCGACCCCTGCGTGCTCTATGCCGATGGGGCCATCGTGGAGCGCGAGACCGCCCGCATGCTCGATGCCTTCGGCCCGAACAGGCACATCGCTAATTTGGGCCACGGCGTTTACCCCGATACCCCGGTGGACAACGTCCGCCGTTTCGTCGATACCGTCAAGGAACACCAACACAGCCCCGCATGAACGTTCGCAACGCGTCGATCCTCCTCACCCTCGCTTTCGCCTCTTCCGCGCTCGCCCAAGAGGTTCCTGACAGCCTCAACCTCGTGGAGAACGGGGGCTTCGAATTGCTCGACGGAAAGGTGAAGCGTCTCGGCTACTTCGAGGAGGCCCATGGCTGGAAGAGCCCCACGGCCAAAAAGGCCGACCTGTTCACGGAGACCGTGGTCGGTTCGCCCATCAGTGTGCCCAAGAATGACCGCGGTGACCAGAGCGCGTTGAACGGCCAGAACTACGCCGGCCTGCTTTGGTGGAGCTACCAGAACAAGGAGCCGCGCACCTACATGCAGACCAAATTGAAGAAGACGCTCAAGAAGGACCAGAAGTACTGCGTGCGCTATTACACCACCCTCAGCGATCTCAGCAAGTATGCGGCCGACCAGCACGGTGCCTTCCTCAGCAAGATGCTCGTGAAGAAAGACGATGAGGGCAACCTTACGTACAGTGCGCAAGTGCCCACGCTCAAGACCAAGATCTACGACGACCTGTTCAGCTGGCAAGGCGTGTGTGGTGTGTACGATGCAAAAGGCGATGAACAGTACCTGTTGATCGGGAACTTCACCGCGAACGAGAAGACCAACACCACCAAGGTCAAACGCCCGCGCGGCGAAACGCGCATGCAGGTCAACAACGCCTACTACTTCATCGATGACGTGTCCGTGTTCCCCATCAAGCTGATGAGCGATTGCAAGTGCGAGCAGCTCGACAAGGCAGCGAGCGAATTCATCTTCAGCCACAAGGGCACCACCAACCGGGCGTTGAAACCCGCCCAGATCGTTGACCAGGAGGTCATTTATTTCAAGCGCTTCAACAAACAGATCGATGGGTCCATGGACGATGAACTCGCCGGACTGGTGACCGCACTCAAGACCGATTCGCTCTTGAGGATCCGCTTGGTGGGCCATACCGATGCGATCGAAGCCGACCGCGTGCGCATGCGGCCGGACCTTACCGATCTCGACAAAGAGCGCGCGGAAGAGGTGAAAGCCGCGCTCGTGGAAGCGGGTATCGACGCAGCACGCATCTCCACCGCTGGCCAGAAGCACGAGAGCCCGGCCGATGCGGGAGACGATGAGGTCGCCTTGGCGAAGAACCGCCGCGTGGAGATCGAACTGGAGCAGTGACCGTGAACCGATCCTGAGCGAAGGCCTCCCGACACTTGGGGGGCCTTCGCTTTTCACCGCCTACATTGCCCACATGATCAAGGGCGACAAGAAGATCATCCGTGCTTGGACGATGTATGACTGGGCGAACTCGGCGTACTCGCTCACCATTACCAGCGCGGTGTTCCCTGCGTTCTATGTGGCCACCACCATGGACGGCCCGAAGGACCTTGTCCTGGAGCGCTTCGGTGTTCGCGCAGCTGCCGCGTATCCGTGGGCGCTCTCCGTCGGCTTCCTCATCATCGCCCTCATCGCGCCCATCCTTTCCGGCATCGCCGATCATCGCGGGAACAAGAAGGCTTTCCTGAAGATGTTCTGTTATCTCGGTGCCGCGAGCTGTGCGGGATTGGCCTTCTTCTCGCTGGATACCTTCTGGCTCGGCCTCGGGCTGGTCGCGTTGGCGTGCATCGGATTCAGCGGAAGCCTCGTATTCTATGACGCATTCCTTCCGGAGATCGCAGAGCCCGCCGACCATGACCGTGTGAGCGCCCGCGGCTACACCATGGGCTACATCGGTAGTGTGATCCTGCTCGTGCTCAACCTGGCAGCGGTACTTGCTTGGCCGGATTCGAGCTGGCCAGCCCGCTTGAGCTTCGTCAGTGTCGGCATCTGGTGGGCCGGTTGGGCGCAGATCGCTTTCAATCGGTTGCCCAACGGCGCGCGATCGGAAGACGATGTGAACGTCTTCACCAGTGGTTACACGGAGCTGCGCAAGACCTGGAACGAACTTCGGCACACGGTCCGATTGAAGCGATTCCTTGCCGCCTTCTTCGTCTTCAACATGGGCATCCAGACCGTGATGTACCTGGCCGCCAACTTCGCCAAGCAGGAGGTGAAGGAACTGGATACGAGCGGCGCCGAAGTGCCCATTTCCGATGCGGGACTGATCACGGCCATTCTCATCATCCAGCTTGTGGCCATCGTCGGTGCGCTCATCTTCGTGCAGCTCAGCAAGCGTTTCGGCAACGTGCGCGCGCTAATGTTCGGCTCGGTCGTTTGGGTCGGTGCCTGCCTCTTCGCATACGCCTTGCACTGGACAACGGAGTTCTATGCGCTGGCGGCGATCGTGGGTCTGGTCATGGGCGGCAGCCAGGCGCTTTCACGCAGCACCTATGCCAAGTTCCTTCCGGAAACCGAGGATCACGCTAGCTACTTCAGCTTCTACGACGTCAGCTACTACCTCGGAACGGTGCTCGGCACGGCCATCTATGGAGCGGTTTACGCCATCACGGGCGATCTGCGCGACACCGTGATCGCCATCGGCTCGTTCTTCATTCTCGCCATGTTCCTGCTGTGGCGCGTACCCGAAGAGGAAGTGCGGCCAGCGGCAACTTCCTGATGGCGATCTTCGCGGCCGTCTCCTTCTCCGCCCCTCAGCGGACCCGGCGACCGAAGCATGGCAGAGGATATCACTTGGGACACGATCATCGTTGGTGGCGGCATCGTCGGAGCAGCCACCTTCTATAAGCTCCAGACGCGCTTTCCCGGCAAACGGCTCTTGTTGCTGGAGAAGGAGCCCATCCTGAGCGATCACCAGACCGGTCACAACAGTGGGGTGATCCACAGCGGCATCTACTACAAGCCCGGCAGTTACAAAGCCAAGAACTGCGTGCATGGACGTCGTGAACTCGTGGCCTTCGCCAAGCAGCACGGCATCGCGCACGACATCTGCGGGAAGATCATCGTGGCCATGGAACCCGAGGAACTGCCACGCTTGGACAAGATCATGGAGCGCGGCCTGGCGAACGGTATCGAGGACATGGAACGCATCGGACCGGAGCGCATCAAGGAGATCGAGCCGTTCTGTGCGGGCATCGCGGGCATCCGCATCGGGTGCACCGGCATCATCGATTTCCGGGGCGCCACCAACAAGATGGCCGAATTGGCGAGAGGTCTCAACCCCGCGAGCGAAGTGCGCACCGGTGAGGAAGTGCTGAGTTCCGTGGAGAAGGAGGGGAGCAGCACCGTGCGAACGACCAAGGGCAGCTACAGGGCGAAGGCCGTCATCTTCTGTGCGGGCTTGCAAAGCGATCGTCTGGCGAAGAAGGATGGCGCGAAACTCCCCGAGCGCATCGTCGGTTTCCGCGGAGACTATTATGAACTCACGCCGCAGGCCAAGCACAAGGTGAAGCACCTGATCTATCCCGTTCCTGATCCGCGCTTCCCCTTCCTGGGTGTCCACTTCACGCGCATGACCGATGGCAGCATCGAATGCGGGCCGAACGCCGTATTCACGTTCAAACGCGAAGGCTACGGCAAGACCGATTTCAGTTTCGCTGATACGATGAACGCACTGACCTATGGCGGCACATGGAAACTGTTCTTCAAGAACTGGCGCTACGGCTTGGACGAATACCGCCGTGCCTTCAGCAAGAAACTGTTCTTGAAAACGCTGCGCCGCCTGATACCGTCATTGACGATGGACGACATCGAGCCCGGTCGCGCAGGTGTGCGTGCCATGCTATTGGGCACCGATGGGGAAATGGTCGACGACTTCCGTATCGAGCGCCGCGGTCGTCACATCCATGTGCTGAACGCGCCTTCACCCGCTGCCACCGCGTGCCTCGCGATCGGTGAGGAGATCGTGAACATGGCCGTGAAGGAGGGAGTCCTCTAGCATGTGCTCATGCGGTCATTGGACCATGTGGCCATGACCGCCGTCTGTGGCATTCTTCCAGACCCCTACGGATAGACCGATCACCATCAACACGGCCATGGGCACATGACCGCATGGGCAGATGGGCACATGTTCTACTGGGTCACCTTCCAACCCTCCAGCACCTCCGCCCAATCCCAGAGGCAGAAGGCCATCAGCTGGTTCAGGCGTTTGAGGATGATCGGGTTCGGTGCCTTCATCTGCCGGAAGTACGGATCCTGGAACTGGAACAGGTCGTACTTGTGGAAGATCGCCTTGCTCATGGCGTACACCGTGTTCTTGCTGGGATGATTGATGCGCTCCATGAAGTGCTGCAGCGCGATCACCTCCACTTCCAGTTCGCTCGCCGGGATGTCCATCGCCGCACCGTACTTGCTCAACGCGTGCGAAACGAAGCGGCGGTCCTGTCCGGCGGGCAGGTGCTTGGGCGCGTCCAACAGGTTCCCCGAGAGCACGATGAGCGCGAACAGCTCATCATCGCCGGGTCCGAATACCGGTCGCGCGACGAACTCCGGTGAGTCCTGCAGCTCTTCGACGATCGTGGGATAACCTTGCTCCGTCAACTGGAACACGGCGTTCACGATGGCGTTCGCCAGCTTCTCTTCACTGATCCTTTTCCTCCCGAACAACGTGGCGATCATCCTGTCAAAAACGTTCCCGCGAACCTAGCCCGTTGCGCGATGGACAACCGGAAGGGATCGACGGGTATTTTCAACACCCTTATCAACCCGCACCCGACGCTTCGGGAACCATCATGGACATCTCCTCTCTCATCAGCCACTATGCCGCGTACGACCTGTGGGCGAGTACGCGTATCGCTGAACGGCTCGCGCGCGAACCGGACAGTATACTGGACGCACCGGTGAAGAGCAGCTTCCCTTCGCTGCGCGCCACGCTCATGCACATGCGCAACGCCGAGGCCGCTTGGTTCCAACGCATGTCCGGCATCCCGCAAGTGTGGCCCGCCGAACCAGTGGAAGAACTCAACACCTTCCTCAAGCACGTCAAGGTGATGTGCGACTATGCGCGGTCGTTGTCCGCTTCGGATCTTCACGCGGAGGCTTCCTACAAGGACCTCAAGGGCAACTTGCACACGTCACCGCGTTGGCAGGCGCTCATGCATTGCTTCAACCACGGTAGTTATCACCGCGGGCAGATCGTCACGATGATGCGCGGCCTCGGTCTCGAAGGGATCCCCGCAATGGACCTGATCGTGTTCCAGCGGCTGCTGGCAAAGGGGGAGGTCTAACCCCGCCCGATCAGATCGATCCCCGTGTAGTTGTGCGGCGAAAGCGCGTGCAACTGCTCCTTGACCTCCGCTTCCACGTCCAGCTTGTCGATGAAGGTGACGATGTCCTCCTGACCGATCCGCTCCTTGCCGCGCGTCAATTCCTTCAATCGCTCATAGGGTTCCGGATAACCCGCGCGGCGCAGCATCGTCTGTATGCCTTCGGCAACAACGGCCCATTGCGAGTCGAGGTCGCGCTTCAATGCGGCTTCATTCAGCAACAGTTTGCCCAAGCCCTTCATCACCGCTTCGATGGCCACGTGCGTATGGGCGATGGGCACGCCGATGTTGCGCGTTACCGTGCTGTCCGTGAGGTCGCGTTGCAGGCGGGAGACCGGAAGCTTCTCGCTCAGGTGCGCGAAGAGCGCGTTGGCGATGCCCAGGTTCCCTTCGGCGTTCTCGAAATCGATCGGGTTCACCTTGTGCGGCATCGCGCTGCTGCCCACTTCGCCCGCCTTGGTCTTCTGGCGGAAGTAGTCCATGCTAACGTAGGTCCACATGTCACGGCACAGGTCGAGCAGGATCGTGTTCACCCGGCGCATCGCGTCGAAGAGCGCGGCCAGGTCGTCGTAGTGCTCGATCTGCGTGGTGAAGCGTTGGCGCACGAGCCCGAGCTTCTCTTCGCAGAATCGGTCCGCGAGCTTCGGCCAGTCCAGCTCAGGATAGGCCACGTGGTGCGCGTTGAAATTGCCCGTAGCGCCGCCGAACTTGCAGGTGAAGGGCGTGGCGCGCAGCAGTTTCATCTGCCCATCGATGCGCTCCACATACACCTCGATCTCCTTTCCGAGCCGTGTGGGTGAGGCCGGCTGGCCGTGCGTACGTGCGAGCATGGGCACCTGCGCCCAGTCGAGGGCCAAGCCATGCAACCGATCGCGCAGTGTCGTCACTTGCGGTACGTAGTGCTCGAACACGAACTCCTTCACCAGTAAGGGCAAGGCCGTGTTGTTCACGTCCTGTGAGGTGAGCGCGAAATGCACGAACTCTTTTTTCGATCCGAAGCCCGCTTCAGCCAAACGCTCCTTCAACCAGTATTCCACCGCCTTCACATCGTGGTTGGTGGTGCGTTCGATCTCCTTGATCCGCTCGGTATCCATTGCCGTCAATGAAGCGATGCGCGCGCGCAGGGTTTCGAGTTTCCGCGTATCGGTCTTGTCCAACTCCGGAAGCGGTACCTCGCAGAGGAATTCGAAGTAGGCCAGTTCCACCACCAGACGGTAACGCATCAGCGCGTGCTCGCTGAACCACTTGGCCAGCACTGCCGTCTTCTCGCGGTAGCGGCCGTCTATGGGGGAGATGGCGTTGAGCGCTGTGAGATCCATTGGGGTCGCGAAGGTACCCCGGCTCTCCGCTCATTGCGTCGGCCGGGGATCCCGGTTCGCTGTTGGCCATTGGCGCACTCTATGGCAAGGATCTTGGATCACTGGCACGCTCCCGGCCGAAACATGTGAAGAGCCGGGGTACTTTCGGCCATGCCCCACAAGCTCCTGTTCTCCGCGCTCATCATCCTGTCGGTCGCATCCTGCGGCTCACAACAACCCGCCGCTGCCGGATCGGGTACCGTGTTCGGCAGCCAGACGGACAGCGTCTTTTTCTCCCTGCAGCGAACTCCCTGCTTCGGCAAGTGCCCGGCCTATAGCGTGACGATCATGGCTGACGGTAGCGCGAACTATACGGGCCGCAGCAATGCCCCGCGCGAAGGTGAGTTCACCGGAAGAGTGGAAAAGGCCACCATGCAGGCGCTCTTCGATCGGGCTTCGTCCATAGACTTCTTCGGCTTCCAGGACAAGTACGATGCGCAGGTGACGGACATCCCGAGCACCATCATCCGGGTGAACGCCGATGGTAAGGACAAGAAGGTGCTGGGCCGTGTGAAGACCCCGGCCGCGTTCAAGCCGTTCGCCGCTTTCGCGGATTCGCTCCTGGCCCCGGTGGTGTGGACCAAAGTCTTGGAAGTGAAGTAGAACACCGCCACAACCGTTCGTCCCTGATCCGCCATCCACGCAGGGATCCGGGCGGCTACATTCGCGGCCCCTTGTCGCGTACGCCCGTGGTGCGCATCCAGAACGAACTTTTCCACACTAACGCCTACGCCGGGCTTCGGCGTTCGAAGGATGAAGAAGTCTCTATTGCTGTCCGGGCTGCTGCTCGTGGCCGCCGCGCTCCACGCCCAGGAAGGCATGTGGATGCTGAACAAGCTGAAGGAGGTGAACGAGGCCGATATGCAACGCCTCGGTTTCAAGCTCACGGCCGATGACGTGTACAACGTGAACGCCAGCAGCATGAAGGACGCCGTGGCGCGCCTCGGTGGCGGCTTCTGCAGCGGCGAGATCGTCAGCTCCGAAGGCCTCATGCTCACCAACCACCACTGCGGCTTCGAGGCCATCCAGAGCGCCAGCAGCGTGGAGCACGACTACCTCACGGACGGCTTCTGGGCCATGACCCGCGACCAGGAACAGCCTGCGGGTTTCTACGTGAGTTTCCTCTCCCGCATTGATGATGTGACGGCCAAGGTGTTGGGCACTCTGAACGACGGCATGAGCGAAGAAGAGCGCCAGGCCAAGATCGGCGAAGTGGGTGCCGGGCTCGAGAAAGAGGCCGTGGGCGACGCGAAGAACATGAGCGCCGACTTCAAGACCATGTACGAGGGCAATGAATTCTACGTCTTCGTTTACAAGGATTACCCGGACGTGCGCATGGTGGGCGCTCCGCCCAGCGCCATCGGCAAGTTCGGCGGCGATACCGACAACTGGATGTGGCCCCGCCACACGGGCGATTTCAGCATGTTCCGCGTGTACACCGGTCCCGATGGTGAGCCCGCTGAGTACGCCAAGGAGAACATCCCCTACAAGCCGAAGTACTGGTTCCCTGTGAGCCTGGACGGCGTGAAGCAGGGCGACTTCAGCATGGTGATGGGCTGCCCCGGCAGCACGGACCGTTTCCTCAGCAGCCAAGGCGTGCAACTCGCCCTCGATGTCGAGCAGCCCAGCCGTGTGAAGATCCGCGGCAAGAAGCTCGATCTGATGAAGCAGGACATGGACGCGAGTGATGCCGTGCGCATCAAGTACGCCGCGAAGTACGCGCAGGTGAGCAACTACTGGAAGTACTTCATCGGCCAGCAACGCGGCCTGAAGCGCTTGCACGTCTACGACAAGAAGAAGCAGCAGGAGAGCGAACTCTCCGCATGGATCAACGCCGATGCCGGTCGCAAGTCCAAATACGGTTCGTTCAACTCCGAGTTGGAGGCGGGCTACGCCGATCGCACCAAGTTCGAGAAGCCCAGCACCTACATGCAGGAGGCCGCTTTCGGTTGCGAGGGCGTGCTGATGGGTATGCGCATGTTCGGCATGTACAACCAGCTGAAGACCGACCCGAAGGACGCTGCCAAGATCGCCGCCATGGTGACGCGCGTACAAGGCCGGATGACCGACATGTGGAAGGACTACAATCCGGCCACCGACCAGAAGATCACCGCCGAGATGTTCCGCATGATCGGTACCGATGTGGATCCCGCCCTGCAGCCTTCGGTGATCAAGGATGTGATCCAGAAGAAGTTCAAGGGTGACTACAACGCTTGGGCCGCCGCGATGTTCAAGACCAGCATCCTGTGCGACAGCGCCAAGCTGAGCAGATTCCTGGCGAAGCCTTCCGCCAAGATCATGGAGAAGGACCTCGGTTTCCAGGCCGCGAAGAGTTCGCTCGAATTGTATCAAGGCACGCTCGGGCCCGCGATCGGTGCGGCACAATTGAAGATCGACAAGGGCTACCGCCTGATGGTGGCCGCCATGCGCGAGCGCGAGCCCAACAAGATGTGGTACCCCAACGCCAACAGCACCATCCGCGCGAGCTACGGCCAGGTGGGCGACTACAAGCCCGGCGATGCCATGCACTACGACTTCGTGACCACCGCGAACGGCATCCTGGAAAAAGAGGACAACACCAACGAGGAATTCGTTGTGCCGGCCCGCCAGCATGATCTGCTCATGAAGAAGGATTACGGTCGCTACGCCGACGCGAACGGGGAACTCGTCACCTGCTTCATCAGCAAGAACGACATCACCGGTGGCAACAGCGGCAGCCCGGTGATCAACGGAAAAGGAGAGCTGATCGGCATCGCCTTCGACGGCAACTGGGAAGCCATGAGCGGCGACATCGCTTTCGAGCCCGAACTGCAGCGCACCATCAGTGTGGACATCCGCTATGTGCTTTGGACCATCGACAAGTACGCCGGTGCAAAGCACCTGGTGGACGAGATGACGTTGAAGACCGCGCCGAAGGAGCAAGTGATCGTGCCCGCCATCATGCCCGAGGTGATCCCCGTACCGAAAACGAAAGCCACGACAGCCCCAGCGAAGAAGGGCTGACTTTCCACGCATCGACCGATGATCGGGGCCCGGGTTATTCCGGGCCTCGTTTCATTGCGGCACGCGCCACACCCCCCGCTACCTTTCCGCCCGATGCGCCTGTTGATCGCTGATGATGACGCGTTGATCGCTGACCAATTGCTTCACTTCGCCAAGAAGCTCGGGGCGGAGGCGCGTGCCGTGCCGGATGGTGAACAAGCACTGGCCGCGCTCAAGGCCGATCCGCCGGACGCACTGGTGATGGACCTGCACATGCCCGGGCTCAGCGGGCCGGAGCTGCTGGCGGCCATCGGCGACCGGGTTCCCGCCATCATCGTCAGCGGGGATGCGTCCTTCGCCGTGGAAAGCTACCGCTTCCGGGTGCTGGACTACCTGCTGAAACCCGTGGCCTTCGATGCCTTCGCCCGTGCGTTGCACAAAGTGGAAAGCGTGGAAACGCCCGTGAACGGCAATGAGCTGGTCGTCTTTGTTCGCAGTGGTACAGAGATCGCGCGCGTGGACCTGCGCGAGGTGCGCTTCGTGAAGAGCGAAAGCAATTACGTACGATTCACCTTGGGTGAAAGGGAGATCACTACGCTCATGAACATGCGCGATCTCGAGCAGAAGCTGCCGTCCTCCTTCGTGCGCGTGCACCGCAGTTTCATCGTGAACATGGACCATGTGGACCGTTTCGACAGCAACGACATCAAGGTAGGCCGTGCGCTGGTGCCGGTGAGCGACAGCTACCGCGAGGAACTGCTCAGCAGGCTCAAACTGCTGTGACCGGTCCTGTGCCTTGTCCTCAAGGCGCGGATGCAGGAAGGCGTGAAGCGCGCAAGAAGGCGCGATCGCATTCGCGGAAGGTCTCTTCAATGGCCGAAAGACCCTGTTCCCCGCTCCGTGCATGGATGCCATCGAGGAGGCCCACTGCACGTTCAAGTCCCAGCAATCGCCAATGCGGGCGCAGGGCATGGCGCACATCGCTGAGGGCTTTCTCATCACCGGCGCGCAACGCGGCGCGCAAGGCGAGCCTCCGCTGTATGAACTCGGTGCGGTAGTGCGCATGGACGGTACGCAGCTTCTCCGCATCATGATCGTATTGCCGGGCAAGTGCGCTCAGATCCGGCGCTTGCTCCTCGGCTGCTGACCGGTCGCACCAGAACGCGACCGACCGCAACAGGCTCTCGCGGTCCACGGGTTTGGTCACCCGGTCGTTCATGCCCGCCTTCAACGCTTCTTCGTCTTCGCCATCCTCGGCGTATGCGGTAAGCGCGATCATGGGCGTGTACCGGTGCCGCCCACCGGCTCGCAGTCGCCGGGCCAGTTCCAACCCGCTTATGCCGCGCCCCAGTCCCAGATCGATAAGCAACAGATCGAACTGTTCCCGTTCGCACAGGGCGATCGCCTCCTCGCCCGTTTCCGCCACGGAGAGCCTCCAGCCCCATCGCGCGGCCCATTCCTGCACCACCATGCGGTTGGTGGCCACGTCCTCGGCGTACAGGATCCGCAGGCCGGAGGTGTCAGGGGCACGGGTGGGTGCTGGGGCAGGAGCGGGGGCAGGGGCAGGCGTGATGGGTAGCTGAACGATGAAGCGTGATCCCATGCCTGTCGCGCTCTCCAGGTCGATGCTGCCGCCGAGCAGGTCCACCATGCGCTTGGTGATCGCCAGCCCGAGCCCTGCTCCATGTTCCTGCTCGCTGCTGGTGGCGCGTTCGAAGCGTTCGAAAATGCGCTCCTGTTCTTCCACGGGGATGCCCGGTCCCGTGTCGGATACGGTGATGCGCAGCGCCTTCCCATCGTCCACGCCGGCCTTGATCAGTACTTCACCGTGCATCGTGAACCGCACCGCGTTCCCGACCAGGTTATCGATGATCTGGTGAAGGCGCAGCCCGTCGGTATGCACGGTCTTGGGAAGATCATCCAACGCGGTGCGGACGAGCAGCCCCTTGGCGCTGGCGACCGGTAGATGCGCATGCACGATGTCCTGCACGAGCGTGCGTACATCCACGGAGGAGTAGCGCAGGGCCAGCTTCCCCGCGCCGATCCGGGCATGCGTCAAGAGGTCATCCACCAGTCCCTTCAAACGCTGGGCGCTGCGGCGAACGATCTCCAGTTTCTCGCGGTCACCTGGTCGGAGACCTGCGGTATCCACCTCATCACTCATGCCGATGATGGCGTTGAGCGGCGTGCGCACCTCATGGCTCATGTTCGCCAGCAGGTCGCGGCGCTGCCGATCGCTCGACTCGGCGGCCGTCCTCGCTGTTTCCAGTTGCCGTACGCGCGCATCGATGCGTTCCTGCATGGTGCGCAGCCCGCGTGTCATGCGGCCGAATTCGTCCCTGCGGTCGATGGGCAGCTCCTCCAATGAACCCACCGCGTAGCGTTCCATGAGCCCCGTCAAGCGTTTCAGGCGCGTGCGCACACCATAGGCGAACAAGGCCATCAGTGCGATGGCCCCGAGGGCGATGGCGGCCACGAGCAAGGTGAGTTCGTTCCGCTTACGCTGCAAGGTGCTGAGCAGGGCGCTCATTGGTTGGGTGATGGCGATCGTGCACGTATCGTTCGAAGGTCCGAGTGTGAAGGCGCGATAACCTACCAGCAATGGAGGTCCTGGATCCCCGCCAATGGGGAGCGGCAGGACCTCGGCCAGTTTCTTCGAGCCGCCGAGCTCGAACCGGAACGTGAATGAGGTATCGGGATGAAGGAGTACCTCCCCATCACCGCGCGCCAACATCAATACGCGGCCGCTGTCCGCCATGGACAGGATCTCCGCCAACGGTGCGCGCATGTCAGCGTTGATGATGACGATGCCGGCTCGCCTGCCGCGTGGAGAGAACAAAGGGGCGGCCACGCGAAAGGTGGGAACGAAGGGACGTTGCAGCTCATGGTGCTCGCGGTTCAGGTCGATCGGGAAGGAGAGCCGTGCCCCTTCTGGCGCCATCATGGTCGCCTTGTAGTAGTCCCGGTCGCCCTTGGCTTGGAGGAGACTGTCCGGCACCTGTACGACGTTCTTGCCCGCGCGATCGAAGCGCACCACTTCCGTGCCTGCGGGGTCGGCACCGATGATCCGCATCTGTGCGAATCGCGGTCGGCTCCGCATGACCGGGGCCATGAACTCCGCGACACGTTCGCGGGCCGCGGCAGCGCCGATCGGATCGGTGGCGTCGGCCTGTGCGCACCACTCCAGCAATTCGGGCTCGGTGGCCAGCATGTCCAGGTTCTCCCGCAGCGTGCGGTCCACGCTCTGCAAGCGGTTCACCGCCACATCGAGCGTGTGGTCCATGGAATGGTGCGCCTGGGAGATCAGCTCCATGCGGCTCGCCCGCCAACTGATCCAGCCCATGAGGGCGACCACGCCCACCAGCAAGAATGCGAAGACCAACGTGATGCGCGTGACGATGCTCGCGTACCAGGGCGTGCGTTGCGGTCGGGTGGGCATTGATGCGGAACCCGCCCGTTCCGTTGCGCAACGTGGGTCCGGCTCGAAAGTAAGGGGTGTGCCTGCGCTTGCCCCCGCGACTTGACCACCGACACGATGTGGGGGCTGATACCGTCAGGGCCGGATCGTTCCCGCGGACGACTTCGTCCCGTTCGCCTCATGCCACGCCAGCACCGCACCGATGCTAGCCATGACCGGTACCACGCAGAAGCAAAGAGCGGAGAGAATGGACCCGAACAGCCAATGCAGGAGCGGCGGGTTCATCAGCAGGTTGAAGAGCATCCCGTTCGCCAGTACCACACCCCGCCGATCACGCGCCGCCTTCGCGCTCGCGCGCACGCCCATCCGTTGCCGCTCGAACACATAATCGAACATGCTGAAGCCATAGAACCAGGACGAAACGAACCACAGCGCCACCGCTGAAACGGGCGCTAAGGGAGCGAGGAACAAGGTGCCCGCCCACACGGCGAGCGTGATCAGCAATTCCAATGATCCGTTGCGCAGGGCCATCAGGATCCCGCGACCGATCTCGTTGAGGAAGAGCCCAAGTCGGAACGGGAAACTCTGGCCAGTGATGATCTCCTCGGTGCGTTCGCTCGCATAGGCCAGCAAGGGGGAGAGCAGGATCAGCACGAGGTACTTGCCCACCAGGCCGAACAGGAACCAGAGCGCGAGCTTCACCGAGACCAGCACCACCGTGTCTCTCGCGGAGTTGAAGAGGCTTTTCACATCGTCCCACGTTCCCTCCAGACCTGTGCGGTCAGTCGGTTGAACGCCGATGTCCCAGAAGCCGCTCACCCAGCCGCTCACAAGGTCCACCGCCGAGGCGCTCATCCAAGCGATACCTCCGGCGAAGAGCAACCAAAGCACCACAGGGACAAGGAACATCCACCACATCCCGTTGCGCAGCGCGAAACCGAACGCGCGGGTGAAACCGCGGAAGCCGATGCCCAGGTCGTTCATTGTGGGATCAGGGGGATGGGATTTCCCAGTTGGCAGTGGGCAGTTGCCAGCACGCAGCCACACTGGGGGAACTGCCGCCCGCTAACTGCCAACTCATGCTTGACCGCATGCCTCTGGCGAAGTTCATCAACGCTTCCTCACCGCCTGCTGCTGCTTCTGCATCTCCTCGATGCGCTGCTGCCACTTGCTCTTCTTCTTGGGCTTGCTCATGTTCACGAGCAGCTCTTCGCGCAACTTGTCCTCGTTGATGAAGAACTTGGCGAGCAGGGTCATCTGCAGGATGCTGATCACGTTCGCCAGCAGGTAGTAATAGCTCAGGCCGGCGGGCAGGCTGTTCATGAAGAAGAGCATCATCACCGGGAAGATGTACATCATGATCTTCATGCTCGGCATGCCCTGCTGCTGCGGCATCTGCTTGCTGCTGATCAGGGTGTAGATCATGGTGCTGGCCGCCATCAGGATGGTGAAGAGGCTCACATGGTTGCCGTAGCCCAGCGGGATGTCGAACGGCAAGGTGGCGATGCTGTCGTAGCTGCTCAGATCATCGGCCCAGAGGAATTTCTGCTGGCGCAACTCGATGCTCGCCGGGAAGAAGCGGAACATGGCGTACAGGATGGGCATCTGCAGCAGCATGGGCACACAGCCGGCCATGGGGCTCACACCGGCCTTGCGGTAGAGTTCCATGTTCGCCGCGTTGCGCTTCATCATGTCCTCCGGGTCCGGGAACTTCTTGTTGATCGTCTCGATCTCCGGCTTCAAGGCCCGCATGCGCGCGCTGCTCTTCTGGTTGCGGAACGCGATGGGCATGAGCACCAGCTTGATGGCGATGGTGAGCACCAGGATGATGATGCCGTAGCTCAGCTTGAACTGCCCCAGGAAATTGAACACCGGGATCACGATGAAGCGGTTCACCCAGCCGAAGATGCCCCAGCCCAGGTCGATGATGCGCTCGAACTCGGGAATGTCAGTGCGGCGCAGCGTGTTGAAGTGGTTCGGGCCCATGTACAGGTCCATGGCCAGGGATGCGTGCGGGGACGGTGGTTGATCGAAGAAGAGTTTCGCGGAGTAGTGCTTGGTGTGCGTGCCTGTGGGGGGCAGTTTCACGATGCCGATCTCGCTCCCGTTGCTGCGGAAGCCGTCCGCTTTCACCATCGCCAAGGTGAAGAAGTCCTGTTTGAACGCGATCCAGTTCGTGCGGCCTTCCAGCTTCTTGGATTCGTCCCCGGTTTCGGAGAGGAAGTCGCGGTCCTCGGTCATGTACTTGTAGAAGACCGTGCATTTTCCCTGTTCCGTGGGCAGGTGCTTCTCGTTCTGCCGACCCACCACGTCCCAATGGAACATCACGGTCCGCGGGTCCACTTCGTTCTCCAAGCCGACGAGGTCAGCCGTCATCTTCACCATCCAGTCCGCGCTGTCCAGTTGGTAGGTGATGGCGAGGTATTTCGCAGGGTCGTTGGTGGCGGCTTTCAGGCGCACGCCCGTGGTGCCCAGCTTCTCCGCGGTGAAGTGCAGGTCCTTCGTGCTCACGTCCCTATTGCCCAAGAAGAAGCGGTACTCGAATTCGCCACTGTCCGGGTCAGCGAGCAGCAGCGGCTGGCCGCCATAGGTCTTGTAATCCTTCAACCGGATCATGCCGGGGCGCGCGCCCTTGGTGCGGATGCCGATCTGCAGCTTGTCGTTCTCGATGGTCACCACCTCGTCCGTGCCGGTGGAGGCGGGGGAGAAGACGCCGAAACGCCCGGTGGTCTCCGCTGTGCGTGCGCTGTCGATGCGGGCCGTGCGAACGCTGTCCGTGAGGGTGGTATCGGCGGCCAGTTTCGCGATGAGCGGGTCAACGGCCTTCGCTTTCACCGTGTCCCCGGCGGTCTTGGCGGCTTCCTGCTTCGCCCGCAGCTCCTCGGCCTGCAATTCCACTTGGGCCAAGCTGTCCTGTTGCCGCTGGAAGCGGGCCACTTCCTCCTTGCTCGGTGCGGTTATGACCTGGTAGCCGATGAGGATGGCCGCGATCAGGACGAGGCCGATGATGGTGTTACGATCCATGTCTTCTGGGAGGCCCGCCTTCGTCCTGCCCGGACTTCAGCGTGCAAAGGGCGGCGAAGATAGCCGGAGCTATGACTGCGCTCGTGCGAAGCGACAAGTCCCAAGTCGCAAGGCTCAAGCTTCAAAAGAGCCCGCTCGCCAACGACTTGGGACTTGGATCTTGAGCCTTGGGACTTGAAGCTTGTTCAGGCCTCCACCTTCTGCGCCTCCGGCGCTCCCAACACCTTCGCCTGCGCCATCGCCGCTTTCACGAAGCCGATGAAGAGCGGATGCGGGTTGGCCACGGTGCTCTTGTACTCCGGGTGGTATTGCACACCGATGAACCACGGATGGTCCTGCAGTTCCACGACCTCCACCAGATTGGTCTGCGGGTTGAAGCCCACGGGGATCATGCCGGCGTTGCGGAACTGGTCGATGTAGGCGTTGTTGAACTCGTAGCGGTGGCGGTGCCGCTCGCTGATGCGGTCCTTGCCGTACACCGCACGGGCCTTGCTGCCGTCGCTCAACTTGCAGGGGTAAGCGCCCAAGCGCATGGTGCCGCCCTTGTTCTCGATGCGCTTCTGCTCCTCCATCATGGCGATGACGGGGTAGGGGCTGTTGGCGTCCATCTCCGTGCTGTTGGCACCGGTGAAGTCCAGCACGTTGCGCGCGAACTCGATCACCGCGCACTGCATACCCAAACAGATACCGAGGAAGGGGATGCGGTTCTCGCGGGCGTACCTGATCGCCTCGATCTTCCCTTCGATCCCGCGGTGGCCGAAGCCCGGTGCCACCAGGATGCCGCTGAGCCCGCCGAGCTGCTTGGTCATGTTCTTCGGCGTGAGCTTCTCGCTGTGTACCCAGCGGATGTTCACCTTCATCTCACACTCCGCGCCCGCGTGGTCCAGTGCCTCCTTGATGCTCTTGTATGCGTCCTTCAGCTCCACGTATTTGCCCACCAGGCCGATGTGCACTTCCCCCTTCGGCTCCTTGTAGTGCTTCAGGAAGGCGTTCCATTGGCTCAGGTCCGCATCCGGATAGCTGTTGATGCCGAGCTTTTCCAGTACCACCACATCGAGCTGCTCCTTCTGCATGAGCAAAGGCACATCGTAGATGGTCTCCGCGTCAGCGCTCTCGATCACCGCGCGCGGTTCCACGTTGCAGAAGAGCGCGATCTTCTCCTTCATGCCCTTCACCATCGGGTGCTCGGTGCGGCAGACGAGCACATCGGGTTGCACGCCCAGGCTCAGCAGTTCCTTCACGCTGTGCTGGGTGGGCTTGGTCTTCAGTTCGCCGGTGGTGTTCAGGAAAGGGAGCAGGGTCAGATGGACGCTGAGGGCATCCTTGCCCTTCTCCCATTTCAGCTGGCGGATGGCCTCCACGTACGGCAGGCTCTCGATGTCGCCCACGGTACCGCCCACTTCGGTGATGACGAAGTCATAGATGCCCTTGCGTCCCAGGGCTTGGATATTGCGCTTGATCTCGTCGGTGATGTGCGGGATCACCTGCACCGTCTTGCCCAGGTATTCGCCCTTGCGCTCCTTGTTGATGACGTTCTGGTAAATGCGCCCGGTGGTGACGTTGTTCGCCTGCGAGGTGGGCGTGTCCAAGAAGCGCTCGTAGTGGCCCAGGTCCAGGTCCGTTTCGGCGCCGTCCTCCGTCACGTAGCACTCACCGTGCTCGTAGGGGTTCAAGGTGCCGGGATCCACGTTGATGTACGGGTCCAGCTTCTGGATGGTGACGGTGAAACCGCGCGCTTGCAGGAGCTTGGCGAGCGATGCGCTCACGATGCCTTTGCCCAAGCTGCTGGTAACGCCGCCGGTAACGAAGATGTACTTGGTGGAGCCCGTCATCGCTGGTGAAGAGGGGCTCATGGGCGAGCCGCGATCACGGGGCGTAAAGATAGGGTTCCGGAGGTGAAGTCAGCTGCGGTTTTCGATGGATACAGGTGATGGCGATCGTGCGCCCGCTGCGCATTAGAAGGCCACCGAGAGTCCCATGGCCAGCAGCCCCTTGTTGCCGACGCCCAGTTCCATGCTCGCGGCGGCTCCCCGGCCGAACCGGAAGCCGATCAAAGTGGTCTGCATGGCCAACCGGGTCACATCCTTTTCCGGAAGGCCCGAGATCTTGTACTGGTGGAAATGCTCGAACGAAGGGCCTATCATCAGTCCGGAGTAGATCGAAACGGCGTGCGCATGCCCGTTCCAGTATTGACGCACGCTCACCATCCAAGTATTGATGGTGTTGTGATGCACGGCCATGTCGTTCGAGATCTTGTACCACCGCTCATCCTGCCAGAAATCGTAGTGCAGCCCGATGGATGTCTCCGTGGTGAGGGCGTACTCACCTTCCACATGCAGCACGGGCCAAGTGAAGGAGGAGGGGCTGTGCGGCGTGTTGTCCTGTACTTGGGACGGATCAATGGACCGCTTGTAACCATTCTGCAAGCCGCCCAGACCGAATCCCACATCGAACCGGAAGCGCGGAAAGGCCGATCGCTCAGGCGGCGCGTTCGAGAAGGTTCCGTTGCTTTGGCCAAGCAGACCAGAAGGCAGGAGCAAAAGGACCAGGATCGTAGGTCGGATGGGCATGGTCAGCCGTCTGCTACCAAAGGTACCAGCACACCTCGAACGACCAAATGAGAAGAACGGCGGGCGTCCGCCAAGCATTCCCGGCCTATCGTCCGTGCATCTGCTTTCAGAACGTATAGCTCATCCCCACGCTCGGCAGCAGCGGCAATTGGTCCTTGCGTTTGGCCGTTACCCGGTCGAAGTAGAAGATGTTCTGGCGGTCGTAGGTGTTCGTCACGCTGAAGTCCACTTGCAGCACCTGGTGCTCGCTGAACTTCCAGGTCTTGGTGACACCCAGGTCCAAGCGGTGGTAGTCCGGTAGGCGGCCGCTGTTCAGATCGCCGTACAGGATGCCGAGCTGGCCATTGGCGTTGGGTACCTGCTGCGCCACACCGTCATCAAATGGCAGGCGCTCATAGAAGCCCTGCGTGGGCGTGAAGGGGAATCCACTTCCGTAGTTCCAGCGCGCGGTGGCTTTCCAGCTGTTGAACTTGCCGAAGGTGTAGCTGGCCACCAGGTTCACGTTGTGGCGGCGGTCCCAGATGGGGTTGTACACACGTGTGCCGTCCCAGCGCTCCACGAAGTTCAGCGAGTAAACGGCCCACAGGTAGAGGTGGTCCTTCTCATAGGTGAGGAGCATGTCCCCACCGTAGGCCTTGCCCGTCTCCAGGATGAAGTCCTTCTTCAGCGCATCCGGCTGGGAGGCGAATTCCGGCAGGTCCTCGTACACCTTGTTCCGGTTCAAATTGGTCACCTGGCGGAAGTCCTTCAGGTAGCCCTCGATGTTGGCTTTCACGTGCTTGTTCACGTCCACCTCGAAGCCGAAAATGTAATGGTCCGCGCGCTGGATGGGGTCCTTGACCTGGCGCGTGCTGCCATCCTGCAGGGTGATGTTGTCGGCCACATCCTCCGGGGCGGTAAGGAAGCCATAGAACAGATTCACCACGTCGCGGTCGCTCTGCGCGGCGATCAGGTTCTGGCTGTAGCGGCCCACGGCGCCTTTCACGCGCACCTTCGGCCAGCTGTCCGTAGCGGCATCCACATCATACAGGCTGTATTTGAAGCTGAAGCGCGGCTCCCAGCTCATTACGGCGGGGGTGGCGTAGTAGTGCGCGCGGATGCCGGGGTCCAACACAAGGCGCTTCGCCTTGATCTTGTAGTTGAAGTAGCCCGCGATCTCCGTGCTCACCTTCTGCTGGGTGAGGCCCAGGCCTGTGCTGTTGTAATAGTTGAAGTCGGTCTTCACCCCCACGATGTCCACGCCGTATTTCGCCTCGTTCTCGCCCACGAAATACTTGAAGTTCAGCCCGCCGTTGAAGCTGTTGATGGCGCTGCTGCGCGGGGCCAGGTCGCGCTCCTTCATGGTCACCTCGTAGTTGCTCAGCGCGAACACGCCGTCAATGAGCACCGCGCTGCCGCTGGGGGCCAGCACGAAGCTCGCGCCACCGCCGGTGTTGATCCAGTCCAGGTCGCTCACGCTCCGGTATTTCACGCCGTCCGTGAAGCGGAAGCCGAAGAGGTTCACCTTGCTGCCGTTCGCCGAGTTCAGGCTCACCTTGCCGTAGGCGTCCGTGAACTTGAAGGGCAGCCCCGCCGAGTCCACGAAGGAGTAGAGGCTCTTGCTCGTCTGGTCCAGGTAACTCTGCTTGAAGTTGAGCAGGAAGCTGCTGCCACCGTCACCTTCCTTCTCCGCCTTTTTCAGCGGCCCCTCCAGGAGGACTTTCGCCGCGAAGGTGCTGGCGGCCACCTTGCCGCTGAAGCGCTGCTTGTTGCCGTCGCGTGTGGTGATGTCCATCACCGAACTCACCCGGCCACCGTACTCGGCGTTGAAGCCCCCGGTGTAGATGTCCGCGTTCCGCATGATGTCGTTGTCGAACACACTGAACAAGCCGATGCTGTGGAAGGGGTTGTAGAGCACCATGCCGTCCATGAGCACCTTGTTCATGATCGGGGAACCGCCGCGGATGTAGAGCTGCCCGCCCTGATCACCGGTGAACACGAAGCCCGGCATCACCTGAAGGGCCTGCGCCAGGTCCGCCTGCCCGCCGATCGCTGGCACCCGCTCGATCGCGTTCGGCGTAAGGCGTTGCACGCTCACGCGCGAAGTGCCTTCGGCTTCCTGCTTTTCCCGCGTCACTTCCACCGCCCGCATCTCAATGGCGCCCTTCTTCAAAAACAGCTTCTCCGTGGTGATCTGGTTGGCCTTCACCTCCACTTCCTTGGTAAGCGTGTCATACCCCAGGTACACGATGCGCACCGTGTACTTGCCCGCCGGCACCTTGCTGATGCTGAAGTAGCCCTGCACGTCCGTGGTAGCGCTGAAGGGCGAACCCACAAGGCTCACCGGCGTGAAAATGCTCGGCTCGCCCGAGGCCTGCTCGTACACGAAGCCCTTCACCGTGCCGGTCTGGGCGTGGGCGAAAAGCGGGAAGGCCAGCGCGCAGAATAGCGCCAAGCGGTGGGTAAGGGTGCGGAACATGAATGGGGGCTCCTTGCTAGGGTGCGCCAAAATAGCCGGATGCCCTACACCACCCTCCCTTCTTCAACGAACGGTTGAGGGGGATGATGGAATGGTGGATGCACCGGCTCCTTCCCTCCGCGCAGGTTGCACATTCCAGACCAGACGTACCTTGCAAGCATGGAGCGCGTTGTACGTATCGTGGACCGGAACGGAGCCAGCGGAGACAAGGCTTTCTGGCGCGAACGCTAGGCCCAGGAAAGAGATAGCGATCCGGAGTTGAAATGAGGAGAACCAGAGCTTTTTCAATTATGATGCTGAATCGCGGGCTCGTTCATTGGGCACCCTGGCTATCCAACATGTTGCCTTCGGTGAGGTGTCTATGGCTTGTATTGCCGTTGTGCCTTATTCAGTGTAAGAAGGATGACGAAACAGGACCCACCACCTATCACCTGAGTGTGGTCGATGAATGCACAGGTGTGCCGGTTGGCCATGCATGGGTAGTATTGGAAAATTGGTACTGGCCGGCGGCAACCCATCATGATACCCTCGGACAAACGGCTGACGATGGAAACTTTGACTATGTCTTCGATAAGGAGCCTTCAGACGAGGTGGCTAACTATAGCAATTACTCTCTTCTTGCTTCGCGGGACGACTATTGGGTGCATGAGACTTATGATGAGCTGGTTCAAGACCATGGCGATCATGAAGTCACGTTGGAAGTGTTCAAGGAGGCAGTTCTCAGCGTGAAGGCGACCCGCATTGGTGCAAATGAGGACGTGATGTTCAATTTCGTGGGTGAGTATCCTCTCAGTCAAGCATATCATGGGTTATCAAGCTTTGATATGGGGGAGACAAAGAGTTGGAATGAGACAGTGCCCTCGTGTAGAACGGTAATGGTGCGCTGGTATACTGGAGGACAACCAATCACTATTGTACCGGTCCAGTGTGGGTATGCTGATACCACCATCTGCGAGATCTTCTTTTGAACCGGACCCTCCCACGCTACCGCCAGTCTTCCCGCCGCCGCAGGCAGCGCCAAGGCGGAGGGGCGACTGGCGTTCGATGTTCGCTTCACAGTTCAGCCAACTTGAGCAGCCCGTGCTTTCCCGCGAAAGCCGGTGCTGAACGGTAAACTTAGTCTTCCCGCGTGCGGCATGTGTCCTTCCACCACCTGGATCAACGCGGGCGCACGCGTGGGTCCAAAGCAGCCCAAGAAGCGCAATGAAGCAGTCGGCCGTGTGCTTCCGCGCCACATGCTACATTCGGCTACCCATCCCCGGCTCAAAGGCCGGGGCATATCGCGCTATGATCAGAACCGCTACGCTCCTCAGCACTACTTGCCTCACCCTCGCGCTCTTCGCCGCCAACGGCGGGCCGGACCAGTACGGCTACACCTGGAAGGACAGCGACGAGCCGGACGGTCCCGTGTACGAGTGGATCGACATCACCACCACGGGCACGCAGGTGACCGGCCTGGCGGATGACAACATCGTGGGGCCTTACGTGTTGGGGGAGAACTTCCCCTTCTACTGGTACAGCGTGAAGAAGATCTTCGTGGGCAGCAACGGCTACATCACCTTCACCACCAGCGGCAACATCGCGGCGTCCTTCCCGAATATCCCCATGGCGGGGGAAACGGACAATTACGTGGCGGGCTACATGACCGACCTGAATTTCGCCGGGGCCGGGAACCCCGGGCAGCTCTGGGCCTATGACGACCTGGACCGCACGATCTTCTCGTACATCAACGTGCCTTACTGGGACGCCGCCGCGCCGGAGCTGTGGAGCGGCAGCAATACATTCCAGATCGTACTGGACAAGACGGACAGCACCATCACCATCAACTACCAGAACACCTTGTGCTGTAGCGGCAGCAACGGCCCCATGTGCGGCATCGAAGCGTTGAATGGCGACATCGGCCTGCAACAGAACGCCGGGTTCGTTTACCCGCCCGCCAATTTCAGCGTGCGTTACTACATGCCGGTGGTGCCCTTGTTGGACATCTATGACGCTTCGGTGGAGTGGGTAACGGACCCGACCAACGGCGGGCATTCCATCGGCGTGGACGGGACACCCTTCCCGCTGCACGCCTACCTGCGGAACAGTGGCAACCAAACCCTGGAGCCCTTCACGGTGACCAGCACCATCCTGAACGAGCTGAACCAGACCGTGGCCGTGGACGCCACCAACGTGAACAGCATGGTGCCGAACGAGACGCAGGATATCTTCTTCGCGAACTCCTTCGTGCCCGCTGACCCCGGCACCTACCGTTCCACGACCACCTTGAACGGCGTGCCCAATGAATCCGTGACGTCCAACAACAGCATCACGCAGGAGGTGGTGGCTTATGACACCACATTGCTCAACAACGACATTGATTGGGCCGGGCAATTCGATGACGGCATCGGCATCGGCTGGACCGGGGGACAGGCGGGGTGCGGCGCGTACATCCTGCCGCCGTTCTACCCCATTTACGTGAGCCACACCACCTGCCGCATCATGAGCAACTTCGGCAACGTGGGCTTCTTCATGAAGGTGTATGATGATGACGGCGAGGATGGCGGTGTGGGCACCTTGCTGGACAGCGTTTACGTGGCCCCCGAGGACGGACAGGCCGGAGACCATGCCTACGCGTTGGCCGAGCCCTTCATGCTGGACAGCGGCGGCCTGTACGTGCAGTGGTACATGGACGGGCAGAACGTGAACCTTGCACAGGACATCAACCCGCCCTTCAGCCTGCGCAGCTACGAAGTGATCCAGGGTGCGTGGGCGAACTATCGCGACCGCGAGATCGCGGATTTCCACTTGGGCCTGCGCATGGGCTTCATCCCCACACCGGACGCGGGTGCAGGCAGCATCGACCAACCGGATGACGGGCAGACCATCGGTGGCAGCACCGCCGTGCGCATCTGGTTGCGCAACTACGGCAACGTGCCCATCACCGGCATTCCGTGCAACTACAGCTTCAATGGCGGCAGCGCGGTGAGCCAGACCTACAACGGCCCGGCGATCAGCCCCGGTGATTCCGTACTCTTCATGTTCGCCCAACCGCTGATCCCCTTGGTGGAGGCCAGCGGTGCACTGTGCGCATGGACCTCTTACCCGAACGATCTGACCTCTGACAACGACACGAGTTGCGTGAACATCAGCATGGTGGTGGGGGTGGAGGAGTCCGCTGGTGTGCGGTTGCGCATGTCCCCCGTGCCCACGAGCAGCACGCTCACTATCGACGGACTTCCGCGTGCGAGCGTGCGCTTGGAGGTCTTCGATATGACCGGTGCGCTGCGCATGGACAAGTCCCTTCGGAATGTGACCGGTCCGGCCGTGCTGAACGTGGCGTCACTTGCGAATGGCGCTTACGTGCTGCGGGCGGTTACGGACACGGCGCAGTTCACAGGCAGGTTCGTGGTGCAGCGCTAAGGGTTTCCGCGATTCCGGCCTTGAGCCGGGGGTGCAGAAATTCCGTCGACCGGGCACGAGACGAGTGCCGGAATACTTTCGCGCCCCATGGCGAACAAGAACTTCCTGCTGCTCATCGGGTGGAACGTGGTGCTCACCGCATTGCTGGGGTGGGCACTCCTGCGAAAGAGCGCACCCGCTGCTGGTGCATCGTCCTCCGATCAGACGTCCACACCGGAAGCCGCGCTACCGGCGAGCACGATGAGCTCGGATACCGCTGCACTGAAGGACGCGCACATCGCCTTCTTCTTCATGGACAGCATCCAAAGCGGCTACGAGCTGGTGAAGGAGAGCGCGAGCCATGTGCAGAGCATGGGCCGCCAGTTGGAAGGCAACTTGGCCAAGGAGATGCAACGTGCGCAGGCCCGCGCCCAGCAGCTCGCCAGCAAGGACCACACCTACAGCACACAGGCCGAACTGGAGGCGGATGAGAAGGAGTTCCGTGCACTGGAGCAGAAGATCGGCGAGATGCGCGCCAGTTCACAGGACCGCATCGATGAGCTGCAGATCAAGATGTTGCAGGATATCACCTTGGAGATCCAGAACTATTTGGCCGAGTACAACGCCACGCACGACTTCGACTTCATCTTCAGCATCCAGGACGAAGGCCAGATCTGGGTGGGCAACAAGGGCTTGGACATCACCGCTGATGTGGTGGCCGGGCTGAACGCCAAGCATCGGGCGAAGAAGAGCGCCGAAGTGCCCGAAGGGAAGTAGAGGGTAGTCGGTTGTCTGTTGGCTGTTGTCAGGCTGCCGATAGGTAGAGAGCCGATGCTCCTGCCAACACGCCGGACAACAGACAACCAACAATCAGAATTGAAAAGCCCCTGTGCCCAAGAGTTTCATCCGGGGGCGCCGGTCTTGGTCGAATCCCGGAACCCGAAGGAATGTTCGTTGATGTCTGTAAGTCTTAGTTGCTGGCGGGGTTCCAGCCGTTGCTCACCGCCAGCTGATCGTAGGTCTGCCCATCGTAGATCTTCTCGCTCTTGGGGTTGCCGCTGCGGTCGAAGCGCGTCCACACACCGCTCTTCACGCCGTTTATGATGCGCCCTTCGCTCTCCAGGCGGCCATTGTCGTGGTAGTAGCTGAAGGTGCCGTTGGCCTGGGTGAGCTGCTCATCGCTGAAGGTGCCCACCATGCGCAAACTGCCGTTGGCGGCTTTCACTTTCACCTGGTAGCCGTTGGCCGTCTTGCGCACTTCGCGCATCAGGATGATGCTCTCCTTGGTGGCGGGCTGGAAGTCAGGACCCACCAGGTCGCGGCGAACCAACTGGGCGGGTGCCCCGGTCCCCGAACCGGGGTTGCCGCCGTCGTTGCCACCGGCATAAGCCTCATTGTAGGATACACAGAGGATGATCGTGAGGATCGCTGCGAGGAGGGTGAGGGCTTTCATCGGTGTGGTGGGTTCGGTGGGTGGTTTTCCCCGGCCTTTGAGCCGGGGACGTCGTCGTTGATGGCCCAAAACAACATCCCCCGGACGGGTGAGGGTGAAGGCCGACGAGCAAGTGGTGGGCTTGGCCTAGCCCCTGGCTGGTCGGCATCAGAAAGACGCTTGGCTTGGAAGCGGGTTGCCGCTTAACGCCTGTACAAGAAGGTGAACGCTTGGCCCGATCTTCGCCCCGTGTTGAACGTGCGACAACTCCTCATTCCCTGCGCGTTCCTCTTTTCTCCATTCGGGTTCGCGCAGACCTCACAGGTCCAAGTTCCCGGTGCGCGCATCGAGATCCTCAATACGGACAGACTGGAGTTCGATGAGAAGATCACGAAAGCCCAGCGCCTCATCGGCAACGTGCGCCTGAAGCACGAGAACGCCATCATGCGTTGCGACAGCGCTTGGCTTTTCGAGGACGAGACGATGAACGCCTATGGGCACGTGACCATCGATCAGGACACCGTACATATCACCAGCGACCGCTTGGATTACATCGGTAAGGACCGCTTGGCCACATTGAACAGCAATGTCCACCTGAATGATCCCGGCATGGAGCTCACCACGGACCTGCTGACCTATTCCCTGCGCGAACGTGTGGCGCGCTACACCACAGGGGCCACCATCATCAGCCGTCGCGAGCAGAACACACTGACCAGCCGCAACGGTGCCTACTTCGCCGGTGCGCGCCGTTTCATCTTCAGCGATAGTGTGAAACTGCGGCATCCGGAGCGCACCATCGATGCGGATACGTTGCACTACACGACGTCCACGGGTGTTGCGGACTTCTTCGGTCCCACGCGCATCACGCAGGGCACCATGCTCATGTGGTGCGAGCGCGGCAGCTACGATACGCGCGCCGAGCATGGTCGCTTCACGCGCGGGGGACGCATCATTGACGGGTCGCAAGAACTGCGCGGGGACAGCCTCCATTACGACAAACGTTCCGGGGAAGGCCGTGCTTGGGGCCATGTTACGGTGACGGACACCACGAACGATCTGCTCGTGCGCGGCGATTTCGGGCGCCACCTGCAGAATGTGGACAGTTCGCTCATCACCGGAAGCGCTGAGCTGGTAATGATGATGGGGGAGGACTCGCTCTTCCTGCATGCGGATACGCTCTTCGCACATAGCGACTCCATTGCCGGTCACCGAGTACTCGCGCGGCGCCATGTGCGCTTCTTCAAGCAGGACATGCAGGGCGTGTGCGACACCATGACCTATACGGAGAAGGACAGTGTGATCACCCTAGTGGGCGCGCCCTTCATTTGGAGCGGCAAGGACCAGATCAGCGGGCGCACCATCAACATCACCTTGCGCGATGGCCATGCCCATCTGCTCCATGTGCTGCGCGATGCCTTGCTCGCCAACAGCGTGGACACCGCGGAGACCGACCTGTCGAAAGCGTATTTCGACCAGGTGACCGGTACGAACATCACCGGCTGGTTCGCGCACGATGAGCTCGTACGTATCGAGACCGATGGCAACAGCCGCACCGTCACCTTCGCCAAGGAGAAGGACGCCGGAGGCACTGAACGGGTGACGACCATGAACAGGGCCGATTGCAGCCGCATCGTGGTGGCGCTCGATAGCGGGAAGGTGAGCACGGTCTCCTTCCTCACCAAGCCGGATGCGGTGATGTATCCCCTGAGCAAAGCGCCCGTTGAAGAGATGCGCATGAAGGGCTTCGTCTGGAACGCCGCCGTCCGGCCAAAAGACAGAAACAGCATCTTCGCGCCCGCGGAATGATCGGCCCCTTTCCGCGTTGAAGTCTTAGCACGCGGATGACCAAAGCCCTCGCCCTACTTTTCGCTCTCGCACTTTGCGCCTTCGCGCCGGGGGAGCGCTTGGATGCGACGTCGTTGCATCGCGAATGCGGCCTCGTCGGCATGCTGGACCAAGGCGTGTTCGCCAAGGCCATCCAACGGGCTGAGCGCCTCGGCAAGCTGCCCAAGGTGATCGCCATCGCCGATATGACGCAGCCCAGCACGGCGAAGCGATTCTACGTGGTGGACCTGGAACACAGGAAGCTCCTGCTCCGCAGTTGGGTGGCGCACGGCAAGGGCAGTGGGGAGGACCGTTGCGTGCGCACCAGCAACAAGAACGGCTCACTCTGCACCAGCGCGGGCCTCCTGCGCGTAGGCCAGCGCATCACCAGCCCCAAGCACGGTGCGGCCTTGTTGCTGCATGGCTTGGAGCGCGGCGTGAACGACCATGCCTTGGAACGCGAGATCATTATCCACGGGGCGGATTATGTGAACGCCGAGCATATCCGTGAGCATGGCCGCTTGGGCCGGAGCTGGGGCTGTCCCGCTGTTTCGCCGGACGTGATGAAGCGCCTTCTGGACCTGCTGCCGGAAGGATCCCTGCTCTACGTGAACGCCAAGTGAGCGCGCCCGGCGATCTTCGCCGCCCCCGCCGCTTCATTCCTGCTTTGGTGGGCATCGTATGAGACCTGTCGCTTACCTCGTTCCTTTCGCTGTTCTTTTTTCCTGCTCTACACCCCCAGTAGCAACGACGTCGACCATCGCGGAAAAGGCGGACAGCGTGGCGCGCATTTTCGAAGCACCCGAGGAACTCGCGCCGCGCACCTTGGATAGTGCAACGGTGGTCGCTTTCCTGCGAGCGCATCCGGACCATCTGGGGGATTCGGCGGAGATCATCGGTTTCTACCAACGGCGCGGTTATCACTTGGCGTGGTTCGCAGGGGATTCCTTGGGGCATGCCGCCTATAATTTCCTCAACCTCATCAACTCCACGGATACCACGGACAACCCCAAAGCCGCGCAGGTCGGGGAATGGTCGCGAGAGCTCGCCGCTCTGCTCGCCCGGCAGGACAGCGTGCCGATGACCGACAGCCTGCGCACAGCCATGGAACTGGCGCTTACCGCCGGTTTCTTCCACGTGGCCGATGCCAGATACAGCGGCTTCGTGCGCAAAGACCTGCGCGAGCTCGATTGGTACATACCGCGCCGCAAGAAGAACTACGACCGCCTGCTCGATTCGCTCGTGGCCGGGGTGAACGACCTCGCGCTGATCGAACCGTTGCATCCACAGTACAGCAGGTTGAAGAGCGTACTGAAGGACTACGCCGCGCTGGACACGATGCCATGGCCCGTGATCGTCTGGAATAAGGGAATGCCCAAGCTCTCCGATAGCACAAAGGCGATACTCCGGCAACGGCTCATTGCCTTGGGTGACCTCGATTACGCCCAGGACAGTCTGGTCCCGGAAGATGAGGCGGAGGCCAACTCGTTCAAGGCCGCAGTGAAGAACGCCCAACACCGGTACGGGTTGAAGGAGACCGGAGAACCCGACGGCGAACTGATCGCAGAACTGAACGTGACACCGGCCGAACGCGAACGCCAGATCCTCGTGAACATGGAGCGCCTGCGCTGGGTGCCCGCTGATCAGGACTCTGACCTCATCCTGGTGAACATCCCCGAATTCCGCATGCACGTGTACGAGCATGATACGCTCGCATGGGACATGAATGTGGTGGTGGGAGCCACGGCCACGCGTTCAGCCATCTTCAGCGGCAAGCTTTCCCAAGTGGTGATGGCCCCGTATTGGAGCATCCCGCAGAGCATCATCCGCGATGAGATATTACCCGCCGTGAAGAAGAACAGCGGCTACCTCGCCCGCAAGAACATGGAAGTGGTCGTGGGGGGCAATGTGGTGCCCGCGTCCAGCATCGATTGGAAGAAGTACAGCAAGGGCGTGCCGTTCACCATCCGCCAGAAGCCCGGCCCCGGTAACGCGCTCGGCCAGGTGAAATTCCTCTTCCCGAACGAGTACAGCATCTACTTCCACGATACGCCCAGCAAGGACAAGTTCAAGAAGGACCAGCGCGCCTTCAGCCACGGCTGCATCCGCCTGAGCGAACCCGTGAAGCTCGCCGAGTACCTGCTGCGCGAAGACAGCACCTGGACGCCGAAGAAGATCAAGGAAGCCATGACCGGAAAGACCGAGACCATCGTGCGGCTGAAGAAACCGCGCCCCGTGATCCTCGGCTATTTCACCGCGTGGGTGGATGCCCATGGCCACGCCAACTTCCGCCGCGATGTGTACGGGCACGATGCGAAGCTGGCGGCGGAACTGTTCGCGCTGGGGGCAGGGGAGGAGGTGGCGGTGAAGTGAGCAGGTGCTGCGCATCTTCGGTGCACCGGATCCCATGGAACGCACTACCGCCCGAACAGAGTCATCCGCACCACCACAGGTGCGTGAATGGGCCTTGTTCGCGCTGGCCGTTCTGGTCTGTGTGGCCGTGCTCGTGTTCCGCAAGCCGGATGCGTTCACCGCGCCGTGGTTCTATGCCGAAGAAGGCCGTGACTTCCTCGCCGATGCGTACCGCGATGGTTGGGCCTCGCTCGGCTATCGGGCGAACGGCTATTTCCATTTCTACCCGCGGCTGGTAGCCAACCTCGGACTCTCGACCGGTGTGCCGATCGAGGGGATGCCCTGGCTGAACCTCTCGGCCGAACTGTTGATGTACGTGGTGGTCTGGGCCTACACCTTTTTCCGGCTCCCTACCGGCCCGGCACGGCACGCACTTGGCGCGTGGTGGCGGTGCATCGCCGTACTGGCCACGGTACTTCCACCCTTGGGCAATGAGGTCTGGATGAACATGACCAACGTGCAATGGCCCATGGCGTTGCTGATCCCGCTCATCGTTTTGGGGCGTCGTCCGAAAAGTCCGGTTTGGCGCAGCATTGATGTGGTTTTCCTGGGGCTGGCGTGTTCCACCGGACCCTACGCATTGGTATTCGCTCCCGTGGTCCTTATGGCGTGGTGGCAGGGGCGGAAGGCGGAGATGCCAAACGGTTCCCAAGTCCAGTATGGCATCGTGGCGTTGGCCGCAGGGGTGCAACTGCTCGCACTGATCTCTTACGGCAGCGTACAGCGCACCCAAGGCGAATTCGATCCGTTGCATCGGGGCTTCCTGCAGGAAGTCTTCTTCCAGCTCTGGTATCCCGTTTTGTCGGTTGGCGTGCGTTCCGTGCCTTTCTGGTTGCGGGCACTGCTTACGGTCGGGGGAATCGCCTTTTTGTACATCGCCTGCCGGAAGACGCGTGAAGCAAGTGTGCTCTTGTTGTGCGCTGCGTTGTTGGTCATCACCACGCTCATCAGCTATCGCGGGGCCCCGGACTTCCTATCGCCTTTTGATTCCGCCATACGGAACTTCTACCTGCCCACGGTACTGCTGGCCTGGGCTTTGGCTTCTGTTCCGTGGCCGAACCCGGAGAGGGCCACCGTCACGGCTGCCGCAGTGCTGTGCTGGTGGTCCGTGCAAACGGTGGTGTTCATCGGTCCGGAACGCTTCCCCCGTCCCGTTCCCGTCATTGACCAAGCGGCGTTGGATCAGGGTCGTGCCATGGAGGTCCCCATCGATCCGCCTGGTTGGACGATGCGGTTGGTGCGTATTCCTTCGCAAGACGCAGAGTGAGCGGGCGTTCCTTGAAGTGGACCACGGCCTTAGCCGGGGCTCACCCTTCCCACTTCACGAAGTCCACCCACGGCTTGCGGTAGCCTTTGGGCCATTCGATCGCAGGGTAACCCATGTAGAAGATACCGGCGCAGGAATCCTGTTCGCCAAGCCCGAGGAAATCGCACATGCCGGTGCCGGTGATGGCCGCGCCAGTGCTCCAGAAGCCGCCGATCCCGTAAGCCGTGCAAGTGAGGTGCATGTTCTGCACGGCGCAGGCCATGGCGAACTGTTCCTCCAGCAAACTGATCTTCCCTTTGGGGTCGCGTTCCAATCCCAAGGCGATGGCCACGGAACTCTGCAACGGTCGCTGTGTGTGGTTGTCGAACTTCTTGGGCATGAACTTCTCCGCCGGGGTGATGCGCGTGTATTCCGCGCCCAGGAACTCTGACAGCCGCTTGCGCCCATCTCCCGTGAATACCGTGAAGCGCCAAGGCTGCGTCATCCCGTGGTTCGGAGCCCAGATCGCGTTCTGCAGCACGCGTTCGATGATGTCGCGATGCACCTCGCGGGCCGTACAGTCCTTCGGGTAAATGGTGCGGCGGTCCTTGATGAGGTCGCTGATCTCGCTAACGCTGTATTTCATGGTTCACATCCTCGTGACCAAGTGGCCGGGATGTCCGCAAATGTCCCCGAAAAGGCGGGACGAAGACGCTTCATCCCGATCCATCGGGGGAACGTCGCCCGGTCCGTACCAAGCAGCGTTCGGCGACAACGTGCCGTCATACCTTTCGACCGGAACATCCAGAACCAAACACAAAGTCCGCCCAGCGCGGACGTTCAAACGCATGCTGAACCGTTACTCTTCCTTCGTCTTCGCCGCTGCAGGCTTCCTCAGCGCCCACGCGCAGATCTCGCTTTCCGCCGCCGACAATGCTCCGGCGATCGGCGACACCTTCACCTACAACACGGCGGCTTACGCGACGGCTCCTGCCGGTGGTGACGACCAGGTGTTCGACTATACCGATCTGGTATCGACAGGGACCACCACTTTCACTTGGAACGACACCGCCGTGTATTCCCACGGTGGCTTGTTCCCGGCCGCACAAATGGCTTCCATCCATGGTACGGACACTGTGATGTACGCAATGACCAGCGCCGGACTGGAGCGGGTGGGCGAATTCAAGCGGCTCATTGTTTTCGGGAATACGATCGATCTCGAGATCGTGCATAGCGACAACATGCTCGAACTAGCTCTGCCTTTGGCGTTCAACGATACGTGGAGCGATGCCGTGGTCGGGACCGTGACCTCGGACGGGTCTACCGGCAACCGGAATGGCATCATCCAAGGTTCGGCCGATGGTTGGGGTTCCCTCAACTTGCCCGGCCTCAGCAACGTTCCTGTTCTCCGCGTCTTTACCAACCTGCAGGAGGTCATCCAGATCCCCATCGGCGGCAACCCCACTGACGTGGCGCACAAGCGCAAGCAGTACGACTACTACGCTCCCTACCTGAAGATGCCCATCCTTTCGGTGTATTCGGACAGCTTGATCTCTTTCGTGAACGTGGTGGACAATGGCATCCGCTGGATGAACTCGAACCCCGTTGGCATGGAAGAGTCGGCCACAATTCCGATGGAAGTAGGCCTGTTCCCCAATCCGGCGAGCGATCAAGTGGTCGTGAACCTGGAAGTACCCGCCACCACCGGTGCCACGCTCTTCGTTTCTGATGCCACCGGCCGTGTGGTGGTCACCGAGCGCATGCCCGCTGGCATGCGCCGCTGGAACCTCGACACACAAGCGCTCGCCGCCGGCTGCTATTCGGTGACCGTTCTGGACAAGAGCGGGTCGCACGGGTCAGCGCGACTGGTGAAGCGATAAGCACGATCTGTTCTCTCCGAAGCCCTTCCACTTCCGGTGGAAGGGCTTCTTCGTTCAACCACTTCAATGAACAGCCGCCTCTGGTGCGTGTTACTTTGTTCCGCCCTCGGACACTAGCGCCGAGGGAGTGCCATACATGCTCGGCCACCGCTTCGCGAAGCACATCCCGCCCAAGGACGATCGGTCCAACTTCGAGAAGTTGTTGCCCTTGTTCCTGGAATTGCTCACGCATACCAGTGGGGATGTGGAAGAGGCGTTGAAGTGGATGGACGAGCTGAACAAGGAGCACGGTTTCTTCAACAAGGATTACACGCGCAAGGACTTTGAGGATGACCTGCGCAAGCACGGCATCATTGGGGATGCGCCCAGCAAGGGCGGCAAGGCCACGCTCACCGGCAAGGCCGAACAGTTGCTGCGTCAGCGCGCCTTGGACCAGGTCTTCGGCAAGTTGAAGAAGAGCGACCGCGGGGACCACGGGTTGAGAAGGGCAGGGGAGGGAGACGAGCAGACGAGCGACCGGCGCACCTACCGCTACGGCGACCGCATCGAACAGATCGCGATGAGCGACAGCATCCGCAACGCGCAACAGCATGGACTGGACGACCTGCGCCTGAGCGAAGACGATCTGGAGGTGATCGAGATCGAACACCAGAGCGCTTGCGCAACGGTGCTCATGCTGGACATCAGCCACAGCATGATCCTGTACGGCGAGGACCGCATCACCCCGGCCAAGAAAGTGGCCATGGCGCTCGCTGAGCTGATCGCACGCCGCTACCCCAAGGACACGCTGGACTTCGTGGTGTTCGGCAACGATGCATGGCAGGTCTCACTGAAGGGCCTGCCTTACCTGCAAGTGGGACCTTTCCACACCAACACGGTCGCCGGGCTGGAACTGGCCATGGACCTGCTGCGCCGCCGCAAGCTGCGTAACCGCCGCATCGTGATGATCACCGACGGCAAGCCGAGCTGCATCAAGCGCGATGGCGAGTACTACATGAACAGCGTGGGGCTGGATGACTACATCGTCGCCCGCACGCTTGACGCTGCTGTTCGCGCGCGGAAAGCGGGCATCCCCATCACCACCTTCATGATCGCCCGCGATCCGTACTTGCAGCGCTTTATCGAGCGCTTCACCGAGGCCAACCAGGGGCGCGCGTTCTACACGGGTCTGCAAGGATTGGCGGACATGGTGTTCCGGGACCACGCATCGAACCGGAAGGCATCATGAAAACACTGAACAACCACAGGTGCGGTACACCGTGCCCCAGCAGATGAACGAACGCACACTTGGAGAACTGAAGAAGAGCGGCTACACGCCCCGCTCCGTGAAGGAGGAATTGCGCGCCAACCTCATCGCGCGCATCGAAGCGAAGAAGCCGCTCTTCGAGGGCATCCACGGCTACGAACACACGGTGATCCCGGCGCTGGAGCGGGCCATCCTCGCGGGCCACAGCATCAATCTGCTCGGTTTGCGCGGTCAGGCGAAAACGCGCATGGCCCGTTCACTTGTTGGCCTATTGGACGAATATGTACCCATGGTGCAGGGCAGCGAGATCAACGACGATCCACTGGCCCCGATCTCGCGCTATGCGAAGGACCTCATCGCCAAGCACGGCGATGACACGCCCATCACTTGGCTGCATCGGGACCAGCGCTACACGGAAAAGCTCGCTACGCCGGATACCACAGTAGCCGACCTCATCGGTGACAGCGACCCCATCAAGGCCGCCAACCTGAAGCTCGACTACAGCGACGAGCGCGTGATCCACTTCGGCCTGATCCCGCGCAGCCATCGGGGCATTTTCGTGATCAACGAGTTGCCCGATCTGCAGCCCCGCATCCAAGTGGCGCTGTTCAACATCCTGCAGGAAGGCGATGTGCAGATCCGTGGTTTCAAGTTGCGCTTGCCGCTGGACATCCAATTCGTGTTCACCGCCAATCCGGAGGACTACACG
>JBGAJW010000116.1:0-6191 GCA_044224725.1 Flavobacteriales bacterium
ATCCAACCGGATATGGTCTTCACCGTGGAGCCGGGCATCTACATCCGCGAGGAGAAGCTGGGCATCCGACTGGAGAACAACATCCTCGTAACCCGTGACAACCCGATCGATCTGTTCAAGGACATTCCCGTGGAGGCGGACGAGATCGAGGGCATGATGGCGAGCAGCGGAAAGAAGGTGATGGCGTAGCTCATGAGCGCGCAGACGCCGGACCAGATATCGCTCCCGGTCGCCACACCCGGGATTCACGGTGCCGCACGCGTTTGGCTCCGCATCCTGCTTTGGGTAATCGGTGTATTCATGGCTATCGTGCTTTGGGAGTTGATCAGTATGTGGCATGACGCGGAGCTGATGGGCGGCGGCGAAATGGTGGACGGCATCGCCATGATGATCGGGCTGGCGCTCATCGTGTTCTACATCATTGTCTTCATCGCGGGCCGGATTATGCTGCGTCGTGGGAGTACGCGTTGGGGTTGGTTCTTCGTGGTGCTCATGCTCTTGCTCACCTTCGCTCCAGTGGTCATTCTTGGACGCATGCTGATGTTCTAGCGCGCATCGCCTTCTTCTGGCGAGTGATGGATATTTTGGTGACATGAGCGCACCGGATACGCTACAGGCTGCGGGCTTCGTCGGGCTCATCGCCGCTGCGGCGTTGATCATCGTCGGGGCCCTCTCTTCAGCATCCAGCACTGGCCGTATAGCACGGAGCTGCTCATCGGTGGGCGCGTCCTGTGCGCGGTTTGGTTCTTCGCGTCGATGCGTTCAGAGGAGAAGGAATAGCCCCTTTCGTGACGCTCGAAGGACGCTCGGTACATTCGCCATCACACGCCAGAATCTCTTTCTTGTTGTTGGCCCTTCATGTGTTGGCCATCGCATCGCTTTCTTCCGGGGGTGGCGATGCGGCTGATAGCGATGTCGGTTGAGCGTTGTTCCTGTCGTTCGGCATCACGGGTTGGGTAACGGCTGTGTCGGCTACGGTCTTTCTGGTGCGCGCGATCACGGGTGCTCGGATCCGGTTGTGTCGGCTGCGGTCTTTGCTGCTGCGCGCTGGATGATGCGCGCATATCCGGGATTGGTCCTGTTCATCGTCCTGCTGCTGATCGGGCTGGATGAAACGCGCATGGCCGCGAACGGGTGGGAGCTCCTGAGAACGATGACCGCCTGACAAGGCCTGAGCACGAAGCCCCGCGCTTTCGCGAAGGGCCTCGTGTTCAGGAAACGGGTATCACTCCTTCACCAATCTTCCGGTGTAGCGCGCCTTCGCGGAACGCACTTCGCAACTGTACATGCCGCGGGCGAGCGAGCTGATGTCGATGTCGTTCAGCCCTTGTGTGAGGCGATGCGTAGCCACGATGCGGCCGGTGGCGTCGTGAATGAGCAACAGTTCACCTGCCAAGCGCGGGTCAGCGGTGAGCTGTACGCGATCGCCAGCGGGTACCGGGAACACGTGCAACAGGCCTGCGCCCGTTTCCTCTTTCACGGACAAGGAGACATAGTCGGCGCATTGGCCGGTGAACGCGCTTCCCTCGGGCGTGTCCCAGATCGGCAGGGTGCCAGCGAACGCGATGACCGAATCCACACGCTGTTGGAGTGCGGCCACACTGGCGAGCGGCCCGCCGTTCCCGGCACGCGCATACACATAGGCCATCAACAGGTCAACGTGCTCTCCGGGGTCCAACGAGATCGGGCCCATAGAGGACAGGCCGCGCCGATCCGGGGCACTCAGGGTTGTTTCCGACCACGATTGCTGAGGAAGGCCGTTCACTCCCAGCCCCAGCGGATCGCTATCACCGGGGAACATGAACACGGCCTGCAGTGAGTCTTGGCCAGGGTCGTACCCTGTGCCGCCATAGGTCATGGGTGTGCCGTCCTTCCAGATGTTGGCCATGTAGCGGTGGTAGTGGAGGGTGACCGTTGGGTCGTTGCAGCAGTTGGCACCCTCGCGGTTGTAATAGATGAAGTTCGTCAGCCCATGTCGTTCATTGTCCATGGTGCCATCATTGAAACCGGTACCGTTGAAGGCCGCCAATTCGGGAACATCCACATTGTCCGTCCCATCCGGTTCCAACAAGGGACCTTTCAGGATGGTCATGCCGAAAGCGGGTGGCTGCTCACCGAACCCCGGCGCACTGTTGCAGTCCTCATCCGTGTTGTCGTAGTTGTAGATGTACGTGAGGTTCCTGCCGACATCACTGCCGATGAAGTCATCCTCCGCGCATCCGAGGTCGAAGTCGTTGTAGAAGCCCAGACGAGCGCCAACATATTGTGCTGAGCTTCGGTTGATCACATGGTACCTGATGAAGACCGTCTGCTCCAACGCCGCGTCCGCGCCGGTGTAGGCGAAGGGCATCGCCTGTACTTCCAGCCCCAGAGGCAGGCCACCGGATTGGGTGTGAGTTGCCAGCTTGTCGTTGAACACGAAGAAGAGCGCCTGATCACCGAGGATGCACGGCGCATCACCATCGTCCGGGTCATAGTCTCCGTCCGCATTGAAGTCATAGAAGGGCGCGAGGTATGGATCGTAGCCCGGGTTCGGGTTCATTGCGGGCCAGTCGTAGAAATAGGAGGGCACCGTGTAGCCATCCGGGAATTGCTCCGAAGGGTCGCATCCGGGATCCCCCAGGCAGTTGAAGTACGTGATGTGCGCTTCAATGTCGCTGCGGTTGGCCCTCCACACATGATCGTACTGCTGCGATACATCGGAGGTGATCGACGCGGACCCGTCCATGGTGAGCGGACCCGGGAAGAAGTCGGACCCATCCGTGCCGTAGGTCATCGCCGCTGTATGTACCGTCTGGCCTGGTCCGATGCCTGACGCCCAGAGGCCGCCTGAAAACAGGGCGGAAGGCCCGCCGGGCGGGATCTGCATGACCGACATGGTGGAGGCCGGATCATAGGCGATCAGGCCATCGGAGCGGAACTGGGCACGGATACCGTTGATCTCGAGCTGGCCCAGGTCTTGGGCCGGAAGCGGTGCCGAAAGCGAAGCGCAAAGCAGGTAGAGCGGGTATCGGTAATTCATCGTTCAGGGTATTCGTTGTTCAGCGCAACCGAAACCTAGCCGTTCGCTGATGCGCAAGGAGCTGTTCAACGAGCAACGGCACGTTCACGCACGCGAGCGGTACGGCATGGAAAGCGCCAGTTGATGACGTCATTTTCCCGGTTCATCCATGACTTCCGTCAGCTCCAACGTGGATGACAGTTCCGTGACCACGGACCGTGGAACCGGGGCGGAAATTCGCGGCGTCTTCAACGCAGCCTTGCGAAGACGCAAGCCACACCATGGATCCCGCATTCCTCCGCGTAGTCGCCCTTACCCACCAACGCATGCCGTTGGAGACCGTGGGGCGCTTCCACTTGGATGCGGCCGACATGCGGGCAGCCGGGCTCCGTATGCAGGATATCGGCTTGGCGCGCGAGTGCTTCTTCATCACCACCTGCAACCGCGCGGAGCTGGTGCTCGTGGCGAAGGACCTGCGACAGCTGCCCATCGAAGTGTTGTTGCGCGCGTGGAAACCGGACCTCGATCCGGCCGAACTCGCCCATGCCGTTCGTGCTGCGGTGGTGTTCGAAGGCGATGAGGCGGTACGCCACCTGATGGGCGTCGCTTCTTCCTTGGAAAGCCTGGTAGTGGGCGAACGTGAGATCCTCGCCCAAGTGCGCGACCAGTACCAGCACTGCAAGTTGCTCGGCCTTACCGGCGACCAATTGCGCTTGCTCATGAAGCAGGTGGTGGTCACCGCCAAGCGCGTGTACACGGAAACGGCCATCGCCACCCGGCCAGTGAGCGTGGTGAGCCTCGCCTACCGCGCTTTGCGCGACCATGGCGTGAAGAAGGACGCGCGCTTCCTCATTATCGGCGCCGGCAAGACCTGCGCGGACATGTGCCGTTACCTCAGCAAGCACGGCTTCAAAGACCTCCACATCTTCAACCGAACCTTCAGCAAAGCGGAATCGCTGGTGAAGGAAGTGGGCGGTGAAGCCTATCCGCTGGATACGCTCGTTGCGTTCGATGAAGGCTTCGATGTGATCATCAGCGGCATCGGCCGTGGCACCCCGATCGTTGACCGCGACCTCTTCGCCGCGCTGGCCCTGTCCGACAACAAGCCAAGGTTGCTGGTCGACCTCGCCCTGCCGCACGACATCACCACGGACTGCATGGGCGACATGCCCGCGCACCTCATCCGCATCGAGGACCTTCAAGCGCAAGCCGAGGAGAACAAGGCTGGTCGCCAAGAGGAGGTCGGGGCGTGTGCCGCGATCATCGAGGAAGGTGTTCGGGAGTTCCGCGAGTTGGCCAGCGAACGCCACGTGGAGCGCGCCATGAGCAGCGTTCCGGAAGAAGTGAAGGCCCTGCGCGAACGTGCGGTGAACGAGGTCTTTGCCAAGGACATCGCCATGCTCGACGAGCGCAGCCGCGAAGTGCTCACCGCCGTGCTGGACCACATGGAACGCAAGTACATCAGTGTGCCCATGAAGCTGGCGAAGCGCATCATCTTGGAAGAACGGCAGCGCTCTCCGAAGACGGAGGCGGCGAGCCTCGCGCCTTCGCCTTTGGCTATGGCGGACAAGGCATGAGCGATCGTCCGTTGGTGATCGGAACGCGGGGCAGCCGATTGGCGCTCTGGCAGGCCGATCATATCGAAGCACGCTTGAAGGCCCGAGGCCATCGCACCGAACAGCGCATCATCAAGACGCAGGGCGATCGCGTGCAGGACCTGTCCTTCGAGAAGATGGAGGGCAAGGGCTTCTTCACGAAGGAGATCGAGAGCGAATTGCTTGCGGGCACGATCGACCTGGCCATACACAGCTGCAAGGATCTCGAAACCCGTGATCCGGAAGGGCTGCACATCGCCGCCATCGCGGGGCGCGCCGCGTGCGAAGAGCTGCTCATCATCCGTACCGACGCGGTGGATGCGTCGCAAGCACTCTCTCTGCGGAAAGGTGCCGTGGTGGGCACTTCTTCGGCACGCAGAGAGTCGCAGTTGAAGATGTTCAGGCCCGAAGTGACCATCACGGATCTCCGGGGCAACGTGCCCACACGCGTGGAGAAACTCCGCATGGGCAACTACGACGCGATCCTCCTGGCGAAGGCCGGCATCGATCGCCTCGGGCTCGATCTATCGGAATTCCAAGTGCGGGTGTTGGATCCGCGCTGGTTCGTTCCGGCACCGGCCCAAGGCGCATTAGCGGTGCAATCACGCCGCGAGGATGCGCACGCCAACGAGGCCGCGGAAGACCTGCACGACGATGACGCGGCCCTGTGCGTGGGGTTGGAGCGTGCGGTGCTCGGATCCATTTGGTAGGCAGCGACGCCAATGCATTGGCGACCGAGACGGTCGAACGATTGCAGCGGATGCCCCGCGCGCTGCGTGTGCTCATCACCCGGGAACACGAGCCGGATGGTTTGCTGGCCCGCGCATTGGGCGCTCATGGGATCACGCTCAGTGGGCAGCAACTGCTCGTCGCTGAGGCTCTGTCGTTCACGCTGCCTGGTGAGTTCGATCGGCTCTTCTTCACTTCGCGGAATGCCGTGCGCTACTTCGTGCGGGGCGGCGGCGACCTGAACGCCGCACGTTGCGATGCCATCGGTAGCGGTACGGCCGAAGAGTTACGCAAGCATGGTGCGGATGTCGCCTACATCGGGGACGGCCCGGATACCCCGACCATCGCTGCGGAATACACCGCCCGCTTCTCCACACAGCGTGTGCTCTTCCCGGGCGCGGATGTCGGCCTGCGTACCGTTCAGAAGGCCATGCCAGAAGCCAGCGTCATCGACCTGCCGGTGTACCGCATGCGCCCTGTGGGTTCGGCTCATGCGCCCGAGGCGGACGTTGTTATCGTGACCAGCCCGGAGCACGCGAGCGCATTGCACGCGGTGAAGCCGCTCCACACCTTCGCGCACCGCATCGCCATGGGCACCAGCACCGCACAACGCATCCGCGAACTCAGTGGTGCCGATGCCATCATCCCATGGGCGAGCAATGAAATGGCGCTCGTGGACGCCGTCTTCAACATCGCGACCGCATGAACCTGACGCATCGCCCCCGTCGCCTGCGCAAGAACGCCATCATCCGTGATGCCATCGCGGAAACGCGCGTACACGCCGACCAGTTCATCTATCCCTACTTCGTGAAACCGGGTATGGGCGGGAAGGATCCCATCGCCGCCATGCCCGGCATCTCCCACTT
>JBGAJW010000041.1:0-43158 GCA_044224725.1 Flavobacteriales bacterium
AACGTGTTCCAAGTGCTCTTCACGGACTGCCCGGGCCTGTCGACCGTGCAGCCAAGCGGCGGCAACTACACGGATTGCGGGAATGGGAATGCGACCTTCTGGTTCAACGAGCTGCCGGCGGGCACCTACTACCTGCCGGTGCTCGCCGATGGTGGCAGCGGCTCCATCGGAGCGTACAACATCGCCGTGTCGGCGGTCGGTTGCAGCAGTGACCTGTGCACGAGCGTTACGCCCGCGGCGCTGGCCTCCGGGGCCACGGTCAGCTTCAGTGCGGACAACAGCACGGCCAGCAGCCTGAACGACTTCGATGCGTCCTCGCCCTATTTCGGTTCACCGGTGTTCTGGCACGCCTTCACCACAACCGGCTGCAACACGGTCACGATCGACTATTGCGGTCAGAACCCGGCTTGGACCAACGTGTTCCAGGTGTTGTTCACCGACTGCCCTGGACTGCAGACGGTACAGCCTTCCGCCGGGGACTATACCACCTGCGGGAACGGGAACGCGACCTTCGTTTTCAACTCCCTCGGTGCGGGTACCTATTACCTCCCGGTGCTCGCCGATGCGGGCAGCGGTTCGATCGGCGCGTATTCGATCGATGTGGCGGCGGTCGCATGCCCGGTGAGCTATGATCTGTGTGCCTCCGTTGCCGACCAGACCCTTGCCGCCGGCGGCACGCTGGTCTTCAGTGCGAACAACTCAGGCGCGGGCGCCACGGATGATTGGGCGGCGGGCAGTTTGTACACGGGATCGCCGGTGAATTGGCACCGGTTCACCACGAGCACCTGCATGGACGTAACGGTACACTATTGCTCGACGAGTCCGGGATGGAACAACGCCTTCGGATTCCTGGCGAACTCCTGCCCGGCGGACACACTGACCTTCTTCTTCTCTTCCAATCTCACGAGCTGCGGCAACGGGAACCTCACCTACATCTTCAACGACCTGCCAGCGGGCACATGGTACCTGCCCGTGTTGAATGACGCGGCCAACGGAGCGTCCGGTCCGTACACCATCACGGTCTTCAGCCAGGAGTGCAACATCGGTATTGATGAAGCGGCCCAATTGGATTGGTCCGTGTACCCGAACCCTTCCGAGAACGGGTTCAACGTGATGTACGGCGGTCCTTCCGTACAAGCGACCATCGACATCCTGGACCTGGCCGGCCGCAAGGTGCACAGTGAGCGCGCCTTCCTGCTCACGGGCGCTGTGCGCATGGTGAACCCCGCTGCCAAGCTGGCTTCCGGCAGCTATGAACTGCGGCTCACCACGCCGAACGGCTCTGCCGCCCGCCGGGTGATGGTGCGCTGATATCCCGAATTCCCGCCGCTGCCTTGCCCCGGAATATTGTCTGGAACAGGATGCTTGGCGAATACCGAAGAACCCCACCCCAACATCACATACATGCGAACATTCTCCACGCTTCTTTCCTTGGCAGCGGTCCTGTGCATCGGGCTTGCTGATGCACAAGCCCAGCAGGCGCCGCTGTCTGCCCGGCCGATCGTGCTCCATACCAGTGCTCCCGCGCACCCCGGTGAACTCCAGACCAAAACACATCGGAGCGGCGATCGGAAGGTGATCGCTCCTCCGCACCACGCGCCTGTATCCACGTCGCGTCAGACCGTGCGACCGCTGCCTGTGCGCAGCACGGACAAGCCGATGGCGCACCAGTCCAACGATCCTTCGCTGCAGCGCGGGACCGCCCCGGTGAATGACAACTGCGCGAACGCGACGCTGTTGACGGTGGGCACCTCATGCACGCCGACGAACGGCACGGTGGACCAGGCCACCCAATCCATCGCGGCGGTGGATTGCGCCACCTTCGTAGGCAACGCGAACGACGATGTCTGGTACCGCTTCGTGGCACCGGGTGCGAGCGTGACCATTGTCCTCGAATGCAACGAGTTCTTCGACGGAGTTATCGATCTGCGGTCCGGTGCGTGCAATGGCACGAACATCGACTGCATGGACAACTTCATCGCCGGTGGCAGTGAGACGCTCGTCGCTTCCGGCCTGACAGCAGGTACCACCTATCGCTTCCGGGTCTATGATTACGAGGCGGGCTATCCCGCGGATCCATCGTTCACGATCTGCGTCTACGCCACACCTGATGCCCCGGCGAACGATCTGTGCGAGGATGCGGACGTCCAGGACCTCAGTGTCCCGGGATCGGTGAGCGTGAACGGTGACAACACCGGCGCGACGGATACGGAAGGCTTCGGTACCGCTTCGGCATGGGAGGCGTTCACCATCACATCCTGCGCGGATGTCACGATCAGCTACTGCGGTACGGACCCCATTTTCGGTAATGCGTTCATCGGTGTTGAGGTCGGATGCCCGACCACCGAGACGATCCTCTCGGATGATTTCGATGCGACGGCGTGCGGCGATGGGAATATCACGGTACGCTACACCGACCTGCCAGCTGGCACCTACTACTATCCCGTGCTCACGGAGGCGGGCTCGACAGGCCCTTACACCATCGAGTTCAGCGCGGTCGCTTGTGGCGGCGGCGGTGGAACCCCGCCGAACGACGAGTGCTTCAATGTGGTAGCCTCTTCCTTGGCAGCGGGTTCGTCCGTGTTCTTCGACGGGACCACGGAGAACGCGACGAATACGAACGATGGGGCAGGAGTGGATGCGGGTGGCGACACGGTGACCGTATGGCATGCGTTCACCACCACGGAGTGCACGGATATCGCCGTGGCTTACTGCGGTACGCCCGTACTGCCAGCCGTTTATTGGGCGGCATTGTTCGAAGGGTGCCCTGCGGATGATGCGGGTGTGCTCTTCTCCGGCGGCAACTTCGATGATTGCGCGGATGGCAATGCGACGATCTTCTTCTTCGGTCTGCCTGCTGGCACGTGGTACCTGCCCGTTCGTGGCGAGCCTGCCACATGGGGCGCCTACACCATCGAGGTGAGCGCCACCGCCTGCGCGAACGCGGGTCCTTATTGTGATGCCGGTGCCGCCAACACCGGATTCGAGACGATCGGCAATGTGCTCTTCGCCGGGATCGACAATACCTCCACCGCAGGACCCGGCTATCAGGATTTCACCGGGCAGACCGGTGTGGTCACGCAAGGCCAAGCTTACCCGATCGACATCACCGTGGACGGTGGCTTCGACACGGACCAGGCCTTGGTGTGGATCGACTTCGACCAGAGCGACAGCTTCGAGGCGGGTGAGCTGGTGTTCACGTCCGTAACGGGCGTTGGCCCTTACAGCGGAACGATCAACATCCCGGGCGGAGCCGCAACGGGCAGCACACGCATGCGCATCCGCCTGCATGACACGCATGATGGCAGCACCTACCAGAACACACCGAACTACACGCCTTGTGATACGTCGTCCTACGGGCAGGTGGAAGACTATACCATCGTGGTGATCGGTGGAGGCACTCCTCCGGAGAACGACAACTGCGCGGATGTGATCGCGTCCGACCTCGCCGCAGGTTCCGCTCTGACCTTCACCGGGGACAATACCGGCGCGACCATGGACGGTGACTATGAACCCGGTTCGCAACTGGAGGCCTTGGGCCTGGCCAGCGTATGGCACGCGTTCACCACCACCGAATGCGCCAACGTGACCGTGAGCTACTGCGGTACGGATCCGGCGTTCCTGGATTTCTGGATCGTGCTCACGACAGATTGCCCGGCCAGCGATGCGTTGGTATTCAACAGTTCCTTCAACACGACGGATTGCGGCGATGGCAACGGGACCATCTACTTCAATAACCTTCCGGCCGGCACCTATTACCTGCCGGTGATGAACGATCCCACTCCGGAAAGCCTTGCCGTCGGACCGTACACGATCGATGTGAGCGCCACGGCCTGCTCACCGGGACCTGTGAACGACGAATGCACAGGAGCCGTCACGCTGGACGTGAACCTGACCTGCGAAACGACGGCGGGTACCGTGCAGGACGCGACGCAATCCCTGCCGGCCATCGTTTGCAACAACTTCGAGGGCATCGCGAACGATGACGTGTGGTACAGCTTCGTGGCCACGGGCCCGAACCAGACCATCACTGTTGATGGTACCGACACGCTGGATGCGGTGATCCAGTTGTTCGAGGGCGGTTGTGGCAATCTGACCGACCTGGCCTGCTCTGATGCCAGCATCGGTGGTGGTGTGGAAGAGATCACCACGTCGGACCTGGTGGAAGGCACCACGTACTTCGTGCGGGTCTACGACTTCTACAATGGCTATCCGATCGAACCCACCTTCGAGATCTGCGTCACCGGCGATGTGGGAACGACCGTGGCCGAAGAACAGGGCGCCGGCTTCACCTTGCGCCCCAACCCGAGCGAAGGGCAGGTGACGATCGCTATGCCACACCTCATGGGCACTGTGCGCGTGGAGATCCTCGACGTCGCGGGACGGCTGGTACAAAGCGAGCAGCGCCAAGGAGCGGCGAACAGCATCACATTCGACCTGGCGCCCGGCGTGAGCGCCGGCATATACACGGTGCGCTTGACCTCGGAGAGCTTGCGCTCCGAGCAGCGGTTGCTGGTGAAGTAGATCGGAACACGGCATTTCCGAAAGGGCCGCCTCATGAGGGCGGCCCTTTCGGTGTTCCGGAACCTTCGGCCGGGAAGGCGGGTACAAGGGTGATCAATCGTCCCTGCATGCAACGGCTCCTTTCCCGCCTCGCACTGATCTCCACGCTGCTCCAAGTGCAGTTGACACCCTTGTTGGCACAAGACTACGCGGATACCGCGGAGCCCCTGCCGGTAGATGGTCGCATCACGGATGGAGAGAACAGATTGGTCGGCGCCGAGGTGGTCATTTTCAAAGGAAACGAGCAGTTCGCGGTCTTGAAGACCGACAAAGCAGGACGCTTCAAGGTGGGATTGGAATTGAACCAGGATTACGGGCTGGAGTTCCGCCAAGAAGGCTTCGTGGCCAAACGCATCGCCATCGATACGCGGCTGCCGAAGCCCAAGCCAGGACAGGAGTTCGAACTGGTCCCGCTGGACATCACCATCAGCTTGCTGGAGAAGGCGCGCTACGACGGCGCTCCGACGGATGACCTGGACTTCCCCTTCGCGCTCATCAAGTTCAACAAGAAGACGCTCGCCTTCGAGCAGGACGCGGAGTACACCATGGGCATGCAGCGCACCAATGGAGCCTTGCTGCTGATGGCCGCGCGCTCGGAAAAACACTGAGAACATGGCCCTCCGTCCTTCGTACACGCTCGTATGCCTGGCACTATGCGCCGTGCCAGCATGTGCGCAGCTCGGATCATCACCGTACATCCTCCACATTACGGGGAAGGTGATGGACATGGAAGACAAGCTTTTGGGCAACTCGGTGATCACGATCGACACCAACAGTACCTCGGTGGGTGAGTTCGTCGCGGACGGGAAGGGGCGCTTCGCGTTCGACCTCGATATCGGTGGCTTCTACGGCATCACCGTGCATCGTGAAGGCTTCGTGCGCAAGCGCTTCATCGTGGATGCGCGGACCGACGAGCCGGCCAAAGTGATCACCGGACCGTTCTCGGCGGAAGTCACCCTCACGCTTGAAGCCGAGTTCGCGGACATGGACATCACCGACCTGTACTATCCGTACGCGTTGGTGTCCTACTCGAAGAAGGACAAAGCCTTCATCGCGGACCCGGAATACATAGCCGAACGGCAACGTGTGGAGTCCGCTTTGCGGTTGGGCGCCGCGCGCATCCGGAAGCGGCAGAACAAGTAGCGTTCCGGGCGCTCGTCCCGCGTCTTACTTTGGCGATCCATTCGAACGCCCCCGACGGGCCGGGATGCAACACATGCCCATCAAGCGCCCCTTCAACCTGAAAGGCTGGATAGCCGAGAACCGCGATCTGCTGAAACCGCCCGTGGGGAACAAGAACCTGTACCACGAGGCGGGCGACTACATCGTGATGTGCGTCGGTGGCCCCAACGCGCGCAAGGACTACCACTGGAACGAGACCGAAGAACTCTTCTACCAGGTGGAAGGCGACATCGAAGTGGGCATCCAAGAGGATGGCAAGGCCGTGACGATACCGATCCGGGAGGGAGAATTGTTCCTGCTGCCGGGGCGCGTGCCGCACCAGCCTCGTCGCGGGGCAGGCACGGTCGGGCTCGTGATCGAGTGCAAACGCGATGATCGTGAACTGGAGGACGGCCTGCAATGGTACTGTGAGAAGTGCAACCACAAGTTGCATGAGTACCGCTTCGTGCTGCGCGATATCGAGAAGGATTTCCTGCCACGCTTCAGGGAATTCTATGCGAACGAGGATCTGCGTACCTGCAAGAAATGCGGTCATGTGATGGAGACCGACCCGCGCTTCAGCTGATCCGGTGGAGCTGCTCTCGATCGACATACACACGCACATCCTGCCCGCGGACATCCCTGATTTCGGGGCGCGGTACGGCTATCGTGGCTTCATCCATCTGGACCATCACAAGCCCGGTTGTGCGCGGATGATGATGGATGACAAGTTCTTCCGTGAGGTACAGGCCAACTGTTGGGATCCGCGTGTCCGCATCGATGAGTGCGATGCGTTCCATGTGCATGCGCAAGTGCTCAGCACGGTCCCCGTGATGTTCAGCTACTGGGCCAAACCGCAGGACACACTGGACCTTTCGATGTTCCTGAACGACCACATCGCAGGGATCGTCCAGGACCATCCGAAGAGGTTCATCGGCTTGGGAACGGTGCCCATGCAGGATCCGGAGCTCGCGGTAAAGGAGCTGGAACGGTGCAAGCGCATCGGCCTTGTGGGCATCCAGATCGGCACGCACGTGGAAGGTATGAACCTCGGGGAACCGAAGCTGTTCCAGGTCTTCCAAGCGTGCGAAGAGCTGGGCATGTGCGTGTTCGTGCATCCGTGGGACATGGTAGGCAAGGAGCGCATGGACAAGTACTGGTTGCCGTGGCTCGTGGGCATGCCGGTGGAGACCACGCTCGCGATCACCAGCATGATCTTCAGCGGCCTTTTCGAAAAACTGCCGAAGCTGCGTGTGGCCTTCGCCCACGGCGGCGGTTCATTCCCGGCGACCGTGGCGCGCATCCAACACGGTTTCGAGGTACGCCCGGACCTCTGCGCCGTGGACAACAACGTGGCCCCGAAGGAATACCTCGGCCGCTTCTGGCTGGATTCACTGGTACACGATCCGGTGATGCTCCAATACCTCGTTGATCTGATCGGCGCGGAGAAAGTCGCGCTGGGGACCGACTATCCATTCCCGCTAGGCGAGCTCGAACCCGGTCAGCTGATCCGTACCATGCCGTGGGATGATGCCCGGAAGGAGATGTTGCTCAGCGGTGCCGCGCTGCAATGGCTCGGTCTCGATCGGAAGCGGTTCATCGGGTGATCCCGGGCAGCGCGTTTCCCTGAGGACCTCACGGGTCGCATCCCCTCAGCGTCCTCACCGAACAAGATTCACATGCCCGAACACCGTGCGCTTCTTCCCGTTCAGTTCCTTCAGATCGATGCGCCAGACGTAGGTGTCGATCGGTGATTGCACACCTCCGTATGTGCCGTCCCATGGCTGGCCCAATTGGGTCGAGGCATAGATCTCTTCCCCCCAGCGGTTGAAGACGAGCAAGCGGAACTCGGCGATCTCCGTGGCGAAGGCGAAGAACCCGTCGTTCACGCCATCGCCATCCGGAGTGAAGGTGTTGGGCACGTACAAAGTGCCGTTCACGAAGACGGTGACCTCATCTAGGACTTTGCAGCCATTGGCGTCGGTGAGTTCCAGGATGTAAGTGGTCGTATGCTCAGGTGAAGCGACGGGTGCGACGCAGGAATCGCAGGTGAGTGAAACGATCGGCGACCAGACCATAGTGCCGTTGCCGTATCCGAACAGCTGCGTGCTTTCCCCGTAGTCGATGCCCGTGTCCTGCCCGGCGTTCACCTGTGAATGCGGGAAGTGTTGCACGGTGACCGTGGCCGTGCCTTCGCAACCCAGCGCATTGGCGGCGGTAACGGTATAGGTCACCGGGGTCTGCGGGGCAGCGAATGTGATGGAGGAATCGGGATCGCTCAGCGAGGTGGGTGGAGACCAGGAGTAGGAGAGGCCTCCCGCAGCGAACAGCTTCACCGTTTCGCCGGGGCAGACGGTCGTATCGGGCCATGCACTGGCGATCACCTGTTGCACGTCCACGAAGGCGCTGTCGGCGACGCTACCGCAGGCATTGGTAACGAGCACATGGTAGTATTGGTCAGCGGTCGGGGAAACGATCGGGTCGGGCGTGAAGAGCGAATTGATGCCGGGCTGTGCCTGCCATTCGTAGCTGGAGCCGCCTTCGGCATGCAAGGGCACGGAACCGCCGAGGCACATGGCCGTGTCGCCTGTTTCCGGGTCGGGCAGGTCGAAGATCACATTCACCGTGAGCGTGTCCTCCAGTGTGCAGCCTTCGGCCGTGGTGATCTGTACGATGAACTCGGTGGTATCCAGCGGTGAAGCATTGGGGGATTGTGCGGTGGGATCATCGAGCGATCCTGCCGGGCTCCACAGGTAGGTGGCTCCGCCCGAAGCGCTGATGGGTACCGGTATTCCCGTACAGGTCAGCGTGTCCGGACCCGCCTCACCGGAGGGCGTGCCTATGACCAGATCGATGCTGACCGTATCCGATCCGCATGCGCCGGAAACCGCTACAGAATAGGTGATGGCGCTGTTCAGTGTGGCGATGGGGTCCGCGATGGAGGAGTTGCTCAATCCGGTAGTGGGGAACCAATCGAATGTATCACCCCCATGCGCCTGGAGCTGCACCGTTCCGCCGTCACAGACAGGCCCTACGGAATCGATGCTGGCCACCCCGGGTTCAAGCACCTCCACGGTGATGACCGCTGTGTCGTTGGGTACGCAATCCGAAGCGTCGCTCAGGACCATCGTCACGGTATACGTTCCCGCCTCCGTCCATGTGTGGTCGGGTTCGAACTCGGTGGACGTGGTGCTGTCGCCGAAATCCCAGAAGTAGTCCGTGCCGCCCAAGCTGGAGTTGATGAACTGGGCACCGTTGGGCAGGCAGACGAAGTTCGGCCCGTCGATGTCGATCTCGGCCTGGGGTTGGCTCAGGTTGAACTTGAAGACGCCGAGGTTGCAGTTGAAGCTGTTGTTCGTGTTGCTCCAAGCACCGGGGGTGGTGGGGAAATCATCCTGCCCGCCGCATCCCGCGCACACGGCCTGGTACACGTTGCCGTTCTTGTCGAAGCGGCTGGTGCCACCGTCCACATGCTCCGAACTGAGGCCGCCGAAGAAGGTGGCATAGTTCAGCGCGACGGCTTCGGGCTCCAGCACCATCAGGTAGAAATCGCTGCCATCGGTAGTGGACTGGAAGGCATCGGCGGTCAATGGCAATCCTGTTGTCGTACTCGCATCGGCGAGGACGAAGGTGTTCACCGATCCGCCCCATCCGCTGAAGTAGATCTGCCCGCAATCGCTTACCAGGAAGGCGCTCGGGGAGATGTCCTCATCGCCGTTGCCGTTGCCGACCACCGTGCTCCATGTGCCGCTGGACAGGTCGGTGGCCAGTTTGTGGATGAACTGCGAGCTCCCCGCGTTGGTGTATTTCCCTGGGGTCACCGGGTAGGCACCGTGGGTCTGTCCCACCACATAGACCGCATCCTGGGTATCCAGCTGCACGAAGAAGCACTGGTCGTAGCTTCCGGTGCCGATGTACGTGGAACCCAGCGCTTGGCCGTTGTCGCCGTAGCGCATGACGAAGCCGTCGGTGCTTCCGCCGTACGACCCGTTGAACGGGGTGCCGACCATGGGAAGGTTGCCGCTGCTCGTACCTCCTGTGAGGTAGATGTCGCCCGACGCGCCCACTTGGACACCGTAGCCGCTATCCCCGTTCGAGCCACCGCAATAGGTCGCGTATTGCAAGGAGGTGAGGTCAGCGCTGAGACGGAAGAGGTAGGCGTCCAGATCCCCTCCGCCGTAGGAGGACTGCACCGCAGCCGACGTGGTCGGGGCATCGGTACTCTGCGTGCTGCTGGCCACCAGCACCCGTTCTTGGGCGTCCAAGGCGATCTCGCCCCGGAAGTGGTCGCCGTAGTTGTGGACGAGATCGGCGCCCTGGTTCAATCCGTCATTACCGGAACCACCAACGAAGGTGCCACCCAACAGAACGGTGGCATCAGCCGAGAGGTGGGCGATGGCGATGTCCGTGCCGAAGTCGAACCCATACCCTTCGCCACCGGCCAGGTTCACGAAGCCACCTGCGAGGGGGATGGTGGTGCCGCCATTGAAAGAGCCGTCCGCGCTTCCGGGGGTGACGGGAAAGTCCGAGGAGCCGGTGACCGCGAGCACATAGAGCTCGTTGGCGCTGTTCACCACCAAGCTGTTCGGCGTCTCGTTGTTGGATCCGCCCAAGTAGGTGCTCCATTCGAGCGCGGTGCCGTCAGGGGACCATTTGCTGACGCCGATGTCGATGTTGCTCCCGTTGAACGACCCGTCCAATACGCCGATCGTAGTAGGGTAGTCGTTGCCGAAAACGATGCCGCCACCGTAGAGAGCGCCGTCGCCATCATAGGTCGCCGTGAACCCGAAGTTGTCCGCGATGCTTCCCGTGTAACTGCCGAAAGTGAGGCTGGGGTCGATAAGGAGGATACGATCGCGCTGTGGTTCAACCGCGAAACGCACGGTGTTCCGGTCGAGCACATAGTGGCTCGGCACATTGTGAAATGGGTCATATGAAGGCAGCACGTTCGGGTTCCAGCTGAACGATACGGGTGCGGCCTCGGTCACTTGCCCGGCAGAGGTGCTCACCACGAGGGCACCATCGCGCACGACCAGGTCATCCTGTCCTTCGAAACGCATTCGGATCAACGCAGGGTCTGCGCCCGGAGCGACCTTGAATTCGTATTTCAAACCGGTGTTGCCATCGATGTGCAGATCGATCCCAGGATAGAGGTTCCGCAGGAAGACCTCCCCGAAGACGCGGCAGCCGGTGCCCCATTGTGCAGGGTCTTGACCCAGGAAGAAATTCTCGTGCTGGACCTGTTCCGTTTCACCATGTCCAGAAGCGGGCTGAGCACCCTCGAAGGTCACCCGGTACGCATGCGCTTTGAACGGCTCAACCGCCTCAGTCGGGTCATGCCCGTGATGTGCCATCGGCCCACCTTGGTAGAGCAGGTAGGTGAAGGCGTTCTTCTCCACGAACAAGGCGCCTCCCGGAAAGAGGGCGCGGTACAGGACGTTCTCCGGCCATTGCCCCTTGTTCTCCGTGAAGGTGGCCACGGGCTTGCCTGCCGCGGACAATGGACTATCGGCTGCCCGCAACAAGGCAGCGAGGGCAAGGGCCGTTATGAGCAGGTGGGGACGCACGGTTGGGCCTGTCCGAAGAGTGAACGCAAGGTAAGACCGAGGGAATGGGTGCGGCGTTGCCTTGTGCGGCCAGAACGGGGAACGGAACGGATGAAGCGGGAACCGACGCCGGGCGCTGATGGTCCCTTCACGATGCCCGGCTACGGGGTGGCACTGGTTACTTTCGCGCCCCGGAACGGCAGAAGAGGCGGACATTTCCATCCCCCTTGGCCCTGCGGCTCCGGCGGACAGTGAGCGACGCCATCAAACACGAATGCGGATTGGCCTTCATCCGCTTGCGCAAGCCCCTCCATCACTATCAGCAGAAGTACGGAAGCGCGCACCACGGTATCAACAAGCTGTTCCTCCTCATGGAGAAGCAGCACAACCGTGGGCAGGATGGGGCAGGGGTGGCGTCGATCAAACTTGACCCGAAGCCCGGACAGAACTTCATCGACCGTGTGCGGAGCACGGACAAGCAGGCCATCCAGAAGATCTTCGGGGGTATCCACAAAGGGATCCAAGCAGCGATCGACAAGGATCCCGGCATCGCCTCGGATACTGAACGCCTGAAGGGGGAAGTGCCCTTTCTGGGCGAGGTGCTGCTGGGCCATCTTCGGTACGCCACGTATGGTGCCGACGGACTGGAGAACTGCCACCCGCGCCGACGCTTGAGCAATTGGATCACGCGCAACCTGGTGCTGGCGGGCAACTTCAACATGACCAATGTGGACGAGCTCTTCGCCTTGCTAGTGAACATCGGCCAGCACCCCAAGGAGAAGAGCGATACGATGACGGTGCTTGAGAAGATCGGGCACTACCTCGATGTGGAGAATGATCGTCTTCGCCAGATACACGCGCCATTCGGGGAAACGGACCCCGCGCTCACCAAGTTGATCGGTGAACAGATGGACGTGCGCGAGATCCTGCGCATGAGCGCGCAGGACTTCGATGGCGGGTATGCGTTCGCCGGCCTGATCGGACATGGCGACGCGTTCGTGCTGCGCGATCCGGTGGGCATCCGTCCTTGTTTCTGGTACGCTGATGAGGAGTTCGTAGTGGCCGCCAGCGAACGCCCCGCGATACAGACGGCGTTCGGCGTGAAGACCGACCAAGTGCAGGAATTGCGCCCGGGCCATGCGCTGATCGTGCGCAAGGACGGTTCCTTCAGCGAAGAGCAGGTGCGCGAGCCGGCGGAGAAACGCTCGTGCAGTTTCGAGCGGATCTACTTCAGTCGGGGCAGCGATCGGGACGTGTACCGCGAACGCATCGCGCTCGGGCGCAATGTGGTACCGGCGATCCTGGAAGCGGTGGACCACGACCTGCAGAACACGGTGTTCAGCTTCATCCCCAACACGGCCGAAGTGGCGTGCTACGGTATGCTGAAAGGCCTGGAGGATGAGCTGAACAAAACGAAGGAGCGGCTGATCACCGAGCTGGGTCCCGTGCCCGCCCCAGGCAGATTGCGCGAGATCCTGTCCATGCGGCCGCGATTGGAGAAGGTGGCGATCAAGGACGCGAAGCTGCGGACCTTCATCACTGCTGACAACGCGCGCGATGAGCTGGTGGCGCACGTGTACGACATCACGTACGGCAGTGTACGCGCCGGTGTGGACAATCTGGTGGTGATCGACGACAGCATCGTACGCGGCACCACCTTGAAGCAGAGCATCCTGAAAATGCTCGACCGCTTGGACCCGAAGCGCATCGTGGTGGTGAGCAGCGCCCCGCAGATCCGCTACCCGGACTGCTACGGCATCGACATGGCCAAGCTCGGCGACCTCGTCGCGTTCCAGGCCGCGATCGCCTTGCTGAAGGAGACGAAGCAGGAGAACATCATCGACGACGTGTACGACCGGTGCGTGGCCAATGTGGGCAAGCCACTACCGATACCCGGTGATCCCCACGGCAAGGGTGCCCCATCCGTGTGGGTCGACAATGTGGTGAAGGACATCTACGCGCCGTTCACCGCCGAGCAGATCAGCGCGAAGATCACCGAGCTGCTCACGCCGAAGGACATCAAAGCGGACGTGCGCATCGTGTTCCAGGGCATTGAAGGTCTCCGTGCCGCCTGCCCGCAGCACACGGGCGATTGGTATTTCACGGGCAACTACCCGACTCCAGGCGGCAACCGCGTGGTGAACCGCGCCTTCATCAACTGGAAGGAGGGGAAGAACGTTCGGGCCTACTGAACGGCGCGCAGCCTCTTCTTCTTGCGGAGCTTCTTGAGCGCGCGCTTCTTCGCGTTCACTCGCCCATCTCCGTGGGTGATGATCGCGCAGCCACTGTCCACGGTGAGCTTCGCGGCATCGGCCAGGTCCAGGGTCGCTCCCGGCATCACATGCAGTTCACTCTTGCGCTCAAGGCGGAGTTCCGCCCCCGCATCCACACGCATGGTGGCTCCGGGCGCGATGGTGAAGCGCGTTGGCGGGGCGAAATACCCGTAGCCGCCGACGGTCTCCTGCAAGGGGATGCGGGTGGCCGTACGTGACCGGTCGATCAGCAACGATGCACCTGACACGAGGGTGAGCGATCGGCCATCCGCGCCACGCAGGGGCGGAAGCACGATGCTGTCCGCGCACCAGCGCACATCGCCGTTGATCCGTGTTTCCCCGGTGCTCACGTGTACGGCGATGTCGCCGTTTGGCCGTTGCTCCAGCAATTCGATGCGGATGCCGTTCAGGTAGATGGTGCGGTTATCGGGCGACAGCCCCTTGTTCCGTTCCTTCTTGTTGTTGCACCCGAGGGTGAGCATGTTCGCACTGGAAGGGTTGGTGCCCATGCCCAGCACACGGTTGCCGTTCGGCGTCCACGCGTGTCGGGCCGCGCCGAAGAAGGCGGCATCGATCAGGAGTTTGCCGTCCGGACGATAGCCCGCGCCCATGATGAAGTGATGGCCACGGTCGATGCGGTCGTCCTTGTCCTTGTCGTAGACGGGAAGTTCCTCTTCGCAATTGCCGGTAAGCGGGTTGTGCCAACGCTCTTCGAGGCGGTACGCCGGCCCCACGCCACCGAAGGGGCATTTCGGTCCTACTGTATCGGTCGTGATGATCACGTCGTAATGGCCGCAAGCGGTGAGCGGATGCAGGTAGTCGGCGTAACCGCCATAGATGTCCGTGCCCACTTTGTCTTCACGTTCGATCTGCATGGTCATGAAGAGCCCGGGCACGGCGCGGGAGATGCAGTTGTTCTCGGTGCTTTCCCAGTGGAAGCGATCCGTTGGCGAACCATTGTGGGCATAGGTCTGGTGGTTCTCCACCCAGAGCCATTGGCGGTGCTCGCCTTCGGGCAGATAGGGCATACGGATGCGCAGCGCGTCCCCGTACGTGACGAAGTCCTTCAGGATGAACACGCCCGTGTCGCCACTGATCGGATCGAGATCGCCGTCCGCATAGATGCCTTGCACGGAATGCGCATTGATGCGGTACGGTGCGCCCTCCTTCTTCCAACCGAGGCGATCGCGGTCCCAGCCGCTGCAGGTGAGCAAGCTGCTGCTGGCCGCGCCCATCATGCTCCAACCGCCCTGCATGTGGAGCGTGTAGCTCTCGAACTGGGCCGCGTTGCCACCACCGCTGTGGAAGTTGTTCCCGCCGAGCAGCAGGTGGTTGTACTCGTGTTTGAGGATCTCGAACGGGAGTCCGTTCATGCCACCGAAGCGGCTCTGGGTATCGCTCTCGTAGCCGAAGAGTTTGCCGGGGCTTCCCTGGTCCGTGCTTCCCTGCCCGTGTGTAAGACCGCTGTTGCGTGCGATCACCATCACGTGATCGTACCGGTGCGGGTCGTCCGGCAAGTTCACCTTGGCGAGCCCCGCCTTGCCACCGTCCTGCCACAGGTCGAAGTCTTCGATCTTCAGGTCATGCTTCGTGCGCAGGCCGCCCATCTTGTTCGCCTCCTTCACCGCCGCGCTGCCCACGCTGTGCGCGTTTTTCACCTCCGGGTATTCGCTCTCCTTCAAGGTGAGCATCTTGTCCACGTAGTCGCCGAGCACGATGTAGTTCCCCAAGGAGATGTCGCTGTAATAGCGCGTGAGCATCGCCGTGGGTATGGGCTTCGGGAACGGGTCGAAGAGGTCATCCTTCCACTTCGGCAACTGGCCCTTCGGCCAATGGTCCGCGCCATCCCGCTGCGGGTCTTTGGAAGGGTCCTGGTCGTAGTCGATCTCCGCGAAGAGCACCAGGACGCGGATGGTGCCGTGGGGACTGAGGTACCAGCCGTTCGCGCTTCGCGGGATCGTCGTGGAGTCGATCTGCGCGAGGGCGCACGGGGAGCCGAGAACCGAGAAGATGACGAGCAAGAGGAAATGACGCATAGCGCCAAAATAGCATAGCGTTCTCGAGCCCGCCATGACAGTGAGGAACTACGCCTTCGGAGCCTTGTACAACGGCACCGTGCTGCACGGCTCCCCGAACATCAGGCTCTTCACCACGGGCAGCAGTTTCGCGCAGAGCTCCACGTAGGCGTTCAACGGAACGGGCAATTTGCTGCATCCCTTCACCACCACGCGCGCGCCGCGATAGGCCTCCACGTCCAGCTGTTCCACGAATCGCGTGAACACCGCGCGCTCGAGCTGTTCGGCATCGCCCTGCGTAACGAAGGCCGCGTACGGCTGCAGGTGCGTGGCCACGAGCATGTAGGCCCAGGTCGGGATGATCGCGTCCGCCGAGCAATGCACCGAAACGAGCTTGCCCGTGTACCGCGACCAGTCGTGCGACTTGCAGAAGGCGCGCAGGTCGTCCTCTTTCAAGGCGATCTCCTGCCAGAGCAGCGGCTTCAGGTCGAAGACCGAGCGCTCGCCCGCGGGATGGATCTCCTCCAGGTCCAGCGTGATGATGCCACTGGCGGAAACCTTGTTGAGAATGGGTTGTTCATCCATGGACGTGGCAAAGATCGGATGATCGGAGCGGTGAATTGCACGGATCGCGTTCCTCTGGCGGGGGCCTCCCGGTACATTCACCGCCCGGAACTTCGCGGGTCTTCTCAGGGCCGTTGATACCGGAAGCCGTTTTTCGCATGAGACCGTTCAGGATACTCCTCATACTGGCCGTGGTCGCCCTGGTGGCGGTCACCTTGGTGAACAAGTGCGGCCCGGGCCCGCAAGGACCGTCGGGCGGCGGCGGCGGCGGAGCCATGGGTCCGCTGTCCGTCACGGGCATCGTGTTGCGCGCGAGCACCTTGGAGGATCGTATCCTCGGCACCGGATCGCTGCTGGCGAACAACAGCGTGGACCTGCGGAACGAGATCGCCGGGCGGCTGACACATCTGTACTTCGAGGAAGGACAGGGCGTTCAGCAGGGCGCCTTGCTGATAAAGATCTACGATGACGACCTGCAGGCGCAGCTCCGCAAGCTCTCGCTGGATGAAGAGATGGCGATGAAGACCGAGACGCGCCAGAAGGACCTTCTCGGCGTGAACGGCGTTTCACAACAAGAGTATGACATGGCCCAGAACGCATTGAACGGGATCCGCGCGGAGATGGACCTGGTGAAGGCGCAGATCGCGAAGACGGAGATACGGGCACCCTTCTCAGGGGTCATCGGCCTGCGCGCGGTGAGTGAGGGAGCCTACTTGCCGGCCTTCACCATGATCGCCACGTTGCAGCAATTGGACCCGATGAAATTGGAGTTCACCGTTCCGGAGCGTTATCGGGACCGATTGCACGTGAAGGACTCGGTCGCGTTCACGGTAGAATCCGGTAGTGGTCCTCGAACGGGCGTGATCTACGCGTTCGAACCGGGCGTGGATCCGCGAACGCGTTCCATCAAGGTGCGGGCGATCTGCCAGAACAAGAACAGGGATCTTGTACCGGGGGCATTCGCGAAGGTGGATGTGCCGCTCCAACGGATCGACGACGCGTTGATGCTGCCCACGCAGGCGGTGATCCCTGAGTTGCGGGGGCAGAAGGTGTTCGTGAGCCGGGGCGGCAAGGCAACGCCGATCAAGGTGGACATCGGCCTGCGCACGGACAGCACGGTACAGGTCACATCGGGCCTGCAGGCCGGGGACACGGTGCTCATCAGCGGCATCATGCAGGTGCGGCCGGACACGCCAGTGAACGTGAACGTTGTTTCCGGGACCGGTCAAGGGCATTGAGATGAGCCTCTCCTCCGTCAGCCTGCGGCGCCCGGTGATGGCGATGGTGATGTCGATCGTCATCGTCATTTTCGGGGGTATCGGTTTCGACTTCCTCGGTGTGCGCGAGTACCCGTCGATCGATCCGCCGATCATCACCGTGCGCACCAGTTACACCGGCGCGAGCGCGGATGTGGTCGAATCGCAGATCACGGAGCCGTTGGAGAAGACCATCAACGGGATCGCCGGCATCCGCACGATCACCTCGGCCAGCAACCTCGGCGTAAGTACCATCACCGTGGAATTCGACCTGAGCGTGGAGCTGGAGGCCGCGGCGAACGATGTGCGCGACAAGGTCTCGCAGGCGGCGCGGCAACTCCCACAGGACATCGATGCGCCGCCGGTGGTGACGAAGTCCGACGCCAACAGCGATGCGATCATCTCCATGACGGTGGAGAGTTCGACGCGCGGAGGTTTGGAAGTGAGCGACTATGCATCGAACGTGATCCTGGAGCGGTTGCAAACCATTCCCGGCGTGAGCACGATACAGATCTGGGGCGAGAAGAAGTACGCCATGCGCCTGTGGATCGATCCGGCACGGCTAGCGGCACACGGCCTCACGCCGCTCGACATCGCCGCCGCGTTGGAGCGCGAGAACGTGGAATTGCCCGCGGGCAAGCTCGCGGGCACGGCCACGGAACTCACAGTGAACGCACGCGCCAAACTGTCCACACCCGAAGAATTCAACCAGATGATCATCGCCTCCGATGGCGATCAGCTGGTGCGCTTCCGCGATGTGGGCGAAGCGCTGTTGGGCGCGGAGAACGAGGAGACCGCGTTCAAGCAGAGCGGCACACCGATGATCGGCCTGGGCATCGTACCGCAGCCCGGTTCCAACTACATCGAGATCGCGGACGAGTTCTACAAGCGGTACGAGCAGCTGAAGAAAGAGGTGCCTGAGGACTTCCGGCTGAACATCGCATTGGACAACACGCGCTTCGTGCGCCGTTCCATCGGCGAGGTGGGCGAAACCCTCGCGATCGCCTTCGTGCTGGTGATCCTGATCATCTACCTCTTCTTCCGTGACTGGCTCATCGCGCTCCGGCCCCTCATCGACATCCCCGTGTCGTTGATCGGTGCCTTCTTCATCATGTACGTGTTCGGCTTCTCCATCAACATCCTCACTCTGCTGGCGATCGTGCTGGCCACGGGACTGGTCGTGGACGACGGCATCGTGGTGACGGAGAACATCTACAAGAAGCTGGAGAGCGGCATGCGCCCGATGGAGGCGGCGCTGAAAGGGTCGAACGAGATCATCTTCGCCGTGGTGTCCACGTCGATCACCCTGGCGGTGGTCTTCCTGCCCATCATCTTCCTGCCGGGCTTCACCGGCCGCTTGTTCCGTGAGTTCGGCATGGTGATGGCCGGCGCGGTGCTGATCTCCGCCTTCGTTTCGCTCACGCTCACGCCGGTGCTGAACGTGAAGCTCACACGGAAGAACCACAAGCACAGCAGATTCTACGAGCTCACCGAACCCTTCTTCGTGAGCTTGACGGACGGCTACCAGCGCTCGCTCACGAACTTCATGAAGTACCGGGCATGGGCCTTCGCGATCCTCGGCGGCACCGTCGTACTCGGCGTGGTCCTCTGGCTCTCGCTGCAATCCGAACTGGCCCCGTTGGAGGACCGCAGCCTCGCGCGCGTGCTCGTGACCACGCCGGAAGGCACGAGCTACGAGTACATGGAACATTATATGGACCGCTTGACGCGAGTGGTGCAGGACTCGGTGCCGGAGAAGCGCATCTGCCTCACGATCGTAGCGCCCAATTTCGCTGGCAGCGGTGCGGTGAACACGGGCTTCTTGCGCGTGGCGATGACCGAGCCGGACGAACGCGAGCGTTCGCAGGCGGAGATCGCGGCGAAGCTCACCAAGGACCTGGCGGCCTTCAATGAGGGCCGGACCTTCGTGATCCAAGAGCAGACCATCAGTGTGGGCGTGGCCGCGAGGACCAGCTTGCCTGTACAGTACGTGCTCCAGAACAACGACTTCGGGAAGCTGAAGGAATTCGTACCGAAATTCATGGCCGAAGCGGTGAAGGACCCCGCGTTCCAAGCGGTGGACGTGAACCTGAAGTTCAACAAGCCGGAGCTGAACGTGACCATCGATCGCGAGCGCGCCCGGGCCTTGGGCGTGTCCGTGCTGGACGTCGCCCGCACACTGCAACTCGCCTACGGCGGTGGCCGCATGTCCTACTTCACGCGCGAGGGCAAGCAGTACCAGGTGATCGGCCAGGTGGATCGCGAGGACCGCAGCCAACCGCTCGACCTCCGGTCGCTGTACGTGCGCAGTCAAGATGGTACGATGATCCAGATGGATGAGCTGTTGAAGGTGGCGGAGGCGAATGAGCCGCCGCAGCTGTACCATTTCAACCGGTACATGTCCGCGACCATCTCCGCATCGCCCGCACCGGGCAAGACCATCGGCGATGGCATCGATGCGATGGACGCCATCGGGAAGAAGGTGCTGGACCAGTCGTTCGCCACGTCACTTTCCGGCGCTTCACGCGACTTCGCCGAGAGCGGATCGAACATCGCGTTCGCATTCTTGCTGGCCGCAGTGCTCATCTACCTGGTGCTCGCGGCGCAATTCGAGAGCTTCCGCGATCCCTTCATCATCATGCTCACGATCCCGCTCGCCGCAGGTGGTGCTATGATCTCGCTGTGGATCTTCAACCAGACCTGGAACATCTTCAGCCAGATCGGGATGATCATGCTCATCGGGCTCGTGGTCAAGAACGGCATCCTCATCGTGGAGTTCGCGAACAAGCAGCGCGAAGAGCACGGGTCGTCCAAGCGCGATGCGGTGATCACCGCCGCCGTGCAGCGCCTGCGTCCGATCCTGATGACAAGCATCGCCACCATCCTCGGTGCATTGCCCATCGCCATTGGACTTGGTAACGGGGCGCAGAGCCGCATTCCGATGGGCGTGGTGGTGGTGGGTGGGCTGTTGTTCTCGTTGATCCTGACGCTGTACGTGATCCCGGCCATGTACACTTACATCGCTACCCGGAAACGCGTAAAGCCGGAAATGGAATGAACGCGATGCGCTACCTGCGGATCTTCCTTCTCCCATTGGGTTGCATCCTGGTCGGCCCGGTGAGCGCGCAGGACACCCTGCTGAGTTTGGACAAGGCGATCGAGTTGGCCCTGCAGAACAACTTCGACATACGCATCGCCCGCAACACGCGCGATCGGGCGGCGAACAACAGTTCCGCGGGGAACGCCGGCATGCTGCCGCGCATCGATGCGAACGGTGGGTACGTGAAGAGTGTGGGCAGCGCCCGGCAGGAACTGTCGAACGGGTCCGAGGTGGATCGTGACAATTCCGTTTCGGACAACCTGAACGCGAACGTCGCGCTGACGTGGACGGTCTTCGACGGCATGAGGATGTTCGCCACGCGCAAGCGGCTGGAAGAACTCGCCGCGCAGGGAGACCAGTCGCTGCGGATACAGGTGGAGAACACCACGGTGGACGTGATCACCGCGTATTACGGGGTGGTGCAACAGCAACAACTGTTGCGTTCGCTCGGCAGGCAGATCGCGGTGGCCGAAGAAGTGGTGAACATCAACGAGCGGAAGTTCGCCAACGGTTCAGGGGCGAAGCTGGACCTGCTGCTCGCGCGCACGGACCGCAATGCGCTGCTGTCCGACCAGATGAACACGCAGGCCGCGCTGGACGTGGCGAAGGTGGCCTTGCGCAACGTTCTGGCGCTGGAGGCGAGCATCTCGTACAGCGTTGAAGACACGGTGATCATCGCGTACGACCCGAGCCTCGATCAGTTGAAGCAGGAAGCGGGAGCGAAGAACAGTTTGCTCGTGCTGTACGACCGCGAGCAGCGCATCGCCGAACTCGGCCTGAAGGAGCAGAAGGCAGCGCACCTGCCGGTCATCAATCTCACGAGCGCCTACCAGTTCACACGCGCCACAAGCAATGCGAGCTTCATCCTGCTCAACCAGAACCAAGGGTTGAACTATGGGGTTACCGCGAGCGTGCCGTTGTTCAATGGCTTCAAGCTGAACACGCAGACGAAGAACGCGAAGCTCGATCTGCTCAACGCACAACTGGAGTATGACAAGGCCGCACATCAAGTGAGCGCGGACGTGCTTGCCTCCTATCAGCGGTTCCAAGCGGCCAAGGGCGTGCTCCAGCTGGAAGAGGAGAACATCGCTGCGGCGCGCGAACTGCTGGAGATCGCGCGCGAGCGCTACCGGGTGGGCGCGAGCAACATCATCGAGTTGAAGAACGCGCAGGCGACCTACGGCCAATCCGTGCGGCGCTTGGCCAGCGCTCGGAACGCGGCGAAGCTGCAGGAGACGGAACTGCGGCGGCTCTCGGGTGCATTGGTGCGGTAAGCGCGGATCACACGCGATCCAATTTCCGGAAAGGCGGACGCGGAAGCCGCACGGTGATCGCATCGTCCGGCTTTACCATACCGCCCGTCCGCACGATGCACATGATGCCCGCCTTGCGAATGAGTTCACCATCCGCATCACGGCACAGCACCGCGTTCATCAGTCCGGATCGGATGCGGTCCAGCTGCGTGCAAGGGTTGCGCAGGCCAGTGACTTCTACCACCGCGTGGTCCCCGATGCAGAGCAATGCGCCGACCGGCAACGCCAGCAGGTCGAGCCCGCGCGTGGTGATGTTCTCGCCCATCTGGCCGGGGAGCAGGTCGAAGCCCTTTTCGCGCAGTTCATCATGCAGTTCCGAATGGATCAGGTGTACTTGCCGCAGGTTCGGCTGGGAAGGATCCTGGCGAACGCGTGAACGATGCTTCACCGTGGCTCCCGCATGCGCATCGCCTTCTACGCCGAGGCCTTCGAGCAAGCGGATGGCCTCTTCGTTCGCTTTGGTCATCGTGTGCTTGGCACTGCGGCATACGGCGACGACTTGTGCTGCGGCGGGTGCTTCGTGCTCTTCCACGAAGGACAAAGGAAGTGTCGCCTCTCGGGAATTTGTTTCCCCTTGCGGAATGGAGTGTGTTCCCCATGATCACGCTCTGGTCGACCACCGATGGCCACCGTTGATAAGTCACTTCTCCGCTGGGCCTGAGGACTCCTCCGGTTCACAACGTTCGCGATGGACGGTAAGGCATGGAATGTGATCGGTAAGTACCAAACCGCAGCGCCATGGGAAACCTGTTACCCAAGTGGGACTTCTGGTTGTTGATGCACACGGCGGGTCAATGGTTGCACAAATGGGACGGTGACCTGGACCGCTTGGAGCGGTTCGCTTCCACCTTCGGGGACAGTTACACGCGCAAAATGGACATGGGCTTCATCGCCCTCGCCTCGGCGCTCTTCGCACTGTTCGGTCTATTGTTCGGTTAGGCGCCTAGTGCACCTCCCGCACGGTGATGGATCTGCCGTTGAACAGCACTTGCTCACCCGCGCGCTTGTCCTTCAGGGCTTGGCCGACGGGGGAAGCCAGCGAGATCGCGAAGCAGGTTTCACTGCCCACCAGGATGCGCCCCAAGCCTATGGCCACGAAGTAACTCCCTTGGTCGGTGAGGACGAGGCTGCCGAAAGCGACCTGATCGAAGGTCCGTTCAAGCGGCACGCGCGCCAGTTCCTGTTGGAGCGCGATCAACTTGGCGCGCTGCTCTTCCTGTTTGTCCAGTTCCTGTTGCACCATGGCGCGGCCCACCTCGTGCTTGTCGCCCGCACTGCTCTTCGTATCGCTGGTGAAGGAAGCGCGCGTGGAGTCGATCTCCGCGGTGGCGGCCTCCACCTTCTCTTGAAGGAGCGCTTGAAGGTGGAGGAGGAGTTGGGACTTGTCCAAAGGCGTCAGGGTGCAACGATGCTGAGTCGCTTCACTCCGCGCACATCGCGCGCATGGCGGAGGTCATCCGGAATGATGAGCTGTAGCGGTCCGTCATGTTCGTCCAGTGCCTTGCCGTTGCGGGCCCACGTGAGGAGTGCGGGATGTTCACGGAAGCTGGTGTCCGCTTCCATGAGGGCGATGATCGCGTGGTAGCCGTCCCAAGCATCCACGCGCACGGCCATGCCGATGCGTTCGCGTTTCTCCGCTGCGGGAACGGTCGGACAGCCCGCACTGATGACATCCATGAGCAGGGCACCCGTGTAGGTCGCAGACTGGCCGTCGTGGCCTTTGATCTCCACGGTATGCGCAGGAAGTTTTTGCAACCGTTCAAGGGTGAGCACGGTATCGCACGCGGAAGCTTGGATGATGCGCACGGACGTTGGCTCGCTCTGGGCCGAAGCATGGGAGGTGGCGAAAGCCAAGGCAATGACCAAGAGAGGAACGTGGCTCGAACGCATGGCGCGAAGATGCGGTGCGGAACTCGCACGCCGCTTCTGCTATTGCTCTACGCGAGCCAGCCCGGCACCTTCGCCGCCTGCTTCACCCACAGGGCCATCTGCTTCTCGTCCAGCTTATCGCCTTCATGGATATCCAGATAGCGCACATACTTCTGCTTCGACTCACCGGGAGGCAGCGGCTTCAGTGAGGCGCCTTTGAAGAAGGCCACCTTCACGTATTTGGCGAAGACATGGAAGGACAGGAACCAGCCTTGGCCTTCGATGCCGTAGAACGGCGAGTTCCATTTCACCGCCTTGCGCACCTTCGGAAGTGCACGCGTGATCACCTCATCGAGCCACTCGCCGACTTCGCGTTTCCACTGTGGCATCGCTGCGATGTAGGCCTGCACCGGAGCATCGCCGTCGCCCTTGGCCATCTGCGGGTTGCCGCCGGAGAGGAGTTTCACCTTCGTTTTCGCTGGTGCGGCTTTCGCAGCCTTCTTCTTGACAGCCGCTTTGAGCGTTCCGCTCGCACGGGATGCGGATCTGGTGGTGGTCTTCTTCATACGCTTACTTCTTCTTGTCCGTTTTCGCTGCCATGTTCCGCGCTACTGCGGCCTTTACGAGTGCTTTGAACGCACGCGCGTCCACCGTATCCCCCTCCTTGATATCGATCGCGCGGCGTGTGGCGCCGTTGAAGGGAGCGTTGAAGAGCCCTTCCGGATCAGCGAGCGAAGCGCCGTACGCGAAGGTGAGTTTCACCTTGTCTTTGTAGGTCTCGCCGGTGCATATCATCCCGTCGTGCGACCAGAGCGTTACACCTCCCGGGTTCGATGGCTTCTGCCACTTCTGTTCTTCGGTCACTTTCGGGTCGGCCTCCAGGATCAGCTTGCGCATTCGCGCGAGGGTGTCATCGCGCCAATCCTTCAGTTCGGTCTGCGGGGCGGCCTTGGTGGCCTTGGCTGCGGTCGGTTTCACCGGGGGCTTGCTGCTTTTTCCTTTGGGGGCCGGCATGTCGTGTCGCTTTGGAAGGTCAAAGTTGCGTCGTGGGAAGATCCGTTGTGCGTAGCACCGGGGTTGGGATACGATCAGGGCACCACCACGGTCTTCGTGGAGGTCGCGCGTACCGAGAAGTAGCCGAGCGCGCCGCCGCTGATGTTGCTCACCGGATCCGCAGGCGTTGAAGCGTTGTCCACGTTCTGCGCCATGGTGAAGAAGTAGTCGTAGATCTCCGGGGCGATGCACTCCATCGTGACCTCCACCACATCGCCGCTTCCCAGTTCAAGGCCGTTCACGAACAGGGGCTGTTGTACTTCGTTGCCATTGGTGAAACGATCGCTTTCGATATTGATACCGGTCTGCTTCTCGCCGTTCACGCGCACGATGAAGCGGTAGTAGTCGGCCGACCCCGCAGGATCCGTATAGCCCGGGATGATGATCTTCGTCCACGTGCCGAAAGAGGGGAAACTGTCGATCCGCAACGTATCCAAGGGCACCGCTACCGGCATGCGGCATTGCGCGCTGTACGTGGTTCCGTCAACCACGGCGTTCAGCTGGTACGTTCGGTCCTGACCACCTTCCAGCGTGGCCGTGGAATAGATACCGGGACCGGTCTCGGTGAGCTGTTCGCTGTTGCCCAGGTCATCACCCAAGGTGATGGTGGCGTTGGAGATGGCCGGGAACGCGTTCGATGCCTCGAACCCCACCGACCGGGTGAGCTGCACGGTGTGTGGGCCGGGCCCTGCGGAGACGAGGGCTTCGATGACCACTTTGTTGCTCTCATTCTCGAGATCGAGCGTGATCTCCTTTCGGCAAGAGATGAGCGCAAGGCTGAACAAGGCCGTGGAAAGGAGGAAATGCTGCTGTTTCATGGTGATCAGAATTTGAAACCGTAGGAGACGGAAGGGACCCAACGGAAGAGGGAGGTCTTGATGGCCGAGGTGCGGCTCGGGTCATCCTCGTTCTCTTGGAAGTTGATGGTGTAGGCGTTCTGCCGACCGTAGGCGTTGTAGAGCGAGAAGTTCCACGTGCTCTCGTGCTTCTTCCACTTGCGCGTCAACGTCGCGCTGAGGTCCAGCCGATGGTAGGCGGGCATGCGGCCGGCATTGCGCTCGGTGTAGGAGAAGAGCACCTGGTCGTCCACTCGGTACTTCCCACTGGGGAAGGTGACCGCGTTGCCGGTATTGTAGGTCCACAGGGCGGAGAAACTCCAACGCTCGTTCAGCGCGTAGGTGCCGACGATGGAGACATCGTGGGTGCGGTCCTGTCTAGCGTTGTACCACTTGCCGTTGTTGATGCCATCGATACGGCGCTCGGTGCGGCTGAGCGTATAGCCGATCCATCCGGTGAGTCGGCCGGTGTTCTTGCGCGCCATCACTTCCAGGCCGTAGGCGCGTCCCTTTCCGAAGAGCAGTTCGCCTTCGATGTACTGATTCACCAGGATGTCAGCGCCGTTGCGGTAGTCGATCTGGTTCTGCATCCATTTGTAATAGACCTCGCCGCTCAGTTCGTACGCGCCCTCTTTCAGTTTGCGGAAGTAGCCGCCGCTCACCTGGTCGCCGATCTCCGGCTTGATGATGTTCGAAGTGCCGATCCAGCGGTCCGTGGGGCTTCCGCTCGTACTGTTGCTCAGCAGGTGCATGTTCTGCGTCATGCGCGCATAGGAGCCCTTCACGGAGGAGAACTCGGAGGTGAGGTAGCTGAAGGAGAGTCGTGGTTCCGGGTTCACGTAGGTCTGCACGATGGACCCGCTGCCGTGGCTGGTGGTGCTGGTCACTTCGCCTGCGGGATCGAACGTGTAGAAATCACCCTTCCCGAGCACGGACAGCGCGGACGTCCGCAGGCCAACATTCAGGGTCAGGCGGTCCGTTACCGTCTTGTCCCAGGAGGCGAAGAGCGCGTTCTCCCAGGTGTACTGGTCCTGGATGGAGAAGGCGTTGATGCCCGACGTGCCACTGGACTCCACCTTGCCGGGGGTGATCGTATGGCGGATGGAGCTGAAGCCGACCTTCCACTTCGAACCCGGTTTGGGGTAGAAGCTGATCTCATGCGTGAGGTTGAGGTCCCGCACCACCGAGGTGATGCTGAAGTCGTGCGCGTCGGTCTTGAACGACACGCCGTAGTTGTAGTCGGAGAAGATGAACGAGGTGTTGCTGAACCAACGGGGCGAATAGATGTGGTTCCAACGGGCCGTACCGGTGGCATTGCCCCAATCGATGCCGAGGGTGGTGCCGAGGCCCACCACGTCGCGGCCGAAGTAGCCGCTGAGGAAGAGCTTGTCCTTGGGCCCCGCATCCACGTTCACCTTCGCGTTCAGGTCGTAGAAGTAGAGCTTGTTGTTGCGGATCCCCGGGTCGGAGTAGAGCTTGAGGAACACGTCCGCATAGGTGCGGCGCGCGGCGATGATGAACGAGGACTTGTTCTTCGCGATCGGTCCTTCCAAGGTGAGGTTCGTGGAGATGGTGCCGACGCTGCCGCTCACGCCCAACTTCCGGTCGTTCCCGTCCTTCATCCGGATGTCCAGCACCGAGGCCAGCCGGCCACCGTACTGCGCGGGCATCGAGCCTTTGTAGAGCTGCACATCCTTGATCGCGTTCGCGTTGAAGGTGGAGAAGAAGCCCAGCAGGTGGCTCGCGTTGTACACCGGCGCTTCGTCCAGCAGCACCAGGTTCTGGTCCGCCCCGCCACCGCGCACATAGAAGCCCGCTTGGCCGTCCCCCGCGCTCTTCACGCCGGGCAAGAGCTGGATCGCCTTCAGCACATCGCGTTCGCCAAAGATCATGGGCAGCTTCTCAACGTCCTTCATATCCATGCGCTCCGCACCGATATCCGGCCGTTGCAGGTCGAAGCCTTTCTTCTCCTTGGTGACCACCACTTCCCCCAGTTCCTTACTGGACATGACCAGTGCGAGGTCCAGCTTCATGTTCGCGCTGAGCATCACCGCACTGCTCTGCGCCCGGTATCCGATGAAGGAGCACTGCACCTCGTACGCACCGGCGGGAAGCGTGATGGAATAGAAGCCGTACTCGTTCGCGGATACGCCCGTGTTCAAGGTGCCGCTCACGTGCACGCTGGCACCGATGAGGGTTTCGCCCGTGAGGCTGTCCGAAACGGTACCGCTCAGGGTGAACCGTTGAGGGTTCTGTGCGAACGTGCGCGTGCCCGCGATGATGCTGAGCAAGAGGGCCAGGCGTAAAAGCAGAGTGGAGTGGTGCATGGTCGGTCAGTGCTTGGGAACCGTGATACTGAAGGTGCGCCCCAGTTGGAGGCGGAATGAGGAGTGCGCCCCGCGTCGCGCGCGGTGAGCCAGGGAGCCCGGCAGCCACTGGTCCAAGGTCCCAACGGTACGTGTGAGGGGCTTCTCCGACAAGTCGGACGGCGCACTGATCGTTATGGCCTGTGGGCTGGACGATGTGGACAACTGTGCGGTTTGTCCGAGCGCGCTTGTTCCGGTGAACAAGCTGAGCGAAAGGAATAGACCGACGAGCAAGGTCAAGGGGTTCATCATGTGCGGAGGGTATTCGGAGTGGTGGGGTTTTCTTCGAGGCGCGCAGAATTCCTGGGCCTTGATGCGAGGCGTGTTACATCCTTCTGGAGAAGGTTCTTATCGGTATCGGGCCGAACGATCGGCGGGTTCGTGTGCCGCAAATGACCCTCGGCCGCGGCCCTGCTTCCATTGACTCTGGTCAAGAACGCATCAGCCCTTCGCGATGCGCTTGCGGATGCGGCTCAAGGACTCGGGCCGCATGCCCAGGTAGGAGGCAACGAGCTTCTGTGGGACGCGCTGCATCACGTTGGGCCGGTCCTTGAGGAGATCCAGATAGCGTTGCTCCGGTGCTTTCAGTAGGAGTTGGTGCGCGCGGTAGTCGAACCGCATGAAGGCTCCTTCGGCGATCAGTCGGCCCATGCGCTCAGCGTCCTGCGATCCGCTGTAGAACCGGTACAGGTCTTCGCGCGAGAGCACGAGCAGATGGGTGTCATCCAGTGCCTGCAGGTAGCGCTGGGAGGGTTGGCCGGTGAGGAAGCTGACATAGCTCGTGGCATAGGTGTTCTCCAAGTAGAATTCCTGGGTCACCTGTTCGCCCTGCGCTACGTAGTAGGCGTGGATCAGACCGGAGACGACAAAGCCCACATGTCCGCATACATCACCCGCGTGCAACCAGTGCTCGCCCTTTGCCAGGTGGAGGGGCCGGAACGGATCGCGGAACCGCGCCCAGTCCGATTCGTTCAGTTTCAGCAACCGGTCGGTGAAGCACCGGAGCTGTTCGTGCGCGGGGTCCGTTTCCATGGAGAGTGGGGTGAGCGTGGTGGTCGGTTGTTGTTCAGAATTCCTCGGCAATGAGCTCCTTGTTCACCATCATCCCCGCCGTGGTGCCCATGGCAACGGCGTTCGCCACGGTGCGCAGCCGGGTGTTATTGTCGCCACAGGCGTAGACCCCGTGCATGCTCGTCCGCTGTTGCGGATCGACCTTGAGGTAGCCTTCTTGCGTCAGTTCACATCCCAAATGCTGGGGAATGGAGCAGTGCTGCTCGAACGCAGTGAGTGAATATAGGGCTTTGAGGGACGCGGCTGTCCCATCCTTGAAGTGGATCCGCTCGATCCGCCCGTTGAGATGCTCCAGTTCTTCAACTTCCGCTTCCACGATGCGGATGTGGTGATGGCGCAGTTTGGCTGTTTGTTCTTCCGTGAGGGTCGATGGTCCGTTGGTGAACATCGTCAGCTCCTTCGTCCAATTGGAGATGAGGCGTACGAGCTCGAAACCTTTCTCGCCGTTGCCCAGCACACCTGTCACTTCATCGCGCACTTCGTGGCCATGGCAGTACGGGCAGTGCAGTACGGAGATCCCCCAGCACTCCGCCAAGCCCTGAATGTCCGGCAGCACATCGCGCACGCCCGTGGCGAAGACCAGCTTCGCCGCACTGAACGCTGTGCGATCGTCCACGCGCACATCGAAGCCGTGCCCGGTCCTGACCACATCCGTGACCAGTCCGTTCAGAAACTCCACCGTGGCGTAGCGTTCCACCTGCTTCCGCGCCAACGCGGCGATCTCGTGTGGTGGCACGCCATCCTGCGTGATGAAGTTGTGGGAGAAGGGCGTCTGCCGGTTGCAGGGCTTGCCGCCGTCCACGATCAGCACGCGGCGTAAGGCACGGCCCAAGGCCATGCCGGCAGCGAGGCCGGAATAGCTTCCGCCCACGATGATCACATCGAATTGTTGGTTCTCGTTCATGGTTTCAGGGATCGCATGGACGAGCGTTCGCAGAGGCAGGGCCTGTGCCCACGCGGCACAGGCACCAAGCCCCAGGAAGTGTCGTCTGGTCATGCGTGATCGGTCCGTTGCGTTGCGGTCTGGTGGGTCAGGCTTGCACGTTCTTGTCGGAGAAAGCGCGCATGATGCGGTCCACGAAGGGGACTCCCGCGAAGACGACCCATGGAACGAGCACAAGGGTGAGGATGAGCGTGCGCAGGTAGAGGGGCAAGGGAGAGAGCTGCGCACCGAAGAGCAGGAGGAAGAGGGTGATGGAGGGGTAGATGGCCAACCAGATCTTGAGCGAGGCCATCAGTTTCATTTTCGTTTTCATGCTGTGTTGTTTGCGGGGACAAAGCAACCCCGATCCCATCCCAGGGGGATAGGACGAACGCGTGATCGATCGGTACTTACCGGTACTCTATGCCAATTCGCACCGCAGACCGACCGGATCCGCTGGTTTGTTTTCCGCATTACTTCTCCGAAGCGATCGTCCCCTAGCACCGGCTACGCGACGACCTCTTCGTATCGTCCCGCGAAAAACGAACGGCGCACCTCAAGGCCGTCCGCGGTATGAAATGGCATTACCGCGACTTCTGCCGGAATCCCTCCGGCGTGTGCCCTGTGTGCTTCTTGAAGAAGCGGATGAAGTACGAGGGGTCGTCATAACCGAGGCGGTCGGCCACTTGGGTCACTTGATCGGTAGTGGCGAGCAGGTAGCGCTTCGCTTCCAGGATGAGCTGGTCGGTGATCAGTTCGGAGCAGGTGCGGCCCGTGCCGGCCTTCGCGATGGCGTTCAACTGGAAGGTGGAGAGGTGCATCAGCTCCGCGTACGCCGCTACCTCTTTCGTAGCATGCACCCGGGTCTCGATGAGCTCGAGCAATTCCTCGAGTCGCTCCTGCGCGTAGCCCTTGGCGCTGCTCACGGGCGCGTGCGATGGCGCTTGCAGAACGAGGTCCGACAGGAAAGCGCTCAGGTAGGCACGAACGATGTGCAGGTAGCCCTCCTGCTGCGCCGCGAACGTGCGAGCGATGCGGTCCAGCAGCATCACCAGTTCACCATAGCGCGGCGCGTCCGTTCGGAAGACCTCAATATGGCCGGCCCGGCGCAGGACCGGTCGCGCACCTTGTTCGCTCGTGGCCAGGAAGTCGGCTTTGAACTGCAGGATGTAGCCCGTACTGCCCGCCTTCAACTCCAGTCGATGCACCTGCCCCGGCCGCATGGAGTAGATGGTGTGGGGCTCCAAGGCGTGCGGCCTGAAGTCGCACTCGTGCATGCCGCTCCCGGTGGTGAGTACCAGCAGGAAGTAGTGGTCATGCCGATGCAGGGCTTGCACCACGTCCTTGCCGCCCAGTATCTGTTCGATGGACCGGATGTCGAAGTCCTCCGAAAGTCGCAAGGAGGTGGGTGCCGTGGCCAGGCTGCGGAAGGGGATCTCTTTCATGCGGATGAGCGCTGGATCGACCGGTGCGATGGCCCTGTCGATCCACCGGATGAAAGTAGGGCTGTCAGGTCGTTTCCGCTGGCTTACCGGTCCATCGTGATCACCACGCTTCCGCGTTTGTGCCCGCTATCGGCGAGCGCGTGGGCTTCCGTGATGCGTTCGATCGGGAAGGTCGTGTCGATCACGGCGCGCAGTTCGTGGCGTTCGATCAGCGCCTTCAAATGCATCATGTCCTCCGCCCGTTGGCCCGCCGTGCCTTGGATGATCCTGGGGTTCTTGCCGCCTTTGCTTTTGAACGGGCGCAGCAATGCGGCGCTCGGCATCTCGGAGCCCAGTATCAGCACACCGCCCGGTTTCAGCAGGTGCAAGCACGAAGCGAAGGGCAGCTTGCCCACCGTTTCGAAGACCACATCGTAGCGGTCGTGGATCGCCGTGAGGTCATCCTTCGTATGGTCCAGGACCGTGGTGGCTCCGAGCCCGCGCACCAATTCCAGGTTCCGCGTGCTGCACACACCGGTCACCTCCGCACCCATCTGTCGCGCCAGTTGCACCGCCGCCGTGCCCACCGCTCCGGAAGCTCCGTAGATGAGCACGTGCTGGCCTTTCTGGATCGCGGCCTTGTTCAGGAAGTCCAGCGCGGTACCACCCCCGAAGGGGATGGCCGCCGCATTGGGGAAGTCCATGTTCACGGGCATCAGCGAAAAGGGTCCGTCCTGTGGCAGGGCGATGTACTCCGCGTGCCCTCCCAGCTTCTTGAACCCGGTCCACCCGAAGAGGCGATCGCCCTTCGCATACTTCGTCACATCCTTGCCGATGGCCTCCACCTCGCCGGCGAAGACCACGCCCAGGATGGGATTCTTCGGCTTGAAGAACCCGAAGAGCAGGCGCACCATCCATGGGTCGGCCTTGCGCAATCGCCAGTCGGCGGCGTTCACGGACGATGCGTGGATGCGCACGAGCACCTCGCTGCGGCCCGGCTCCGGCTTCGGAACATCCGCGATGCGTACCACTTCGGGTCCGCCATAGGAATAGTGGACTGCTGCTTTCATGGTATTCTGCCTTGGCTTCGTGGAAGCGCGAAGATCGATCGGAAGGCCGTTTCTGGGCAAGCTGATGGCCCACGCCGGGAGTGGACAGGGATGCCATGCGTGGACCGATCCCATACCTCCGTTCTGGGGAGTGATCTGCCCGATCGTGGACCCTGATGCACTTGCCGAGCGGTCATGCGCGCTCGTTATCCCGGGGCACCGGACTTGCGACCTGTAACTGAAAACCGCTTATGACGTTCCAGAAGATCACCCCCTGCCTCTGGTTCGACAAGAACGCGCAAGAGGCCGTCGACTTCTACATCACCGTGTTCCCTGATGCGCGCATCGTGCGCACGAGCTACTACAGTGAGGAAGGCTTCGAGCAGCATCGCATGCCGACCGGCACGGTGCTCACCATCGAGTTCGAATTGGCGGGGCAGAATTTCCTGGCCCTGAACGGTGGGCCCGTCTTCAGATTCACGGAGGCCATCTCCCTGATGATCGACTGCGAGAACCAGGCGGAGATCGACCGCTACTGGGACACGCTCGGCGCAGGGGGCGACTCCGCGGCGCAGCAATGCGGCTGGCTGAAGGACCGCTTCGGCCTCAGCTGGCAAGTGGTGTGGAAGGAACTGGTCGCGATGCATTCGGACCCCGACAAGGAGAAGCGCGATCGCGTGATAGCGGCCATGATGAAGATGAAGAAGCTGGATGTGAAGGAACTGCAGGCCGCCTATGATGGCTGACCACCGCCTGAACAGCCCTCTGTTCGGCAAGCAACCTCTTCCTCTTGATGCGTCATCTTGCGGATGATCAGAACCACCATGCATCATTCCTGCCGCTTTCCGCCTGTGCGCGCCCTGCTTGTCAATTCCGTGATCGCGCTATCGGCCTGTGCCGCCTCCGCGCAGAACACCTTCTTCAGCGTGTACGATATGGGCACGGGCGCCACCTTCGAGCAGGTGCGGCGCTGCGCCAACGGCGACTTCGTGTGCATGAGCGACGAATGGCGCGTGATGATGCGCACGGACAGCATGGGCAACGTGCTCTGGGCCAACCGCAGCCCATCCTTCGCCAGCACGCGTTCGGATGCGCCGGTGGAGGACACGAACAGCGACCTGCTCGTACTCTCCGCCGCGTATGACTCGGCCACCACGCGCTTCAACATGGCCTTGGTGCGCATGGATGCGGCGGGCAACATCCTGGCCGCCGATGCCTTCCCGGTGGATACGATCACCTTCTGGCCGTGGCGGTCCGCGCCGCTGAACAACGGTATGATCGCCCACATCGCCACGGCCTGGAACTCCCAGGAAGTGGTGGTCATGGTCTTCGACCCCAGCGGCCCGTACGCCTACCCGCGCATCCGCATACCGGTGGATTTCCCCATGCAGGGGAATCTGCCCGCGGGTTTCACCGGCGTGTTCGCGGGGCCGGGCAATACCTTCTTCGCTTACCATGGTTCCTACCAGCCTACGCTCATCCTTACCAAGTACACCACCACCGGCGCGGCCCTGTGGAGCAAGAGCTACGTGGTGGACGGCGGATATTCTACCGTGGGGATCGCCGGCACCCAGCTCGGGGATGGCAATTTGGCGCTGCTGGTGAGATCGATCAGTACGGACATCGATGGGAATTACGTGCTGCTGCTCAACCCGGCAGGCGAAGTGCTTGACGCGAAGCGCCTGGGCGACCCCGCCAATGCCTTCGATTGGGAGGGCGATGTGTTGCCCATGCCCGATGGCAGCTTCGTGGTGCGTTTGGCACGCGCCTACGGTGACCCCGGCGAGTCGGACATCCTGCTGCACATGGATGCCAGTGCGAACGTGATCGCCCAATACGGCTTCGGGCCCGGCACCCTCGTGGAGGATGTGATCGTCGTGGACAACGACCGCCTCGCTGTGCTGGGCCGCGATGGCGCCAGTCCATGGCTTTCCGTCATGTCCTTCAACGGCCCCTTCCCGGCGTGCTGGCAAGCCGATAGCGTGGACGTGACCACCGCGCCCGCTACGGCGAGTACCGCTTCGTTCACATCGTCCACCTATACATCGGCCGCGCTGCCAGCCAGTTTCAGCAACGTGCCCGTTACGGTACCGCGCACCCCGTTGTGCGGGTCCGTCGCAGTGGAAACGATGGAGAACACGGACGCCATCCGTCTCTTCCCTTCGCCCAGTGCGGACGGGCGGATCACTGTGCAAGGGGCTGACCTGTCGCCGGGCTGCGGCTATGAAGTGGTCGATGCGCGCGGTCTGCGTTGCGCGGAAGGCCGCTTGCCCATGGATGCCACATTGCAACTCGGCCACTTGGCACCCGGTACATACGTGTTGCGGCTGTTAACCGGCGAGGGCACACGCACGATCCGGTTCGGGCGTTGAGGTGCCCTGACTCTCCGAGCGGACGAAGGCCCGACCGGGCCGGAGGTGATGGGACCGGACCATCTCTGGCCGGGCGCATCCGCTCGGATGCGCGCGACGTGGTCGCCGCACGTGCGCGAACTCACTCCTTGATGAAGCTGGCCGCTTGCCAACCGTCATCCGATACCATCCGGACACTGTAATACCCGGGAAGCAGCGCGCCCAGATCCCAGACCAGTGGCATGTTTCCCTGGCCCATCGCCTGTGTCTCGGTACGCAGCGCCCGGCCTTGGTTGTCCAACAGCGTCAAGGTGACCGTCCCGGTAGCGTTGAGCTGCAGGACCAATTGGTCCGACACGGGAACCGGATGCAACAACAGGCCAGAGCGCTCCATGGGCGGTGCGATCCCCACCGATGATCCGCCGAAGAGGCGCGCGATGCGCCTGCGCGTGGTGCCGTTGCAGCCGAAGAACCAACCGGACACCAGGATACGGCCGTCGGGCTGCAGCGCCACATCCGCCAGGTCGGTGTTGGTACCCGTGCCCGGGGGCAGTTCGCTATCCAAAGTGCCGTCCGCGAGCAGGCGTACCAGGTGCTGGTAACTGTACTGGCCGAACAGGTTGAAGGAGCCGGCTGCCAGGATCCTGCCGTCCGGTTGCAGGGCCAGGGCCAGCACATCGTTGTTCGCCCCGGGGAAGGTGGCAAAAGCGGGATCCAGCGAGCCGTCCTGCTCCAGGCGCACGATGCGTCGGCAGCTGGTGCCGTTGAAGGTGATGAAGTCACCACCGACCAGGATGCGGCCATCGGGCTGCACCAGCAAGCAACGCACGTAGCTGTCCGCTCCGCTGCCGACGTCGAAACCGGTATCGAGGCTGCCATCGGCGTTGAGGCGCGCAAGCCGGGTGCGCGCTTGTCCCTGGTAGTTCTGGAAGTCGCCGCCGATCAGGATCCTGCCATCGGCTTGCACCGCCACGCTGAAGATGTAACTGTCCGCGCCGGTACCGGTATCGAAGGAGGTATCCACGGATCCATCGGTGTTCAAGCGCGCGATCTTGCTGCGGGGCACACCGTTCACGCTGTTGAAGTAGCTCGCCACGAGCAGCTTGCCGTCCGGCTGCAGGGCGAGTGCGTGCACCGAGCCCAAGACCCCGGTGCCCGTGTTGAAGCCCGCATCCATGCTGCCGTCGGCCAGCAAGCGCGCGACGCCCCTGCCGCCCGTGTTGTTGAACGTGATGAAGTCGCCCCCGACGACCACCTTGCCATCGGGTTGCACCAGTACGTTGCGCACCAGATCGTCCGCGCCCTCGCCCGGATCGAAGCCGGTATCCAAGCTGCCGTCGTTGTTCAGGCGGGCTGCGTTGGGGCGCGGTGTGCCGTTGTAGCCCGGGAAATTGCCCACGATGAGGACCTTGCCGTCCGGCTGCAGGGCCATGCGCAACACGTGCACATTGAAGACGGAATCAGGCCCTGCGCCCGGATCGAAGCTGGGATCCAATGCGCCCGGTTGTGCGCGCAGATCCATGGTGATCGCTGTTGCGGACGCGAGGCAGAGAAGGAACCGGACAATGCGCATGGTGGGGATGTCTGTGAATGGTGAAGGTCGCTGATCCGTACGGATCCCTGGCGTTTCACCGGAGACGCATGCGGTGCACCTCGGTTGCCGAGCGCGGCGACCCGGAAGGTGTGCCGGTGCAGGCGGTTCGGGCTTTCGCGCAGGATGCTCCACTGCCTGCGGCGGAAGAACGCATCACGGGATCGGGAGCGGTACCCGCTGGCACAGCGATGCGGAGGGTGCTTGGTATCCTTGGTGACATCAGGTAGGGACCGCTTCCCCCACGCCGTCCCGAGCCCCTTCCTCCACGGGTTTCTTCAGGTTCTTCAGCTGCGCGAGTCGCATCAGTGCATGTATCCGGGGGGAAGAGTACCATGCCTTCGTCACACCGGGCGGCTCTCCGCGATAGCGGCTACTTGATGGTATTCCCGCCCATGCGGGCATACACCGTGTCGATCGGTTCCCAGAGCTCGATCTTGTTGCTGTCGGGATCGAGTGCGTGCACGAAGGCTCCGTAATCAAAGCGTTCGATGCTGTCCGTGAAGACCACGCCGGCCGCGCGCATGTTCTTCACCAGCTCGTCCAGGTGTACCACACGGTAGTTCACCATGAAGTCCTTGGGGCTCGGCGCGAAGTAGTTGGTGCGCGCCCCGAAGAGGCTCCATTGCAGGAATCCGCGTCCGTCCGCATCGGCATCGCCGTACTCGAACACGGCGCCGTACTCCGTCATGGGCATGCCCAAGTGCTGCTCATACCACGCCCGCAGGGCCTTGGGATCCTTGCTCTTGAAAAAGATACCGCCGATACCGGTGGCCCGGGGCGGGTCCGGTGCCGTCATCGGCGCCGAAACACGGCCTGCGGCGAAAGCGGTCGCTGCAACCGCGACAACGAGGAGGATCTGTGGTCTCATGACGGGGCGGGGATCTATCGGACGGGTGACGAGTGGATCCGATCGCAGGCGTGCAGGAGACCGGTCCGGTACAAGGTTAAGACGGCCGAGGGAGCGCATGGGAAATGCGAGCAGCACGGAAAGGCAGGTGCCACAGGCGGCCTACCTTGCCCGCATGTCCCCTCGCCATCATACATGTGCGTTTCAAGCCGGTGTTTGCGTGCTCGCGTTCATCCCCATCAGGGGCGCTGCGCAGATCTGGGAACCGGTCGGTGGAGGTTGCAACTCCGGGGTGTATGCCCTGGAGGTATTCGATGAGCAACTGTACGCCCAGGGTACGTTCACGCAGGCGGGCACCGTGAACACCAACTACATCGCACGCTGGAACGGCAGTGCGTGGAGCAGCATCGGTGGTTTGATCTCCTACAATGCGGCGGATGATCTGTACGCCACGGACACCGCCCTGTTCATCGGCGATGCCGGCCGCGTGCGCTATTGGAACGGTGCGCAGTTGATCACCATCCCCGGTGTGTTCAACAGTGCCCTGTACAGCATGTCGCACTTCCACGATACGCTCTTCGTAGGTGGCTTCTTCACGTCGATGAACGGCAACCCCTTCCCGCACATCGCACGCTTCAATGGCAGCATGTACGAGAACCTCACCACCGGCTGCGACGCACAGGTCTCCTTCCTCACGGTGTACCAGGATAAGCTGATGGCAGGTGGGAACTTCAGTGTGGCCGGTGATTCCTTGGTGAACCACACCGCGCTGTGGGATGGCGCCGCTTGGCACAGGATGGGTGCGGGTGTGGATGATGATGTGTTCGCGCAGTGCGTGTTCCACGACACGCTGTACATCGGTGGGCGCTTCACCCATGCCAATGGCGAGGTGGCCAGTCGCGTGGCCAAGTGGAACGGAGCACAATGGGTGCAGGTGGGCGGCCCCTTGAACGACTTCGTAACGTGCATGGCCGTGTACCATGATCGGCTCTACATCGGTGGGGCCTTCACCACACCGGGGCACATCGCACGTCTGCAAGGCACCAGCTGGGTGGCCGTGGGTGCTGGCTTGGACGATGACCCGAAGACGATGGAGGTCTACCACGATTCGCTCTTCGTCGGTGGCCTGTTCACCACGGCGGGTGGCGCACCCGCGGACCACATCGCCAAGTGGTACGTTGATCCTGCTCCGGTGGCGGCGTTCACCGTGGGCGATACGAGCCTCTGCACGGGCGACTGCACCGCATTTGCCGATGCCTCCAGCAACAACGCCATCACCTGGTCGTGGACCTTTCCCGGCGGCACACCGGCCAGCAGCACCCTTCCATCGCCAACGGTATGTTACAGCGCTCCCGGCGTATACGATGTGGGCTTATCGGTGACCAACGCCGGTGGAAACGGCAGCACCATGCGGACCGGAGCGATCACCGTGGAGTTGTGTACGGGAGTCGATGATGCGCCCCTGACGAACACGGTCTCCATTTCCCCGAACCCTGCGCAGGACCGGTTGATGCTGCGCGGCGACGCCACACTCTTGAACGCCCCCGTCGAAGTGTTCGACCTCACCGGTGCGCGTGTGCTGAGCACGGGTGCACGCAACGGCCAAGCGGACGTCTCCGTGCTGAACAGCGGCGCCTATGTGCTGGTGGTGGGGCAGGGGCACTACCGGTTCGTCAAGCAGTAGGGAGCAACAGGGCGTGTGCTACCACTTCACCGGGACCGTAGAATAGCCCGGCCTGCTTGAAGGCGCGCTCTTGGAACTGTGGGAAGAGCCGCTCGGAGTCCGCTGCGGTGAACGGATGCCTCGTTCGCGCTTGCCTCAGGACGATGGCGGGGTCGGCCATGTGCACCGTTGATACGGGCCGGCAGGAAGCGCGACTTGTCGTGGGCAGGTGAGAACGTATGCGCGGGATGGGCGTTCGACCGACGGACCGGATCACTGCTTTGAAAAGGAACAGCGCACTGACCGTGTACTGCGGTTCCGGTACATCGAGGCCGGCAGGCTCATTCCACTACCACCATGTGCCAACGCTGTGCGCTGCCATCGGCTTGTGAAAGCGCTACCGTGTAGGTGCCGGGGCGTAGCGCACTGGGCAACTCGATGATGAGGTTGCTGCCGTGTGTGCTCACGGCTTTCGGCGGAAGCTGCTGCTGCAGGCGGCCGCTGGCATCGAAGATGTACAGCTGGGGCGCGGTGCCCGTTGCATGCGCGAGCGTCAAGGTGAACCTGCGACCGTTGTTGGGGTTGGGGTACAGGCCGCTGACAGGGGGCGGGAATGCGTCGGCCACGGGCACGCTCAGGTCATCCAGGCGCAGGATGGAGCCGCAGGCGCCACCGGCGTACAGGCTCTGGCCGGAGAAAGCGAGGCACCAGATGTAGAGGCGGTTGCGCTCCATCTCGGTGAAGGTGAGACCAGCATCGGTGCTGCGCAGCACTTGGCCCTGCGCTGTGGCGCACCACACCTCTTCAGCGCCCGTCCACACCACCGTGCGCAGGCTGCCTACAAGGGGCGCAGTGATCTGTGCGGGCGTCCACGAGTGGCCGCCATCGGAGGTGTACATCAACAGGGTATCGCCGCAGACCACTCCGTGCAGCGCATCACGGAAGGCAAGTCCCCAGAGGATGTTCGACCCCAAGTCGCTGTAGGCGGGGTTCCACGTAAGGCCACCGTCATCGGTCCAATAGCGCTGGTCGCCCGTCCCGGTCATCCAGCCGTGCAGCGTGTCCAGGAACTGCAGGGCGATCAAGGAGGCATTGCCCACCACTGGATCCGTCACGCTCCAATTGGCGCCACCATCGGTAGTGCGCAGCACACGTCCGTTGAGTTGGCCGGCCACCCAACCGTGCAGCGCATCGGTGAACCGGATGTCATACACCGGGCCCTCGGTGATGGGCAGGGGAATGGTGTCCCAGCTCAGCCCGCCATCGGTGGTATGGTAGATCGCGTTCGCGTCAGGTTCATTGTAATACCAGTAGCCGCCGATCCAGCCCTCCAGGGCATTGATGAAGTGGAGCGCGGAGTATTGCTGCACCGGCGGCACGTCCAGCGGCACCCAGGTGGCGCCGCCATCGGTGGTGCGGAGCACTGAGCCGGCCCCACAAGCGTAGCCGTTGAGCCCATCCACGAACTGCATTTTCTGCCAGGTGTCCGTAACGCCGCTGTTCACGGCCGTCCAGTTGGCGCCGCCATCGGTGGTGAAGCCCAGTTCGGCACAGCCGCCTACGCCCACGGCGTGCAGCGCGTCGGTATATTCCATCGCGTACAGGTCCAAGGTGCCGGTGCTCACGGGTGTCCAGTTCAGCCCGCCATCAGTGGTGTGGTACATGCCTTCGGCAGCGTGGCCGGTGAGCAGCCAACCTTCCTGCGCGGTGCGGAAGTACAGGTCCTGCGGGTAGGCCGCATTGCCGGAGAGCACCTGTGCCCAGTTCTGGCCCCCATCCGTACTGTGGTACAGTACACTGTCAGCGGCGGGAACCGCCCAGAGGTTCTGCGGGTCGGCGAAGATCACGCGGTAAAAGTATCCGGTGTTCCCGGTGTTCCCCGGCTCCCAGTTCTGCCCGCCGTCCGTGGTGCGCAACACGGTGCCGTTGCTCCCTACCGCACAGCCGGTAAGGGCATCGGCGAAGGCCACGTCGTAGAGGTTCTCGGTGGTGTTGCTCGCCTGTGGGTTCCAGGTCACGCCGCCATCCGTGGTGGCGGACACCTGCCCATCGGTATGTGCCAGCCAGCCTCGCAGGTGATCGACGAAGCATAGGGTGGGGACGCTGAACTCGCTGCCCTCCAACCCGGTACTCACCACGCTCCACGACCCGCCCCCGTTCGTGGTGCGCAACAACCGGCCATTGTCGATCGGGAACCACCCGCTGTCCGGGCCTACGAACTGGATGTTGCCGGCGTACTTCCATAGCGCGTCCAAGTCATGCACTTCCCAGCTGGCACCGCCGTCGTTGGTTTTCAACAGGTAGCCGCCGGTGGCGGTGGCCCAACCGGTCTGCGCATCGATCATGTCCATGGAATTCACGGGCTCACCGATGGGTTGCGGATTCAGCCAGGTCCAAGGCAGCGTTTGCGCAGCGGCCTTCAAGGGCAAGGCAAGGACGAGCGGCAGTAGGCGGTAGCGCATGGCGGAAAAATAGAGCGGGTTCCGGCGGTATGACGAGCGGAGGCGGGGAAGGTGGCTTTGGAGAGCCGAGCTTCAAGTGGGGTGTATGTGCATCGCCTGTGGCGGTGAAGTGCAATGCGCGGGCAACCGTTCGTTCATTCTGGCCCTATGCGGAATCGGACCCTCGCCCTCGCCCTCATTGGCCCATCAGTGACCATTTGCGCCCAGACACCGCAGGTCGCTGAGGATCTGCCGCTGATCACCGCAACACGGATGGACTACATCGATGGCACCGCGAACGGCGATCCCGACCAGGTGCGCCGTGCCTTCCACCCGGACTTCAACCTCTACACCGTGAACGATGCCGACAGTTTATGGATCCGCTCCGGAGCGAAGTACATCGACGGCATCAAGGTGGGCGAGAAGAACACACGTGAAGGTCGCATCATCTCCATTGATGTGGAAGGCAACGCCGCCATGGCGAAGGCCGAGATCGCCATCCCGGGTTGGCGCATCTTCACGGACTACTTCCTGCTGCTGAAGTACGAAGGCGCGTGGAGGATCGTACAGAAGAGCTACAGCTGGCGGGCCTGGCCCAAGGGGGAGGAGAAGAAGTAGCACAAAGCGGTATGCGAGGCGCGACAAGGCGTCAGGTGCAAGGCCGGCAAGAAGGAGAAGGAGCGGAGGTATACCGGGTGGCCACGTTTCGGCCTGTGCGATGCGGCTCTCCGCCATGGTGTTTCTTGCCAGGATCCGCGGCACTCATGTTGCGCAGAGGATCAGGTGGGAAGCCGCCTGCATTTCGATCGTTGTGCCGGAGCGTTGACCTGAAACGCAAGTAGTTGGAGGTGCCAGAAGTGCACGTCCATTTTTGCATTGGTACCATGAGCAAGGCCGTGGGCACCATACCGGACAGAATGCTTGCGCGGCTTCTTGGTGGGCGTCGGCACCCCGGTCACTTTCGCCCCCTGCCGTGTACGCCTTTGGCGTTGCCGGCGAGTGCACAACGCGAAAAGCCCCGGCGAGGACCGGGGCTTTTGCGCATGGTAGGACGTCTGTCAGGCTGAGCTGATCTTGCACTGGGCGCAGCCGAAGTGTGGAAGCCTCAGGCGGCGATCTGCGAAACCACCTCGCTCATCGGGCTCACGCCATTGTGGGCGATCGCCTGTACACGGTAGGAATATTCCTTGCCCGTGGTCAACCCTGTGATCTCGTGCTTCACGCGGGTGCTGGAGATGATGCGCGTCCACTCGCCATCACCGGTCTGCTGCTCCACGTAGTACAGCACCACGCCCTTGTTCCATTGCACCTGGAGCACACCCGTGGGCTTGGAGCGCGACACAAACCCAGCGCGTGTGTTGTGAGCACCCAAAGGAAGGTAACCCGCAGAATAACAGTGTTATATGAGCGCACGCGGGTTTTCAAGTTGGTGTTTACAGTCGCCGGACCTGGTGGGAATAGTCACAGCACTTGATGGGCACAGTCGCAGTACTTGATGGGCACAGTCGCACTACTTGGTGGGCACAGTCGCAGTACTTGGTGGACACAGTCGCAGTACTTGGTGGGCACAGTCGCAGTACTTGGTGGGCACAGTCGCCCTACTTGATGGGCACAGTCGCAGTACTTGATGGGCACAGTCGCACTACTTGGTGGGCACAGTCGCAGTACTTGGTGGGCACAGTCGCAGTACTTGAAGGGCAAAGTCGCAGTACTTGGTGGGCACAGTCGCTGTACTTGATGGGCACAGTCGCTGTACTTGATGGGCACAGTCGCAGTACTTGAAGGGCAAAGTCGCACTACTTGGTGGGCGCAGTCGCCATACTTGAAGGTCACAGTCGCACTACTTGGTGGTCACAGTCGCCATACTTGAAGGTCACAGTC
>JBGAJW010000117.1:0-6088 GCA_044224725.1 Flavobacteriales bacterium
ACCGGCATGGGAGATCTCCAGCAGGGACAGGCCTTCCGGCACGTTCACCCCGGCCGCGCCAGTACTCTGTTGCCCCTGGGCCAAGGTCCGCCCCAGCGGGTCGAAAAGGCGCCAGGTGAAGTCCCCGTTCGGTGAGGTGAGTGCCACGGCTGAAGCGTCCGGGACCGGCAGCACGGCCACCTCGGTCTTCAAGAGGTCGACGGCCACCACCGGCCCGATCTGTTCAGCGCCGTCCAAGTCGCGTTCACGCAGGCGATAGAATGCGGTGCCATTAAAGGGGAAATGGTCGTCCCAGAGGTAGTCGGTGCGCTCTTGGCTGAACCCGGCTGCAGACACCTCTCCAATGACCGAAAAGTCCGCAGGGTCAAGGGCCCGCTCCAAGAGGAAGGACCCGCTGTTGTGCTCCGAAGCGGTGGTCCAGCGCAGGCGTACGGCATTGCCGAAAGGGGCGGCCGTGAAGGAGAGCAGCTCCACGGGCAGCGGGGCACAGTCCAGCGCGGTGATATAGGCGAGGTTCGCCGCGTTGTTGGGCGCTCCCGGCGTTTCGTTGCCGGCCACGGTCGCACTGGTGAAATTGGCCGCCAGCCGTTCGTTCCCGTTGTTGAAAAAGATGACCCGGCCCGTATGGTCCAGAAGGCTAATGCGCAGCAGGTCGAGCCCCCCGGTGTTCATGCCCTGCGCATCGGAGCCGTAGCTCAGGCCATGGAAGTAGCGGCCCAGGGGATCACGGGTCTGGATCGCATCGCCCGCGTTGCGCAGGCCGATGAAGGTCTGGTTGCCGGCGCCCCAAGCGCAGGTGGAGCCATAGGAAGCGGTGCCCAAGGGGTCAGGCTGTGTGGGACAGCCCTGCAATGCGGGATCGGTAGCAGGCAGCACGTACACGCCGTCGTTCGGGGAACTGTCCGCAGGGTCGATCGGCGGAACAAGCGGATTGATGTCGTTCACATTGTAGATGACGATGAGGGAACCCGTTGGCACGGCGGCCCACTGGGCGATGTTGGCGAAGCGCAGGTGCCCGGCCGCGACCCCACTACCGGCCTGGCCGGTGCCGAAGCCGTTCATCAGCACGCCATTGTTGTCATCGATCTTCCAGTTGCGCAGGTCCACGGTGCCGCAGGGCAACCCGCACACGAGCAGTTCCACGTACTCGCGGTTGCCGGTGGTGCCATTGCTCACCTCATTGATGAGCGGGCCAATGCAGGTCGGGGTGTAGGGCGCAAGGATCTCCATGTCGTCAATGGCCACGCTGGGGTCCGTGCCACTGCCGTCATCATCGTTCACCCACCGGAAGCCGATGCGCACATTAGGGTTGTTGTTGGCCGAGGCAGGTAGCGGTATGGAGTAGGATGTCCATGTGCCTTGTGCCCCGCAGGCTCCGACCGGGGTTTTTGGCAGGTCGACCAGCTGTGACCATGTGGCCCCGTCGTAGTAGTCGAGTAGCGCATTGTCCACCACCCCCGCTCCGCCTTCCAGGTAGTTGAAGCGCAGGGTGTAGGCGGCGGAGCCGGTGAGGTTGATGATGGGGGAGACCGCGCGGGTGGAGGTCTGGCTGCTCTGGCAACTGCAGCACACGAAGCAGAGGGCGGGCGGGCAACTGGCATCATAGGCCGCACCGCAATCACCGCTGGGGCAGAAGAAGCAGCTGTTCGGGGAGACGCAGCCTGAAGCGTTGTTGCCGATGTGCAGCGTTTCGTCCGTTCCGCACCCGCTTCCGCAGGCCCCTGCGGCATTGCCGTTCTCTTGGCAGCTCACGAACCATATGTTCGCACACGCCCCATTGGTGCCGGTGCTCATCGTGGACCAATTCCCGTTCGGTCCTGAATACGTGGTAGCCGCGCAATTCTGCACGCAGCCGTTCTCGAAGTCCTCCGCCCACACCACTTCTTGGGCGACGACGGGAGCGGTTGACGATAAGAGGAGGATCAGGGCAGGGAACCGCATCGTTCAACCAAAGAACGAAGTTGGGCGATCCGGTTGCTTGTGCCGCACATCGGTGCATAAAAGGGCCGCCACACGATCAGCTCGACCGGTCCCTATCGAACGACGTCAACGAAAGCGCCCTCGCGCACTCCGACCACCCGATAGACATGCTCGTCACTACCGAAGGCGACTTTCAGCAAGGACAGCCCGGCCGGTACGTCCACACGGACATTCCCTCCGCCTTGAACGCCTTGGGCCAACACATGACCCACCGGATCGATCAAAGTCCAACTTGAACCGCTGAGCAGTGAACTCAGCACTACAGCGGCGGATCCGGTAAGGGGGCTTACCTGGATCCCGGTTGTTTTGCGATCCACGGCCACCACGGGACCGGTCTGTTCACCACCGTCGAGGTCGCGTTCGCGCAATCGGTAGTAGGAGACGCCCTCAAGCGGGAAATGGTCTTCCCACACATAGTCCGTGCGTTCCTGGCTGGTTCCCGCCGCGTCCACTTCCGCGATGGCGTTGAACCAGTCCACATCCGCGGACCGCTCCACGAAGAACGATCCACTGTTGTGCTCCGAAGCCGTGGCCCAATTCAGTCGCACCTTACCGTCGATCGGTTCAGCGGAGAAGGAGAGCAGTTCAACGGGCAGCACGGCGCAGTCGAGTGCGTTGATGTACGCGAGGTTGGCTGCGTTGTTGGGCAGTCCGGGAGTCTGGTTGCCGACCACCACGGCACTGGTGAAGTTGGCCGCGAGGCGCTCGCTACCGGAGTTGAAGAAGATGACCCTTCCCGTGTGGTCCAATGTGCTGATGCGCAGATTATCGAGACCTCCGGCGTTCATGCCTTGGGCATCCGGCCCATAGCTGATCCCGTGGAAGTAGCGGCCTTGCGGGTCGCGGGTTTGCACGGCATCGCCCGCGTTGCGCATGGTGATGTAGTTCCAATTGCCCGCACCGAAAACGGCCACGGCGCCGTAGTTCGAGGAGCCTGCGGGATCCGGGAAGGTCGCGCACCCTTCCAGCAGCGGGTTGTTCGCGGCGAGCACGTACACCTTGTTGTGCGGTGCCGTATCGCTGGGGTCACTCGCCGGCACCAAGGGGTTCAGGTCACTGGGGTTGTAGATCACGATGAGCGAACCGACCGGAACGGCAGCCCACTGGGCCGCATTGCTGAAGCGTATATGGCCGATGGATACACCACTGCCGGGCTGGCTCGTGCCGAAGCCGTTCATGAGCGTGCCGTTATTGTCGTCGATCTTCCAACGGCGGAGGTCCACGGTGGAACAGGGCGCTCCGCATACGAGCAGTTCGATGTACTTCTTGTTTCCACTGACGCCATTGCTCACCTCGTTCACGATGGGTCCGGCGCAGGTAGGTGCGTAGCTGCCGGTCACGATCTCCATGTCGTCCACGGCGATGCTCGGCCCTGAACCGGCTCCGTCGTTGTCATTCACCCATCGTATGCCGAGCCGCACATTGGCATTGTTGTTCGCAGAGGCTGGCAGCGCGATGGAATACGCCGTCCATGTTCCAGGCGCCCCGCAGTCGGCCACCGGGGTTTTGGGCAGGTCGGCCAGCAATGACCATGCGGTGCCGTTGTAATAGTCCAACAGGGCGTTGTCCAGTGCACCCACGCCGCCTTCGATGTACTTGAAGCGCAGGGTGAGGGAGGACAGACCGGTCAGGCTGATCACCGGTGACACCGCCCGTGTGGAGGTCTGGCTGCTCTGGCAACTGCAACAGGTCGAACATGTGGCGGGCGGGCAACTGGGGTCGTAGGCCGCGCCACAATCACCGGTAGGGCAGAAGACGCAACTGGTGGGCGACATGCAACCGGCGGAGTTGTTGCCGATGTGAAGCGTTTCGTTGCCCGTGCCGCCATCGCCGCAGGCACCGATCGCGTTGCCGTTCTCCTGGGAGCTCACGTACCAGATGTTCGCACAGGTGCCGTTGGTCCCGGTGCTCATCGTGGACCAGTAGCCGTTCGTGCCAGTGTACGTGGTGGCCGCGCAGCCTTGCGTGCAGGCGTTCTCGAAGTCCTCTTCCCAAACGATCAGCTGGCCGCACGACAGCAGAGGGACCAGCATGATGATGAGCGAGGTGATCGGGCGCACAGCGCCAAGGAAACGTTCCAGATGGATCGAGATGGGGCCAACCGGTCCAACCGGAACATCGGATCGACGAACGATGTTGGAGGACCACCAAGCGTGGACCGGTCACATGGACAGCAGATGCATGACGGCATGTTACACGTGTTCATCGACCGGAATTGAAGTATGACGGGCCGGGGTACTTTCGCGGCCCGCCGCCGAAGTCCGATTGACGAAGGAGGCCACATTTTACCGTTCAACGCTTGGCCGACCGCATCCTCATTCTCGACCACGGCTCCCAGTACACGCAGCTCATCGCACGCCGTGTGCGGGAGCTGAACGTTTACTGCGAGATCCATCCCTTCACCAAGGCGGCCACGTTCGCGAGCGATCCCTCCATCAAGGGTGTGATCCTCAGCGGCAGCCCCTTCAGCGTGCATGACGCCCATGCGCCGGATACGGACATCAGCGGTTTCCAGGGCCGGGTTCCGGTGCTTGCCGTCTGCTACGGAGCGCAATTGCTCGCCAAGCGTTCGGGAGCGGATGTCATCCGAAGTACCGTGCGGGAATACGGTCGCGCGTACTTGGACAACATCCACGTCAAAGAACCGCTGTTCTCCGGCATCCATCCGGGCACCCAAGTATGGATGAGCCATGGGGACAGCATCACCACGGCCAAAGGGTCCATGGAGGTGCTGGCCAGTACGCACGCCGTGCCCGTGGCCGCTTATCGCTTGAAGGGCGAACCCACCTTCGCCGTGCAGTTCCATCCAGAGGTCTACCACACCACCGAAGGGCTGTCGCTCCTACGGAACTTCGTCATCAACGTGTGCGGATGTATCGCGGATTGGACGCCTTCCTCCTTCGTTACCACCACGGTGGATTCCCTGCGCCGCCTGCTTGGCGAGGACGAGGTGGTGCTCGCCCTGAGCGGCGGTGTGGACAGTTCGGTCGCCGCCATGCTGTTGCAACGCGCGATCGGTGCCAAGCTCCATTGTATCTTCGTTGACAACGGGCTCCTGCGGAAGAATGAGTTCGCCAATGTGCTGGAGAGTTACCGGCACATGGGATTGAACATCACGGGCATCGATGCGCGGGATCGGTTCTACTCCGCGCTGAAAGGTCTTGACGAACCGGAGGCTAAGCGCAAGGCGATCGGACGCACCTTCATCGAGGTCTTTGAATCTGAAAGCCACAAGCTGCCTGCGGTAAAATGGCTCGGTCAGGGAACGATCTATCCCGATGTGATCGAGAGCGTGAGCGTACATGGCCCAAGCATGACGATCAAGAGCCACCACAACGTGGGAGGCCTGCCCGCGCGGATGAAACTGCAGGTGGTTGAGCCGCTTCGGCTGCTCTTCAAGGACGAAGTGCGCCGTGTAGGCCGTGAACTCGGACTGGATCCCACGATCCTCGGTCGCCATCCGTTCCCCGGTCCTGGGCTCGGTATCCGTATCCTCGGTGAGGTCACTGCGGAGAAAGTCGCGCTGCTGCAGCAGGTGGACGCCATCTGGATCGAAGGGCTGCGTGAGGCGGGGCTCTATGACGAGGTGTGGCAGGCCGGTGCCATCCTGCTTCCCGTCCGCAGTGTGGGCGTGATGGGCGATGAACGCACCTACGAGAATGCCGTGGCTCTGCGCGCCGTTACCAGCACCGATGGCATGACGGCTGATTGGTGCCACCTGCCCTATGAAGTGTTGGCACGGATCTCGAACAACATCATCAACCGGGTGAAAGGCGTGAACCGCGTGGTCTACGACATCAGCAGCAAGCCGCCCGCCACCATCGAATGGGAATGATGATGCGCTCCATTTTGATCGTGCTCGTTCTGCTTTTCACCGGCTGCCGCAGCATCGTCGGTGCGCAAGAGGTGCGTGAAGTGGATGGCCAGAAGTACATCGCGCACACCGTGTTGAAGGGCCAGACTCTATACGCTATCAGCAGGCATTACGCTGTTCCGGTGGACGCCATCACGCAGGCGAACCCTGCAGCGACGCAAGGCTTGAGCTTGGGCCAAGTGCTGTTGATCCCAGTGAAGGCCCAGGTGAAGAAGGAGTTGAAGGTGGCGCCCG
>JBGAJW010000042.1:0-42454 GCA_044224725.1 Flavobacteriales bacterium
TCCAAGCCGTCCGCTTCGCCGGGGTAGCGGAAGGAACTGAGCAGGTCGTTCAATCCGTCCACGCTGGGAATGGCGCGCAGCTGGCGGCCCTGTGGTCCGTAGAACCCGCCGGAAGTCGCGGTGATACCGACGTGGTTGCCGTGGCCGAGTTTGGTGATGAGGTTCTGGTCACCGAAGGCGAGATAGGGCAGGGGCAGGTTGTTCGGCCAGTCGGTATGATCCAGGATCGCTTGAAGCAGCCGGATCTCGCTGTCCGTATTCTCGTGTGCGTAGTAGTGCAGCACATTGTCCAGTCCGAGGCCGCTCTGGCTCACGATGAAGTGGTCAACCGGGATGTCCTCTTGCAAGGCCCCGCAGGTGCCCATGCGCACGATGGTCAATGAGCGCTGTTGGGCCTTCGGTGTGCGCTTCTCCAGGTCGATGTTCACGAGCGCATCGAGCTCGCCCATCACGATGTCGAGGTTGTCCGTGCCGATGCCCGTGGCCAGCGCGGTAAGTCGGCGACCACGCAAGGTGCCGGTATGCGCGATGAACTCACGGTTCTGGCTCTGGTGCTCGATCTTCTCGAAGCGGCTGCTGATGCGCGCCACGCGGCCGGGGTCGCCCACCACGAAGATCAGGTCGCCGATCTGGTCGGGCTTCAGCGCGAGGTGGTACACGCTGCCGTCCGGGTTCAGGATCAGCTCGCTTTCGGGCAGGGGGGTACCGGGCTCGGTGAGGGTGATGGGTCGCATGCGGAAGCTTCAAGTCTCAAGACACATGTCACAAGCTCCAAGGACCGGAGCGCGACAAAAGTGTGCAATGCAGCCGATCACTGCTGCGCGAAGACGCGCCTCAACAGATCGGTCGTTCGCGCCAAGGGATCCTTCCGGATCTTTTTCTCCTCGTTCGCGAGCAGGAGGAAGAGCCCGTCGGCAGCCTTCTGTGTCACGTAGCCGTTCAGGTCCGGTTCAATGGCCTTACCGCCGGTGAGGATCGTGGCCGCGTTGTATGCATCGGCCATCGGTTTCCAGTAGTTCGTGAGGGCGACCTTCTGCGTGGCGGCTTCCACCTTCGGGCGGAACTTGGCGAGCAGCGCGGTGGTGGTCTTCTCCTTCAGGTAGTTCGTGGCGGCGTTCTCACCGCCCTTCAGGATCGCGAAGCCGTCGGCGATGCTCATGCTGGTGATGGCGTCCACGAAGACGGGCACCGCCTCCTTGGCGGCTTCTTCAGCTGCGCGGTTCAGGGTCAGTTCAAAGTCTTCCACGGGCTTCTTCAGGCCGATGTCCATCAAGGTGTTCTTCACCTTGATGGCTTCCTGCGGGAAGGGGATGCGGATCGCGGCGTTCTTGTTGAAGCCATCAACCGCCGAGCTGAGCGATACGCTGCGTTCCGTGCCCACGCTTAAGGCTTCCTTAAGGCCACTGACCACTTCGCCGTTGCTGAGCGGAGCATTGCCCGCATTCTTCATGGCGTCCATGGTGCCGAGCACTTGCTGCTCCGTACAACCGACGGATAGCACGAGAAGGAGAAAGAGCAGGTTCTTCATGGCTTCGTCGTTTCCATCATTCGTGCCAATGCGGCGCGCCACGCATCCGGTATCGCGATGGTCGAATTGCTGTTGTAGTCGTAGCAGACCATCACGCTACGGGCCTCGGTACGGAGTTGCCGCACGCCATCATTCATCACGTAAAGGGCGTAGCGCAGATCGAAGCTCTTTGTACCCAAGCGATCACACCAGCAATCCACTTCCACCTGCTCGCTCAGATGCACGGGACCACGATAATCCACCTCGTTACGAGCGACGATCAGCCCATTCACTTTCCAATCATGCTTCCGCTCGATGAAGTTGCGCAACAGGTCCATACGTGCTTGCTCGAACCAGGACAGGTACACGGCATTGTGCGCATGCCCGGCCATGTCGATGTCGTTGAAACGGACTTGGATGGTGGTGGTGGTTTTCAACGCGATGACGTTATGTGGCTGCGAGCTGTGAGCTTCGAGCCACGAGCTATACATCACTCCCAAGCTTGTGGCTCGTAGCTCACAGCTCATGGCGCGCGACATCAAGAAATAGGGTTCATGATCACCGAGAACACCGTGATGCTGTTCGGGTCGCGGTCGTAAAAGAGCTTGTCGAGGGCTTCCAGGACGTTCTTGGCGCGGAAGTAGGAGGTCTGCAAACTGTTCTGGCCGCGGGCGCTCCACTGGATGGTGAAGCTGCTCGTGCGCTCCTTGTAGGTCTTCACGTACTCGAGCATCTGGCGCAGGGCGTCCATGCGGTCGCTGCCTTCGGTGGCGTGGAAGAGGAAGCTCTGGTCGTGCCGTGGATTGATGGTGATGAGGAAGAGTTTGGTCTTCTTGCCTCGGCCGGTCTCCTCGAAGTTGAACACGAGGCTGTCGGCACCCACGCCGATGTGATCGCTGATCTCCTTCTGCAAGCGGGCGGTTTCCAGGTTCTTGTCGCGGGTCATAGGAACGAACGTAAGGGCAGCGAATGTATCCCGGCTATCCTCTCTGTTCCCGCCGGGGTGTGCTCAGTGCTGCGCGACGTACTCGGGAACCAGCGCCTTCATCCGCGCAACGCAGGCCGCAGGGTCGCCCCGCATCGCGGAATCGATGAGTTCCTGCACGGCCTGCTTCACGGCTGCCGCGTCCACTTCGCGCGTTTTCCCGATCAGGATGCGCGGATGGTGCGTGGGCAAAGTGTTTTCAGCCGAGGCGAGGAGTTCCTCGTAGCGCTTCTCTCCGGGGCGAAGTCCGGTGATGGTGATGGCGATATCCCGCCCTGGTTCCTTGCCACTCAAGCGGATCATCTTCTCTGCCAGGTCGATGATGCGGACCGGTGCCCCCATATCGAAGACGAAGATCTCGCCTCCTTTGCCCATCGCACCGGCCTCCAGCACCAGTCGGCACGCCTCGGGAATGGTCATGAAGAAACGGGTGACCTCCGGATCCGTTACGGTGACCGGCCCGCCTTCGGCGATCTGCTTGCGGAAGAGCGGGATCACTGAGCCGTTGCTACCGAGCACATTGCCGAAGCGTGTGGTGATGAAGCGCGTTCCGCACGCGTTCTCCTTCCCCCCCAGTGAAGGTTGGGATGGGGTGAGGGACTGCACGAATTGCTCCGCCACGCGCTTGCTGGCGCCCATCACGCTCGTCGGGTTCACGGCCTTGTCGGTGCTCACCAGCACGCATTCCTCCACATCGTTCGCGCAGCACAGTTCGGCGATGTTGCGCGTACCCATCACGTTTGTGCGCACGGCCTGGTCGGGCTGCGCTTCCATCAGCGGCACATGCTTGTATGCGGCGGCGTGGAAGACGATTTCTGGCCGCACGTCAGCGAACACACGGGCCATCGCATCGCGGTCCCGCACATCACCGATGATGGGCCGGAAATCCGTACGGCCTTTGGCGCGCAATTCCATTTCCAAGTCGTAGAGCGCGCTCTCAGCATTGTCCAGAAGCACGGCTTCGCGAACGCCCACGGAAAGCAGTTGCCGCGCGATCTCGCTACCGATGCTTCCGGCCGCACCCGTAACGAGCACACGCTTTCCCGCGAAGCGCTCTTTCACCGGCGCGTCATCCAGCGAAATGGGCGCACGGCCCAGCAGGTCCTCGATGCGCACTTCACGGATCTGGCCGCTGCTGAGTTGCCCGTTGATCCAGTCGTTCACGGGGGGAACGCTGAGCACATGGGTCTTGGCCGCCATGCACGTATCCACCACGCGGCGGCGGTTCTCCGGATCGGGATGCTGGATGGTGACGATCACTTGATCGATGTCACCGTCGCCGAGCAGCTCCGGCAACTTGTCGGTGCGCAGGATGGGCACGCCCTCCAATCGTTGTCCGGACTTCTTCGCATCATCGTCCACGAAGGCTTCCACCTTGTAGCGCGCCGCGCCATCGCGTTCCAAGGTGCGCTTGGTGATGAGCCCTGCTGCTCCCGCTCCATAAAGCACCACACGCACCTCATCCTTGCCGCTGCCCTTGGCACGCAGGTAGAGCAATTTCACGGCGATGCGCGAACTGATGAGCAGCATGGCCGTGGCCATGAAGTCGATGATGATGACGGTGCGCGGCAGGAAGTAGATGCCGTCGATCAAGTAATAGCGAACGGCGCTGAAGACACCGAAGAGCGCGGAACCCACGAGTACGGTGAGGAAGATGCGGCGGGCGTCCTCCGTGCTGGTATGCTTCACCAGGCCCTTGTGGATACGCGCCAAACCGAGTGAGCCCGCCCGAACAAGGACGAAGATGGGTAGCATCGGCCAGAGCAACGCGTACTCGTACTCAGGCACCTGGAAGTTGAAGCGCAATTGGTACGCGGCCATGAGCGCCAGCACGCACAGCACACTGTCGATCACCAGGATCATCCAGCGGGGGAGGTAGCGCGGTGCGGACATGGGATGTTCGAAGCGTCGGCCTCCTGCGCGTGGCGCTTTGGCGGACCGGGGGCGAAGGTATCCGGTGCTCCTTCGGAAGGGCCCGCAGGATGATCAACGGACAGGGCGTGTAAGTACCCCCACAGACAGCGGGGTCCACTCCCGCGAGCAATACTGACTTGCCTGTACATGCAGGTCAATCAAGGGCTCAGCTGGACCATATGTGCTTAGGTCTGTCACATACGCAGCCTGACTTCGGCATTGGATCGTGGCCGACTAGGGACGGCAAAGCGAAGAACCGCTTAGACGCGTTTGACTGGGTTGTACATGCAAGTCAATATTGATTGTGTGGCTGGGTGGGCCGGAGTGACCCAGGTCATCAAGGATGTGGGCTGAATGCTTACCCTTGTAGGGATGATGACGGTAGACACGTTCCAATTGCTCGATGGGAAGCGCTGCGGCGACGCCCTGCGCACCCGGATCGCCCAGGAAGCCGCGGATGTGAAGGCAGCGCGCGGTCGTGCCCCGCACCTCGCTGCGGTCCTCGTAGGGGAGGACGGCGCCAGCAAGACCTACGTGGAGAGCAAGGTGAAGGCCTGCGAGAGCGTGGGTTTCCGCAGCACACTGATCCGCATGCCGGAAAGCACGACCGAGGAGGAATTGCTGGCCCGTGTGAAACAGCTCAACAAGGACAAGGAGCTGGACGGTTTCATCGTGCAATTGCCCTTGCCTTCGCACATCGACCCGGAGAAGGTCACGCTGGCCATAGCACCGGACAAGGATGTGGACGGCTTCCATCCGGAGAACATCGGGCGCATGGTGCTCGGCTTGGATTGTTTCCTTCCCGCCACGCCGAGCGGCATCGTTGAACTACTGCGCTTCCATCACATTGAAACGGCCGGCAAGCATGCGGTCGTGGTGGGCCGCAGCCATATCGTGGGCACGCCCATGAGCATCCTGTTGAGCCGCAACGCCTATCCCGGCAACTGTACGGTCACGCTCGCGCACAGCCGCACGAAGGACCTCGCCTCGTTCACGCGGCAGGCGGATATCCTGGTGGCCGCCGTGGGCAAGCCGGAGATGATCACCGCCGATATGGTGAAGGAAGGTGCCGTGGTCGTGGATGTGGGCATCCATCGCATTCCGGACGCGGGCAAGAAGAGCGGATTCCGCTTGGTAGGGGATGTGAAGTTCGATGAAGTGGCCCCGAAGAGTTCGTGGATCGCACCCGTGCCCGGCGGCGTCGGGCCCATGACGATCACGAGCCTCCTGCTCAATACGCTGAAGGCCGCCAAGCGTTGATCAAGCGCCGCCCCTGGGCCACCGTGCCTTGTTCAGCGCTTCCGTCCGGCTCTGCACCTGCAGCTTTTCGTAGATGTGCCGCACGTGTGTCCGCACCGTATTCGTGCTGAGCGAAAGCCGGTCGGCGATCTCCTTCATGCGCAAGCCCTCGCTCAGCAGATCAAGCACTTGCATCTCGCGTTCGCTGAGTTTCTCGCCGTTCACCTCGGTGCGCACTTGGAAGCTGCCCACGACTTTCCGCGCGATGGTGGCGCTCATCGGCGAGCCGCCTGCATGCACTTGGTGGATGGCATCGAACAGTTCTTCGATGGGTGCGCGCTTGATCACGTAGCCCGTGGCCCCGGCCTTCAGTGCGTCGAAGATCTTGTCATCGTCCTCGTACACCGTACACATCATCACCTGCACCTCGGGCCAGCGCTCTTTGATGGCCTTGGTGCATTGGATGCCGCTCATGCCCGGCAGATTGATGTCCATGAGCACCACGTCCGGTCTCTTTTCGGCGATCAGGGCAAGGCCAAGTTCAGCATCCCCGCAGGCCGCACAGTGGAACCGACCGCTGGTGTTCAGCAGGGTGGTCAGGCTGTTCCTGTACTCATCATGGTCCTCGATGAGCAGCGTTTCTATCATTGTCCCGTTCGCCATCGTCGTGGAGCTTCTATCACATGGAGACGGCTGCAAAGTACCCCTGCGGGCACTGCGGTACATCACGCATTGGGGTGATGTTCGTCCAAGGGCAGGGCGATCACCACGGCGGTGCCCAAAGGTTCTTGTCTGTCCATGCGCACGCTGCCGTTCCAGCGTTCGATGCGCTTGCGGATGTTCAACAATCCTTGTCCTCCACCGGATGATGACCGATCACCGACACCGTCGTCCGTGATGCGCAGCACCAGCGCTCCCTTCACCGTGTGGGCCACGAGATTCACCGTGCGGGCCCCGGCGTGTTCCACGATGTTCTGCAGTACCTCCTTGGCGGCCAAGTAGAGGTCGCGGCGCTTGGGCGGGCTCAAGTGAACGGGCGTCTTCACGCCTTCGGTGTTGGTGCGGAATTCCAGGCCGTACTGGCGGGCGAGGTCAGCTGCATACCGGTCGATAAAGGCGATGCTCGCGTCCCAGCGGTCGCTCTTCGGGTCGAGACTCCAAATGATCTCATCGATCTTGCGGAGCATGCCGCTGCTGAGCTCCTCGATGCGTTGAAGTTCCGCATGCCCCGGCGTGCCCGGCTCGCTGTGGCGCAGGCCCATTCGCGAAAGCAGGAGCAGGTTGCTCACATCCGCGCTGAGGTCGTCATGCACATCAGTTGCGATGCGCTGGCGTTCCTCGTCGCGTACATGCTCGTCCTCCAGGGCACGCACCTGCAGCCGCAAAAGCCGTTGGTTCCAGGAGCGGACCAGCAGGATGCAGCCCACGGAAACGGAAATGATGGCGATACCCTCCCACATGAAGCACCCGCGATGGTCGTCTCCGCGGATCTGCGGTGAAAATAGGTTGGACGGACAGGCGCTCCCGCGAAAACGGTGGTTACGGTACCACGCTCTATTTTGGCGACCTGAAAACCACCATCCAAATGCGCTTACGCACCCTTCCATTCGCCGCGGCACTCGTCATTTCGACCCTCGCCGAAGCCCAGACCAAGACCAAGGCCGCCGAGGTCGATTGGGGCCGTGAACTCAATGACAAGGAGGATGGCAACTTCCAGACGGTGATGGAGACGAGCGACGACGCCATCTACGTGTGGATGAACCGCAAGAAGGAACAGTTGATCCAGAAGATGGGCCTGGACCTGAAGGTGATCTATCAGAAACCCTTCGACAAGAACCTGTTGGAGGAGGAGCGGGAGCTGGCAAAGATCCTGTTGATGAAGGACCGTATCATCGTGTTCACACGCAAGTACGACAAGAAGGCGGATCGGAATGACCTGTACGCGAGGGCATACAACGAGGCGGACTACAGCCCCATCGCACCCGAGAAGCGCATAGCGTCCATCTCCGCCGATAAGGAGAACAACTCCGGTTACTTCAGCGTGGGATTCGCTTACGACGAGAAGAGTATCCGCGTGGGCATCACCGAGCCGCGGGTGAAGAAGATGGAGACCAAGAGCAGCGTGAAGTTCCTGGATTTCGATCTCGAGGAGATGAGCGGTGGCGATGCGCCCGAAGAAGTGCAACGTGACTTCCCGGAGGACTTCAGCACCGATGATGCCATCACCACCGATGACGGCGCGTACATGTGCGTGGGCCGCAAGTACCCGGAGAAGCGCGAGCAGAAAGAGCTGCGCCGCCAGAACAAACCGGACCACACCTACTGGCTGCTCGTATTTGAGAAGGGGAGCACCACCCCACAGGAATACCCCATCCAGGTGGCTGACAAATTCCTGCAGGACCTTACCTTCAAAGAGGACATAAACGGGGACATCATCTGTGGCGGATTCTACGGCAACAAGAGCAGTTGGGCCATCCGCGGGGTGTTCTTCTTGCGGTTGGACAAGGCCAACAAGCAGGTACAGCATGAGAGCTACAAGGAGTTCTCGGATGATTTCATCACCGAGGGCATGAGCGAGAAAGAGGAGAAGAAGGCCCAGCGGAAAGCGGACAGGAAGGACGAGGAGCTCGAACTTTCCAACTACCGGTTGGACCGCATGGTGCGCCGGCAGGACGGAGGCATGGTGATGGTGGCCGAGGAATACCGCTCCTACACCGTTTGCACCCAGACCAAGTACGGGCAATCCTGCAATACCCACTACATCTACAACGACATCATCGCCGTCAACATCGACCCGCAGGGGAACATCGAATGGGCCGCCAAGATCCCCAAGCGCCAGCACACGGTGAACGATGGCGGGTACTTCAGCAGCTACGCCATGCACGTGAAGGGCGACAACATCTACTTCCTGTTCAATGACAACGGAGAGAACCTGTTCCTGAAGCCGGGGGACAAGTACAAGCAATTCGAGCTCAAAGGGGACGATGCGCTGGTGACCTTGGCCACCATTGAAGGCGATGGACACGTGCGCCGCGAGGCCATGTTCAACCAGGAGCGCAAGGGGACCATTTTCAAGCCCAACGAATGTCGTTCGCTTCCTGATGACCGGATGTTCATCTATGCCACGCGGAAGTCGGAGTACCGCTTCGGCATCATAACCTTCCTTTAGTCACCCGCCCGGAAAGGCCCTTCCCGCAACGTGGGGAGGGCCTTTCCATTTCACATGCATCCACGCGAACTGCGCATACAGGACTTCACCTACGACCTGCCGGCGGAGCGCATCGCGCAATATCCATTGGCCGAGCGTGATGCGTCCAAATTGTTGGTCTACAAGGATGACGGGATCACGGATGATCGGTTCGGATCATTGGCCAAGCACCTGCCCGAAAGCGCATTGCTGGTGCTGAACGACACGCGCGTAGTGAAGGCGCGCATCGTATTCCACCGTGCCACCGGGGCGCGCATCGAGTGCATGGTGTTGGAGCCGGAGGACGGCCGCCCGATGGAACTGGCCTTGCAGGACCGGAACTCTACACGCTGGTGGTGCATGGTGGGCAATGCGAAACGCTGGACGGGCGAAGCGTTGTCAGTGGGCGAAGGGGGCAAGATGCTCCGGGCCGTACGGAAGGAGCATCGCGATGGCGAGCACTTGGTCGAGTTCTCTTGGCAGAACGACAACACGTTCGCGGAGATGCTGGGCGTGCACGGCCACGTGCCTTTGCCACCTTATATGAAGCGTACAGATGATGCGGAGGACCCCTCGCGCTACAACACGGTGTTCGCTGAACGCAATGGATCGGTCGCCGCGCCTACGGCCAGCTTGCATTTCACCCCCGAAGTGATACGCTCGCTGGGGGAAGGGCATGTGGACATGGCGAAAGTGACCCTCCATGTGGGCGCGGGAACCTTCCTTCCCGTGAAGTCCGAGCGTATGGAGGGCCACGCGATGCACACCGAGCAGGTGAGGATACCGCGCGCAACAGTGGAACTCCTGCGCGACAGATCCGGCCGATCACCGATCGTTCCGGTGGGCACTACCGCGTTGCGCACCATCGAGAGCCTGTGCTGGTTCGGGGATGATCTGTTGGAAGGTCTATCGCCCGAAGAGATGAACGTATCGCAATGGAGGCCATATGACCAAGCTCCGAAGGACACGCGTGATTCTTTGGATGCTGTGCTGCGATGGATGGACGACCGTGCGGTGGACGAAGTGGCTGGTCGCACCGCGGTGATGATCGCGCCCGGCTACCGGTTCCGGCTGACCGACGGGTTGGTGACGAACTTCCACCAGCCTGGAAGCACCTTGCTGTTGTTGGTGGCCGCGCTGATAGGCCCGGAATGGCGGAAAGTCTACCAACACGCACTGGCCGGTGATTATCGTTTATTGAGCTACGGCGATGGGTCCTTGCTTTGGCGAAATGCGCTTGGTCGGCCTGGATACTAACCCGCGTATCATTGCGTTCCATTCGCGCATGCGCCACCCACGTACCATTCTCTTCGCGCTCAGCCTTTTCGGTGCCCTGTTGGGCAACGCACAGCAGGGCGGCCAAGCGGTCTTCCGGGTGTTGGATATCCCGAGTTCTGCGCGCATCGCAGCCTTGGGTGGTTCACCCATCGCGGTACTGGACAACGATCTGAACCTGGGGTTGATGAACCCGGCGCTCTTGAACGAAGAGATGAAGCAGCAGGTCGCCCTGAGCTACTTGCCCTACATGGCGGGTATCAACATGGGGTACACGAGCTATTGCCATCACTTCGACAGCTTGGGCATTACCACCAGCGCGAGCATCCAGTACATCGATTACGGACCCATGCGCCGACGCGACGAGACCGGCGCCGACCTCGGCACCTTCAAGGCCGGAGAATACGTGGTGCAACTGGGTGGCTCGCACGCGGTGGACAGCACATTCCGTGCAGGGGTGAACCTCAAGTACATCATTTCGCAACTGGACAGCTACAAGGCCTCGGGACTCGCAGCGGACGTCGGTGGCGTATTCTACAAGAAGGCACTGGGACTGACGGTGGCGGCCACCTTGCGGAACATCGGTGTGATGACGAAGACCTATGCGGGCGAAAAGGAGGATCTTCCGTTCCAGGTCCAGTTGGCCGGCAGCTTCAAATTCAAGCACGCGCCATTCCGCATCGGCCTGTCCGTGGACAACATCCAGCAATGGGACCTGACCTACACGGATCCCTACCAGGCGGCGCAGGTGGATCCCACCACCGGCTTGACCGTCGTGGACAAGGTGACCACGGCGGAGAAAGCCTTGTGGCACATCGTGCCGAACGCCGAGGTCCTCTTCGGGAAGAACTTCATGCTGCGCTTCGGGTACAACTACAAGCGCCGCCAAGAACTCAACTTGGCCGAAAAGCCGGGCCTCACGGGCATGTCGCTCGGCATCGGGCTGAAGGTGAGCAAGCTTCACCTCAGCTACGGCTTCGCCCAGTTCTATCCGGGTTCCGCCAGTAATACCATCAGCTTGGCGGTGCGCTTCGCGGATTTCAAGAAGGCACCGGGTGCTTAGTGGATCACCGGCGAAGGCCGGTGCCCCCCCGTTGAATGCGGTGTGACTGCCGAACCGCTGTATGATCCGCCTTCGTGTGTTTCTTCCCATGGGTTGTTCAACAGACAAGGTGCCACAGCAGGGCTGGAACGCGCGTGCTATCATTGGCCTTGAATCCACCTTCGCCGGGCTACGGCGGAACCCATGCGCCGCATCACCATCGCCATCGACGGCTATTCCTCCTGTGGGAAGAGCACCTTGGCCAAGCAGCTTGCGCACCACCTTCACTACACGTACATCGATAGCGGGGCCATGTACCGGGCGGTTACCCTGTACGCGCTGGAGAACGGCCTGATCCACGGTGAGGTCCTGGACCGTGCCAACATGCTGCGGGTCTTGCCGAACATCCACATCGGCTTCAAGCACGAGGATGCCTCGCAGCGCAGCGAGACCTGGCTCGATGGCCGCAACGTGGAGCACCGCATCCGTGAAATGGACGTGAGCCACTTCGTAACGCTGCTGAGCCCGATCCCCGAAGTGCGCGCGAAACTGGTGCAACTCCAGCAGCAGATGGGGCAGGGCGGCGGTGTGGTGATGGACGGCCGGGATATCGGCACCGTGGTATTCCCGCATGCCGAGATCAAGTTCTTCATGACCGCCAGTCCGGAGGTGCGCGCCAACCGCCGCTACATGGAACTCAAGGGCCGGGGCGCGGAAGTGACCTTGGAAAGCGTACTCGCCAACATCGCCCGCCGCGATACTGATGACACCACGCGCGCCGCTGATCCGCTGATCCAAGCCCCGGACGCCATCGTCATCGACAACAGCGACCTCACTTCATCTGAGCAGTTCGACCTGGCTCTCGGGCATGTGGTGAAGGCGATCGGGGTTGTGACGGAAGCCTGATCAAGCTTCAAAGCTCAAGTTCCAAGTCTCAAGCTTCAAGCAGGCCTCTGCGATACACATCCTCGAACTTCTCTCGCAGGATGGCGATCAGCTCCGGTTGCATGAAGTCGTAGATGTCCTCGATGTACAGGCACACGATCGGCTTCTTCTCGTACAGGTCTGGGAACTTGGAGCGGATGGCATTGCGGTGGTGCTTCTCCATCACAACGATGGCATCGGCCCATTCGAGGTGCCATTCTTCCAAGGGAACGGCAGCGTTACGGTCGATTCCTGCGGAATCGACGTCGAAGCGAGGGTCGTCCTGGTAGATCTTGTGGGCCGTAGCGCTGCGCATGCGGTTCACGGTGCAGACGAATAGGATGCGCGGGAGGGCAACGGGCAAAGGCAATCGGGATGGTAACGGAGGCTATTGATGTTCGCTCATTCGGGGTCGAATCCATAGATGAAAGTGTTGAGAGCACCTTCTGAGCTTTTCAATCCCACGATGTCCATCAATTGCTGAAAGTACGAGGCGGTCCGTTCACGGTCTTCAGTATCGAGTTCAAGGTCCTCAAATCGCGCAAGACCCTTATGGATGGCGTCGAGGTATGTCGCGTCGGTTGGGTTGCCCTTCCTGCAAATGGTAAGGAAGTCATCGATTGCGGCATTGACCTTCGCGGAAAGCAATGGCCGCATACTCGGGTCCGCAATGCCAGGATACAACTGTTGCATGTCTTCAACATATTTCTCCTGTAGTTGAAGCGAAAGCAGGCGCTCTTCGGCATCTGATGGAATGGTCATCGCTTCTGGTTGATGTTCACAAGCCCCAAGTCCCACTAGAAGGATTAAGGTAACGGTCCGCATCTGGTGCTGAAACCAGGTTGAATAGTTGTCGCCAGTCATTGGATGATTTGATCGACGATCTCCACCGGATCCTTCACCCCCTCCACAAACCCCAGCACCTTCAGCATCACCCGGTCCAGCAGGGTGTCCGGGCAGCTTGCGCCGCTGGTGAGGATGATCGTCAATGGCCGTTTTGCAGCAAGCCAGTTCGAGCTGCGCTCCAGCCTGTGCGCCGGGTAGTTGAAGTGCTCGATCTCCTCCGCGCTCAGCAGTTCCTTCTCGCCATTGATGAAGTAGGTCGGGAACTTGTGCTCGAGCAGTTCCACGAGGTGGCTGGTGTTGCTGCTGTTGTAGCCGCCCACCACGAGGGCGAGGTCGGCCTCCTGCTTCAGCAGTTCGTTCGTGGCGTCCTGGTTGTCGTTCGTGGCGTAGCACAGCGTGTCGCGCGTATCCGCGAAATGCTGTCCGAGGGCGGCATCGCCATACTTCTTCAGCATCACCTGCTTCAGGTGGTCAGCGATGGCCTGCGTTTCCGTGGCGAGCATGGTGGTCTGGTTCACCACGCCGATCCGCTGGAGGTCTTTGGCGGGGTCGAAGCCGGGCGTCGCGCGATCCGAAAAGAGCTCTGAGAAGCGGGAGAGGGGCAGTTCACCCAGAATGATGCGGCCCAGTTCCTCCGTCTCGGCTATGTCCTTAACGATCACAGCAGGAGCGCCCGCAGCGGTGTGACTGAAGGTGGCGCGAGTTTCCTCGTGTGCCGCTTTGCCGTGGATCACCACGGTGTACTCCTGAGTCCCGAGCTGGGCGCTCCGCTTCCACACCTTCTCCACGAAGGGGCACGTGGTGTTGTGCTTCAGCGGGTCGATGCCGATGGCCTTCAACTTCGCCTCGGTCTCCAAGGTGGTCCCGAAGGCCGGGATGATCACGATGTCATCGGCGGTCAGATCGCTCCAATCCATGAGCATTTGCCCGTGGGTGTCCTGGATGAACCGGAGCCCATGACTTTCCAGGTCGGCGTTCACCTCGGGGTTGTGGATCATCTGGCTGAGCAGATAGATCCGTTTGCCGGGATTCTCCTCCAGCGCCTTGTAGCTGATCTCGATGGCGTTTTCCACCCCGTAGCAGAAGCCGAAGTGCCGGGCAAAGACGAATCGCACCGGCCCCAGGTCCAGCAGGGTGGGGCTGAGGTCCTTCTTCTTGGGGTCCTGCGTTTTGCGCCAGGCCTTCAGGCGGCCGATGAGGTTGCTGCGGTAGTGGGTGGGGATCTCGAAGGAGCGCAAGGCCGATCAGGTGATGAGATGATCAGAAAATCAGAGGGTCCGGGTGCTGCGGAGTCGCAAAAATACCCCGCGACCTCCGCGTCGGTCGAACACCTTCCCTGAACCGGTGGTCCAGCGCATTATCTGATCATCTAATGGTCTGATTATCCGATCAGAACGACTACATTCGCGGCCCCGTTTCCCGGCCGTAGCACTTTGCGAAGGCTGGATTCGGGAAAGCTCGCGTAGCGATGTAGCGGGCCAACAAAACAACCTTCCGGTCAACACCGCCTCGGATCGGGATACAAGCAGTCAGTAGAATGTCAGCAGATCAGAACAAGGTCACTTTCGCCGAGCCGCCCGCGGATTTCGATTGGGCGTCGTTGGAAGATGACAAGAAAGGGATCCCCGCCGGTCAGCGGGAGTCCATGGAAAAAGCCTACGAGGACACCCTGAGCAGCATCTCCGAGAAGGAAGTGCTGATGGGCACCGTGGTGGGCATGAACAAGAAGGAGGTCGTCATCAACATCGGCTACAAGTCCGAGGGTGTCGTTCCCCTGAGCGAATTCCGCTACAAGCCCGATCTGAAGATGGGCGACCAGGTGGAAGTCTACATCGAGAAGCAGGAGGACAAGGGTGGCCAGATGGTCATCAGCCACAAGACCGCTCGCGTGCACAACGCGTGGGGCAAGGTGAACCATGCGCTCGAAACCAATGAGATCATCACGGGCTTCGTGAAGTGCCGTACCAAGGGCGGCCTCATCGTGGACGTGTTCGGCATCGAGGCGTTCTTGCCCGGCTCACAGATCGACGTGAAGCCGATCCGCGACTACGACCAGTTCGTGGGCAAGAACATGGAGTTCAAAGTGGTGAAGATCAACCAAGAGTTCAAGAACGTGGTGGTCTCGCACAAGGCGCTGATCGAAGCGGAACTCGAAGCGCAGAAGAAGCAGATCATCGGCGGCCTGGAGAAAGGCCAAGTGCTGGAAGGCACCGTGAAGAACATCACCAGCTACGGCGTGTTCGTGGACCTGGGCGGTGTCGATGGTCTCATCCACATCACCGACCTCAGCTGGGGCCGCGTGAGCCATCCGGAAGAGATCGTTCAGCTCGACGCGAAGATCAACGTCGTTATCCTGGATTTCGACGACGAGAAGCGCCGCATCGCACTCGGCCTGAAGCAACTGAGCCCGCACCCATGGGACGCCTTGAGCGCCGACATGAACGCTGGCGACAAAGTGAAAGGCAAGGTGATGGTGATCACCGATTACGGCGCGTTCGTAGAGGTTCTCCCCGGTGTGGAAGGCCTCTTGCACGTGAGCGAGATGAGCTGGAGCCAACACCTGCGCAGCCCGAAGGACTTCCTGAAGGAGGGCCAGGAGATCGAGGTGCAGATCCTGAACATCGACCGCGAAGAGCGCAAGATGAGCCTCGGTATGAAGCAACTCGCAGCCGACCCATGGGCCGACATCGAGTTCAAATACCCGGTCGGCTCACGCCACACGGCCAAGGTCCGCAACTTCACACACTTCGGCATCTTCGCCGAGCTGGAGGAGGGCGTGGATGGTCTCATCCACATCAGCGACCTCAGCTGGACCAAGCGCATCAAGCACCCGAGCGATTTCTGCAAGATCGGCGATGACGTCGAAGTGCAGGTCCTCGAAGTGGACAAGGACAACCGTCGCCTGAGCCTCGGCCACAAACAAGTGGAAGAGAACCCGTGGGAAGTGTTCGCCAGCACCTTCACGGTGGGCAGCGTACACGAGGGAACCCTCGTAGGTCGCAACGGCAGCAACTTCACGGTGGCACTGCCTTACGGCGTGGAAGGCACCGTGAGCCTGAAGCACTTGAAGAAGCAGGACGACAGCAAAGCCAACCTGGAGGACAAGCTCCCCTTCAAAGTGCTCGAGTTCAGCGGAGAGCAGCGTCGCATCACGCTCAGCCATACGCGCACCTTCGAAGAAGGAGATGACGCGATGGAGACCGCAGCACCCGCAGGACCGAAACGCGCGAGCCGCAAGGCTGGTAGCGAAGACGGTGGCGGACAGAGCCCCAGCGTGAAGAGCGTGAACGACAAAGTGGAGAAGTCCACCTTGGGCGACCTCGGCGTGCTGAGCAACCTGAAGAACCAGATGGAAGCCGGTGAAGGTGCCGCTGCCGAAAAGAAGGCCCGCAAGGCCCGCAAGGAAGCCGAAGCGGACGATGCCGCTGAAGCTGAAGGCCGCGAAGAGTGATCGGTCAACGACAATAAAGAACGAAGGGCGATCCGCAAGGGTCGCCCTTCGTCGTTCAGGATGTCCGGTCAGGCGCGTTGCTTCTCGCTCCAGGGTACCACGGAAGCGATGACCTCCTCCCGGCCGTGGTCCTCGATCAGGCGCAGGAGCAGTGCGAGCGTAGCCTGGGCGTCGTGCGCGGCGCGGTGCTCATGTCCGCGTGTGATCCCTAGATAGCGGCACAGGCTGCCGAGGTTATAGTGCGTGAGGTTCGGTATCAATCGCCTGCTGAGGCGCTCGGTGCACAGGGTGGCGGGATAGTAGGAGAGGCCCGTGCGCGCCAGCTCATGCTGGAGCGCGGTCATGTCGTAGCGGACATTGTGCGCTACCATGATCCGGTCGGCGGTGGACGCCCGCAGGCTGTGTGCTACCTCCACGAAGGACGGTGCGGTCTCGAGCATCCGTCGGTCGATACCGGTCAAACGCTTGATGAAAGGCGGGATCTCCGTCCGGATGTTCACCAACGTGTTCCACCGGTCCAGTTCGCGAAGCCCGTCGTGAACGATAACAGCCACCTCGATGATGCTTCCCTGCATGGGATCACCGTGGGTGGTCTCCACATCGATGATGACGAATTCTCCGGTAGGCATGACGAAAGGGGGGCGGTGTACGGCAGGGGTGGTGCGCGGGTTCGGGATGGGCGGAATCGCGGGCGCGAGAGGGAATCCCATCCCCAGAAGATGATTGCATGGCCATGCAATCAGGGGCCCGATTTGGACCTATAATGGTGCCTTATCGCCTCATTGATGCCTCGGGAAAGGCAGCGAAATCAACGAATCGCCAGGATTGATAGGGCTTTCTGATCGTTTGCATGGCAATGCAATCCTCAAGGGGGCAGAAGGGGAGGGCACCTCCCGTCATCGCCCCCGCCCCTCCACAACAACCCTGTCCCACGCTCATTCGCCAAGGCCCCAGCACTCTACTTTGCGCCGATGTTCCGCCCTATCGCTCGCCTCATCTTCAAGCTCTGGGGCTGGAAAGTCATCGACCACCGGCCACAGCCCATGGGGCAATGCATCTACGTGGTGGCCCCGCACACGAGCAATTGGGATTTCCTCGTCGGGGTCTGTGCCCGCAGTATCGGGCAGTTGAAGAACACGAAGTACTTGGCCAAGAAGCAACTCTTCGCTTGGCCGATCGGCTGGTTCTTCCGCGCGTTGGGAGGTTACCCAGTGGACCGAGGCAAGAACACCAACATCACCGACCAGGTGGTCGAGTACTTCAAGACCATCCCGGATTTCAGCATCGGGATCACACCCGAGGGAACGCGTAAACAGGTGAAGAGTTGGAAGACCGGTTTCTGGCGCATCGCCAAGGGTGCGAACGTCCCGTTGATCCTCACTTCGTTCGATTACGGACGTAGGGAGGTCACCTTCCGAGAACCGTTCTGGGTGACCGATGACATGGATCAGGACATCGCCTGGATGACAAGCTATTTCGCGCGCTTCAGCGGGAAGAACCGTCCTGCGAGAACGACCTGAACTGTGGCACTATCCTTGGCTTGTGCGCGAACCGCATCATCAACCCCTGCATGCGATCTTCGATCATCCTCGCGTTGAGCGTTCTCTCGTTGTCCGCCATCGGGCAAGACAAGAGTTTCCAAGTGACGGGCGAAACCACCGATGGCCATATCGTCACATTGCCGCAGGCGTCCGCCGGCAAGCACTGCATCATCGCTGTGGCCGCAAGCAAGAAGGCCGAACCGCTGCTGCAAGAGTGGTACGAGCCGGCCTATATGCGGTTCGTGGCCAAGCAGGGGCTCATGGTCAGCGATGTGGAGTGTGACCTGTGGCTCGTACCCGTCTTCACTGGTTTGAACAAGGCCGCGTACGGTCCCAGTATGGAACGGTTGAAGAAGGAGGCCGATCCGGACATCGCGCAGCGCGTGGTCTTCGTGAAGGAGGATGCCGCCGGTTTTCTGGACGCATTGGGCATAAAGGACCGCGATGATCCCTACTTCTTCGTCATCGGGCCGGATGGCGTCCGCAAGCACGTGGAGAAGGGCGCTTACGACGTGGACAAATTGGACGCGCTGGAAGAGGCGCTCGAAAAGTGACGGCAAGAACCGATCCGCCGCGGAGGACCTCCGATAAATTCGCGCCGCGAGAAAGACCCGTCTTTCACCTGGGAGACTGACAACTGACAACCGACAACCATAAAGAACATGCTGCAACGTTCACTGTACACCGTAGCACTCGCCGGAACGCTTCTCGCGTGCGGCGCGGCCCCGAGCACCGGAGGCGACAACACCGCATCCGCACCGGCTCCCAAGACCGAACAACCCGCCGAGGCCCAGAAACCGGCACCAGCGACCGACAATGGCGAAGGTCTTTACGCGATCATCACTACGCGCTTGGGCGTGATCAAGTGCAAGCTGGACTACCAGGCCGCGCCGATGACAGTGGCCAACTTCGTGGGCCTCGCTACCGGTAAACAGCATAACAGCGCGAAGCCTGATGGCACGCCCTTTTATGACGGCACCATCTTCCATCGCGTGATCTCCGGCTTCATGATCCAGGGCGGGGATCCCACGGGCACGGGCATGGGCGGCCCCGGGTACAAGTTCCCCGATGAGTTCGATCCGGCGAGCGACCTCTACAAAGCCGGATACGCGCGTGGTGCCATGGCCATGGCCAACTCCGGACCGAACACCAATGGCTCGCAATTCTTCATCATGCACCAGCAAGGATCGCTTCCTTATAGCTACTCCCTCTTCGGGAAAGTCGTCTCGGGTCAAGAGACCGTGGACGCCATCGCCAACACGCCCCGCGGTCCGCGCGATAAGCCGAACGAGGATGTGAGCATGACCGTGAAGATCGAGGCCATCGGCAAGGCCGCCAAGGCTTTCGATGCCAAGAAGGTGCTCGAAGCCAACAAGGCGAAATTCGTGGCGCGTTGATGCCTTCCTCTTCGCTGAACAACCCTGATAACAAACCGAACGAAAGCGTGCAAGCAACCGACAACGGCGAAGGCCTCTTCGCGACCATCAACACAGCGAAAGGCGCGATCAAGCTGAAGCTTGAATACCAGAAGGTGCCCATGACCGTGGCCAGTTTCGTGGCACTGGCGGAAGGCAGAATGCGCAACACCGCCAAGCCCGAAGGCACACCGTATTACGACGGCATCAAGTTCCACCGCGTGATCGCCGACTTCATGATCCAGGGCGGCGACCCCACCGGCACAGGTGCCGGTGGCCCCGGCTACAGGTTCCCGGACGAGATCGATCGCTCACTGAAGCACGACCGCCCGGGGACCTTGAGCATGGCGAACGCCGGTCCGTATTCGAACGGCAGCCAGTTCTTCATCACGCACAGGGCCACCCCGCATCTCGACGGCAATCACGCCGTGTTCGGCTACGTGGTCAGTGGCCAGGATGTGGTGAACGCCGTGACCGGAGGTGATGTGATGACAAGCGTGAGGATCGAAGCCGTAGGCGCGGATGCCCAAGCGTTCGACGCCAAGAAGGTCCTCGAGGCCAACAAAGCGAAGTTCCTTACGCGCTAGCCGCACTCTTTCTGACCGCTGAAGGGGCCGTCTCGGAACGAGGCGGCCCCTGCTTTTGCGCATTTACTCGTGCCAACTCGCAGAACGGACCAACCAGAGGCCGTCATCGCCAGACGGTCGTGCGGAACAGACGGCATAGCGATCCAGGTTCCGGGATATGGAATGCGTCGTCGGGGACTCCTCGCGATGACGAATGCTAGCGCCTGCGGCCACCGCCTCCGCCGCTGTGCGAAGGACGGCCACCTCCACCACCCGGACGACCGCCGCTACGACCACCATGGCGGCGGTCGCTGTTTCCGGCAGATTTTTTCGGGCGTTCATCCGGGCGATACGCTGGCGCCGGACCGAGGGCTTCCGGCACGGGTACTTTCGGTACCTCATAACCGATGAGCTTCTCGATGCGACCGAACTCACGCATGTCCTGATCGTTCACGAAGGTGATGGCCTGGCCTTTTTTGGCTGCACGGGCGGTACGGCCCACACGGTGCACATAGTCCTCCGGATCACGCGGCACATCGTAGTTGATCACCAGGTCGATGTCGTCGATATCGATGCCCCGGCTCACCACGTTCGTGGCCACGAGGATCCTCAACTTGCGGTTGCGGAAGTCGAGCATCACCTGCTCACGCTCGTTCTGCTCCAGATCGCTGTGCATGCCTTGGGCATTGAACCCACGCTTGTGCAGGTGCCTCGCCAAGTTGCGCACCTCCACCTTCTTGCCGGCGAAGATCACGATGCTCGTGGCTTCGTTCGTCCGCAGGATATGCTCCAGGATAGCCGCCTTCTGAGCCTCCCAGATCACGTAGGCCTCCTGTTTCACGCCTTCTGCCGGTTTGCTCAGCGCGATGCTGATCTCCACCGGGTCGTGCAGCACCTGCTTCGCCAGGGTCCGGATCTCCGGGGCCATGGTGGCACTGAACATCAGCGTCTGCCGATCCTTCGGCAAGAAGGAGATGATGCGGTTGATATCGTCGATGAAGCCCATATCCAGCATTCGGTCCGCTTCATCCATCACCAGGAATTCAAGTCCCTTCAGCGACACGTAGCCCAGGTTCAGGTGGCTGAGGAGTTTGCCCGGTGTGGCCACGATCACTTCGGTGCCGCCTGTGAGGGCGGCCTTCTGCTGGTCGAAGGACTGACCATCGCTGCCGCCGTATACCGGCATGCTGTTGATGGGCGTGTAGTAGCCGATGGCCTGCATTTGCTGATCGATCTGCAGTGCCAATTCGCGCGTCGGCACGATGATCAGCGCCCTGATGCTGCCGTCCACTTTGGGTCGGTAGCTATGGATCACATCGATGATGGGCAGCAGGAAGGCCGCCGTCTTGCCGGTGCCGGTCTGGGCGCAGGCGATCAGGTCGCGGCCATCGATCACGGCGGGAATGGCCTGGGCTTGGATCGGTGTGGGTTTCGTGATGCCCATGGCCGCTAAGCCTTGGAGCAATCCTTCGTGCAAGCCCAGTGAATTGAAGTCGGCGGCAAGCGCAGGGGCCTGCGGTTCTGGTTGGTCGTTCATGCGGAATACCCGGCGAAGGTACGGGGTAGGGCAGGGAAGGCGGGAAATGCCGGGCTCCGCCCACGTAATGGGTGCGGCCGGGTCCTCTGGCCGATCAGGTCGGGATGGGCGTCCATGCCTTGCGCGTTTGTTCTGTGCGGCACGTACGGATGCCGATCACGCCTTCGCCTAGCTTCGCGGCCCCTGCAAAACCGGATCGGAATGAAACGCTACGTATTGCTCGCTTTGCTGGCGGCCCCTGCCGCTTTGAACGCCCAAGTCCTGAACAAGCCGAAACTCGCCTTGCACAACTGGGCCACCGGGCTCTCTGAGCCCGTGAAGATCACCAACTGCGGTGACAGCCGCATGTTCGTGGTGGAACGCGCCGGGCGCATCAAGATCATCAGCGACAGCATGACCGTTGAGCCGCGAGCTTTTTTGGACATCAGCGGGCCCGTGCAGAGCGGCGGCGGCGAGCAGGGCCTGCTCAGCTTGGCTTTCGAACCGGGCTACCTGCAGAACGGTTATTTCTACGTGTACTATATCGTCGGCAGCGGCAACGGGAACAGCCGCATTTCCCGGTTCAGCGTCTCGAGCGATCCCGATTCTGCGGATGTGGCCAGTGAACAGGTCCTCTTCGAATGGCCCCAGCCCTACAGCAACCACAATGGTGGTGATATGCACTTCGATCAGAACGGCTATCTCTACCTCAGCCTTGGCGATGGTGGCAGCGGCAACGACCCGGAGGCCAACGGGCAGGATTACACCGAGCCCCTGGGCGGAATGATCCGTATCGATGTGAGCGCGCACGACAGCACCTACCTCATTCCGGAAAGCAACCCGTTCTCCTACGAGACCGGTACGGATACGCTGCCGGAGGTTTGGGCGGTGGGCCTGCGCAACCCGTTCCGCTGGAGCTTCGATCGCTTGAACGGCAACATGTGGATCGGTGATGTGGGGCAGAACGCTTGGGAAGAATTCGACTTCTGGCCCGCCGGGGACAACAGCTGCCCCAACTTCGGCTGGCGCTGCCGCGAAGGATTGGTCGCCAACTCCAACGTGAGCCAGACCAACTGCTTGAGCGCATCGGCGTACGTGAGCCCATTCGCCGTCTTCGAGAACGTGGGCACTGGCGGAGATTGCTGCTCCAGCATCGGGGGCTTCGTCTATCGCGGTTCGTGGTACCCCCACCACTATGGCCATTACATCTTCACGGATTATTGCTCGGGTGATTTCCTCACCATCACCGATCCGGCCGACGTGGATGTGGATTCGATGCTCATGACCACCACGTCAGGCTATGCGGGATTCGGCGAGGACCTCGACGGACAACTTTACGTGGTGAACCAGTTGAACGGACAGGTGAAGAAGATCTACGATCCGTGCCCGATGGCCGATCCGGTGATCACCAGCGATGGTGATCTTCTCACGGCTACCGAGGGCAACAGTTACCAGTGGATCCTGAACGGTGCGGCCATCAGCGGTGCCACCGGCCAGACCTATCTGGCGGCCATTTCCGGCAACTACCAGGTGCAGGTGAACTTCGGTTCCCCCTGCACGCTCATTTCGGATACGCTGGATTTCATCACCAGTGGGGTGCGGGAACTGTTCGCTGCCCACATCGCCGTCTTCCCCCAGCCGGCGAAAGACCTGGTCACCATCGAGCGCGGCACTACCGATCAAGCCGTTGGCGCTCGCTTGTTCGATGCATTGGGCCGTCCTGTTCTCAGCGCCATGTGGCCTGTCGGGCAATCGCGGTTGACCATCAGCGTGGCTGCGCTGCCTTCGGGTACGTACTCTTTGCGCTGTGATGCTGCTGATGGACGCACGGTGTCCCGCACCGCAGTGATGGTCACTCGCTGAGCCTGTGGTTCCCCGGATGCGCAGAACCACGCTCATCGCTTTGATGGCCCACAGCATCCTCATCTGGGGCCAAACGCTGAATCGGCCGAAACTCGCGCTGCAACCTTGGGCGACGGGCCTAGTACAGCCGGTCAACATCAGCAGCGCGGGGGATGACCGCCTCTTCATCTCGGAGAAAGGAGGGAAAGTGCGCATTGTCAGCGACAGCGGAGTGGTGCTCGAACGCCCGTTCCTGGACATCACCGACCGGGTGGACAATGCGGGGAACGAGCAGGGCATGCTCGGCATGGCGTTCGACCCGGGCTACCAGGAGAACGGCTACTTCTACATGTACTACATCTCTGGTTCGAACGCCGGTCTCAGCAGGATATCCCGTTTCCAGGTGACCGCGGATCCGGACTCGGCCGATGCGGAAAGCGAACGTGTGATCTACGAGTGGGAGCAGCCCGAATGGAACCACAATGGAGGAACGATCCACTTCGGGTCGGACGGATACCTGTACATGGCCTTCGGCGATGGCGGAGGAAGCAATGACACGTACCTGAACGCGCAGGACCTCACCGATCCGCTGGGCGATATCATCCGTATCGATGTGAGCGCGCACGACAGCACCTACCTCATTCCGCCGGACAACCCTTTCGCCGACCAGGACGGCACGGACACGTTGCCGGAGATCTGGGCGTACGGCCTGCGCAACCCTTTCCGCTGGAGTTTTGATCGGCTGACCGACGACCTGTGGATCGGTGATGTCGGCCAGATCACTTGGGAGGAGGTCGACTTCTGGCCCGCGGGGAATGCGCCACTGCCCAATTTCGGCTGGAACTGCCGCGAAGGCTTCAGCACCAACTATGGAACGGATCAGACCCCTTGCGGAGATTCAGTGGACTACGTGAGCCCGGTCGCGGCGTTCGACCATGTGCCCGAGAGCCAGGGTGGGCAGGGCTGGTGCTCGGTGATGGGCGGCTACGTTTATCGCGGTGCATCCTTCCCGCACCTCTATGGGCACTACATCTTCACGGACTACTGCGCAGGCGATTTCCTCACCTTCGCTGAAGGCGGAACGAGTGATGTGGATACGCTGCTGATGACCACATCTGCAGGTTTCGCGGGTTTCGGTGAAGATGTGGACGGAGAGATGTACGTGACGAACATCATCGAAGGTCAGGTGAGCAGGTTGGTGGATCCCTGCCCGATGACCGATCCCGTCATCGTGGAGGAGAACGATCACCTCATCGCTCCGGGAGGTCTCGGTTATCAATGGCTACTGGACGGAGCGGTCATCGCTGATGCTGTGGACCAGGTGTTCTTTCCTGCGTCATCGGGCAACTACCAAGTGTTGGTGGACTTCGGTGCGCCATGCTCATTGGTTTCCGACACGGTCTCCTTCATCACGGCCGCGATGGATGGAACTTCGAAGTCACGCATCCGGTTGAGCCCGAACCCGGCAAAGGAGGAGGTGTTCATGAACATCCCGTCCGGCTTAGAGGTTGACCGGGTCGAATTCTTGGACGCGCTGGGAGGCACTGCTCTGGTGTTCCATTCTGCCACAACCGCTCAACGGAGGCGGTTGGCGGTCTCATCACTTCCATCGGGAACCTACCTCGTGCGTTGCCTTTGGCACGGCGAAACGGTCGCGCGCGAACGGCTCATCATTTCCCGCTGATCATGCTCGGATTGAAACTGCCGACCGACCCGCGATGGGCGGAACTCGTGGACCAGGACCTGGGGGCCATCCTCAGCGATCACGCGTGGTGCGAGCAGAAGGCGGCGAGCAATGCCATCTCCATGATCGTGCGGTACCCGGAGAACATCAGCTTGGTGCAGGAGCTCACGCGCATCGCGCAGGAGGAGGTTGCCCATTTCGGCATGGTGGTGGAACGGATAAAGGAGCGCGGTCTTTCCCTGGAGCCTGAGCGCAAGGACCACTATGTGAACCAGTTGCTGACCTTCGTCCGCAAGGACGGCTCGAAGGCGGAGCGGCTTGTGGACCGGTTGCTCTTCTCCGCGATGATCGAGGCCCGCAGCTGCGAGCGCTTCAAGATGCTCAGTGAGCGGATCAGCGACGAGGGTCTACGTGCCTTCTACCGCGAACTCATGATCTCCGAGGCCGGGCATTACACCACCTTCATCGGTTTCGCGCGGGAGTCCGGTGAGGGTATCGATGTGGACGCGCGCTGGCAGGAGTTCCTGGCCTTCGAAGCGGAACTGATCACCAACTACGGGCGCACGCCCACCATGCACGGCTGATCCATGAAGGAGATCACGGCTGAAGTGCTCAGCATTGGCGACGAGTTGCTCATCGGTCAGACGATGAACACGAACGCGGGTTGGATGGGAGCGGAGCTGGGCCTTATCGGCATCCGCCCGATCCGTACGCGCGTGATCGGAGACGACAAGGCGGAGATCCTTGAAGCCCTGCGCAATTGCGTGGCGGATGTCGTACTCATCACGGGCGGCCTCGGCCCGACCAAGGACGACATCACCAAGCACACGCTCTGCGAGTTCTTCAATACGAGATTGGTGCGGCATCCGGATATCGAGGAGCACATCGTTTCGATGTTCGTCCGAATGGGCCGCGATCCGAAAGACGTGCTGGAGGTGAACCGGGCACAGGCCGACCTGCCCGAAGCGTGCACGGTGGTCTTCAATTCTCGCGGAACCGCCAGTGGGATGTGGTTCGAATCTGCCCGACCGGAGCCGAACGGCGGAGGCGGGTCGAACGGCCGCGTGTTCGTGAGCATGCCCGGTGTCCCCTACGAGATGAAAGGCATCATGAGCGAGCACGTGTTGCCCATGTTGCGGAAGCGCTTCAACCCGCCAGTGATCGTGCATCGCACCATCCTGACCGCAGGGCTGGGCGAGAGCCACTTGGCCCAACGCATCGAGGGTTGGGAAGACGGCCTTGCGCCGCTGGGGATCAAGCTGGCTTACCTGCCTTCCCCCGGCATGGTGAAGCTGCGCTTATCCGCCTATGCCAATAAGGACGCGTCCGAGGCAAGGGCCCGGGTGAACGGCCAAGCCGACGCGCTCTACAAGCTGATCCCGGAGCTGATCTTCGGCGAGGGCGAGGTAAGCTTGGAGCAGGCCATCGGCCGCATGCTGAAGGAGCGGGGGCAGACCTTGGCACTCGCCGAAAGCTGCACAGGCGGCTACCTCAGCCACTTGGTCACCTCGGTACCCGGCAGCTCGGCCTACTACATCGGCGGGGTGGTCAGCTATGCGAACGCCGTGAAAATGGAGGAACTCGGCATCCCCAGCGACATGCTGGAGCTGAACGGAGCGGTGAGCCAGCCGGTGGTGGAGCGCATGGCCCAAGGGGTGCGGGCCGCCCTTCGCAGTGATTGGGCGATCGCCACGACGGGCATCGCGGGTCCCGATGGGGGCACGCCGGACAAGCCGGTGGGCACCGTCTGGATCGCTGTGGCCGGGCCGAACGGGGTCATTTCCCGGCTGGGGGGCTTCCCCGGCACGCGGGACCTGGTGATCGAGCGGGCCGCCATGAGCGGGCTGAACATGCTGCGGAAGTGCCTCATCCCGCTTTAGTGGGGCAGTTGGCCACCAACGGATAGCCCGTCAGAAGCCACGATCTGACCCGTCGATGTGGACAAACCCGATAGAGGGGATACAACTGGCCAGGATTTTCCGCATCTTCGCGCCCCGAATCCGGAAAAGCCATGTCCCGTATCTGTCAGATCACCGGCAAGAAAGTGATGGTCGGCCACAGTGTGAGCCACTCCAACATCAAGACCAAGCGCACCTTCGCGCCGAACCTCCAGGACCGGAAGTATTTCCTGCCCGAAGAGAAGAAGTGGGTGACCCTGCGGGTGAGCACCAACGCCATGCGCACCATCAACAAGATCGGCTTGGCCGAAGCCCTGAAGCGCGCGAAGGCGAAGGGTTACTACAAGCCTTGAACCCCGCAATACGCTGAACAATGGCCAAGAAAGGGAACCGCGTACAGGTGATCCTGGAATGCACCGAGCACAAGACCTCCGGTCAGCCCGGCACCAGCCGCTACATCACCACCAAGAACCGCAAGAACACCACGGAGCGGATGGAGTTGAAGAAATACAACCCCATCCTCCGCAAGATGACCGTTCACAAAGAGATCAAGTAAGCAACACCTGCGCCGGGCTTCGGCGTTTGAAACATGGCAAAGAAGGTAGTCGCAACCCTGAAGAAGGCGGACGCCAAGGTGTTCGTCAAGGTCATTCGCATGATGAAGAACGACCGCACCGGTGGGTACATGTTCACCGAGCAGATCATGGCCCAGGAGGACGCCGACAAGGCCCTCGCCGGCAAGAAGTGATCATCAACGTACGCATTGGAAAGGCTTCCCGTTCCCGGGGAGCCTTTCGCATGAAATAGCCCCCACCTCCGCCCCGCCTTCCCACGGCTATGGCGGGTAAGACAACGCTACGGCGAGCAACGCATGGCCCTGTTCGGACTGTTCAGCAAGGAGAAGAAGGAAGACCTCGACAAGGGGTTGGACCGTTCGCGCACGAGCTTTCTAGGCAAGCTCACCCGAGCTATCGCGGGCAAGAGCACCGTGGATGACGAGGTCCTGGACCAGCTGGAAGAAACGCTGGTGCAGAGCGATGTGGGCGTGGATACCACATTGAAGATCATCGACCGCATCCAGAAGCGCGTGGCCCGCGACAAGTACGTGGGCACATCAGAGCTGAACGGGATCCTGCGCGCCGAGATCGCCGACCTCATGAAAGACGGTCCGGACCCGGCCACCGCGTTCAAACTGGCAGGTGCGAAGCCGCACGTGATCATGGTGGTGGGCGTGAACGGGGTAGGGAAGACCACCACCATCGGCAAGCTGGCCCAAGCGTACAAGGAAGCCGGCAACAGCGTGATGCTCGGGGCCGCGGACACATTCCGCGCGGCCGCTGTGGATCAACTGACCATTTGGAGCCAGCGTGCGGGTGTTCCGATCATCTCGCAAGGCATGGGCGCCGATCCCGCAGCGGTGGCTTACGACAGTGTTGAAAGCGCGAAGGCCAAAGGCGCTGATGTCGTGATCATTGACACGGCCGGTCGCCTGCACAACAAGATCAACCTGATGAACGAGCTCACCAAGGTGAAGCAGGTGATGCGCAAGGTGATCCCGGACGCACCGCATGAGGTGATCCTCGTGCTGGATGCTTCTACCGGACAGAACGCGATCGAGCAAGCGCGCCAGTTCACCAAGGCCACGGAGGTCACGGCGTTGGCGCTGACCAAATTGGACGGCACCGCGAAAGGCGGTGTTGCCATCGGCATCAGCGACCAGTTCCAGGTGCCCATCAAGTTCCTCGGCGTGGGAGAGGGGATCGGACATCTGCAAGTCTTCGACAAGAAGGCCTTCGTGGAAGCCTTGTTCCGGGGCTGATACCCCTTCGGTTGTAGCCGGGAAGAGTTGCATCCGTCAAACACCGCCCCGACGGATCATGGACATATCCCACCACTCCGGCCGGCGAAGACAGGACCATAGCGATCCTGGCCTCCATCACCCTGGTCGGCTTCATCATCGCCATCGGGTTGCATGGCCAGAAGTAGACCCGGTTGGCGCTTGCCATTTGCGGCAGGCATCGGGTCACATTGTCCCCGGATCCGGTCTGGATGTCATCGGGTCCAACTCACCCTCGTGGCACTGGGTTCCGGTCCCTACCTGCTCCCGTTGATATGGATCCTGCTGCTGGTGATCATGGGCATCGTGTGCGCGGCGAACGGACAGGGAAAACCAGTGGTCATCCTTGGCAAGAACAACGAGCAGCGGCTCGCCAACGCGTTCTCTTGAAGGAGTGTTCAACTGCTCACGGGAACCTTCGTCTCACGTCTCCTTGCGGCACCGCTGCTCACGAGGGGCGTTGAAATCGAACTCTGGCGATTCAGTTGGAGCGGTGCTCCATGGCCGAGCTGAGGCGTTGGAATTCTTCGGATGCGGCTTCCTCGCTCAGTTCCTTGAATTCTATCCCGAGCCCCAGCAGTTCCTCGAAATTCTCCCCGGCCTCGCGCATGAACTCGTCATCGTCCTCGATGCCCCAAAGGATCGTGTGGTCGCCACCTTGTTCCTTGTGCGCCTTGATGCGCGCCAAGACCTGATAGAGCCCCTTCGTACTGGAGGTATTGAAGTAGGCGAGCCTGAATTCCCATTTGACCGGTGCGGTAGTGGCGGGCAGTTGCTCATCGAGTGAAGCGATCAAGCGGCCATAGAACTCGGCTGCGTTCTCCGGCAGGGATTGGCCTGTGATGATGCAGGTTCCGGCCGTGGGCTCGAACCAGACCAATGGGGTCGTCTTCGTGGGTTTCAACAAGAGTGGTTCCATGGTCAGTTGATGAGGGTGGAGACTTTGCTTTTGCAGGCATAGAGACCTTCACGCATGTGCTCGATCTGGGCGTCCAAGGTTCCGGAGGCCTTGCGAGCGATATCGATCCAACCCAGCCCCGCACCGCCCTTGGCTCCGAATTCCCCGTTGGTCAACTGGGCACGGAAAGCGGAGGCGAGCTCCTCGGGGGACATGCCTTTCACCGTTTCAACGCATTGGAGCAGCCGATGCGCGTCCTCTTGGGAGGCCTGGTTCTCGATGGTGATCAGCAGATGGGTGTCCTGGATCTCCCAAGTGAATTTCACGTTGCCATTGCTGCAGTAGCGTTGGGCGTTGTCCAGCATCTCTATGGCGATACCGCAAAGCTTCTTCACGTTGGGTTTCTTTCCCAGATTGGCGATGGCCACGGCCTTCATCAGGTCGGTGAGTTGGATCCGGACCTCGCTGGTGAGCTGTCCTTCGTATCGGGTGGTCGTGTTCTCCATGCTGTCAGGCGGCCTTCTCGGCCTGTTGCTGTTGATCGATGCTGAATCCGATGAGCACGATGTCATCGGTCTGTGCGTGTGCTCCTTGCCATTCGCGCTGCTGCTCGCCCAATCGGGCGCCGATGTCTCGCGCGCTCTGCGCCGACATGGCTCTTACGGTGTTCATGAGCTGCGCGTTGCTGAACTTCTTGCGGCCGCTGGCACCGCCGAACTGGTGGATGAGCCCATCGCTGTACAGATAGACCTTGTCGCTGGTCCGGAGGTCGATCCGATGCAGATGGAAACCGTCGGAGCATTCACCCGTGGGGTCGCCGATGCTGCACTTGTTGCCTTTGATCCGCTGGCACTCTCCGTCCCGCACGAACAGGAGGGCGTTCTGTGCGCCGCTGTACCACAGGATGCGTTGCTCCAGGTCCAGTTCCACCAACGTGATGTCCATGCCATCGCTCATGGCGTGCTCGTTGCCGTTGGCATGCACCGCCGCCTGGATCCTTCTGTGGAGCAAGGCTAGGATATCGTTCACGCCGAAGTCCTTGTGGGCGCTGATGATGTCGTTCAGGTTGTAATAGGCCATGAAGCTCAGCATGGCCGCGGGCACTCCATGGCCCGTGCAATCGATGGTGGCGATGAAGACACGGCCCCCCACTTTGCGAACGAAGGGCAGATCCCCGCTGACGATATCGCGTGGCCGGTAGTACAGGAAGCTGTCCGGGAGGACCTCGTGCAATTGTGCTTCGGTGGGGATGATCGCTCTCTGGATGTTCTGGGCGTAGGTGATGCTGCTGAGCAGGTCCGCGTTCTTGTCGGTGAGCTGGGCGTTGATCTCCTCGATCTGCTTTACCTGAACACGGATCACGCGGTTCTTGCCCTTCACCTTGCGCATCACCCAGAAGAAGAAGATGCACAGGCAGGCGAGCGCGGCCACGGCCAACAGTGACACGATATTCACCAGCCGTGCGCTCTTCTGTTCTTCGGCCTTCAGTGCGGCCTCTTTGCCCAGCAGCTCGTTCTGGCGTTTGAGCATGGCCATGCCCTGTTCCTTCTGCTTCCGCTCGAGGTCCAGCTTGCTCAACTCGAGCGTTTGTACGGTACGCTCATCCTGGAGCTGGCGCAGTTCGCGATCCTGCCGCTCCCTCGCCATGGCCGCCTGCAGCAGGCTGAGTTCCTGTTGCGCGCGTTCACGGGCAAGACCTTCCTCCCGCATGCGCGCGTCCTGCAGTTCCTTTTCTGCCACGAGCAATCCGAATTCCTTGGCCTGGTTCTCTGCCCCGAGCACCGCTTCGCGGGCACGCAGCCGCTCGCGTTGTTCGCTTCCTGCGAGCATGGTGATGTCGCGTTCCTGGCGGTGCAGTGCATTCTCGCGGCCATTGCGCACGCGGGCGCTCAATTCTTCCTGCATGGCCAGTTCATGGCGCAGGTTGAAGGCGGCCACGTCGAACTGCTGTTTCTCGACCAGGGAACCCTTCTCGAGGGCGATGCGGGCCAGCAGTTCCAGCGCTTCCAGTTCCCGTGCGCGGTCCTGGGTACGCCGAGTTTCCTCCAGTGCCTGACGAGCTGAGGACATGGCGTCGCTGAAGTGGCCCGAGAGCAGGTGAACGCCTGCGCGCACCATCACGGCGTCGGCGAGGTCCCGGCCCGAGCCGGGACCGCCGATCACGTGGATCGCATTGTCGATGGTCTGTTCGGCCATCGCGAATTTCCCTTGACGGGCATAGGCCACGGCGCTGTTCACCAAGGTGCGACCGTACAGGTCCGGTTCAATGGCGAGCCATGTGGCCGCTTCGCCGAAGTAGTGATGAGCCCGATCGAACTCGCCTTGCCGCGCGCACAATTCTCCGATGTTGTTCAGCACGATGCCACGTTCTTGGCCGGTGGCCATGGTGAGGCGCTCTTCCTCATCGCGCAGTGCGCCTTGGGGATCCTTTCCGCGTTCCAGCAGTTGCGCACGGAGTCCCAATGCGGTCATGAGTATGGGAACGTCCTTCCCTGCGCGGGCGTGCGCGATCAGGTCATCGAGGCTTTCCCCCGCGCGGGCATCGTCCTGCATGGCGAGAAGCGCGCGGGTGCGCATGAGCAGCGTGCTGCGCTCCTCTTGCTCGGACAGGTCGCCCGTGGCCATGGCCTGCTGGGCGAAGTCACAGGCTTTGGAAGGCGCGCCTTCCCGCATATAGATCTGCGCGAGGAAGAGCGCACAGCGCGCGCGTCCGTCGCGGTCGTCATCCGGAGTGTAGCTGTATGCGCGCAACGCATGGGCCAGTCCACGGTCCGCATCGCCCGATGCATCGGCGCATTCCGCCAGCACGAGTTCGAATTCAACGGCCTGTTCTGCCATGTCAAGGCTGCGCGCCTTCTCCGAGCCGATCGCGGCGAATTCCATCGCTTCCTCGAAGCCTTTCTCGTGCACGCGCATCCGTGTGATCCGTGCCAAGAGGTCAAGCTGTTCCTGTCCGTCCGGCAGCGCACTGAGTCGTGTGAGCAGTTCCTCCACCGTCTGCCCGTGCGCCATCACGCACAGCAGGATGAGCGGAAGAAGAATGAGTCGTCGGGCGGTGAGCATCACAGGGCGAATCGGTAATCGATACGGAAGGTGAATTCGCGCCCGTTCATCGGTAGAGCGCTCAGGCCGTTCGCGTAAGGGCTCTGCACCCAGCTTCGCTCGTCCAGCAGGTTGATGCATCCGATGGCCGCGCTCAGGCCTTCAATGCGCCGGAACCCGTGTTCCAGTGTTATGCCCGCGCGTAAGGCCGCAGGGTAGGCGCGGAGAGCAAGCTCTTCACCATCTGGACCGGCGGGTTGGTAACTGTACGACTTGCCGCACCACACGCCGTTCAGCCCGATGCGGTCGTGATCACCCGGGCGCAGGTAGCCGATGAAGGTCGCCTTCAGGCGCGGCAGAGCTTGGAAGGCGGAGCCAATGCTGTCCGGCAATTGCGTTTCGGGCAGATCGGTAGCGGACCGGTCCACGGAATAGCAACTGAATGCCACCTGCATGCCGGCTTTTTTCCCGGAATGGCGCAGCGTCGCCTCAAGGCCTTGTGTTGCGGAAGCAACGCGGTTGAGATAGCTGTCCTGGAGGCCGGTATCGCCCTGATATACATAGACGATGGGATCCGTGATGAGCGTATGGAAGACCGCCAAGGTCATCTGCGTATGCCCGGAAAAGCGGTATCCGACTTCGGCTTCACGGGTCCATACGTATTCGCGGCGGATCCCCTGTTCGGGTCCCACGTTGATGTTCTGCATCGTGGGCACTTTGTAGGCCGCACTGTACAGGAGCTTCAAGTGGAGCGCATGGAAGGTGGCCGTATAGCCGAAACGCGGTGCGGCGGCCGTACCGGAAATGGAATGCTGTTCTCCGCGTCCACCGGCCAGGAATGAACCGATGCGGGTTTTCGCCCGGAGCTCCCCGAGGAGAGCGGCATCCCAGATCGCGAGCTTGTCCCGTCCATTCACGTTGAATACGTTCCCCTCATGTTTCACATTCAATCGGAAACGGTCGAGCCAGACTTGCGAACCGAGTGTGAGGCTCAACCAGTCCAAGGGTTTGGCCGATAGTATCGCATTGGCCTGCGTCCGCTGATCGATCGTATTGCTCCACCCGAGCTCCGCGCTCGCTCCATTGGCATAGAACCAAGGGAGCTGCATGCGGTGCAACACCCCGAAGTCCATGCGCGCGTTCTTGCCAAGGCTCACGCGCTCCTCGCCGCTGGCCATGAACGTGCGCATGAGCAGGTCGTAGGGCATGTCGCTGACCTGTAGCGCGTAGTCGCTCGCGTAGAATTGACCGCGGAAGTTCTTCCGGCGGATGCTGAAGAATCCGTTCGTGGCCTGGGCGCGGGTGCTGTCCGCATAGCTCACGGGAAAGCCCTGCGCATCGTCCACCTTCCGGGCGAAGCGAGGGCCCATGGTCAGGTTCGCACTGTAGGAGAACTCCGTTCCACTACCGATGCGGTCGGTGCCGTGGAGATGCGCGCGTTGGGCGGTCGCCTGCCCGGCCGTGATACCGGTGGAGCTGCTGAATGTCAGACCTTCCTCGTCCCGGAGATCTTTCGTCACGATATTCACTACGCCCATGGCGGCGAAGCCACCGTACATCACCGAGCCCGGCCCGTTGATCACCTCGATGCGGCTGATGTTCTCCAAGGGGAACCGCATGCCCATGGCGAAGATCCCGTAGGACGATTCGTTCAGCGGCATGCCGTTCAGCAGGTAGAGGCATTTGCCCTCATGGGCCCATTGGCCGCGTATACCGAAGCCGACCACGTCATCCACGTCGCGGCCTGTGGAGAAGCTCGGGATGAGCATGAGGGCCTCCTCCAGATCCCGGCAGTTGGCATTCTTGATGTCTTCGGCCGTGAGCACGTACATCACGCCGGGCGCCTCGCGTACTTCCTGGTCGGTGTGGTCGGCAAGGTCCGTTCGGGGGCCGCTCTCGACCACTTCACCCGTGGACCCGGCAAGCAGCTGATCAAGCTTGCTGGTGAGCATCCCCGCAGCGGCGGAGTCATTCTGGGCGTTCAGCCCAGAGGGAAGCAGGAAGGGGAGGAGGTACGCGTAACGCGCTCTGTGCAACATCTGTTCATCAGCACTGCGGTTATGGGAGAGAGGTCCCCGCGTTTCGGAGCCTTGCAACGCAGGGCGTTCGCCTTGGTTCCGGTTGTGGATGAATTACTACAGGCTGCTACCGTTCCTTGCACGTTCGGGGCGAGTGCCTGTGCGGGATCCGGAATGTGATCCGAACGTGAAAGAGGGCACCCGGGATGCACGGGATCCGCTGCACCGGTGCAGCCGCTAGCAGACATTTCGAGCGCCCCGCCATGCGGGGGATCTGCGCTTCTTACCGGTATTGCCGTGGAGCATTTGCGCACCATGAACGGATACGCGCCCCCACTTCTCCGCCCCAGAGAAGGATCGGAACGGCTTCTAAGGCTTCCGTTGGACCATTTGGTCCGACTGGTCGGCCACCACGATGAACTCCGTTCGACGATTGGTCTGGTGCTCGATCTCGGAGCACTCCACGCCGTCGGCACAATGGTTCAAGAGATGCCGCTCGCCCATCCCGATGGCCTTCAATCGGCGGGGAGCCACTCCTTCAAGGATCAAATACGCCCGGACATTCTGGGCCCGCCGCACGCTCAGGAACTGGTTGAAGGCGCCCCCACCGCGTGAATCGGTGTGGGACCGCAACTCGATCATGATCGTCGTATCCACCTCCATAACCTGGGCCACCAGGTCCAATTCTTCTGCCGCGTCGGATCGGATATCCGCGCTGTTGTAGTCGAAGAGGATCGGCCGCAGCTTCATGGCCTCTCCAATATCCAGACCCAGCACTGAAGGGGTCATCTTGAAGCCGCCGGGCCCACCGAGGGCCTGCTCCAAGAAGGCGAGCACGCTGAGATCAACGTTCACGGCCAGCGGCGCATAACCGTCCTTGGTGAAGGAAACAAGGATGTCCTGTTCGGTGCCGAATCGCCGATCCGGAATGGTTCCGGTGCACACCCCGTTGCTGTTCGTGATGCCGGTCATCAGGACGCTCCCGTCCCGCCGGTCTTTCACGGTGATGGTGACACCGTCCAATGGGCCGCCGCTGACTGCGTCGGAAATGAGCGCGTTCACGGGCAGATCCATCACGCTCTGCACGCGAATGTCATCGAGCTGCGCATCACCGAATGGAGAAATGTCAGCGATCTCCTGCTGGTCACCACCCGGTAGGCTTGCCAACAACGTGAACGGTACATCCAAGCTCCGCAAGCTGTACCGGCCGTTGACATCCGTCAATGTCCGCACGAGTTCGACACCCCGCAGGTCCAATAGGCTCACCGGCACACGGGCCACTGGTTGGCCGTCCGTCCGGTCGATCACACGGCCGGCCCATTCGGCCCCTTCTGAGCTTACAGCCTCATCCCACAAGGGCACGAAGCGACTCTTGTGCATATCGACAGCCACTCTCGCCAAGTAAGGTCCCATGTCCACCTCCTGTTCCAGGACCTGGGCTTCTCCGGACCTTATCGATAACGGAATGATCACTTTGTGGGTCGGCCGGTCGGCATGTGACATGGTCAATTCCAATTCCACGAGCCCCCCCAGCCCAACCTGTCGCAGGCTTCCGACAACACTTCCTCCATCGTCGGTGCTGGTATCCATTATCGAACGCCCGTTCGTAATGTCCTGCATGTGCACGCTCACACCGGGTGCGGGCAGTCCGGACGATCTTTCCAAAAGACGCAGTGTGATCGGGATATCCAACCGCGTGGACAACCGGATATCCTCCAATGCGAGATCTCCGTCAGCCTCCATGAGCATGTGCTCATCCATGGGCAGTTCTTGATCACCAGCTCCGGGTATCCCGGCCTGGATCGTTACGGCTTGCGGCTCGAAAATGAACTCGAATCGCCCCCCGCTCTTGGTGTTCTGTTGGGCCAATACCGTACGGTCCAAGCGGCTGAGCCGCACCGGAACCCGTTCCAATGGGCTGCCATCCTCTTTGCTCAACACTCGGCCGCTTACCCGGACACGGGGACGGAACGGCTCGTCCAACATGATACGATAGAGGTCTTCACCGCCCATTCCGCCGGGACGATCACTGCTGAACCACCCTGTACGGTCATCCGATCCCAAGGTGAAAGACATGTCATCCCACCGGGAATTCACGGGCGCACCCAAGTTCACCGGTGGTCGGGCTTGTCCGCCATGGATCCAGGTGAGATACAGGTCCAGACCACCCAATCCCGCGTGGCCGTCGCTTGCGAAGAACAGGGTGTTCGCTCCATGTACCGTTGGGAACATCTCGTTCCCCTCGGTGTTCACAAGCGCTCCGAGGTTCACCGGTTCGCCCCATTGACCTGCACCGTCACGGTCGCTCCTCCAAATGTCCACACCTCCGAAACCGCCGGGGCGGTCACTGGAGAAAAAGAGCGTACGGCCATCGACTGACAGGCACGGGTGCCCGGTGGACCATGAGGCATTGTTGAAGGGGAAGGAACGCTCGTCGGTCCAGGAACCGTTCACCGACCGCGAACTGTAAATGTGCAGGTTGTTGAAGCCGTCCGCCCCTTCTTCGCTCTTGCCGTCCAAGTAGCTGTTGCGGGTGAAGAACATCTCCTTGCCGTCCTGACTGAAGGTCGCATTGCTTTCATGGTAGCGCGTGTTCACGGTACCTTTCAAGGGTGTCGTGTGTTCACCTTCGGTCTTGTACAGGTTCAGGAACGGTTTGTTGTCCCATGCGTGTTTGCGCGTGATCCCGACCTCTGAAGGGCGAGATGAGGCGAAGACCACGGACCCGTTCAGCAGTGCCGGAGCCATGTCGCTGGCATCACTATTGATCGTGACCGGTTCCAGGTTTCCCTCGAACATCGGATCCACCAGAAGCAGTCCATACGTCTCGGCTATGCTTCCTTGGCGCTCTGCCCGGCTGTCCATCGCGGCGTGAACGGCGAATCGGTGCATCACGCTGTCGGCCGAAGTGTACTTGCCGTTCGATCGCAGTGCGTCGGCATAGTTGTACAGGTCTTCAGGTGTGGCTTCCGGTGCATCCACTATCAAGGCGTACCACCGCTCCGACTTGCCTACCTCGCGCACTCGCCGGTAACTGTCCGCCAAGCGCCGGGCCGCGCCCAGGTCGTCCGCACCTTTCTCGAAAGCGAGTTCATATTGGGCAATAGCCTCGGCGAAACTGAACCGCTCGTACAGCCGATCCGCCTTCCGCACCAGTGCTTCTTGTGCGGAAGAAGCGTGCACCGAAAGCAATCCGGTGACAAGGGCGATGACCTGGGGGATGTTATTCCGGTGGCGCATCAGAAGTAACGGGGTGAACGCAAGAGGCGTTTGGTGAAGGCCAGATCGTACGTGACCATGACCTCGTGGGATCCACCATGGTTGGAACGCAATGGCGAGAGCGCCAGATCGTACGCATAACCTGCGCGGAGCTGGTCGGTGATCTGGTAGCTGAAAACGGCCGATAGCTCTTTGCTCGTCCGGTAGGCGGCTCCCAGCCACAGTTTTTCCACGAAGAGGAAATTCGCGGACAGGTCCGCTGAAAGCGGTGCGCCGTCCACCGCTTTCAAGAGAACGGACGGGCGGAATCTGACCTGTGCGGACAACGGTAAAACGTATCCACCGACAAGGAAGAAGTGCCACTGCTCCTTGTATTGACGTATTTGACCGGCCTCGGAACCGATCAGGACCTCGCTCCGGAGCAGCTTCGGCGCAGCTAAGCCCACATACGCTTTCCGGCCCCAGCAATACATGCCGATCCCGAAGTTCGGGCGCAATCCGCTGTTCACGTCCCGTTGGTAGACCGGGTCGGTGGGGTCCGTACCCGGTACGGATGACATGTTCATGCGCCAGGTATTCAGTCCGGCTTTCATTCCGAAGGCCAGCCTGGTGGTCTTGTTCAATCGGATGCGGTAGGCGAAATCACCGAATACGCCCGTACTGTGGCTGGGGCCGATACGGTCATCCACGAGGGAGAGTCCCAGTCCCAGTGCTTTGTTGCGCAGTGGGGTATGCACCATCAGGCTGTTCGTGCTCGGCGCGCCATCGAAGCCGACCCACTGGTGACGGGAAAGCGCGGTCGCGTTCATCACATCCGCACTGCCCGCATAACCGGGGTTCACTGTCATCATGTTCCACATGTACATGGTGTACATGGGATCCTGTTGCGCGTGTGCGGTACGACCCCAGCACAGCAGGACAAGCACCCCGAAGAGGAGGATCGGTGAAAGGGGACTCTGGTTGTTCATCGTGCGATCTGCAGGTAACCGCTGTAACTGCGTTCTTCGTCCGTGGTGATGGTGGCCGAGTAGAAATAGGTGCCGTCGGGCAAAGGGCCCGTGGGACCCACCCCCCGCTCGCACACGCCATCCCAATCGTTCTGGTAATCGTTGTTCAGGTAGACCACATCGCCCCAGCGGTTGAACACCGTCACGGCCACGGAGGCATCCGACGGCAGGCCATTGATCCGCCAAGTGTCCGCGATACCGTCGCCGTTGGGGGAGAAGCCTGAGGGGATCACGAAGCGCTCACCGCTCGATACCACCACGGTGCTGGTGCAGCTGCTGCTGTTGCCCGAGGCGTCGGCAACGGTCACCACCACCTCATAGGTGCCGGGCTCGCTCCACGTGGTGGTCGTGGCCGTGCAGGTCAGTTCGCCGGAACCGCAATTGTCCCAGCTGTCGCCGACCAGGTCCATGGCGCTGATGGTCACCTGACCATTCTCGTCCAGAACCAATGCGATGCCCTGACAGGTCAGGCTGGGCGCAAGGGTATCGAGCACGGTCACCACGGCCACGCAGTTGTCGGAGTTGCCGCCATCGTCGGTCACCGTAAGGGTCACGCTGTTCGGGCCGATGTTGCCACAATCGAAGTCGGTCTGGCTGGCGGTCAGCGAAAGGATGCTGCCATTGTCCGTGCTTCCGCCATCAATGTCAGCGGCGGTGATGGATGCTGCGCCCAGGCTATCGAGGTATATCGTCACCGGCTGGCAGATCGCCTGTGGTGCTTGGTCATCCACCACGGTCACGGTGGCCGTGCAAGTGGAACTGTTGCCGCTCGCGTCGGTCACGGTCAGTACCACCGTGTACGTACCGATGCTGTCGAAGCTGTTCACGTTCGTGCTGTAGGTAAGAGTGCCGCAGTTGTCGGAGGAACCACCGTCCAGTTCGATGCCGGTGATCGATGCGATTCCGCCTACGGTCAAGCCAAGGGTGATGTTCTGGCAGATCACGACGGGCGCAAGGGTGTCGAGCACCGATACCAAGGCGGTGCAGCTATCCACCAGCCCGCTGTTGTCCGTTACCGTCAAGGTCACGTTGTTCGCGCCCAGGTCGTTGCACGAGAAGTTGAGTTGGGAAGCGGTGATGCTGGCAATGGTCGCATTGTCCGTGCTTCCGCCATCGATATCCGAGGCGCTGATCGAGGCATTGCCGTTCGCATCCAGGTAGATCGAGGTGGGTTGGCAGATGGCCACGGGCGCAATGCCATCAACCACCGAGATGCTGCTGGAACAAATGCTGCTATTTCCACTGCCATCGGTCACTGTCAGCGTGGCCGTGAAGGAACCGATGGTGGTCAGGGTGTCCAGATCGCAGGTGAAGACAAGGCCACCGCAGTTGTCCGTGGAACCGTTATCGAGGCCAGCGGCATCGATCACGGCCATTCCGGTGCTGTCCAGCATCACGGTGATGTTCTGACAGCTCACGGTGGGGGCAATGGTGTCCATCACGATCACCGTGGCCACGCACATGCTGATGTTGCCAGCGGCGTCCATCACGAAGAGCGTGTCCACGAGCGAACCGATGTCGCCGCAATCGAAAGCGGTCTGCGAGGCGCTGAAGGAGGCGATGCTATCGTTGTCCGCGCTTCCGCCATCGAGCTGCTCTGCGGTGATCGAGGCCTGGCCGTTCTGGTCGAGGTACACCACCAGCCCATTGAAGGCCAGGCAATTCGCTTCCGGTGCGATCGTGTCCAGCACGTTCACCGTGGAGGAGCACAGCGAGGTATTGCCGCTCGGGTCCGTTACGGTGACCAACACGGTGTAGCTGCCGCCGTGCGCCAGTGTATCGATGCTCGTGATCACGATCACAGGACCGCAGTTGTCGTTCACTGAAGCCAACAACGAACCCGCATCGATGATGGCCAGGCCGGTGCTGTCCAGGTAGAGGGAGATATCGTGGCAGGATATCGTGGGGGCGATGGTATCGAGCACGGTGACCACGGCGATGCAGTTGTCGGAGTTGCCGCCGTCATCCGTCGCCGTCAAGGTCACGTTGTTGGTGCCGAGGTTGCTGCAATCGAAGGCGGTCTGGCTAGCGACCATGCTCACGATGTTGCCATTATCCGTGCTACCGCCGTTGATGTCCGCCGCTACGATGGAAGCGTTACCAGCGGCATCGAGGTAGATGGTCGCGTTCTGGCAAACAGCCACCGGCGGGTTGGTGTCGGTCACGGTCACCGTCGCGCTGCAACTGTCGATATTGCCGGTGATGTCTTGGACGTAGACCGTGATGGTGGTGTCGCCGACGATGTTCACGCTGTCGGTGCTCACCCAGGTGGAGATTCCCGAAGAGCAGTTGTCGTTCCACGTGGCAAGTGCGTTGGCGCTGATGATGGCCCAGCCGTTGGCGTCGATGTTGATCGAAGCGGCGCTGCAAGCGATCGTCGGGGTGATGGTGTCGAGCACGGTCACGGTGGCGGAGCACGTGCTGCTGTTGCCGCTGTCGTCGGTCACGGTCAAGGTCACGGTCTGCGGGCCGAGTTCGGCGCAGGAGAACGATGCCACACTGCTGGTGAAGCTCAAGCTGCCCGTGCCACAGTTGTCGGAAGAACCGCCATCGAGATCAGCACCGGTGATGGTCACGTTGCCGCTGGCATCGAGGAAGGCATTGATGTTCTGGCAGACGACGGTGGGCGCGATGGTATCGAGCACTGTGACCACGGCGATGCAGTTGTCGGAGTTGCCGCCATCGTCGGTCACCGTCAAGGTCACGTTGTTGGCGCCGAGGTTGCTGCAATCGAAGCTGGTCTGGCTTGCCACGAGGCTCACGATGGTACCGTTGTCGGTGCTGCCACCGTCGATGTCCGCTGCTACGATGCTGGCGGTACCTGCGGCATCGAGGTAGATGGTCACGGGTTGGCAGAGGGCCACGGGCGGGTTGCTGTCGCTCACCGTCACGGTAGCGGAGCAGCTATCGATGTTGCCGGTGATGTCCTGCACATAGACCCAGATGGTGGTATCGCCCACGACGTTCACGCTGTCGCTGCTGGTCCAGGTGCTGATGCCCGAAGAGCAGTTGTCGCTCAAGGTGGCCAGTGCGCTGGCGGTGATCACGGCCCAGCCGTTGGCGCCGATGTTGATGGTAGCGGCGTTGCAAGCGATGCTCGGGGTGATCGTGTCCTGCACGGTCACCGTGGCGCTGCAGGTGCTGCTGTTGCCGCTGGCATCGGTCACCGTGAGGGACACGGTCTGTGGGCCGAGGTTGCTGCAATCGAAGGTTGCGGTGCTTGCGCTGAAGGTGAGCGAACCCATTCCGCAGTTGTCGCTGCTGCCGCCATCGAGATCCGCGCCGGTGATGGTCACGTTGCCGCTGGCATCGAGGAAGGCATCGATGTTCTGGCAGATCACGGTTGGCGCGATCGTATCGAGCACGGTCACCACGGCCACGCAATCGTCCGTGTTGCCACCGTCATCGGTCACTGTCAGGGTAACATTATTGACGCCGAGGTTGCTGCAATCGAAGGCGGGCTGGCTAGCGACCATGCTCACGATAGTGCCGTTGTCCGTGCTACCACCGTCGATGTCCGCTGCCACGATGCCTGCATTGCCGCTGGCATCGAGGTAGATGGTCACCGGCTGGCAGAGGGCCACAGGCGGGTTGTTGTCCG